>JAFTDB010000009.1 GCA_017454375.1 Acholeplasmatales bacterium | reverse complement strand
AGTCAGCAGAGGTCATAGTAGGTATAGCCTAATACTGAAGGACCGAACAATTTATAAGACTACTAAAGTCTTGAAATCGCTAGTAGATAATTAGAATAAATAAAGATGAGAGGTTAGGCGTATCCTAATTAGTAATTCAAAGAATGTTTTTGCTAGACAACGAAAAGAAAGGACGAAGAGGATTAGTCTTCGCCTTAGATTACTATTTAGCTTGAATTTAAATTTATAAATTGAGCCGCCCATTGCCGAACGGCACGATGTGGTGGTGTGAGAGGGGATGAAGAATAAATATGAAAAAATATTTATTTTTCTACTCTACTCGATTTTATTTTGGAACGAAATGTATGATATATTACTTTTTTTCTAAAACAATTTAAAAAAGAAAAAAATATTATAAAAAAGTAGTTTATAATCGTTGTAAAAACGCTTTCTTTGTGTTATTATTAGGACAGTTATGTTTTTTAAAAAAATATACATTTGGGAATATTTAAAAGGAGATTAAGAAGAAATGAAAAAGAAAAAACTATTCGTAGGTATTTTAATGGCTTCTGCAGTATTTGGTTTAGCTGCATGTGGTGGAAATACTGGTACAACAACTACTAGTGGTACAGATACTGGAACAACAACTACACAAGTTGCTACTAAGTATTCTGTAAAATTTATGGATGGTACTACTGAAATATCTACAACTGAAGTTGAAGAAGGAAAGAAGGTTGCTAAGCCAACTACAAATCCTACAAAGGCTGAAGATGCAAATAATACATATGAATTTGTTGGATGGTGTAAAGATGCATCATTAACAACAGAGTTTAATTTTGAAACAGATACTATTTCTGCAGCAACAACTATTTATGCTAAATATGCAGCTGTTTCAAAAGATACTGCTATTAAGATGAATGGAACTGAATATGCAACTATTCAAGAGGCATTTGCAGCAGTACCTGCAGCATCAACTGATACATTCGTAATTACACTTCCTAAGGGAACTTATACTGTTGATGATGGTCTTGCATATAACGGATCTGCAACAATTAAAATTAAAGGTAATACAGCTACAAAATATGGTGCTGATGTAATTATTAAAGGTCATGGTAGTGACATGGGTCAAGAAAAGACTCGTAGTATGATTGCTATTCAAGGTACAGGAAATATTATTCTTGAGAATGTAACACTTGAAAGTGATTGGACTCGTGCTTTAGCTGGTGGTAACAATGCTCAAGCAGAGGTTTTAGGTACTGATACAAAAGGTAATACAATAGCTTATAACTGTGGATTTAAGTCTCACCAAGATACATTAAGAACAGCTGGTAAAGCATGGTTCTATGGATGTTATATCGAAGGTGATACAGACTTCATTTGGATGGAACAAGCAGGTTCAGTAGCACTATATGAGCAATGCGAAATCGTTTCAATTTATGACGAATCAGCTTCTACACACGCTTCATATGTTACAGCTCCAAGAATGGCTAAAACAATGAAAGTTGGTAAAGGTTTAGTTATATTTAATTCAACAGTTAAAGAAAACGCAGAAGCAAATGAGAAAACTCAATTAACATATCTTGCTCGTAATCCATGGAGTAATGTTACAGATTATTTCAACCAAGTAGCATATATCAATACTGATTGTTCAGATATTGAAGAAAAGATTTGGTATAATTCAGGAACTGTTACTGAATTTGACAAAACAGCAATTGGTTATAAAATGGATAAGGCAACAGCAGATTCAATCGGATATGCTGGTGATGGAGATATCGTAGACGAAGATACTGTATCTAAAGAATTTAGTGGTAGAGAGACAATTCTTAACCGTATTTATGATACAGGAAAATTAAAATATACTAAGGATGAAGTTAATTATTGGGATATTGCAACAGTGATTTCTGAAAATGGATTCTTCGTTGCAGCAGATTCTTCTAAATCAACATTAGATGGTGAAGTAGCTGGACAAACTACTACTTATAAATTTGATGGTAGTGAAGATGTTGCATCTATGGTTAGTGGATTTGCTAAGGATGGAACAAAAACTCACTTTGTTGGACAAGCAGGTGCAACAATTACAGTACCAGTATCAGGAAAGTGTTATGTAGAAGTTTATGGTTACTATGCAGGAACAGTTGAAACTCAAGCTGATACACAAGGTAAAGCAGTAATGTTCTTCAATAATGGTACAACAAATGCAGAAGTAGAACAAGATTATATAGTTTATGATACAAGTGCTAAAGAAGTAGTTATTACTGCAAAAGCAACTACATATATTACTAAGATTGTTGTTACATCTGATAATACTATTGAAAAAACAGATGTTTCATCAATTGAAGTAACTGGTAATACTGAAAATTATCAAGTTGGTGTAGCATTAAAATTAGCTGCAAAAGTTGGTCCAGGAACTGCAACAAACAAATCAGTAGTATGGTCATCTTCAGATGAAACTATTGGTACAGTTGATCAATATACAGGAAAGGTTACATTCTTACAAGCTGGTACAGTTACATTTACAGCAACTGCATGTGATGGTAGTGGAAAAACTGGAACAATTACATGTACACCAAAAGAAGCAAAATGGACTGTTGCTGAATGGTATACAACAGATGGTACTCTTGCAACAGAAGATGGTGCAAAAAATATCAGTGTATTCGATCCTACAGGTTCTTCATCTAAGGATTTCAAGATTAATAATGTAACTACAAATTATTCATTAGTTAATATTGATGGAAAGACAATTTCTACAGCAAAAGGTTTAAAACTTAATAGTACAGGAAAACTTGTAATTGCTACAACTAAGGGCGATGCTAAATTAACTTTAATTACTATTGATGCTATTAACAACCATTCAACACCAGTTGTTAAAGACGGTGATACTAAGTTAACATGTGAAAGTGAAACTTCAAATGGTGATGGAACTACAACATATGTATATACTATTCCATCTGCTGGTTCATGGACAATTATGCGTGGTAATGATAATGCTGAATGTAATCCATTATTATATGCAAAATGTGAATATGAAAATGTAATTTCTACAGCAAAAGATTTAACATTTGGTACTGATGGAAATTATGAATCTGAAGTAACAGAATTCTTCAAAATTTCAGCTCAAATAGTTAACAACGGCGGAAACAATGCACAAGTAAAAGGTGGAAACATCGAATTTACAGTTGCAGCTGGTGCTCAAGTAGAAGTATATGCTAACTGGGGCGAAGCTTATATTATCAATGATGAAGATGGTAATCCAATTTCTCATGATGGTACAGGCGTTGGTAATGATGGTCAAAGATACTATACATATTCAAAGAAAACTAAAGTTGTAATTCAATGTGATCCTGAAGGAACAGGTCATAATTACTTCTATTGGATTAAGGTTACATTCCCAACAGCTTAGTTAATAAAGAAATATAAAAATGGTACTAGAAATAGTATCATTTTTTTAATATCTAAAAATATTTAATTCATGTCATATAGATTAACACTAGAAAAGTGGTAGAATATCTTTACTTAATACAAGAAAACGCTTTACTATCAATGTTTTTTTTGATATAATTAGCTTAGGTTATTTTTAAAATAATAATATTTTAAGAGGAGATTTTAAGATGAAAAAGAAAAAATTATTTATGGGTTTATTATTAGGAGCAGCAGCATTTAGTTTAGCTGCATGTACTAATACAGGAAACAACACAACAACAAGTGGGACTACACCTACAACTGTAACAACTACAAATGGTGGAACTACTACAACTACTACTCAAGCATCAACTAAATATGATGTTAAGTATTATGCAGTAGTTGATGGAACTGCAACTGAAGTTACTACAGCAAAGCAAGAAGTTGCTGAAGGCACAACTACAACTGCACCAGCTGATAGCTTAGCAAAAGATGGTTATAAGATTGTTGGTTATTATACAAATGCAGCATGTGGAGATGAATTTGATTTCACAGCTCCTATTACTGAAGCAACTGAAGTATATGTATTATATGAAGAATTAGGTCTATATGATTCAATTGCTACAAGCACTAACAAAGTATTCGCAACTGATTTTGCAGCTATTACTTTAAAACAAGATGACAAGTTCAATAAAACAGCAGTAGATTTCGCAGTAAATGACACATCAGCTGTTAAAGTTGAAAATGGTGCTTTAACTTTCCCTAAGAATAGTAGTGCATTCGTAAGCTTCGGTGGAGATAAGGGAACAGGTATTTATAATATTTATTTTGAAATGAAATTTACATCTTCAGGAAATGGTGAAGGAGTATTCCAACTACATGGTAATGAAGAAGGTAAAGAAGAAACAATGTTATTTGAAATGAGAAATGACTCAGCTGGTATTCAATGGTCTTATGGATTAGAATCAAAGCAACCATTCAATCCAACAATTTCTATGGGTACATCTACTCATAAATTCTTATATACTCTTAATACAGCAACAGGTAATTTAACAATTAAGCATGCCCTTGATGATGCTGAAATGGCTGTAGTTTACAACAAGACAGTTAATATTAGAGGATTAATTGGTGTTAAATTCCAAGGTTCAAAGACTGATAAGCAACTTGATAATATAGCTGTTTCATTCGAAGCACAAACAAAGAGCGATTATGTTACTGCAAAAGATGCATTATACGAAAGTGTTAATTCATATGTAACTGAAGTAAATGCTAATACTTCATTAGATGCAGCAATTAAGGAATATGTTGCTAAAGAGGCTGCAACTACTAAAGAATCATTAGATGCAGCATTTACTAAGGATGCAGTTGATGCATTAGCTACATCATGGAATTCATTCAAGACTGCAGAAAAAGTTCTTGTAACTATTCAACCAACTGTTTCTGGATTAGAGTCTACTAAGGTTGCTACAACTGTTGGTAAAACATTAGATCTTGATTCAGTATTCTATCCTGGATATACAATGCCAACATTCTATAGTGATTCTGAATGTCAAACACCATATGATAAGACAACAACAGTTACATCTACAACAACAATTTATGCATTAGTTAACCCAACTAGTGAATATAAAGTTCAAGCAACAGACTTAACTGGAACATTAAATGGTCAATTTAAGAATGGCTTCAAATTTGTTGATACAGCTGCAAGTATTGTAATTGACAATGGTGTATTCAAGATGAATGCTGATGGTTCTACAACTGATAAATACATTGCAATTACATTATTAGCTGGTACATATACTGTTAAAGTAGATGCTAAGTCTGGTTCAAGTTCTGGTAATGCTAAGATAAAGATTGATGGTATTGCTACACCTCAAGAGTTAGAATTTACTACAGCTCAAGAAGAAAAGACTGCAACTATTACATTAACTGCAACTACAACAATTAAGTTATATAGAACTGGTGGAAAGACTGCTAAAGTTACATCTTTCACTGTTACAGCTAATGAATAAGAACATTTAAAATAGTTAGTATTAAAGGAGATGATAAGTTCATCTCCTTTTTGATATTTATTGTTCATTTAGCTTCTTTTCTAAATATTCAGGTAATTCTTCAAATATTTTGTATTTAGAAATACCTAATTTCATTAATGATTTCTTTAATGTGGTTTCAGCAACAAATTTATCTGCATCCTTACATAGAAGTAATCCTATTGTTTCATTATCACCATCAGTTTTTTCTAATTCATCAACCGCATTAACATAGAATATTAATTGTCCTAAATCAGAAGGACTAAATTCACCTATTTTAACTTCAATTACTACATAGGCATGTATCTTTGTATGATACATTAATAAATCAATATAGAATTCTTTATTGGTAGGTGTT
>JAFTDB010000008.1 GCA_017454375.1 Acholeplasmatales bacterium | reverse complement strand
TTTATTTAAATAACCAATAGTATTATACATCATTTTTTCAAAAACCTCAATTATTGAGGATTTTTTGTCTTGGTTTAATAATATACGTTAATTAATATGGAAAATTATTAAATTAATACTTGATTTTCCTTATCTAATTTTTGTTATATTGATATATAACTATATATAATATATAATTTAATAATAAGGGGGTAATAATATGAATAAAGAAATTAAAACATTACCAGCATTTTTTATATGCTTTCCAATTACAGCAATAGTATTACAAATATCCGCAATTGTTATTGGCATTAGCTTAATGTCAGATCCTAATGCAGCATCAGCATTATTCACATGGCTATGCATCGCAAATGGCTTTACAATCGTCGCAATGGTATTTGCTTTAGTAGGTTCTATTAAGCGTACTAAAAGTATGTATATAGTAGGCAGTGGTATATCACTTGCTGTAAGCTATTTTGCAAATATAACAATCTTTGCAATGGCTGTATACTTCGCATTAGAAGGTAATACAGGCTATACATTATTAATAGCAGGTGTAGTAGTATCATTTATATTTACTATAGTAGCATCAGTACTTCTTTTTATAGCATCACTTGTAACTGGTACTAGAAAGAAATCTTCTTATTCATTCCTTGCTACTGCAGCTATTATTACATTAGTTATTTATTCAATATTTACATTCTCTGTTGTTTCTTTAATAACTAAAGTAAATATTGCAACTGTACAAGCAGCAGGATATGTATTATGTAACAATTTTAGCCTTATTTTATTAATCCTATCATTAATTATATTCTCTTTCATAAAACATCCAGAAAACGACCTTGTAGAGCCTCAAGCAGGGCCTACAATTATAATCGCTAATGCTCAGGTAGAGGAAGCTACAAAGAAATATCTAGATGATGCAGCTAAGAAAGCTACACAAGAGCCTAAAAAGGAAATAGAAGAGCCTAAGGATGATCCAGCAGAGCAATTAAGAAAATATAAACAAATGCTTGATGAAGGATTAATTACTGAAGAAGATTATAATAATAAAAAGAAAGAAATATTAAAATAATTATTAGATTTAACTTAAGAGAATCATCTCAAATAGATGATTCTTTTTTTACGAACTAGTGTCGCAAATGTGGAGAAAGTTGTTTATAGATAACGCTTTGATGTTGATTTCCTCCAGTAACTACTGTATAATAGTAGTAACGGGAGGGATTTTATGATTAAGACTATAGAAATGCTTCTATATGAATATAGAAACTATTCCAATGTTTATAATAAAATATCACTTGAAGAAAAGAACAATAACTTGATTAAGCTAAAAAGAGGTCTTTACGAAACTAATAAAGATGCAGATCCATTTACAATAGCTAATGTTTTATTATCTCCATCATATATTTCCTTTGAGACGGCTTTAGCTTATTATGGTATGATTCCTGAAAGGGTATATGCTATTAAATCAGCTTCATTTAAGAAAAATAAGAAAAAGGAATATAAGAATTTCTTTGGATTATTTTTATATCAAGATATAAATTCAAATGCTTATCCATATGATATTAATGAAATTGAAATAGATGGTACAAAAGTTTTAATTGCATCAAGAGAAAAAGCATTGCTTGATATGTTATCAGTAATATCACCAAGAAACAACAAAAATGAATTATTGGACTTGTTGTTTGATGATTTAAGAATAGACGAAGTGGTTTTTGATGAATTAGATAAAAATAGAATGATTGAGTTATGTGATTTATATCCATCTAAAACAATAAAGCTTTTTAAAAAATACTTGGAGGATAACAATGTTAAATAATTACATTTTAGAATCATTAAAACTAAATAATCCAAAAAACTTAAATGAATTTGAAAATGCATTAAGAGAAATATGCCAGAAAATAATACTATATGCACTATCCCAAACATCTTTTTTTAAGAACGTTTCTTTTTATGGTGGTACATGTTTAAGAATATTTCACGGTTTAGATAGATTTAGTGAAGATTTAGATTTTCAAGTAATAAGCGAAGAATGCAAGTTGGATTTTAATCAATACATGTCTAAGTGTATTAATGTACTTGAGTCATATGGATTGAAGGCTACAATATATTCAAAACCAGATTATGATATCGGTGAAGTAAGGAGAAGATATATTAAAATATCTCATTATGATATAGCTAATGAATATTTTGGAAAGATTAGTATGAATAAAGAAAAACTTATTTCAATAAAAATTGAAGTTAGTACAAATTATATACCTGGCGCTAATTATGAAATGAAGTTACTCAATTCGCCAACATTTTCAAATGTGTATTGTTTTGATTATGGATCATTATTTGCTGGCAAATTAAATGCTTTATTAACTAGAAATTGGAGAGAAAGAACTAAGGGTAGAGATTATTTTGATTATATGTTTTATTTATCTCATAATGTAAGATTTAATTTAGAGTATTTAAAAAACAAATTAAATTATTCATTAGATAAAGATACATCAAATTATAATATTGATAATATTAAAGAGTTGCTAATAGAAAAGTTTAAAGAATCAGATTTTGACTTAATCAAACACGACATTATCCCATTTGTTAGTGATGACTATAACATTGATAGTATCGACAAAAATATGTTTATTGCCTCAATTGATTACTTGAAATGTGAATAATTTATACATTAAAAAAAGAGTATTCATTGCGTTAAGCTTTGAATACTCTTTTTCGTTATCATTTTATTTTAGATAAGCTTGATGTGTTGTAGGATCAATTCCCCATATATCCATATCAAATGCTAATCTAGTCTTCCAAACGAAGTCTGTATATTCATATAAATATACTGAACCATCATCCTCTTCACCTGAGAAGTCAAATGCCATAGATGATGAAATCATACCGTTTGTTTCATAATATTCTTTCCAAGAACCAATATTATTGATACATGTATATGAGCCTAGCTCACTTAATGTAGCTCTACCGATTAATGGGTTAGAATTCTTATGAGCATATTGTTGTTCTCTAGCAGTAAGTACAGCTTGTTTCCAATCAAGTACGATTGAGTTCCATACGAATCTAGCATCAGATAAGTTGTTAACTAGCTTAGTAGCACCAGAACCGTTATCTAAGTCACCAATCATACCACCTAGGTATTGGCCTTTACCAATTACTGTACCAACATAGTAGCAATAAGAAATCTCTGTCTTATATTTAACACTATCATTCTTAACACGGCCAACGATACCACCAACATTACCTTGTGCATCAACAGAAGCACCGATATTAGCTTTTACATAGCAGTTATCGATATAAGTTTCAGCAAGTGATTGATCAGAGTTCATTTGAACGTTACCAACGATACCACCAGCATACTTGTTAGTAGTAGAAATCTTATATACCTCAGGGATATAGTCGTTAGCAACTGTCTGTGAATGATCAGTGATAGCAGCATCTGGAATTGGGTTAACAAGTGATACTTGGCTGATGTGGTTAACACCACCAGTGATTTGACCAACCATTGCACCACATGATTCTTTACCAATCATACCGATGTTAGTTAATTTAACCTTATGAATATAACCACCTTGCATATCACCAACAACACCAAGTATCTTAGCACCAGAGTTGTTGATTAGAATATTATTGAAGTTAATATTCATTAATGTAGCATTTTGTAATTTATAGAATACATTGAAATACTTTTCATTATTAGATGTAGTTTCAGCTGCAGCTGTAGGCTCGCTATCAGCAATATCTGATTTTAATACAACACCAAGTGCTGTTTTATCTGCAGAAATTTCTTGTGATAATTCAGCATATTTTGCAGCATTTTCAGCTGTAATAGAAATATTAGATACTGTATGTCCATTACCATTTAATAAGCCCTTGAATGCGTTAGATTCAGTCTTATTAGTTACATACCAATAATAATCAGCATAATCTAAATCTTTTGTTAATGTATAAATTGTAGTTGCATCAGAAGAAGTAATACCTCTTGCTAATCTATAGAAATCATTAACATCATCAATGCTTTCTTTCTTAACTGTAACACTCTTGATTTCATTTACATTAGTCTTATTAGCATTTAATACAACATAATATACATAATATTGAACATCGCCTTCAGTAGCTTCTAGGTTGTCTGCCATGAATTCAGCTGAAACGTAGTCAATATTAATCTTAACATATTGTACGCCTTCCTTATCAGCACCATCTTCACCGATGAAGTCAGCTAATGTTAAGTCTGTCTTTGCAGTCTTAGATACGATAGCAGCAACAGAGCCTTCAACGTTAGTTAAGTCACCTTCAAGCTTAATACCATCACGTGTTAGGCCAACAACAGGATCACCATTAAAGTCAATAGCACAATCTTTATCTACAACATATACCTTGTATACGAATGTAGATGTAACCTTAGAATCATAAGTAGCAGTAGCAACGCTTGTTACCTCATATACACCTGGAATTGATGTGTATACACCATCAACTGGATAATATGAAGAAGCGCCATTAGATGCATACTTATAAGTTGTTTCTAATGTATATTCAGAAAGTGGTAAATCTGTTCCGTAAGTAGATGATGAGTCTAATGCATATACTCTTGGAGCATTGAAGATACCATATTTATCAATCTTAATTGATTTAGGACCAGTAGATGCTAGAGCACCTAGCTTTTGATTACGTCCAACAACATTAATTTCAAATGTCTTAGCAACCAAATATTTACCCTTTGAAACTGTTGCGGTAACAGTTACCTTTGTACTTTCTTCTGGAACTATTACTTTAGCTCTTGAATAAACAGCTGTAGAAACAGAAGATGTTTCATCACTATCAATTACGATAACATCTGTATTAGAAGAAGTCCAGTTAATGTCACAACCAGAGATTAGCTTTGGAATTTCAAAGTCTTGGAATGTAGCATTAAGTGAAGTTAATGGTTGAATTGCAGAATATGCTGATAATACATCAACCTTATCAGCTTCAAATCCTGATGCAGCTGCATTATTAAATGTTAATACATCTGAATGTGGATAATCAGCATAAGATGTCTTAGATAGGCTAGCACCAATTGGCTTACCATTAGCATATGTTAATAGGTTTTGATCAACAACCTTAATCTTGTTGCCCATATTAACAGAGCCATCAGCATTTCTTAATTCCTTATGAATTCTACACATATCATCAAGCTTTGTGAATTGATCACACTTCATGTTGAATGGTGTTAAATCAGCAAATGATGCATCACTTAAGCCAGTGTATGCTGTACCATATTCATAAGCTGTATCAACAGTTTCAGTTGCGAATGAAGAACCATCCTCATAGCCTGTGAATGTAATATATTGTTCACCCTTATCATATGAAGGGTTGAAGATTGAATAGCCAACAGAGCCTCTATAAGAGTCTACGTTATATGAAGATTCACCAACAGGTGAGAAGTTCTTTTGGTTATTAACATATGATAATACACCATAATAGTTATTGTAGCTTGCTGTAGAACGAGCTAAGTCAATGTTATTTGATTTAGCATCTGTCATACCAAATCCTCTAACTGGAGAAATAGAGCCATCATCAGTTACACCAACACAGTTGTTGAATGCAGTTGAATTCTTGATGCTGATTACACCAGGGTTAGAGTTATCACCAAAGCCGTGTAATTTATTATTGAATGCTAAGCAGTTATCAATGAAAACATCACCTTCCATTGTAGAACCACCAAGCTTAAATCCGATACCATCACCATTTGGTGTGTCATATGATTTAATTGTAGAACCATCATCTAAAATCTTATCAATTTGATATGGTAGGAAGCCATTTTCAAATGATACACAGTTATATAGGTATACTGCACCGATATTACCTGAGTCTACCTTAGCAAACATATCCCATCCATCATCTGAATTTCTGAATGCGATACATCCATCAAATACGTTACCATGACCAATAGTTAACTTAGCAGCAAAGCCATCGGCATTTTCACCAAGTGTATCTGGGTCATAGTTAGCAAAAGAAGTACAGTTTTTAATAATGTTATAGCTTGGCCATGTATCTAATGTTGTATATTCTGAATAACCACGACCAATTTGTAAGCCTGTATCTCTATTGTTATAGAATTGACATTGTTCAATAATGTTATGGTTACCAGCGATATACATACCGTTATCACCAGCACCTGTAATCTCTACATTATAGAAATGCCAGTAATTACCATAGATTTGAATACCACGGTTAGAGCCATCAAATAGCATCTCAGAGAAATCAAAGATTACTCTATCTGATGATGTTTGAGGCATAACAGTGATATATTTACCTGCTTCACCACTCTTAGATAAACCTAATCTATATTTATATTTATAAGAACCACCTTTTAAATATAATGTATCGCCAGGTTTAGCTTCGAATGTAGCTGTTTCAAAATCATATGGTTTATCGATTGAACCATCAGCACCATCTTTCTTTGCTTTACCATCTGGTGAAACAAAGACTGCATTTTCGGGGACAACAACAGTAGGATCAACGCTTCCTGTTGTTGTAGGAGCAGCATTACCACCACAAGATGCTAGTGATACTAAAGCTACTGATAATACAGGAACAGAAACTAATAATTTTTTAATCATATTTTTTCTCATCATTTTCCCCTCCTATTTCTCAGTTGCTAGAATAAAGCCATGGATATTTACTGTGCCACCTTCAGCATAGAATAAATAATCTCCAGCTTCCAAAACGTATTCGAAGCGTTGTGGTTGTTGCTTATATGTTGAACCATCTGGTGTAGTACGCTTTTCTTCGTATTCTAATTCTTCATTTTCTAAAATGCATGTTCTTGCATCATCGCCATTACTTGATACGAATAATACAAGCTTTCCGCCTTTTTCCATATGAATCTTAACAAATGATTTCTTTGCAGCACCATCAACCTTGATGAAACCACTGAACTCAAGTCCATCAGAGCTACGCTTCTTTTCAAGCTGAATACCGATATTTTGAGCTGTTAAGAAATCAAGCTCTTCACCTTCAAATGTATAAGGTGTAGGAGCACCATCAGCTGCTGGTGTACCAGCTTTTGCAAGTGTCTCAATATTATCATTGATCAAAATATCATATTTGCTTGATTCATTTACAGTTACAGGAACCTCACACATTATTGTTGTTCCGTTTTCTGCTAGCTCCTTATATACGATAGAAGCAGTTTGTTCACCAACAACTAATAAGTTAACTCCTGAAAGTACGAAATCTTTATCGTTGAAATGAACAATTTCTTCACCAGCATTAACCTTTCTAGTAATCTTGATTTCCCAATTACTTAAATCAAGCTTATCTGGTGTTGCCTCAAATGTAGTATCACCAGTTGATACCTTTTGGATTGCAGTAACTGGGTTTACTACATTTACAAGTACAAAGGCAGTTACTTTATTTTCATAAGTCTTACCACCAATTGTAACATTGTTTCCTGTATAAGTTACCTTAACCATATATACACCAACTTTATTTACATTAATAGCTTGTTCAATTTCAACATCACGAGATGTAATGTCTTCTACAGCTACTGTATTACCTTCAGCAGAAGTAGTTGTTGTATATAATTTATATTTAAGGTTAGACTTAGCGAATGCATAATTAGTATTTAAGTCAATTGTTTTTACTAGCTTGTCAGTAGAAACAGCAGTATTAAATTCAACATCAAGACCTGATACAAATGTTATATCTTGAGTAGATTCAAATAAAGATAATTTAATTTGAACTGTATAGTATGTATTAACTACCTCTCCACCTTCACGATAACTTACTAATATTTGTGATGAACCAACAGCATCTGAATTGAAGCCTGATGCATCTAGTGTATAGCCAGTAACTTCCTTAGTTGTTCTTTGGCTTGTTGTTTCATTATAATATGTAGCTTTAACAACTAAGCCTTCAGAAGAAAATGTATCGCCTACATAAAACACCTTTTTAGCATTTGTTGTATCAGCGAAAATTTGGATTAGTTTACCAGCTTCAGCACTAACGCCATCAGCACTAACTGTTGGATACTTCTCGTCTGTTTCACTTATTGTTTGAACTGGACTTGTTGTGATAGGAGCTGTAGAAGCGGTTGTAGGTTGGTTATTACCACCACAAGATGCTAATGCAGCAACTAGAGATAAGCCAGTAAACGCACAGAAAAATTTACTAAATTTTCTCATAGCATAACCTCCTTATGTTAGCGTTTACTAATTTTATCATTTTTTTCGATTATAGTCAACAAATGTGCCTTTTTAAGAATTATAAGCAAATTATCAAATAAATATGTATTATTACATATTTAAAACTCAATTTTTTGAAATATTTTTGAGAAAAATATGGAAAGATTAGCACAATTTTTTCTCACAAAGCCCTATTTTTGAGAAAATCTATTTATTTATAAAGGTTAAAATGTTATAATTTTCGTGTTATTTAGTTAAGCGTTTTCATCGACGCTTTAATTATAAATTAAGAGAGGGAAGAAACAGATGAAGAAGAAAAATATTTTAAAAAAGGTTCTTTTAGTCGCTGGCCTAGTTGGTGGTTCTGTTGCATTAGCTTCTTGTAACAATTTACCACAACAAACTACTACAACACCTACACCTACAACGACTGTAACTACTCCTACAACTAGTAGTACAACTCCTGAACCTACAACTACAAGCACAACACCAGTAGTTGAAAAGTTCACAGTAACTTTTGATTCAAAAGGTGGAAGTGCTGTTCAAGCTGCAGAAGTTAACGCAGGTAGCGCAGTAGCTAAACCTACTGATCCAACAAAAGATGGAGAAAAATTTGTTGGATGGTTCACATCAACTGATAATGGTACAACATTATCTTCAACTGCTTATGATTTCACACAAGCAGTTAACGCAAATTTAACATTATATGCATTATGGGGAAATTTTGAAACAGTTACATTAACTATTCATGATAATCCAAATGATGCTACTGCAACTAGAGAAGTTACAGTTACATTAAACAGAAAATCTGGAAACGTATGGTATGGTATTCCAGAATTAGCTGATCCAACTGATGATTACAAAGAATTCGCTGGTTGGTATGCTGATTCATCACTTCAAACACTTGCTGAAATTACAGAAGGTATTGAAGAAGATACTGAAATTTGGGCTAAATGGGCTCCTAAATATGAAACAGTAACTACTGGCTTTAATAAAGACGGTGGAAACGGATTTGTATCTTGGAATGGTTTAGCATCTGCTGCTGGTTTCACAGTTGGTACTAATACAACTGAAGAAAAATCATATGGTTTATTCAAATTTGAAGCTGGTCTAAGAGTTAACGATGCTGAAAAGATGAACACTCAAGGTAAGAAAATAACTGTTACTCTAACTGGTCTAGAAAATGAAATTCATGTAGCAGAAGGCCAATGGGCTTCAAGTACTGATGGCAAGATTTATGTTGATAAAGTTGTTGATGGTACTGCAGAACACATCTATACTTCTACAAAGACATATAAGAACAAAGATGTTACAGATGCTATTGATTTAACACAATTAGAAGCTGGAACATATCAAATTTATGGTGAAAAATCAGTTTATATTTCATCTATATCTGTTGCTCAAAAGCTTGAGAAGGCACCTGTCACTGATTTTGAATTCACAGCTGAAGAATCTGAATTCTTAGCTAATACATTAGCTGATAAAGCCGCTTTAAAGGCTGCTTTAGGAATTAAGGCTAATAAGATTTATGGAAATGGTAGAGTTGAATCAATTACAGCTGATGATGCACAATTAACAATCAATGTTGATGCAGTAGATTTAACTGCTGAAGGTGAATACACTGTTAAAGTTGGTTATGCTAACTTCACTGAAAAGACATTCACAGTTAAAGTATTTGCTGTTGAATCAATCACTAATAACATGTTTGCATTAAATGATAAACGTGCTACACAACATGTTCAAACAGTTTTCGTAACTGGTGATACATTCAATTCTAAGAATTTATCAGTTGTTGCACATGCTAAATGTGGTGAAACAACAAAAGACTTCACAATTGCATCTGGCTTTACAGCTGAAAAGGATAATAGCAATCTTGTTACTGTTACATATCAAGGTAAAACAGCAACATATCAAACTTACACTGTTGGAAAACTAGTTGCTGCTGAAGATGTATTACTTGGTAATGCTGTATATGTTTCAGTAGATCCTGAAGCAACTATAGCAACTACAGGTAACACTGCAACTGTTAAAACAATTACTCAAGCTATGCAATTATTAGAAGCATCTAAGCTTGATGCTGATGTAATTAAAGCAATCTCTCTTGCTGAAGGTACATATAATGAAAAAGTTGAAGTAACATTACCTAATGTTCATATTCAAGGTGCAACTATTGTAGCCGAAAATGGTGAATATGATGTTGAAGGTTTACTTGCTAAAGCTTCTAAATATGTAATCGTATATGATAGATTAGCTGGTCAATTAGATCCATCTGGTCAATATTTATATAGCACTGATGGTTCTGCAACATTCTCAGTAAGAGAATCAGCAGTAGGATTCATGGCTGAAGGTATTACATTCAAAAATTATTATAATAATAATGATTTATATAATGAATCTAAGACACTTGAAAAAGCTGTTATGAAGGATACTCAAGCTGTAGCATTACTTGTTAGAGCTGATAAGAGTGCATTCAGATTCTGTAATGTTTCATCATATCATGATACATTATATGCTGATAAAGGTCGTCAAGCATATCAATATTGTTACATTGAAGGTAGAACAGATTATATCTTCGGTGGTGGTACAGTTACAGCATATTTTGGAAATTCTATAATCCACACACTTGTTGGTGACTTAAATGCTGAAGGTACTGCTGCAAAGAGTGGTAATGGCGGTTATGTAGCTTGTACAAAGGGCTCAAATAGCGCTTATGACTACATCTTCGATGGTTGTACATTTGAAGCTGATTCAACAGTATTAGATGGTTCAGTATCACTTGGTAGAACTTGGGATACAGGAATGAAATTAATGATCATGAACTCTAATATTTCAGCTGCATATTCTAAATATGATTTCAAAACAGGACATAAAGAAGGCGACATTACATATAATGATCGTTATACTGAAATGAATTCAAACAAGAGTCCAAAGAAAGCTAATATCTTCGAATTCAATAACACTGGTGCTGGTGCATTAAGTGCAACTGAAGCTGCTGACTATGCATCTGTAACAGTTAAAGCTAATGATGCAACTGATGTTAATGGCAAATACAATAACCCACTTGTAATCTTTGCTGGTAAAAATGGTGAAACTACATATGAAGATTCTTGGAATGAAATAGTTAAATTCTTCAAAGGCACATATACAGAAGCTACATTAACAATTCATGTTGGTGATAAAACAGTAGTATATGCTAATCCATTATATGTAGATTCATATGTATCAAGAGATGTACTAAATGAATTAATTGCAGATCTAATTATAGAAGGAAAGAAAATTGGTGGTTATTACACTGATTCTGAAAAGACAACAGCATTTGACTTTAAGATTGCTAATGCAGCTATAGATATTTATGTTGATGTAACTGGTGAAGTAAAGATTACTGAAGCAAAGGAATTGAAATTTGATCAATTCGAAACAGCTAACGTAACAACAGACACTAAAACAAATATTCCATTTATGACTTTAAAATCTAATGAAACAGGAAAATTAGCTGTTGGTGCCGATAGCGGTTTAGAAGGATATACAAAGGTTTTAAAAACTGGTGGTACAATTCAATCTGCATCTAGATATGTAGAATTAGACTTAAGAGAATATTCTGGTCAAGTAAAACTTACAATCATTGCAAAATCAGGTAAAGCTAGTGAACAAAGATATGTTCAAATCAATAAAAACGGAACAATGTTTAAAAATGATTTAGCATTAACTGTTCAAAAAATCGAAGATAAAGATACTGCTGATATTTGTACACATACACTTACAATTGATTGTGGTGCAGTTTACCAAATTGGCTCTAAAAAAGATGGTATAACATTCTACAGTATCAAAGTAGAGCCAGCAGAAAGCACAACACCAGCTCCAGCTCAAACAACTGCTATAACAGGGTTTGATGCAAGAGAAACTGGTTATAATGGTTGGACTGTTACAATGGCTTCTGTAGGATCTGCAAAAGTTGCAACAACTCTTGGATATGATAAAGACAAAAAAGATTCAACTGGAACTGTGAATGCTGAAATTGAATTAGTTGACTGTCCAAAAATTTGTGGTTCAGCAACTGCAGGTGCAGGAGATACAGTTAAATCTACAAAATTTGCTGCAACAAAGAAAATCGATTTAGAAATGATTTGCTCAACAACTGCTACTTCAAACCCATTATATTGCTATGTTGATCTATTAGCAGAAGATGGAACAGTTTTAAAATCTGTTAAATGGTCACCTATCAACAATGGAAAACTATCAAATAAAGTTACATTAACTGTTGAACACACTGAAGATTTCTACTTTGTACAAATCCGTGGATGTCACAAAGTTAGTGATGATTCAGCATCAAACTTCGTAGTATTATCAATCGATGGAAAAATCTACTAATTATTAGATTTTTCTAAAGCTTAATAATCCCCTATATACACAAAAAACACTACTAAAAGTAATAACCTTCCCCTGGTTAAGCACTACTTCGGTAGTGTTTTTTTATTGGTTTTGTGTTTACTTGACAAATTAAGTAAAATTAAGTAAACAAGGAAGAAAGGCTGATAATATGACTAAAAAACAGATATTGGATAAGTTAAACATCTTACCTAAAGGGGCTATATCTAAAAAGACTATTAAAAGAAATGACAAATCTTATGAGTACAATGTTTTACAGTGGACTGAAGAGGGTAAGCAAAAAACAAGAAACATAAAGCCTGATGAATTAGATACAGTTCTATCTCAACTTGATGAAAGAAAAAAGTTAGAAAGAATGCTTATAACAGGTGAATATGAACAAGATATAACGTTATCTTTTTTTACTACTGTAAAAGTTGGTAATGAATTAAGATTACTTGTTAATTCTGTAAAAGGATTAAAAAAGAGAAATGGATATAAAGATATTTCTGATTATCTATATAATAATGTATATAAAAAAGTATTCATTTTATATGGATTAAGAAGAACCGGAAAAACAACTCTTATTCATCAATCAATTTATGATATGAATGATGATGATTTCAATAAAGCAGCCTTTATTCAAATTACTAAACAAGATAAATTTTCAGACTTAAACAAGGATTTAAAAACTTTACAATCTAATGGCTATAAATACAATTTTATAGATGAAATAACATTCATGGATGATTTTATAGAGGGTGCAGCATTATTATCAGATATCTATTCTTCATCAGGTATGAAGATAATATTATCAGGTAAAGATTCATTAGGCTTCTGGATTACCAAAAGCAATGAATTATATGATAGATCTATATTACTTCACACAACATATATTTCATATTTTGAATTTTCTAAAGTTCTTGGAATAAAAGGAATTGATAATTATATTCAATGTGGCGGTACCATGAGTATTAGTGGGCATTATTATAATGCATTTGATAATAAAGAAAACACCGATGAATATGTGGATAGCGCAATTGCTCAAAATATCCAGCACTCACTTAAATATTATAAGTATGAAGGTTATTTTAGACATTTATATGATCTATATGAGAAAGGCGAATTAACTGGGGCAATCAATAGAGTAGTAGAGGACATGAACCATCGCTTTACTATAGAGGTATTAGAACGAGAATTCAAATCTAATGATTTAAGGATTTCAGCTAACAACCTAAGAAAAGATAGAAACATGCCTACTACTATATTAGACGATATAGATATATATACATTTACTAACAGATTAAAAGAATTACTAGAAATAAAGAATAAAGATGAACAATCCATTAAAATAGATGAGGTTCATATAAAACAAATAGAAGAATATCTATCTGCCCTAGATTTAATAGATACAATCAGAATTGTTGATAGTAACACTTCTAGACAAGACAGAAAGAGAGTAGTATTCACTCAACCAGGTCTTAGATATTCGCAAGCGAAATCATTTATTTTATCTTTATCAGAAGATATGTTATTTAAAAACCTATCAATAGAAGATAGAAATAGAGTAGTTGAAAGAATACTAAATGAAATAAAAGGTAGAATGACAGAGGATATAGTTCTTCTAGGAACTAAAATTGCTAAACCATCTATGGATGTGTTTAAATTGCAATTTGCTGATGGTGAATTCGATATGGTAATAAGTGATCCTGACAAGATGGAATCTGAAGTATATGAAATCAAATACAGCAAAGATGCTGTAAAAGATCAAGCAAGACATTTGTTGAATAAAGAAAAATGTGATGAAACAGAATATAGATTTGGTCACATTAGAAAAAAAGTTGTTTTATATAGAGGAGAAAGCAAAACAATCGAAGGAATTGAATATCAGAATATAGAAGAATATTTAAAGCAATTTTAAACATGTGGTAGATACTATTTATTTCAGTTGTCCACAAAATGAGGACAACTGAAATCTAATTTTCCAGATGAAGCCATCTCCACAATTTCACAGGCGACAAACTTTAGAATAGAGGCATCGAATAGATGCCTTTTATTAAATTATTAGCCCAAAACATGTATACTACTTTAGAAACATAGTTTTACCACAGCAACAATACCTATACTTCTTTAGCAGTATTTCGTTTGTTTGTGTATAAAAAGAAGATCTAATGCAATTATTTTTACATTATATGGTATAATATAATATACTAATAATATTGGAGTTGGTTTATGTGAAAGTATTATTTGTTATAAATAACTTGCATTCTAAAGGCAATGGCCTATGTGCAGCAGTAAAAAGAAATATAAGAGAACTAGAAAAGCGTGGTATTGAGGTTAGAGTATTATCAGGTAGAAATAAAACTGGTAAGAGACAACCAGAATACGAGCTTGATGATTTAACAATAATTGGCTTTGATTCAATTATATCTAAGCAAGGCTACCAATTCTCGAAGACTAACAAAAAAGTGATTAAAGAGGCCTTAGAATGGGCTGACGTAGTTCATATAGAAGAACCATTCAACATTCAGATTGCTACTACGAGATTAGCTAAAAAGATGAATGTACCATGTGTTGCTACATACCATCTACATCCAGAGAATCTATTAGCATCCGTCAAGCTATCTTGGTCTAAATTAATTAATGGTGGATTAATGCTAGCATGGCGTAATCTAGTATTTAATAAATGTAAGATAGTACATGCTCCCACAAAGAATGTAGAGGATAGATTAAGAAAATGGAAATATAAAGCAGAGATAAGAACATTCTCTAATGGTCTTGCCTTAGATGATTTAATGCATGTAGAAAAAGAATATATAAAAAAAGAAATGTCTAAAGATTAAAATCTTATACGACATTCCTCTAAGAGGTCGATGACCTCTTTTTCTTTTATTCATTACTTGGTATAATCACCTTTGAGGTTTTTATGATTAATAATTATACTAATTCTGTTTCAA
>JAFTDB010000007.1 GCA_017454375.1 Acholeplasmatales bacterium | reverse complement strand
GTATCGTTTCGTTTATAGGAAGAACTGCTTCTGGTAAAGTTATTATTTCTTCTTCGCCTGTTTCATCATCTTTTAAGATTCCATAAGGTAAGACATGTGTATAAACATCTTCTATAGATGAATCCTGATCTAATTTTGTTAAATTTTTACCATAGCTAATAACTACACCATTATCGCTTCCTCTATGAGCATGTTGTTTAATTAAATAATTATCCCATTCAAATTCACCACCCCATAAATCTAAAAGGCTTCCTTTAGAACCACCTATTAGACTTCTTATAGATTTAGGTAAATCACAAGAAAAATCATGGCCTGATGAAAAATCACTTTGAAATCTAAAATTATGTCTTATTACTGCATTATTAAGTAGATATTCACCTGCTTGAGATGCACTAACATTTTCTAAATTAAATGGTTTAATTGCTATATTAACTAAATCATATGAAATATGCTGTGCATTTATTGTTACTATACCATTTATAGGAATAGAGATTTTATAGATTCTAAAGGCTTGATTAGAAGCTCTATCATTTGGCTTTGCAACTATAATACATTCTTTATTTATCTTGTTATAAAGATAACCTGTAACCGGATATTTTAAAGTTAGTTCAAAAGGTCCGTTTCTTTCTTCAGTAACTTCGCATGATACTATATCTATTAAATGGCCTAAACCAAAGTTATCAAATGAAGTAGCTGTTGGACTAAATAAAATAGGTATCATAGGCTCACCCACCTTGGAATAATATCAATTCTTGTAATATCTCCATCAAAAGATAATGTGTTTAATCCTTCAACAAGTTCAGGAAAGCCCTCGCCGCTAACTAGGGTATTCTGAAGGATTGTATCTTTAAATGCTGACATTAATTCACTATCAAATTCAATATATTCATCGATATCAGTAATATTCCAAATATGATTACCTTCACTATTTTGAAGTATTAATCTACCATCACCATTACCATATATTTTTATATAAGGTTTAGATGAAGTTATATATGGATTAGTTAATTCAGCATTTCCTGTAAAAGATAAAACCTCGAGTCCTCTTAAGAGATATCTTAGTGGCTTACAAGAAAACGTAATAGTAAATGTTCCTATCTTTGAAACTTCATCTGTTATATCAAGTTTATTATTAAAAATGGCTATTCTTTTAAAATCTTGATTATATGAATCAATTAAATCATGATATGAATCAGCTTCTTTATATAACCAGTTTTTAATATTAGTTATTTTATTTTCTAGTTCTTCTTTGGATTTAGCTATAACAAAACATGTATATGAAACATTAACATTAGAATATCTTTTATTTGAATATACTATATCCCCATTACGACCTGGGATACTTGTTAGAGTTACATCTCTTTTTGGCCCTGAATATACATTTTTCTTTTGTATTCTAATATCAAATTCAGTTGAACTATGTCCATTAAAATTATAATAATTCATTATCCAAGCACCATTCCTTTTCTTCTAATAAATGAATCAGCAACTTCCATTACTTCTTCAGTTAAAGATGTAATATCATCGTTTGTATAATTATTAAAATTATCGATATGAAGTTCTAATCTAAAACCTCCAGATACTTTTGGAGTATTTTCACTTAGTGAGCTAGACACATTAAAATCTGTAGGCACTTTATTCATATCAGCACCTAAATCATCAAATACATTATTTAAATCTTTAGTCATATCTTCTGCTGAATCAATAACTTCACTTGCAGTTTCATCAATACCTAAAGCCAAACCTTCCATCATCATGTCACCAATAAAAGCCATCTTTTTAGATGGTGAATGAATTCCAAAGAAGTTTTTAATTCCGTTCCATAAATTCTTAGCCCAACTAGATACTTTATCCCATATCCATGAAGCTAGACTTTGTATACCTTCCCATAAACCTCTTACCAGATTCTTACCAATCTCAGCAAACTGACTAAAACCATTAGCAAATGCATTCACTAGTGCCTTTAATATTTGAGGTACAGCTTTTACTAACTCCATAATAATTGTTGGAAGGTTAGTAATTATTGCCATAAAGAGTTGAACTCCAGCCATAATGAATTTATCTATATTGCCTAAAAGCGCATTTATTATTCCTGTAATAATTTGAGGTATAGCTTCAACAATCATAATTATGATATCTGGTAGGGCTTGTATCAAAGATACAAGTAGTTTTATACCAGCATCAATAAGTGATGGAATAGCTTCAAAAATAGCATTTATAATACCATTTATTATTTGTGGTATAGCCTCTACTATTGTTTCTATGATTTCAGGTAAAGCATCAATTAATGAAGTTAATAACTGAATACCGGCATCTATAATCTGAGGTATAGCTTCTAGAATAAATTCTACAATCGCAATAATAATTTCTGGTAGCGCCTCAATTAATATTGGAATTGCATTTAAGATACCTTCTGCAAGCCCCATTATAATTTGAAGTGCAGCATCTAAAATCATAGGTAGATTTTCAATAAGTGTTTCAACTATCTGTATAATTACCTCTACTATTGCAGGTATTAATTCAGGTAAAGCCTCGGCTAGCCCTTTAGCAAGTGCAACAATTACTTCTGCAGCTGCTTGTATAATCTTTGGAAGATTAGCAAGAATTGTTTTAACAAGTGTATTTACTAACTGAATCGCACCCTGTGTTAATTTAGGTAAAGCTTTTAATATAG
>JAFTDB010000006.1 GCA_017454375.1 Acholeplasmatales bacterium | reverse complement strand
AGCAAGAATTGTTGTAATAGCAGCAGTTAAAGTAGTTTTACCATGGTCAACGTGACCGATTGTACCAATATTAACATGTGGTTTAGAACGGTTAAATTTTTCCTTTGCCATTTATATGGACCTCCTAAATTAATTTCTGTTTTTTTCAAATTGTTCCAACTAATATTTTACCCTAGTTGGCAAGGATTATCAAGTAATATTTACTTGTAGTTAACTTATTTAAGCTCTTTTAGCAATGATTTCTTCTTGAATGTTTCTTGGACATGCTTCATAATGATGCATTTGCATTACGAAGTTACCACGGCCTTGTGTATTAGAACGAAGTGCTGTAGCATAACCGAACATTTCAGCAAGTGGAACGTATGCTCTAATCTTCATACCATTACCACGTTGTTCTTGTGAATCTAGTCTACCTCTACGGCTTGTTAGATCACCGATAACATTACCAACATATTCTTCTGGAACTACTACGTCTACTTCCATGATTGGCTCAAGTAGGATTGGCTTACATTTGTCCTTCATAGCCTTAACAGCTAGTGAAGCAGCAACTTTGAATGCCATTTCAGATGAGTCTACTTCATGGTAAGAACCATCAAATAGTTCAGCTTTGATATCAATTAATGGATAGCCAGCAAGGATACCATTAGGTAAAGCTTCTTGAATACCTTTGTCAGTTACAGGGATATATTCTCTTGGAACAACACCACCAACAACTGAGTCAACGAATTCATAACCTTTTTCAGGGTTAGGTGAGAATCTTACCCAAACGTGACCATATTGACCTCTACCACCAGATTGACGGATGAACTTACCTTCACATTCACCAACTTGAGTGATTGTTTCACGGTAAGAAACTTGAGGAGCACCAACATTTGCAGAAACGTTGAATTCTCTCTTCATACGGTCAACAATGATATCTAGGTGTAATTCACCCATACCAGAAATAATTGTTTCACCAGTTTCAGGGTTAGTGTAAGTCTTGAATGTTGGATCTTCTTCAGCTAACTTAGATAGAGCGTTGCTCATCTTTTCTTGGTCAGCTTTAGTCTTAGGTTCAACAGCAACACTAATAACTGGTTCAGGGAAAATCATCTTTTCAAGGATGATATCATATTTTTCTTCAGCTAATGTATCACCTGTAGTAGTTGATTTGAAACCAATTGCTGCAGCGATATCGCCTGAATAAACTTCTTTGATTTCTTCTCTGTGGTTTGCATGCATTTGCATGATACGGCCTAATCTTTCCTTAACGCCCTTAGTAGTGTTAACTACATAAGAACCAGAAGTGATATGACCTGCATAAACACGGAAGTATGTTAATCTACCAACATATGGGTCAGTTGCAACCTTGAATGCTAAAGCTGCGAACTTAGAATCATCTGAAGGGTTAACGATGATTTCGTTACCGTCTGAATCTTCACCCTTAATAGCTGCAACATCAGTTGGAGCTGGTAAGAAGTCGATTACATAGTCAAGAACTCTCTTAACACCCATATTTTTGAATGCTGAACCGCAAAGTACTGGGAAGAATTCTGCAGAAAGTGTAGCCTTTCTGATAACAGCTTTGATTTCATCAACGCTGATTTCTTCACCTTCAAGGTACTTCATAGCTAAATCATCATCAAATTGAGAGATTGTATCAATTAATAATTCTCTTTTTTCTTCACAAATAGATACTAGATCAGCTGGAATGTCAGTTACTTGATAGTTTTCTTCTTGGCCACCATCATAGATGTAAGCCTTCATTTCAAGTAAGTCTACTGCACCCTTGAATTGATCTTCTGAGCCAATTGGCCATTCGATTGCTGCTGCAGTAGCACCTAATCTATCATGAATAGTGTTTACAGAATATTCAAAATCTGCACCAATCTTATCCATTTTGTTAACAAATACGATTCTTGGTACGTTATATTCTGATGCTTGTCTCCAAACAGTTTCAGTTTGAGGTTCAACACCTGCTTGACCATCAAGTACTGTAACAGCACCATCAAGTACACGAAGTGAACGTTCAACTTCTACTGTGAAGTCAACGTGTCCTGGAGTGTCGATGATATTAATTCTATTGCCTTTCCAAACTGCAGTAGTTGCAGCTGAAGTAATAGTAATACCTCTTTCTTGTTCTTGTACCATCCAGTCCATTGTTGAAGCACCATCATGTGTTTCACCAATTTTGTGGATCTTCTTTGTATGGAATAAAATACGTTCTGTAGTTGTTGTTTTACCAGCATCGATGTGAGCCATGATACCGATATTACGTGTATTATTTAAACTATATTCTCTAGGCATGTTCTGTCACCTAATTACCAACGATAATGTGCAAAAGCCTTGTTAGCTTCAGCCATTCTATGAGTTTCGTCACGCTTCTTGCAAGCGCCACCTAAACCATTAGAAGCATCAATAATTTCTTTTGCAAGTTTTGCTTCCATAGTCTTATCGCTTCTTAAACGTGCAAATCTAACTAACCATCTTAAAGCTAGTGTTTCTTTTCTTTCTGGTCTAACTTCAATAGGTACTTGATAGTTTTGACCACCAATTCTACGGCTCTTTACTTCTAGTACTGGAGCGATATTCTCTAGTGCTTTAGTAAATACCTCAAGTGGATCTTGACCAGTTTCTTGTTTTACTTGTTCAAGTGCATTGTATAAAATTGTTTGTGCTGTACCCTTTTTACCATCAAGCATAATAGCATTAACAGTTCTAGTTATAACTTTTGAGTTATAAATTGGATCAGGTAAAACATCTCTTTTTGCAATATGTCCTTTACGAGGCATAAGTCTTTCCTCCTTTTATTCTTTCTTTAATATTTTTTAAATTCTACTTTGATTTTGGTTTTTTAGCACCGTATTTAGAACGAGATTGCATTCTGTTAGCAACACCTGTAGTATCTAATGTACCACGAATGATGTGATAACGAACACCTGGTAAGTCCTTAACACGTCCACCACGAATAAGTACTGTGCTGTGCTCTTGAAGTGCATGTCCTACACCTGGGATATAAGCTGTAACTTCGATTCCGTTTGTTAAACGAACTCTGGCATACTTTCTTAATGCTGAGTTAGGCTTCTTAGGTGTCATAGTTGTAACACGTGTACATACACCACGTTTTTGAGGTGATGGAAGCTTTGTATATTTTTTCTCTAAAGTATTGAAACCAATTCCTAAGCTTGGTGATTTTGATTTTGTAACTTTATCATGTCTTCCATTACGTACTAATTGTTCAATAGTTGGCATAACTTTCTCCTTTCATTAATACGCTATTTTCTTGTGAAAATTACACAAAAGCGTAGTTATTATATCAAAATATAATTTTGTGTCAATAAAAAATTAGCAAATTTTTACATTTGAAACGCCGATAATTGTGTTACTACTTTTTCCTTTTTATATATATATTTTTTAAAAATGGCTTTAAATATAAATTATTTCTACTTCACATATATGAAACACCGATAAAAGTGTACGAGTATACCTAGTTTAATTATTTCTTGATATTAAGCCCTAAAAGTAGTATTATTTTTCTTGGTGAATAAAATGAATAAAGAAATGTTTAAGCTTGGTAGCCAACGCTCAATAATCCGTGAGCTTTTCGAGCTATCAAAGGAATTAAAAAATAAATATGGCGTTGATAAGGTATATGATTTTTCAATCGGAAATCCATCAGTTGCTCCAGCTAGTGATGTAGATAAAACTTTAGTTGATATTATCACAAATGAATCATCTGTATATACACACGGATATACATCTTCTCAAGGTGATAATGAAGCTAGAGAAGCTATCGCCAAAGATTTAAATAAAAGATATGGTACAGATTATACATTATATAATGTATATATGACATGTGGAGCCGCTTCTTCACTTTCAATTGTGTTTAAAGCATTAACTGAATCAAGTGAAGATGAGATATTTGCGATAGCACCATATTTCACAGAATATAGAGTATTTGTTAATAACTCAGGAGCAAAGTTCAGAATCGTTCCTGCAGATACTAATACATTCTCAATTAACTTCAAAGAATTAGAGAATATGATTAATCCTAATACTAAGGCAATAATCATTAATTCTCCAAATAACCCTACAGGTGTTATTTATAAAAGAAATGATTTAGAAAAGCTAGTTGAATTCCTATTAAATAAGGAAAAAGAATATAATCATCCAATTTATATAGTAGCTGATGAACCTTATAGAGAAATTGCCTATGATGGAATTGAAGTTCCTCATATTCCATCAATCTATCATAATACACTAATCTGCTACTCATATTCAAAATCATTATCTCTTCCAGGAGATAGAATTGGATATGTACTAGTACCAAATAATGTAGATGATTCTAAAAATGTATTTTTAGCTTGTCTAGGTGCTGGTAGATCACTTGGATATATCTGTGCACCATCTTTATATCAACATATGATATCAAGATGTGCTTCTTCTTTATCAAATATTAAAGAATATCAAGATAATAGAAATATTATCTATAATGAACTAGAAAAAATAGGATATGAATGTGTTCATCCAGATGGAGCATTCTATCTATTTGTTAAAGCTTTAGAGGATGATTCATATCAATTCATGAAAAAAGCACTAGAGTATAATCTAGTACTTGTTCCATCTGATGATTTTGGTATTAAAGGCTATGTAAGAATAGCTTATTGTGTATCTAAAGATACAATACTTAATTCTTTACAAGCTTTCAAAGAATTGTATAATTATTATAGCAACAAATAATAATGCCCATTAGTGGGTTTTATTGTTCTCGTAGCTCAGCAGGATAGAGCATTCGCCTCCTAAGCGAAAGGTCGTGCGTTCGAATCGCATCGGGAACGCCAGATAAAAACAAAATCATCCTTTAGTGGGATGATTTTTTTGTAATTATTTCTTTAACAATTTCTTCTGGTGTCTTATTAACAGTGTCAATATGTATTGCATTTGAATCATTTTTTTGGGCATCAAGACACATTTTAACATTTTGCATGCACCAAGAATCTTCGCCTTCTCCTCTTTTCAGGATTCTATCATGAATAGTTTTATAATCTCCATCCAAAAAGAAATATAGAATCTCAACATTATTATCCTTTAATCTTTTTATGATATCATCATAAGATTCTTTTCTAACTAATGTCATTGGCACAACAATATCTCCATCATATTTGCTAGAAATATCTTTTAACAATTCATAATTAAATTTTCTCCACAATTCATAATCTTCAAATATGTAACTACAGATTAATTCTTCTGGATGATTATCCCTTACAGCATTACCTACTGCTTCAGGATCAAATATATATGCTTTATTTGATTCTTTAACTAAAGCTTCAGCTATAGTTGTTTTACCAACACCATAGCTTCCATTAATCCAATAAATCATTTTAACTCCTTATCATTTCTATTCCAATTACATCTATTCCAAGATGAGCAACTTTGGTTTGACCAGTTAATTTAAAACCTAAACGTTCATAAAAAGATAAAGCTTTTTTGTTATCCTT
>JAFTDB010000005.1 GCA_017454375.1 Acholeplasmatales bacterium | reverse complement strand
TGAAACAGAATTAGTATAATTATTAATCATAAAAACCTCAAAGGTGATTATACCAAGTAATGAATAAAAGAAAAAGAGGTCATCGACCTCTTAGAGGAATGTCGTATAAGATTTTAATCTTTAGACATTTCTTTTTTTATGAAATGGTTTTCATGAAAATTGACTAACGTTTTCAATGAAAATGAATGAAAATGATTACGTTTTCAGTCATTTTCATAGTTGATTTATATATTTAAAGTAGTAAGATAGTGGCCGAACAAAGGAGATGAAGTAATATGAAATACTCATATGAATTAAATGGATCTTACAATAATTATCCTATTAAGACAAAAAGATTTAAAACTTTAAAGGCTGCTTATGCTGCTATGGATAAAATCATCCTTGATAAGAATTTGGAAGTTGCATATACTATCTCTTCAGAGAATGCTTCAACTTACGTTATCAACGATTATTCAAGATTCATTCTAGAAAGAATCTAATTAAATATCATATAGAGATTAAAAAGATGGTCACTCTGCCATCTTTTTTTATTGCTATTAAGCCATTTTTTATATATAATATAGTCGTCATATTGAGGGGAGCCAATTGGCTGAGAGGATAAGATCGACCCTTGACCTGATCTAGGTAATGCTAGCGTAGGAATAATGTGGTATAAACATATCCTTTTTATGCATGTCCTAGCGGACATTTTTTTATTTGTAAAGGAGAGAGATTATGAAAGAAAAATTTAATGTTCGAATTCTGGCAGAAATTGCCATATTTGCAGCCTTAGGATTCGCTTTAGATGCTCTACAAGGCGGATATTCCCGTGGAATGTTCCCATCTGGTGGCTCTATAGGCTTTGCGATGTTACCAATATTTATTATTGGTTATAGAAGAGGCTTAGTACCAGGAGTACTATGTGGACTAGTTTTATCACTAGTACAAATGCTATCTGGTATCTATGTTATTAGTGGTGCAAACTATGATAATGGCTTTTTAAAGGCTATGGCACCATTCTTCCAGGTACTACTAGATTATGTATTTGCTTATACTTTAGTAGGTGTATGTGGTGCATTTAGTGGAATGTATCATAAAAAAGAAGACTTTAAAGGCCAATTAGTAGCAATTCTTATCGGTTGTGTAGTTGGTGGTCTATTAAAGTATTCATCACATGTAATTGCTGGTGGTCTATTCTATTTAGATCCAAATAACACATTCTTAGGTGTTGCTGGTGATAGCTGGTGGTTCTCATTTGTATATAATGGTGCTTATTGCATACCAAATATCATCTTATGTACAGGTGTAATGGTAATTTTAGCTAAATTCTATCCTCAAATTCTTAATGTAGGTATGGAAGTAAAGGCTGAAGAAATTGAAGATAATGAAGAAGAAAAAGAGGTAGCAAGCGATGAAAGATAAAAATTTAATAGTTAAATGCTTATATGTAGCTGCTGCTCTTTTAGCATTTGTATTCTCATTAGTTTTATATATCAATTCATTCTATTATGAAGATTATGGTGCTGGTTCATTTGAAATTTCATTTAATAAAGATTATTTAGTAACTACATTTGCTACATTAATTATCTTAGCTGCAACAGTAATTTCACTTGTAAATTACTTAAAAAATCGCCAAAATGGTGCATTATTTGATGTAGCATATGGTGTAGTAGTAACTGTGTCATCATTCTATTCTTTAGGAGTATTCTTAAAGGCTTTAACTAAGGGTGCTTCAAAAGGTAAGGATTTAGGTCCAATTTATTCAGAAAATCAAATTTATTTCTATTTTGGACTTGTAACATTAGTAATGTTAGTAGCATTTGCATTCCAAATGGTTATTAAATATAAGAAGAACAAGTAATATTTAAAATTATCCCATCTAAGTGATTAGATGGGCTTTTTATTTATATTTATAAATAATTTTAGTTAAAACTCATTTATACAAATTGATTATTTAATAAAAATATAGTATAATTAAATGTCCTAATCTATTCAATTTATATTTATATAAAGCCGATTTTTAAAAATTAACATAAATAAATAATACTTTGTATAAAGGAGGAAAAATATGTCTGCGAAGTATTTAGAAGAATATGAAGCAACTTACACACCTAAATTAGTGATGGAAGAAGCTAGTAGATGTCTTTTATGTGAAGATGCTCCATGTTCAAATTCATGTCCTGCTGGAACAGATCCAGCTAAATTCATTCGTTCAGTTCGATTCAAAAACTTTAAAGGAGCAGCAGAAACAATCAGAGAAAACAATATCCTAGGTGGAATTTGTGCTAGAGTATGCCCTACTGAAAGATATTGTGAGAAGGCTTGTTCAAGATGTGGTATTGATAAACCTATCAATATCGGTGGTATTCAAAAGTTTGTTACTGACTTTGAAGAAGCTACTAAAATGGATATTTTAGAGAAAAAAGCTCCTAACGGCAAGAAAATTGCTGTTGTAGGCTCAGGCCCAGCTGGCTTATCAAGTGCTGGTTATTTAGCTATGGAAGGCTTCAATGTAACTATTTTTGAGCGTGAAGCTAAGGCTGGTGGATACCTACGTTATGGTATTCCTGAGTATCGTCTACCATCTAAGGTAGTAGATAATGAAATTAAGAAGATCCAAAAGCTAGGCGTAGAAATAGTAACTAACCATGAGGTTGAGAGCCTAGAAGAGCTTAAAAAGAGCTACGATGCTGTAATTTTAGCAGTTGGTCATAGTAAAGGTAAGACTCTACCACTTTTCGAAGGTAAGAGATTTGCTAAGACTGCTGTAGACTTCCTACATGACGCTAAAAAGAAAAAAGGTAATGTAAAAGTACCTCAAAATGTTCTAGTAATTGGTGGTGGTGATGTAGCAATGGACGTTGTTACAACCCTTAAATTATTAGGTGTAGAGCAAGTAACTGATGTAGTTTATGAGACATTTGCAGAATTTAAAGCAAGTAAAAAGGAACTACAAACTGCTCAAGCTGAGGGTGTAAGCATCATTGATGGTTATGTACCAGTAGCTGTAAGTGGTAAAACAGTTAAATTTAAACATCGTTATATCGAAAGTGAATTAAAAATCAAGGCTGATTTAGTTATTTTAGCAGTTGGTCAACAAACTGAAGCAGCTAAATTTGGCTTAAATGTTAATAAACTACAAGAAGTAGAAGTTAAAAATAGTGGTAATCTATTTATGGCTGGTGATATCGCAGAAGGCGATAAGACAGTTGTTCATGCAGTAAGAACAGGTAAAGAAGTATGTTTTGCTGTAAAAAAGTTCTTGGGGGTAAAGTAATATGATTAAGAAAGATCTAAGTATTAATTTCTTAGGAGTTAAATTCCCTAATCCATTCTGTTTATCTTCATCTCCAGTAGGAAATGACTATGATATGTGTAAGAAAGCCTATGAAGTAGGCTGGGGTGGCATTGTATTTAAGACAATCGGCCCTAAATCTTATATAATTAACGAGGTTTCTCCACGTTTTGATGCTTTAACTAAGGAAGCAGAGCCATTTGTAGGCTTTAAAAACATGGAACAAATAGCTGAGCATTCACTAGAAGAAAACCTAGCTGATCTAAGAAGACTTAAAAAAGAATTCCCAAATAAGGTCTTAATTGCTTCAATTATGGGTAATGATGAGCAAACTTGGGAAGAACTAGCTAGATTAGTTACTGAAGCAGGCGCAGATATGATTGAAATGAATCTATCTTGCCCTCAAATGACTTCTCATGCTATGGGTAGTGATGTTGGATCTAACCCAGAATTATGTAAGAAGTACTGTCAAGCTGTTAAAAGAGGCTCTAAGCTTCCTATGATGGCTAAAATGACTCCAAACGTAACTGATATGGTTGTAGTAGCAAAAGCCTGCCTAGAGGGCGGTGCCGATGGTATTGCAGCTATTAATACAGTAAAATCTGTATGTAATGTAGATTTACAAAAGATGATTGGTATGCCAATTGTTAATGGTAAATCTTCAATTTCTGGATATTCTGGTAAGGCAGTTAAGCCAATTGCCCTAAGATTTATCCAACAAATGCGTACAGGAATTCCAGGTATTGAAATATCTGGTATAGGTGGAATTGAGACTTGGGAAGATGCAGCTGAATTCATCCTTTTAGGTGCTAAAACATTACAAGTTACTACAGCAATCATGCAATATGGCTATAGAATTGTTGAGGATTTAACAAATGGTTTAATGCATTATATGGATGAACAAGGTGTAGATTCACTAGAAGAATTAGTTGGTAAAGCTAATAAAAACATCATTCCAGCTGAAGATTTGGATAGAGATTACATCGTATATCCAGAAATTAATAAAGATATGTGCGTTGGCTGTGGTAGATGCTACATCTCATGCTATGATGGTGCACATCAAGCAATGATTTGGCATGAAGAAGAAAGAAAGCCAGAATGTGACCACAACAAGTGTGTAGGTTGTCATTTATGTGCTTTAGTATGCCCAGTAGGCGCAATCTCTAAGGGTGAAGTAGTACTTAAAAAGACTGCAAAACCAGGTAGAAGTATAAAAAATATAAGATTATAGGAGTAATTAATGAAAGGTCTATATATTCACATACCATTCTGTAATTCAATATGTAGCTATTGTGATTTCCCGAAAATGGTATCGGGTGAGAAGGTTAAAAGTGAATATATAGACCATTTATTTGCTGAAATTGACTCATATAAGGATGATTTATATGATATAGATTCAGTCTTTATAGGCGGAGGAACTCCAAATTCGCTATCTTTAGCGCTTTTAGAACGTTTATTTGATAAGATATCAGATATACTAAAAAAATCAAAAGAGAACACTATAGAGCTCAATCCTGAGCTTGTTTCAAAAGAACTATTAGAATTATGCATTAAATATAACATCAATAGGTATTCAATGGGTGTAGAATCATTTAAAGAAGAATCTATTAAATTACTTAATAGACATCATAATTTAGCTATGATTCAAGAGAAAATAACCTTAATGCGTAGTTTAGGCATTAATAATGTCAATATAGACTTGATATTCGGTATACCAGGTACTGACATAAATGATGTCAAATATGATTTAAATATGGCATTTTCCTTAAATCCAGACCATATTTCATATTATTCACTTATCTTAGAAGATAAGACAATCTTCATGCATATGCTTAAAAATCATAATTTAGATCTATTAGACGATGATTTAGTAGCGGATATGTATGACTATATTAATGAAGAAATGAAAAAGCATGGCTATATTCATTATGAGGTATCTAATTATCATAAGGGCAAGCCAAGCATCCATAACCTAAAATATTGGAATTTAGATGAATATATAGGTGTAGGACTTGGGGCATCTGGTGATTTAAATGGTTATAGATACACAAATCATAAGAATATGAAGGATTATTTGGTATCTCCAGTAGATACAAAAGAGAAGATGACAACCCTAGATCGTAAGAAGGAATACCTAATCATGGGGTTAAGGCTAATAGATGGTGTTTCTGTATCTAAATATAGAAATATATTTAAATCTGATATTTTTGATGATTTTGATTTAAAAAAATACTTAAAATTAGAGATTTTAAGACAAAAAGATGATAGAATATACATCGTTGAAAATAAGATGTTTATTAGTAATGTAGTATTAGAGGATATTATATGAAAGAAATAGATGAATCTGTTTTTTATGAAATAACTGATTTTAAGTATTATCTAAATAACGTTAAGCGTGAATCAAGTAACACTATTAATGCGTATATTACAGATTTGGAACAATATTCTAAGTTTTTGTATAAATATCAAGGCATAGAAGATGTTAATGATATAACTAGAGAAGATATAATGAAATATCTAGCTTCTCTAAAGAGAAAAGAGCTTACTAAGAGTACAATTGCTAGAAAGATAGTAGTAATCAAGAGATTTCATAAGTTCTTAAAAGAAAATAATTATACTGATACCAATCCTGCTGAATATATTGATTCAGTTAAGATGGATAAACCACTTCCTACTGTATTAACTAGAGAGGAAGTAGCTAAGATGATAGAATCAATAGATGGTGAAGAACCTCTAGATTTGCGTAATAGGGCTATGATGGAGACATTATATGCTTCTGGCTTACGTATATCTGAATTACTTGATTTAAAGCTTCAGGATCTCCATTTAAGAGAACAATATATGGTTGTAGTAGGAAAAGGAAATAAAGAAAGAATGGTACCACTTGGTGATATGGCAGCCCAGGCTCTAAGAAAATACTTAGAAAAGGGAAGAGGGTATATAGCTAATAAGCCTAGTAATCTGTTGTTTTTTAACTATAAGGGAGAACAGATGTCTAGACAGGGTTTCTTTAAATTTATAAAGAAATTGGCTTCAGATAACGGTATAACTAAGGAGATATCTCCTCATACCATTAGACATAGCTTCGCTACACACCTACTTGAAGGTGGTACAGATTTAAGAGTTGTCCAGGAATTACTAGGACACGAGGACATATCCACTACCCAAAGATATACTCATGTGGATAGTGATAGATTAAAAGATGTTTATGATAGGGCTCATCCCCTAGCAAAAATAAAGAAAGAAGAGGATTAAAAAATGAAATTTAAAAGAGTATTTTTAATTGTCTGTGACTCTGCAGGCTGTGGAACTGCACCTCTTTCTTACCAATATGGTGATGAAGGTGCAAATACAATAGGACATATCGCTGAACATGAAGGTGGTATTAGTCTTCCTATGATGGAAAGCTTAGGATATGGTAACCTAACTGACATTAAAGGTGTCAAAAAGGTAGATTCTAAGAAGGGCTTCTATGGTAAAATGGATGAAGCTTCTAGAGGCAAGGATACAATGACTGGCCACTGGGAATTTATGGGAATTAAGACTACAGTACCATTTAAGACATTCACTGATACTGGCTTCCCTAAGGAATTAATCGATGAATTAGAGGCTAAAACAGGCCATAAGGTAATTGGTAACTATGCAGCTTCTGGTACTGAAATTCTAAAGGAATTAGGCGAAGAACATATCAAAACAGGCGCAATGATCGTTTATACATCAGCAGATTCAGTTTTACAAATTGCTTGTCATGAAAAATATTTCGGATTAGAAGAGCTATACAGATGCTGCAAAATTGCTAGAGAAATCTGTATGAAGCCTGAATGGATGCTAGGAAGAATTATCGCTAGACCATTCGTTGGTGAATCAAAAGATGAATTTAAGCGTACTCCAAACCGTCATGACTATGCTTTATCTCCATCTGATAGAACTACACTTGATGAATTAAAAGATGCTGGATATGACGTTATTTCAATTGGTAAAATCAATGATATCTTCAATACATGCGGTATTACAGAGGCTCATAAGTCAGTTTCTAACCACAATGGTATGGAAATTGCTAATGAAATGGCTCAAAAAGACTTCACAGGCCTATGCTTCGCTAACTTAGTTGACTTCGATGCTTTATATGGCCATAGAAGAGATCCTAAGGGCTATAAAATGGCTTTAGAAGAGTTCGACAGGGATTTAGTCGAATTAACTAAATATTTAAAAGAAGACGATTTAGTAATCATTACAGCAGATCATGGTAATGACCCTACTTGGACAGGTACAGACCACACAAGAGAATATGTACCAGTAATCGCATTCTCTAAATCTACAACAGGTGGATCACTTGGTGTTAGATCATCATTTGCTGATTTAGGTGCTACAATCGCTGAAAACTTCGGTGTAAAAGCTCCAAAAATCGGTGAATCTTTCTTAGGAGACTTAAAATAAAATGTTAAACTTTATTTATAATACACCGACAAAAGTATATTTCGGAAAAGATGAAGAATTGAATATTGGCAGTATTATAAAAGAGTATGGTTTTAAAAAGATATTATTTCATTATGGTCAAAGTTCGCTCAAAAAGAGCGGACTTTTTGACATTATTACTGCCAAATTACGAGAAAATGGCATTGATTATGTCGAATTAGGCGGAGTAGAGCCTAACCCTAAGCTAAGCTTAGTAGAAAAAGGAATAGAAATATTAAAAAGAGAAAAAGTAGATATGATATTAGCTGTTGGTGGTGGATCAGTCATAGATTCAGCTAAATCAATAGCTGTAGGATGTAAGGTAGATTTCTCTCCATGGCTATTTAATATTAAAAAAGAGACACCAAAAGAACATATTCCTGTGGGTGTAATACTAACCTTATCAGCATCTGGCAGTGATATGTCTAATTCATGTGTTATAACAAATGATACTACATGGCAGAAAACAGGCTTTAATAGCGAATTAAATAGACCTTTATTTGCCATCTTAGATCCTAAATTAACATATACAGTATCTAAGTATCAAACAGCATGTGGCGTTGTAGACATTATGATGCACACTTTAGAGCGTTTTTTCTCAAAAGGGGATAATGATACCACCCTAACAGATAATCTCGCTCTAGGCCTCTTAAAAACGGTCTATAAAGAGGGTATAGTAGCAATCAATGAGCCTACAAACTACCAAGCAAGGGCTAATTTGATGTGGGCTAACAGTATATCACATAACGGTTTAACACATTGTGGAAGAGAATTCTTGATGTCTGTACACCAGCTAGAGCATGAATTATCAGCTACATATGATAATATAGCTCATGGTGCTGGATTAGCTGTATTATGGCCTTCATGGGCTTTAAAAGCATATAAGGCACAGCCTGATAGATTCCTTAGATTCGCATATGAGGTGATGGAAGTCACTCCAACAGATAATAAAGAAAGTGACATTATTAATGCAATAAATAAGTTAAAGGCATATTATGTAGAAATAGGTATGCCAGCTCAATTGAGGGAGTTTGGGGTAACATATGAGAGCTTAGAGCCTATGGCACTAAGGTTAACTAACAATAAAAGCAAATCATTTAATGACATTATTAATGTAGATTTTGATATGGCGCTTGAAATATATAAGGCAGCATACTAGCCTTAATATAGTCATTATATAAGCTAAATACAGAGATAATAGAGGTATATGGTACATCCATATGCCTTTTTTATTATATATTTCAAAATCTAATTAGTAATTAGTATTGTATATTGTGACATAATATATGTATATAACAAGCGTTTTCATACCCATTTTCATAAAAAAGGACGCTATTAAACCTTATTTGATGCGGTTTTTCATTTTTGAGACCTATATTTTCGTAGATTTTCGTAAAATATATGAGAGGAACGCGTCCATTTTCATTCATTTTCAGTAACTTTTTAAAACTACGATCTGAATTTAAGAAGACAAGCTTATTAGTTGTTCATCCATGGAAAGCTCGATTTTTCAAATGCAGATTTTTTATTTTATCCAAAAATAAGAAGATATAGAATATTAACATTTTTAATCATTTTCCACTTTATATAAATAATCGCATTACTAAAGCATTTATTATTGGTTAACATAATATATATTATGATAACTTATTTATATAAAGCAAAAGCTAGGATAAGCTTCTTTTACAATAATCAAAAGGTGTATTTGAGGGTATTTAAATGGGATTTTGTAGAGAAATTTTTGAAATAAACACTATCTTATACTCCTATTTGAGTATGATTAAGAAGAATCAAAGATTTTAACGATAAAATGAATTTACTGTTTTCTGGGTAATTCTTCATCTAAACGCTAATTTACCTGAGAACTCAGATCTTCATCTTAATTTTATGAATTTTTACATGTCAAAAATGAAAACACGATTTTTAGCTTCTTCCTCTTCTTCTTCCGCTGGACACTATGGGTAGATACTAAGACGCTCAAAAATATTTTCCATTATTTATGCGTATTTTGTTCAGTGTAATTATTTGTATATTTAAATATTGTGAAATACTTTATAATCTAGTAATCAATACTACTTCAATTTTGAAATAAAAAAATACTCCTGCATGGCTTACACCTATACAAGAGTACTTATCTATTTATTATTCTTCACCCATCAATTCAAATATGTTAATTTGATTTCCACTAATTGAGAATGCCTCGTTATCTACTATCTTCATCCAGCTTGCTGATCTACCAGTTCCGTTAGGTCTTATCTTACCTTGGTTCTTTAAATCATCTAAAGCTCTATTGATAGTTGAATCAGATAATCTAGGGCAAGCCTCCTTTAAATCCTTTCTAGTGAATATTGTAGGAAGCTTCATGATTGTAGCCTCTACATTATCTATCTTTCTTAATTTTCTATCGAAATTGAAATCTACGACTAATTTCTCAGTCTTTGTATATCCACCAAGCAAAAGCTCAATTAATGCTCTATATAGCATATTAGTGTTTGAGTGTCCTAATTCCCAGTTTAATGATGCTCCAGCCTCTAAAACCTTAAGCTCGCTCATCTTATTGTAGTATATTTCAAAGAAGCTTAGATACTTAAATACATTGAATCTTTGAGATACTAATAATGCATATGCAATGATTAGCGAAATAAAGTCGTTATTCTCGCTAAAACACTTCATATTTAATAGATCTACATAGATACTAGTAATTACACTCACTGGCTCTAAAGAATCGCGTAAAATCGCATTTTTATATTCTTTAATCTCCTCAGCCATTGAGTCACGCATAGAGACCTTTACTCTATCCTCAAATAAACCAGGTGTTTTAATTGTTTTCGTTTCAGTTCGGTAATGGATTTTAGTTGTACCATCAAATACCATATTAGCTAGTAATAGAAATTCGTTATCAGTTAATTCTAGATCTGTACCCTTAGTTTGAATAATGGTAAATATCTTTTTTAAATTAGCTAATACCTTCTCATCTTTTGTTTTAGGCTCTGAGTCCTTTTTTAAGATGGCTTTTTTACGACTTTCTGTAACATTCAACTCAAGTATCAAGGAAGCATATAAACTGTCCTTTTCGATAGTTTCATTGATGATACCAGCCATATAGCTTTTTAGTACATCCTCATAATAGAAATCCTTACCTTTAAATGTATATAAATCGGTTAATTTTTTAACTATTTCAGGCTGATATAAGGTTCCAGCCATACCTTGTAAGCATTTCATTCAAAATAACCTCTAAATTTCCCTGTATTTTCGATTTAAATCTTATCAGTGGTATAGAATATAGAGCCGCCGATAAACTCTCTTAAAATCGAATTACATGGAACCCATTTATCAGTTATAGTCTCGAAGTATTTTAAAAACTTAATTAGACGGTTAGCCGCAATGAAGTTAGGTGAATCACTCTTTACTTGTTCAAGTAAAGGTAGGGCATGCTTCTTCATAACGCATAACTCATAAGTTAATTCACTATTGTATACGAAATCAGCATTGTTTTGATATGGATAAATCCACTTGAATTCACCATTTCTAACTGATTGCCACATTTCAAGTGTCTTTTCACAGCCAGTTCCTCTGAATTGATAATCACGTACGATACGTCTGATTAATCTAAGTTCAGAAATTGAAATTGGGTTATGATCATCAATGCTATATTGAGAAAGTGGTGCAATGAAGATCTTAAACTTATTTTCTTGAGGGATAGATGGACAGATTCTGTCATTTAAGCCATGAATACCTTCAATTAGGATAGGTTGATGGTCATGTAACTTAACAGGCTCTGTGAATTCTCTAGCCTTCTTTTCAAAGTCAAAGTATGGTAATCTAACCTCTTCACCTTGAATTAATTTGAAAATAACCTCATCGAATAGCTTTAAATCAAGTGCTTCGATATGTTCTAAGTCTGGATTACCAAATTCATCCTTTGGTGCTTCATCAGCAGATAGATAGAAATTATCCATACTGATCATTAGAGGCTCGATACCTCTACTCTTTAATTCAATTCTTAAGCGATTTGTAAATGTTGTTTTACCACTTGAAGATGGTCCAGCAACGCAAATAAGCTTGATTTCATCCTTATTTTCATAAATCTGATGTCCAAGCTCTGCAAGTTGACGGTTATGTTTAGCCTCACAAGTGTTGATGAATTCAAGGGCATTACCACTTTCAATGATTTCATTCATTTGTGCGATATAACCAGCCTTAATTGTATTAGTCCAGATATTAGCTTCCTTTAGAGTTGCTCTAAATACCTTTTCATCTACGAATTCAGGGATTTTTCCACCGCATTCACTTCTTGGATAAGAAATTAAGAAGCCTGGAGAATATAAGCTTAGCTTATAATCTAGAAGATATCCTGTAGATGGAAGCATATAACCGAACATATAGTTCTTATAGCCATTACATTCATAGAAATGTACTGTATCCTCTGGTCTATATTTTAAAATTCTTACCTTATCCATTAAGCCAATTGACTTATAATATTCAATTGCCTCTTCTTTTGGTACGCTATATCTAGTGATAGGATAGTCTGCAGCAATAATTCTCTTTAATTCAGCATCAATTTCGTCTAGATTCTTTTGTAAGAATGCATGACCTAAATTAGAAATTGAAGCGAAAATTGAACGAGAAACACTGTAACTGAAGCAAACTCTAGCCTTTGGATATAGGTTTTTGATTGCCATAACAACAACGTAACGTAATGTAGCTTGATAAATATTAGTAACGATTGATGAATCAAGGCCTAAAAGCTCGATATCAGCATCATCTTTAACGATGTAATTTAATTCTCTACAACGGTTATTTACGTTAGCTGCCATGTATTTAAAGTCTTTATTATCGATTAAATCGATAATTCTTTTTGGTTCACTTATTGTCATAGGTTTACCATTAATAACTAACTTCATATTTTTCCTCCTCTTTTTTAATATGTTTATATAATAGCCAGAAAAGACTTTTTAACTAGCCATTAAATCAATTTCAAAACATAACTAATATTCAAAACTAGATTATTAGTTATTTATATTTCAAATACTATTTAAACCATTTATGATATCTAGTATTTAAAACGAGATAGCAATTGAAATTATTTTTCTTCATATGCAGATGATGAGAAGGTCTCAAAATTTGGATAATCATCTTCTTTTTCAAGCTCTTCCTTCATCTTATCGTATTTAGCGATATCCTCTTCAATTGAAGGTAAAACAATTTCTCCATTATCATCTAAATTGCTATAAACATCATCATTTGTCTCTTTTGGCTGTGTTTCTTGGCCTATTACATAGGTATTTGGGTCAATAAACATATCCAAATCGTCTAATTTCTTTAAATCCTTCTTACTAACCTTTTCTTCTTTATAATTATTATTTAGGTTAGCCTTTAGGTGCTTTAAAGTAATTTCATTCATCTCTTCATCGTAATCAGTTATTCTATTTTTGATCCTTAAATAACTGATTCTAGTTTTAGTGAATGTATATAATCTACGTCTATGCTTTAAAGTAAAGCTTAAATAATGCGTATTATGCTCTCTACCTACGGCTCTAGCCTTAATATCGTTTTTAGAGATCAAATGATACTTCTTTTCGTTATCTCCCGCTACATAAACACCTTTATTAGTGATTTTAAGGATTCTACGTATAAAAAATTTATCATAGTTACGATAAATTATAAAATCTCTAGTATTAATTTTTTCAGACATTATGAAATGAACTATATCGTTACGTTTAATAATTGGGGCATTGATATCATCAAGCACCTTAACAGAACAGATATGGTTTGATTCTAATCTTGCGACCTGAGAATCAGTTAATTCATATTCATGTACTTCTAATACTTTCATAGGTTTCCTCTTTTCACACGGGCTTAATATTATACTAAAATATACTCATTTTTTCAATATAAATATGTTTAATTTGCGAAATCTGTATCTAAAACAATGTCAAAATAGTAATTTGAGTATTTTTCTTTCATTTTTTCTACTATTTCATTTTTAATCTCTGAGATATTCTTTGTGCTTAGATCAAATATTACATCGATTGTAATAATCATTAGATCCTTATCAATATAAAAGCCATGGTAGCTTAATATTTCTTTTCTAGCTTCAATTAAAGATATTAGATACTCTTTAATATCCTTTGCTTCTTCATCTAGGGTATTATTTGCGTAGATACCTACAGTAATAATAATACCGAATTCTTGGAATATATCTCCAGAAATCTTTCTAGTTAGGATATGAATATCATGGGCAGTCATATCATCCTTTACTTCGATATGGACTGAACCGATTAGCTTTTCAGGTCCATAATTATGAAGTGTTAGATCGTATACGCCTAAAACCTCAGGAAAGGCCTCTATTTTGGCTTTTAAGGCATTTGCTAGATCATCATCGATTCTTTTACCAATTAAGCCGCTAAGTGTCTCTAAAAGCACCTCAGCGCCAGCCTTTAGGATAAAGACACTGATTAATATGCCAATATAGCCTTCAATGTTAACATCTTTCCAGATTAAACCAATAATTACCGCAATTAGGGTAGATGTAGATACAATCGCATCAAACATCGCATCCTTACCTGAAGCAACTAAGGATTCTGAATTTAGATTCTTACCTTGTTTTTGAAAATAAATACCTAAAATAATCTTCGCTACAATAGCTACTGAGATAATAACGATTGTTACTACGCTATAGTCAGGCTGTGTAGGATGGATTATCTTATCTACAGATGAGGTGATGGCACTGACACCTGCCGCAATGATAATTACGCCAATTATAAGGGATGTAATATATTCTATTCTTCCATAGCCATATGGATGCTTCTTATCAGGCTTTTTTGAAGCTAATTTAGTACCAACTATTGTGACAACTGATGATAAGGCATCAGTTAAGTTGTTTACAGCATCTAAAATAATGGATACACTACCAGCTAAAAAACCTATAAATGCTTTAAAGCCTACTAGGATAATGTTTCCTAAAATACCAATTATACTTACTTTTACAATTTTCTTTGTACGGTCCATATTTTGTCACCTCACTTCATTATAGAATATTTTTATTCTATAAAAAAGAAAAAATGAAGAAAATATCTTCATTTTATTCAAAATTAAGTACAAAATCGACTAATCCTTCATAAAAATCATCTTCATGGGATACGATTATTACAGATCCTGGGAACTGATCTATTGCCTCCCATAGCTCTGCCTTAGATGCCATATCTAGATGATTTGTTATTTCATCTAATACTAAGATATTAGATTTTTTCATCATCATTAAAGCCAGTCTAACCTTAGTTTGCTCCCCACCAGATAAAAGTGTCATTGGTTTAGTTGCCAAATCACCCTTTATATTAGTTTGAGCTAGGGCTGTACGTAGCTCCTGATCTGTTTTCATATGATAGAATCCACGTAAATAATTTATCGCATTTATAGCTGGATATGATTCTTCTTGTGAAAAATAATTAATATCAGCTGATGGATTCCACTTATACGAGCCCTCAAGTGGCTCTATGATACCCATAATAGTTTTTAAGATAGTAGTTTTACCTACACCATTATGGCCTAAGATAGCTATTTTTTGATTCTTTTTAAGTAGTAGCTCTAAATTAGATAATACTACCTTATCTCCATATCCTACAGATAGGTCTTCAAGCTTTAATACTTCATCGCCTAAATCTCTAGAGAATGGGAATTTAACATTCATTGGCTCATGATTTTTAGGTTTAGCTAGTAAGCTAAGCTTTTCTAAAGCCTTTCTTCTAGATTGAGCACGCTTAGTAGTTGTCGCTCTTACGATATTCTTATTGATGAAATCCTGAGTACGCTTAACATATTCTTGTTGTTTTTTATAGGCATTAGCGTAATCTCTTGCTCTAAATTCCTTTTCAACAAGATAATGCTCATAATCCATGTTATATCTTACAAGTTCCTTATTATCTAAATTATAGACAACTTCGGCAATTTCACGGATAAAGCCTTCATCATGCGAAATTACGACAAATTGCTTCTTATAATTCTTTAAATAAGATGCTAAAAACCTTACATGAGCTTCATCTAAGAAGTTTGTTGGTTCATCCATCAAAAGTACATCAGGTGAATCTAGTAGTAGCTTAGCTAAATAAACCTTAGCTCTACTACCACCAGAAAGAATCGATAATTTAGTACTTAAATCATATTCCTTTAAGCCTAAACCAGAGATTACATTACCTAATGTGGAATCAATTTGATAGAAATTGTGTTCTTCTAAGTAATCATTTATATCAGATGCATAAGATAGATACTTATCATATAAATTACTATCACAAGTCTCTAACATCTTGTAATATTCATTCATTTTCTTTTCTTTATCAAATAAATCTTTAAATGATTGAATTAAATAATCATATATTGATATATCAGTATTTACCTTTAGATGTTGATCTAAATATGAATAAGTGACGTTATTTTCCCATTCTATGGTACCACTATCTGGAATTAAATTCTTAGATATTAGATTCATAAAAGTAGATTTACCAGCTCCATTGTCACCTACAATGACAATATGGTCATGTGGTAAGACTCTAAAATTCACTGAATTGAATAGTTCTTCATTAGCATATTTAAATTTTAAATTTTCAACATCTAAAATTCCCATAATAATATCCTATTTTAATTCGTTATTTTGTTTTAAAATCATTTCAATGAATTCTTCTACAGATACTGTAGTTTGAGCTTGCTCACCATACTTACGGTATGTGATAGTTCCATTTTTAACCTCATTATCACCGATAACAAGTTGATATGGAATCTTCTTCATTTGAGCTTCTCTAATCTTGTATCCTAGCTTTTCATCTCTATAATCTACTTCAGCTCTAATTCTAGCTTTCTTGAATTTAGCAAGTAATTCATCAGTGAATTCTTTATGGAATTCAAGATTTACTGGAATTAATTTAACTTGAACTGGAGCTAGCCATACTGGGAAGATACCTTTTGTTTCTTCTAGTAAGAAGGCAACAAATCTGTCCATTGAGCCTAAAATAGCTCTATGGATTACTACTGGTCTTGCTTTTTGACCTTTTTCATCGATATATTCTAGTTCAAATCTTTCAGGTAATTGATAATCAAGTTGGATAGTTGATAAAGTTACGTCATGGCCAATTGCAGATCTAACTTGTACATCTAGCTTTGGACCATAGAATGCAGCTTCACCAATTGCTTCATAATAATCTACACCAAGCTCATTTAATACTTCACGAAGTTGTCTTTCAGACTTTTCCCATAGCTCATCGTTTCCGAAATACTTTTCTACATCGTTAGGGTCACGTAGAGATAAACGGAATTTATAGTTTTGGAAGCCAAAATCATGATATACGTCTAGAATTAGCTTAGTTACTTCTTTAAATACATCACCAATTTGTGATGGAGTACAGAAAATGTGAGAGTCATTTTGATAGAATGCTCTTGTTCTTTCGATACCAGTTAATGCACCAGAAGCTTCAAATCTAAAGTCGGCTGCAATTTCAGCGATACGAAGAGGTAATTCTCTGTATGAGTGTAATGTAGAACGATACATTACCATATGATGTGGACAGTTCATTGGTCTTAATACATATGATTCATCATCTACATCCATCTTAGGGAACATATCATCCTTGTAATGTGCCCAGTGACCAGATGTTTTATATAATTCAACATTACCAATTGCTGGAGTCATTACATGCTTATATCCTAAATCAATTTCCTTATCCATGATATAATCTTGTAATTTTCTTCTTACGATAAAGCCATTAGGTAACCACATAGGTAGACCTCTACCTACTAGCTCATCAAACATGAAAATACCTAATTCCTTACCTAATTTTCTATGATCTCTAGCTTTTCTTTCTTCTAGAACTTGTAGATATTCATCTAATTCTTCCTTTGTAGCCCAGCAAGTACCATAAATACGAGTCATAACGTCATTTTTAGAGTCACCTCTCCAGTATGCACCAGCTACACTTAATAATTTGAAGTTCTTTAATACGCCAGTTGAGATTACGTGTGGGCCTCTACAAACATCTGCATAATCAGCTTGTTCATAGATACCAACTACATCGCTACCCTCTACAGCGTCAATTAATTCGCATTTATATTTATCTGAAGCGAATTTCTTCTTAGCTTCTGCTTTAGATAATGTGTAATGATTGATAGAAATGTTTTCTTTTACAATCTTCTTCATTTCTTCTTCAATCTTTGGTAGATCCTCAACAGCGATAGGTGTATCTACACCAAAGTCATAATAGAATCCTTCTTCAATGGCTGGACCTACACCAAATTTAGTATTTGGATATAATCTCTTCATTGCTTGAGCAAGTAAGTGAGCACATGAGTGGTTTAATACCTCAAATGATTCTTCCTTGTTTTCTGGAGTAATGAATTCAACCTTACAGTCTTTTTCAATTGGTGTCTTTAAATCTACTAAAACACCATCAATTTTAGCTACAATAGCCTTTTTAGCAAGTGATGGAGATAATTCTTTAGCAAGACCAATAGCTAATGAATCTTTTTCAACTTCTTTAATGCTTCCATCAGGTAATGTTACTTTAATCATTTTTAAATCCTCCTAAATAATAAAAAAAGTCCTTTGCATAATACAAAGGACGAATAAACCGCGGTACCACCTTAATTTTAGATTATCATCTAACTCTCAAAGCCTTTAACGCAGGTATACGTAGTCTATTAAACTCTCTATGAGGTAGTAACTCATTAGTCTGAATTTATGCTTTCACCAACCGCATAATCTCTAAAAAACACAACTAAGAATCTCGTCCTCAATCATAAATTTCCATTATTATATAATAATGTTTAGTATTTTTCAATTATTTTCGATAGTTTTTACTATCACTCATATCAAGACTCTTTACTAAACCTTGTAATCTAGATACTAATCTCTCAGCTTTTGTGTTGCTGGCAGGATTCTTATCGATAGCTAAATGAGCCTTTAATTCATTATAATTTAGGTTTGATGATATAAATACAGGCTTATTTTCTAATAATCTATAATTTAAAATAGGTCCTAATACTTCATCACGAAGCCATGGAGTCATGTTTTCGCTACCTAAATCATCAATCATTAATACATCTATAGATTTTAACATATTCATTAAATCTTGAAACCTAGATGTACCAATAGAATCCTTCAAATCAATTACTAAGTCAGGGAAATAGATAAGTAATGATTTTACACCATTTCTAGCTAATTCATTAGCTATACAAGCTAGTGTATAGGTTTTACCTACACCAAAGCTACCAGTTAAATAAAAACCACGTACTTCTTTACTTTCTTTTAATTCTTGTATGAATTCAATTGTTTTCTTATATAGCTTTTGTCTACTTTCACAAGATAATTCATAATCTGCGAATGTAGCATTCATAATTTTTTCAGGAATATATAATGTTTTAATTAATGAATTACTGTTTTCAGCTAATCTTTTAATTGAAGCATATTTACATTCTGTAAGCTCAAAATTCTCATATTTATCAAAAGAAAATCTAAAGCCTACATTAGGATTCTTACAGAATTCTAATCCTTTACAGCCTTTACAGTTTTTAGCTTGTTGTAGGGCTTCGGCAAAATCATTTACGTTAAATACTGTTATTTTATGACTTGGGCATTCCTTTTGAACTTCTTCGATATATTTATCAACACTACTTTGATCAAATTGCATCTTTATCATAGTTCATCAAATCCTCCCTCATCCTTATTATTAGTATTACTACTACTTCCTGTCTCTTCACGTAAGCTAGTTGAGTATTTTACCGCATCAATTGTCGAAAATACACCATCTTTAATCCAGGTAGTAGCCATCTTTTCAAAATATTTAAAGCTAGGTAAATCTCCTTCTTTATCTTTTATTGCCTTCATAATCATAGCGTTTAATACTCCACGTGGCAAATCAATGTTATTGTAAATCTCAAGTACAGTGTTAAGCGTATTTTCTGAATAATTAGAACATGAGGATAATAATTCCTCTGGAGAAACATTTTCTAACCAGCTTACCAAATTATCGTTTGTAACAGTATCATTATTTTTCTCTTCAAGAACTGGAGCACTCATATTCTTCTTATATTTAAATAATGTATTAGCGTTTCTCTTTAATAATCTATAGTCATAATAACCACTCTTATTAATTGAATCATTAAATAAGCTAATCATTTCAGCTTCATCAAAATTATATACAAATGCTAAATTTATGATTTGTTGTTTGAAATTTGATGTAACACCAGTTTCTAAGAACTTAGTATCAATATTCTTGATGAAATAATCAATCTTGAAATCAGAATGAGTAATCTTAATATTAACATTACCCTTTCTACCTAAGATATATGAGAATTTATTATAGGTAATCTCATTATCAATTCTAGATTGGAATACCTCATCAAATGATTTAGTGATGTTCTTATAATTATTCTTATCAATCTTTTCAATCTTAAAATGACTATATAGATTCTTAAATGCCTCCTCATCCTCAATCTTGGCATATAAATATAGGCCAAGTGTAGCATCCTTTAGGAAGTTTCTTGGAGTCATTGGAGGACATACGATATATAAATAATCATTATTTTCATCTAAATAAGTGATTAATAGTCCAATTCCTTCAAGTTTTAATCTAGCCTTAATAAAGTCATTAGTCTTTAAAGAATAGATTTTAAAGAACTCTTTATGAGTTAATGTCTCACTCTTTAAATTATTTCTCTCTAAAAGTGCTTGAAAAGACATATAGAGTAAATATGCATCACTTCCCATAAGTGGTGCATATAATAACGTCAAAGTAGACAAATCATCAGTAGCCAAGTTGAAATTGGATACAATATTAAATTTTGAATCTGCATTAAATGTTTTATCCATATTATTTATCCAAATGCAAGGCTAAACCCTTTAATTCGTACCTTTCTTCTATTTTCTTATAAAGTCCTTGTAGAAAGCCATAAGCTTGTCTTTTGCCGCCTAAAAAAGCCTCTGAAATGATTTCACAGTCAATTGAAGTTTCCTTAGGGTTTTGCATAATTATTTTAGAAATTACAGTCATTGTACCAAGCTCTGCATAAATTTCTAAATAATTATCATCTATATTTACGATATTAAAGCCATTTTGTTCTAGATATTCTAGATAAACGGCTTTAATTTGATCATATGATGCTTTGTAATAATGAGATTTTAGTAAATCTAATGTTTCTCGTTCTGAAGTTTGATATATTTTACTCATTTTCTGCAAAAATCCTTTCCAAGATTTTTAAAAGCTGATCCTTAGTTTCACTAAAATCACCACTTGAATCGATAACATAATCACTTAAATTAGCTTTTTCAGATAAAGGCATTTGAGTCTTAATTCTTTTTTCAGCCTCTTCTAGTGTTAAATTATCTCTTAATGCTAATCTTTCCCTTTGAATTTCAAAAGGTAGGTATACACAGATTACATCATCACATAAATCATCAAATTTAGCTTCATATAGAAGTGGTACTTCTATAAATATATAGGTGTAATCTGCAGTATTAATTCTCTTTTCTAATGTTTCTCTAATAATTGGGTGAGAAAGATCATTTAATTTCTTTCTAGCCTCATCATTAGAGAAAATTAGATTAGCCATTTTATTTCTATCTAAATTACCTGTAGGTGTTAAATATTCCTTACCGAATTCTTGCTTAATCTTTTCATAAATTGGCATGCCAATAAATGATAATTCTTTAGCAATCAAATCAGCAGAAAGAGTGTAAAATCCCATTTCACCTAATAATTTGATAATATTTGATTTTCCACTGGCTATACCGCCTGTAACACCAATAACCTTTTTCATTTTTGACACCTTTCGCAGTAATAAGTGCTGCGTCCACCTATTTTATCACAACAAAGCCCTTTTTTACAATTAGGACATGTATTTTTTGTGTGAACTTTTAAAAAATTTTGAAATCCACCCTCTACACCAAGTGATGAGGTGTAGCTACGGATGGTTGTTCCCTTTAATTCTATGGCCTTATTAAGGATTAAAATGCTAGCCTCGATAATTTTATCAAGCTCAGCCTTTTTAATTAAATTACCAGCCCTGTGAGGGTTTATAGCAGAGGCAAACAAGACCTCATCAACATAGATGTTGCCAAGCCCTGCCATAATTGATTGATCTAATAAGATTGTCTTAATTGGTATTCTTCTATTGTTTATTTTACGTAGTAATTCTTCTTTTATATCCTTATTAAAGTCAGTTAAGACTAAATCATAACCAATATCACTTAATGGCTTTGTGGAATACAATTCATCCTTAGTCTTATATTCCATACGACCAAATTTTCTAACATCCTGATAAATTAGGTCATATCCGTTATCTAAATGATAGATTACATGGACATGCTTATTATCAAGTGTATTTGTAGGCAAATAAAAATATTTACCTTCCATTCTTAAGTGGGATAGGATATATGAATCATCACTGAGGCAAAATATCAAGAATTTAGCATATCTTTTGATATCTATAACACTTTTGCCTTCAACATTAGATTTAAAATAATCTAGATCATCTTCAATGATATTTTTATATCTAACTTCTACATTATTAATTTTTTTACCAATTAAGTCTTCCTTTAAGACTCTTTTTACAGTTTCAACCTCTGGTAATTCAGGCATAGTTTACTCCTTATTATGGAATACCATATTTAATTCAAATTTTTCTTTATCAAAAAATACTTCATTACTATTTGGATATCCTAAGGCAATCATTGAATAAACAAATTTATCGCCTTTGATATTTAATATCTTCTTAGAATCTTCCATTCTTTCTTTAATTGGATATACTCCAATCCAGCATGAGCCATAGCCCTTCTTTGTAGCAGCAAGTAAAATATTCTCTGTTGCGGCAGCTAGATCAGCTTGTTGCATATCAGGAGTTGTAAGCTCAGAACTATCTCTTCCTACAACTACGATAGCTGTATTACAGTTTTTTAATACTTGGCTACCTTTTGATGTATTTGATAGCTCATCAATTAGATTTTTATCATCTAAGATGATGTATTCTCTACTTCTTTGATTTCTTGCTGATGGAGCAGCCTCCCCATATCTACATAAATCAACTAATTCTTCATAAGAAATCTTTTTAGTTAAATCAAATTCTCTAACACTACGTCTATTTAGTATGTAATCCATATTATTTCACCTCGTGCCAATTTTTACCAAATGAATCGTCAGCAACTAGTGGAATATCAAGCTTATAAGCATGTTCCATATTCTCTTTAACTAGCTTACTAACTATTTCTTCTTCACCATGTTTAACTTCTAATACTAATTCATCATGAACCTGAATTAATATTTTAGATTTTAAATGATTATCTTCTAAAGCCTTATCTACCTTAATCATCGCTATCTTCATTAAATCTGCTGCACTACCTTGAATTGGAGCATTCATTGCCATACGTTTAGCAAATTCTCTTTGCATATAGATTTTAGAATTGATTTCTGGTATATAACGATATCTATTTTCAAGTGTTGTTACATATCCATGTTCCTTACAGAATTCTACTGTTTTTTCCATAAATTGTGGAATTTCTGGATATATTTCATAATATTTTTTGATGAAATTAGATGCTTCTATATTTGATATGCCTAAGTCGTTAGCAAGTCCATAAGCACTTATACCATATACAATACCAAAATTTACTGCTTTAGCTCTACGTCTATCTACTGGAGTGATTTCAGTCTTACCAAATACCTCTTGAGCAGTTTTAGTATGAATATCTTCTCCATTTATAAATGCTTGTTGAAGCTTAGTTACCTTAGCCATATGAGCTAAGATTCTTAGTTCAATTTGAGAATAATCTGCTGAATATAGGCTATCTTCTTTATTCATTGGAACAAACATCTTTCTAATTAGGTGTCCTTCTGGAGTACGTATAGGGATATTTTGTAAATTAGGATCAATTGATGATAATCTACCTGTTGATGTTAATGCTTGTTCAAAGATTGTATGGATTTTACCATCAGGATAAATATTTTCAGCAAGTCCTTTAATATATGTAGAATATAATTTAGTATTATTTCTATACTTAATTACTAAATCTACTACTGGATTTAAGCCCTTTATAGCCTCTAATACCTCGATATCAGTTGAATAAGATGTGCTTTTCTTCTTAGGATAAGGTAGGTTTAATTCTTCAAATAAGACTGTTCCCAATTGCTTAGGAGATGAAATATTAAATTCATGACCAACAAGCTCATATATCTTCTTCTCTAAATTAGAAATATTTTCTGATAATTCACGCTCTTGTTTTGCAAGCTCATCCTTATCAATAAATACACCTTCAAATTCCATTTTACCAAGTACTCTAGATAAAGGAATTTCAATATCTGTTAATAGATGTAATTGATTATTTTCTTTTAATTTATTTTTAGAAATTTCACATAAGCTTTGTAAGGCTTTAGCCTTTTTAGCTACATGCATATATAGTAGGTCAGATGCAGGCATAGCCTTTTTAGCACCCTTACCATATATTTCTTCATCATAATTTAAATCATAATAATCATAATATGCCGCAACTGATTTAAATTCTTCATGGGCAATATTAGAATTTAAGATATATGTAGCTAAAAGTAGATCAAATTCTACACCTACTAAATCAATTCCTAATCTTTTACATAAAACAAATGATCTTTTATAGTCATATATGTATTTATGCATATTTGGATTAGATAAATATAGGGATAAATTCATATCTCTAAAGATATCTTTACCATCTAATACAAAGATTCCCTTTTGATTTGCTATACCAATAGCCAAAATTGGGCATCTATGATAATTATATTCATATGTTTCAAATACTAAATATGAATCATCAGTTAGAATATCATCTAAGTTATATTCAGGTGTTAATACCTTGAATTTAAATGTTTCATCGATCTTAACTGAATCAGTATTTAATTCCTTAAGTAGTGATTTAAATTCTAATTCCTCATAGAAGGCTTGAAGCTTAGATTTATCATATTCTTGATAAATTGTATCTTCTAATTTCAAATTAATTGGGAAATCCCTTAAGATAGTAGCCATCTTTTTAGTTAATATGGCACTCTCATAATTATTTCTAACCTTTTCACCATCAGCACCAGTAATTTCATCCTTTTTAGCAATGATATTTTCTAGTGTTTCATACTTTTGAAGAAGCTTAACAGCCTTTTTTTCACCGATTCCTGGGATGCCTGGTAGATTATCACTCTTATCTCCCATTAAGGCCTTTAAATCGATAAATTGATTATAATTTATTTGATATCTTTCATAAAAGAATTCAGGAGTGTAATCATCCATTTCACTCATACCAACTTTATTCATATGAACTGTAACATTATTACTAATAAGCTGTAATAAGTCACGATCTGATGAATAAATATCTACATGATATCCTGCTTCTTCAGCCTTTTTACTCATAGTACCTATAATATCATCAGCCTCATATAAATCTTGTTCATATTGCTTAACACGAATGATATTTAAATATTCTTTAATATAAGCTATTTGCATTCTAAATTCATCAGGCATTGGAGGTCTTCCAGCCTTATAATCAGCCATTAATTCATGTCTAATTGTTTTCTTTCCAGCATCAAAAGCTACTAAGAAATTATCATATTTAGATGTTAATAGATGATTAATCATCTTAATAAAGCCATAAATGGCATTTGTATATAATCCTTTAGATGTTGTAGTAGGGCGCATACCATAATATGCTCTATACATTAATGAGTTACCATCTACTATAATCATTCTTTTCATCGATATCACTCCCATTTCCCTCAATTATACCAAAAACAAATTAATATTTCACTAAAATTATAAATAAATATTTATTTATAAAAAAAGAAAGTGAATTATTTTTCACTTTCTTTATTAGTATTATCATCTGTTATCTTAATTGGACGACCTGATTCATCATAATTATTTTCTTTATGCTTTTCTTTTTCAGGGTCAATATACATAGCTTCAATGAATTTTTCCTTTAAAATGGCAATTCTACTATGCTCGTTTTCATCTTCTTTTTGTGGCATATGAAATGGAACCTTTTTTCTTGCTGCCCTAGCAACACTAGAAAACTTTTCTCTCATAGATTCATATCTATCTGCAATACCTTTATCTTGGGCAAATTCACGTAAAAATTTAAAGATATTTAAAGATACTACTAAATCATAAATGAAGATACCATATACAAGTCCGATTGCAAAAATTATACCTACATTAGCAACCATACCATTACCACCAAAGATATATGTATGTACATTTTCAGCAACAACATATAAAATTGGATCTACTAAATAATAAAATATTACTGATACAACAAGCCAAATTGCTGAAAATAAAGGACAAATTATTCCTTTAAAATTACCTTTAATATTAGAATAATCCCATAATTTTACATGTAATTTTTTAATAAATATTAAACCTGCAACAAGCTCAAGTAGTACCATTCCAATCCACATCATAGAAATTGGAATTAAATCTGCCCATGTAGGACCAGAGCCTACCTTACGATCAAATAAATTATTCATTGGATTATAAAATACTATTACATCCTCTGGGAAGATAGAATAGCAAAATAAACACATTGAAAACATTACAACAACACCAAAGCCATAAAGTGGTAGCCATGGGCCACTCATAAATCCTGGATTTACCCATTTTTTAGCTGAAAAGAATCTTCTAAATAATACTTCTATTACATATCCTACCATACAACCTAATATAAATAATACTAAATAAGTTAATAAAAGCTGCATATTTCCCTCCTATTTATACCATTTAATTGGTTCTACACCATTTTTAATCAAGAAATCATTTGTCTTACTAAATGGTTTAGAGCCAAAGAATCCTCTATATGCTGAAAGTGGAGATGGATGAGCTGATTTAATAATCAAATGATGAGGATTATTTAAATAAACCATCTTCTTTTGAGCAGGTGAGCCCCATAAAATGAAGACAATTGGTCGATTTTCTTCATTTAATCTTTTAATTACATTATCAGTAAATATATCCCATCCGAAATCCTTATGAGAAAAAGCTAAGCCATTTCTAACTGTTAAGGTAGTATTTAAAAGTAATACACCCTGTTTAGCTAAATAATCTAGGTTACCATCTTGATTTATCTTAACACCTAAATCAGTTTCCATCTCTTTATAGATGTTTTGAAGTGATGGTGGTAGCTTCTCACAAAGTACACTAAAGGCTAGCCCATGAGCCTGATTTACCTCATGATAGGGGTCTTGGCCTAGAATTACTACCTTCACATCATCAAATTTAGTTACAGAAAACGCATGGTATATGTTTTTATAATCTGGATGACATAAAAAGTGTTCATATTCATAATCTACTTTTTCTTTTAGCACTTGATAATATTCTTTTTTCTTCTCTTCATTAATAAAATCAATCCACTGCATACAATCACCTATGAATATACATTCTACTCATGTCTCCATCTTCATTTTCAACCATTTCGTAGAATTCAAAGCCATATTTTTCATAAAATCCTATATGAACTGTAAGAAGATAAACAGGACTTACGTTTTTCTTCTTTAATTCCTCTACTGCCATATTAAGTAGTTTTCCAGCAATACTATGTCCACGGTACGCTTCATCTACATAAACAGCACAGATATTAGGATATAAATCCACTCTTTTATGGAAATCATTTTTAATTACACCAAGACCAGCAATTATTTCATTATTACAAAGACATAAATACCAGCCATATGGAGTTTCACCCTTTAAATAAGCTTCCATGCATTCTAAATAAGCTTCTTTTGGAATTCCCCAACTTTTAGAAAACCAAGATGCAGCCTCATCTACTTTGTTTGGATAATTGTATAAATCAATAAGTTTATATTCCATAAAAGCACCTTTCTAAATATTTTATATTTAGTATTAGGAATATTATACGCTAAAATATAAAAAAATAAAACCCGAGAATGTCGGGTTTTATATCTAAATTAGTCAAATATTACTTTAATTCAGCGAAATATTTGATTGTTCTAACCATTTGGCTAGTGTATGAGTTTTCGTTGTCATACCAAGAAACAACTTGAACTTCAAATAAACCGTCAGCAACTTTAGAAACCATAGTTTGAGTTGCATCGAATAATGAACCAAATCTCATACCGATAACATCTGAAGAAACGATTGGATCAGTGTTATAACCGAATGATTCAGAAGCTTGTGCCTTCATAGCTGCGTTGATTCCATCAACAGTTACATCTTCGCCCTTAACTACTGCAGTTAAGATTGTAGTTGAACCTGTAGGAACTGGAACACGTTGTGCAGAACCGATTAATTTACCGTTTAATTCAGGAATAACTAGACCGATTGCCTTAGCAGCACCTGTTGAGTTAGGTACGATGTTAGCAGCGCCAGCTCTAGCTCTACGTAAATCACCTTTTCTGTGTGGTCCGTCAAGGATCATTTGGTCACCAGTGTATGCATGGATAGTTGACATGATACCTGATTGAATTGGAGCGTAATCATTTAATGCTTTAGCCATAGGTGCTAAGCAGTTAGTTGTACAAGATGCAGCAGAAATAATTGTATCTTGTGCAGTTAAAGTCTTTTCGTTTACGCCGAATACGATTGTAGGAAGGTCATTTCCAGCAGGTGCAGAAATAACAACCTTTTTAGCACCAGCATTGATATGAGCTTGTGCTTTTTCTTTCTTAGTATAGAAACCTGTACATTCTAATACTACATCAACATTTAATTCACCCCAAGGTAAGTTGTTAGCATCAGCTTCTTTGTAGATAGTGATCTTCTTACCATCAACAGTGATTGAGTCTTCACCAGCTTCAACAGTGTGTTTACCTTCACCGATAACGCCAGCGTATCCTCCTTGTGCAGTGTCATACTTTAATAAGTTAGCTAACATTGCTGGAGCAGTTAAGTCATTGATAGCTACGATTTCATAGCCCTTAGCTCCGAACATTTGTCTAAAAGCAAGACGTCCAATACGTCCAAATCCATTAATTGCGACTCTTACAGCCATTTTTTAATTTCCTCCTAATAATGAATTCTTATGTTATTATTGTATCACTATATTATTGTATATTCAATAATATTAGGACCGCAGTAAAAAATGTAAACGTTTTTTCTTCTAAATATTATATATATTTAGGCTAAAAACGCATCGACAGTTCTTTTAACAAAACCATCATCTTCTTTTACAACCATTTTGATGGCATCCTTCTTATAAAAGACAGTCAACATTTGTAGATCATTGAAATCAAATGCTAAATTATCTACTACTACTGTTGTTTTAGTAACCATTTTAGATTTGATTCTGATTTTTCTTTCACTAGATAATACAACTGGATTAATTATTGATTTATAAGCATTTGAATTAATTCCAGCTATTTCAGCAATTTGATATGCAGATATATTATCATCAATTAAGGCACCGCCAAGTGATTTATTGAAGGCAGTTGATCCTGTAGGCGTAGAAATACAAAGTCCTGTACCTCTATAACGCTCAAAGAATAGATCATCAATATAGACATCAAACATCAAAGCCTTTGAAGCTGAAAGGATAGTTATTTCATTTAATGCTAGATGATAATAATATCCATTAGTTGTAAAAATCTTAGCTGATAATAAATCTTTTGTTTTAATATTTAGTTTTTGATTATTCAAATCTTCTACAAGCTTATCTACTTCACTTACTAGATATGATGAATAAAATCCTAAATGACCTGTGTTAACGCCTAAAATAATCGCATTTGGATATTTGTGGAATGCCTTTAAAAATGTACCATCTCCACCAATTGCGATAGCTAATTCAGGGTTATCTTCGTCATATTCATGGTGAACTTCATTCATTAGTTTTTGCTTGATTTCTGAAGATTCTGAGTTCTTCTTAGAAATTATAGCGTATTTCATCTTTTTTCCTCTTATAACAATATTTTAATAATTAATTAAATTCTATCACATATATTGACTTTTAGCCATAAAATTTAATATAATATGCTAGATAAATTTAGTGAATATATATTTAGGTAGGTGTTTTCTATGCATAAGAACAAAGAAATTGAATTCAAAACATTTATTGATGAAAAACAATATAATGATTTATTAAAGGAATTTGAAATTGAAAATAACATTTTCACACAAGTAAATCACTATTTTGATACACCTGATACTAAATTATTAAATGAAAAAACTGTTCTTAGAATTAGAGAAAAGGGTAAAAACTTCAAACTAACTAAGAAAACTAGAGCTGAGGTTGGCGCTGATGAGACTCATATCTTCATCAATCAAGCAAAAGCTCAAGAATTAATTAAAAACGGCTTTGATGCATCTATTATTGGCCTACCTTACCATGTAGATAAAATCGCTGAATTAACTACTTATCGTGCTACTGCTCCTTATAAGGATGGTACATTATTCTTTGATAAGAGCTCATACTACGGAAAGGTAGATTATGAGATTGAATATGAAGTTGATGATGTTAAGCAAGGTCAACTTGACTTTGATGACTTCTTAAAGGCACATAAGATTACTTTTAAAGAATCAATTAGAAAAAGCAAACGTGCTTTTGATAATAGGGACACTAAATAATGATAGAGATTAGAATTGCAACAAAGGCTGAGCTTAAAGAAGTTTCAGCCTTATCTTTTGAATTTCAAAATGAAGGTAGCTGTTATGGACTTATAGGTGATACTCTTGATCACTATACAATGGATGTCTATATAGCCCTAGTAGATAATAAGATTGTTGGTTATGCATATGGAACCTTCTATGATGCAGAAAAGGACAATTCATTCTTTAAAAAGGGTGAGAAGATATTTTCATTTGATGAAATATATGTAAATAAGGATTACCGTAATCTAGGAATAGGTAGTAAGCTGTTTAAAGCAGTTGAAGCTTATGCCAAAGAAAAAGGGGCAACTAAAATAGATTTATCTACCGCCTCAAAGGATTACCATAAGGCACTCAACTTCTACATCAATATGATGGGACTAGAATATTGGGCTGCCAGATTAGTAAAAGATATAAAATAAAGAGGATTTTGCACAAATCCTCTTATTTTTTTATAAATATTTCGTCGCATTTGATATTAACTTCTTCTGTAGAATTCTTACATTTAAGTGTTCCATCAATGTTAATATCTACTGCTACATATTCTTTTTCTTTATAGATTAGCTTATGATTCAAAATTAAATTATTTTCTTTATATTTTTTAATCAGAGAATCATTATCTAGCATTAAAAGTTCTTTATAATGTCTAGCGATTCTTAGGATTAAATCCTCTGAATCAATATCAGAATCATTTAAGCCAATTCCTCCAACCTCAGGCTTGTCGTAATGGTTAACTCCAATACCTACAATTGAAGCTTGATATTTATTTAAATAAATATCTTCTATTAAAATGCCTGATAATTTCTTACCCTTTAAATAGACATCATTTGGCCATTTTATTTCGCATTTGATGTCATATTCAGCTAGGGCATCTACGATTGAAATAGGCGAAATAATGGCATTATTATATGGTCTTTTAAATAAAAAAGAAAAGGTAATATCATCCCTTGATATCCAAGTTCTATCATACCTTCCTCTTCCATTTGTTTGTTTTAAAGCCCATAAAATAGAATTATCAGGAAATGAATCATAATTAAGTTTTAGATAATCATTTGTTGATGTTATTTCATCTACCATAAATAGATTAAAGCCATCATACATTCCTAAATCTTCTATTTTCATATTATTTCAACTCGCTTAATAAATTATTTAAACCAGCTAAATCAGATACATTGTAGATTTTAACATCGGTTAAAGTCTTTCTAACAAAGCCTGATAATGTCTTACCAGGTCCGATTTCTATGAATGTATCTACACCTTTTTCTTTTAAATTCTTAATTGTATCCTCAAAATATACAGAATGACAGATTTGGCGCTCTAAAATGTCATTTAGATTATCAGTCATTTCATCACCACATACATTGTATAATACCTTGTATTTAGGTGTTTGTGGTGTATATTTATCAAGTACAGCACGAAGCTCCTTAGAAGCATCATTTAATAAAGATGAATGGAATGCACCTGAAACATTAAGTGGTAATACTCTTTTAGCGCCAGCAGCTTGTAGTAAAGGCATAGCCTCATCTACACCCTTATTATCGCCTGTTATAACGATTTGACCAGGGCAATTGAAGTTTGCAACCTCACAAATACCACTAACCTTCTTTATTTCAGCTAAAATAGCATCTCTATCTAAGCCGATTACGGCTGCCATCTTAGTTGTACCTAAAGGTAGGGCATTTTGCATAATATCCCCACGATGTGTGATGATATCGATTGCTTCATCTAGCTTCCATGCATCAGCAAATGCTAGGGCACTATATTCACCTAAAGATAGGCCACATACATATTCTGGCTTGATACCATTGTTTTCAAGCTCTTTAGCTATTACATAGCTTGTAAGTAGCATTGCCTTTTGAGCATATTTAGTTTGATTTAATACATCCTCAGGTCCATTAAAGCATAATTCTTTAATTTCAGGAAAACTATCATAGATTTTCTTAGAAGTTTCTAGATTATCATAAAAATCTTTTCCCATTCCAACTGCTTGTGCACCTTGGCCAGCAAATAAAAACGCAATTTTCATAATTAAATACCCATTTTTCTAAATTTTTGATATCTATTTTCAAGTAAAGTGTCGACATCTTCTTTTTGTAATTCTTTAATTTTACTATATAAGCTATCAACTAAATTATCACAAAAATCCTTTGATGGAGCCTTAATTCCACCAAGTGGTTCTTTTACAATCTCATCGATGATTGACATTTCCTTTAGGTCAACTGAAGTAAGCTTCATGATATTAGCAGCTTCTTCAGCTGTGATTCTATTTTTAAATAAAATAGATGAGAATCCTTCAGGTGATAATACTGAATAAATGGCATTTTCAAACATATAAATATAATCTGAAATAGTAAGTGCCAAAGCACCACCAGAGCCACCCTCAGAAAGTACTATTGCTACTACAGGGACTCTTAATTTAAAGAATTCCATTAAATTATCAGCGATAGCTCTTGCTTGACCACGTTGTTCAGCACCCTTACCAGGGTAAGCACCTGGAGTGTCAATTATTGTAATAATTGGACGTCCAAATTTCTCTGCTTCTTTTGCTAAACGAAGTGATTTTCTGAAGCCCTCAGGTGAAGTCATTGAGAAGTTATGCTTAATTGATTCAGTAGTATTGCTACCCTTAGATTGAGCGATAACTGTAACTGGCATATCACGTAAATAGCCAATACCAGCTTCAATTGCTGAATCATCAGCATAATATCTATCACCATGGAATTCAACAAAATCAGTGATGATTCTAGATATTAATTTAGAAGCCTTTAATCTATTTTCACCTCTAGCAATCAATACTTGATCCCAGTGAGATAGATTTTTATATGTAGCTTCTTTAAGTTTTTGTAATTCCTTTGTCTTAGCCTTGAATTCTTCTGAATTCATATCCATAGCTAGGATTTCAGTTTCAAGTTCTTTGATCTTAATTTCGTTTTCTTCAAGCTTACTCATGTTTATACCCGTGAAGACTTAAAATTAAAGATAAGGTCTTCTTCATATCCTTTCTTGAAACTATTTTATCAATAAAGCCCTTTTCCAAGTTGAATTCAGCTGTTTGGAATTCTTTTGGTAATACTTCTTTAATTGTTGATTCAATTACTCTCTTACCTGCAAAACCAAATAAGGCACCTGGTTCAGCAAGTGTGATATCAGCTAAAGACGCAAATGATGCTGAAACACCACCAGTAGTTGGATCAGTAATTACCGCGATATAAAGGCCTTTTTCATTTAATTTAGCGAATGCTGCAGAAGTTTTAGCCATTTGCATTAAAGAAATGATACCTTCTTGCATTCTCGCACCACCAGAGCATGTAAATATTACAAGTGGTAGGTTCTCCTTATAAGCTTTTTCAGCCATTCTAGTAACCTTTTCACCACATACTGAGCCCATTGAGCCCATCATGAAAAAGCTGTTCATAACACCGACAAGTACTTTAATACCATCGATGTAGCCTACTGCACATGTAATAGATTCATCCTCATTTGTATCTTCTACTGCCTTAGATAATTTTTCTTTATAATCAGGGAAATCTGTATATTTCTCCGCAATATCGTCAAAAATTACCTCATATTTATCCATTAATGCATCTAATCTATTCTTTGGTGTAATTCTAAAGTGATGATTACACTTAGGACAAATGAATAGATTCTTTTGCATTTCATCAGAGAAGATTAATGTATTACATTTAGGACATTTAGTTACATCATCAGGAAGTGCTTTAGGAGTGATGGTAGTCTCTTTTTTACGAATATTAAGCTTGTCTAATGCTTCGCTAAATTGATTTAATTCTTGTTTACGCTTATCGAACGCGTTTGACATTTTCATCAAACTCCTTTAAAAATTCTTGTACAAATGATGTATCATAGTTACCTAAAATGAAGGTAGGATGGTGTAATATTACATAATGTAGCTCAGTTGTAGTAGTTACACCCTCTATAATTAATTCCTCTAAAGAGGCACGCATTTTTCTAATACATTCAAGTCTTGATTGACCGAAGACAATCAATTTTAAAATCATTGAATCATAATATGGAGAAATTGAATAGCCTGTATATACAGATGAATCAATTCTAACGCCCATACCACCAGGAACATGCATAAAAGTGATTTTACCAGGGTTTGGTCTAAAATCATTAGCTGGATCCTCAGCTGTGATACGGCATTCCATAGCACAACCAAGTAGCTTGATATCTTCTTGCTTATAAGGTAGCTTCAAACCATAAGCGATCTTAATCATATTCTTAACGATATCAACGTTTGTAATAGCTTCAGTAACTGAATGCTCTACTTGGATACGTGTATTCATTTCAATGAAGTAATAATTTTCATTCTTATCTACTAAGAATTCAAGTGTACCAACACTATCATAGCCAACGAATTTACATGCTTTTATAGCAGAATCGTATAGTTTTTCCTTTAAATCTTTAGAAATTGATTGGCAAGGTGCTTCCTCAAGCATCTTTTGATTTCTTCTTTGCATTGAGCAGTTACGTTCAAATAAATGAACGACATTACCAAACTTATCGCACATTACCTGTACTTCAATGTGCTTTGGATTTTCGATAAATTTTTCAATATAAATTTCATCGTTTGCAAAGAATTTAATAGCTTCTTCTCTAGCTTCATCATATAGATAGTCAAAGTCATCAATACGATTTACTCTCTTGATACCTTTTCCACCACCACCCATTGATGCCTTAATTAGGACTGGGAAGCCAATTTCAGAGGCTATTTTTCTGCCTTCTTCCTTAGTTACAGCCTTATAAGATCCTGGAACTGTAGGAACACCAGCCTTACGCATAGAATTAATTGCTTCAGCCTTGTTGCCCATTTTTTCCATAACATCAGGGTTAGGTCCAATGAATGTAAGACCACATTTTTCTACCATTCTAGCGAAGGCAGGATTCTCAGATAAGAATCCGAAGCCTGGATGAATGGCATCGCAGCCTGAAAGTAAGGCTGTTGAAATAACCTGGTCAATATTTAAATATGATTCACTTGATGGGGCGTTACCAATACAATATGCTTCAGTAGCTAATTGCTTATGTAAAGCTTCTGTATCTGCTTTAGAATAAATGGCAACGGTTTGAATACCCATTTCTTTGCAAGCTCTAATTATTCTAACTGCGATTTCACCACGGTTAGCAATTAAGATCTTCTTAAACATAATTAATCACCTAAAACAAATAAATTTTGATCAAATTCTACCATTTCACCATTTTTAACTAAAATGTCTTTAATTGTAGCATCCTTTGGAGCAAGAATTTCATTCATAACCTTCATTGCTTCAATAATGCATAGCTTATCGCCTTTTTTTACCTTGCTACCAACTGATACGAAAGGTTTAGCACTTGGAGCTGGTGCAGCATGGAATGTACCTACAAGTGGAGATTTAACAAAATCCTTATCATCTTGAGCTTGTGGTTGAGAAGCTGCTTGTACGTCTGCTTGTGGAGCCATAGCCATAGGCATTGGTGCTGGCATAGGAGCACAACCACCTTGACGCTTATCTAGCTTTACCTTGAAGCCTTCAGTTTCATATTCTAAAACTGTTAATTTAGAATCTTCAAATATTTTAATTACTTTCTTTAAATCTTCAAATTCCATTATTTGCTACCAACTTTCTTTTCAACTAATGCTACAACATCCTTAACATATACAACATCATGCATTTCTTCCCAATCAATTGAGATATGATAATATTCTTCAAGTTGTAATGTTAATTCAACAGCATATAGGCTATCAATTCCTAAATCCTTCTTTAAATGAGATTCAGGCTTAATATCATCTTCTGATACATTAGCACATTCTACTAATAATCTTTTAATCTCTTCAAACATGTTATTTACCGCCTTTTTCCTTTTCTTCACGCCAAAAGCCATCCAAAAATACCTTGTAAGCACCTTCAGAGAATGGAGGTTGCTTTAGCTTAGCCTCAGTTTCTTCTGATAATTTACCATTTAAGGCAAATTCCTTACCAGCTTCTTTAAATTTGTTTAAATAACGGTTTATTTTAGCCTCATTATTTAAATCTATTAATGTCTTTAGCTGTGGAGAGAAAAGCATTGTATATTTGCCTTTACCACATATACAGTCAAATTGCTTAATAAGTGGCTCATAAACTGGACCAAATTCTGTATATGCGCAGCTTGTTATAATTACGAATTTCTTGTTAGGATCTTCATAACGAAGTCCATGGAAGCTTTCACCATTTTCTGGAGATTTTTGGCCACGGTATGTTTTCATCATAGATAGCATTCTATCCATAAATACCTTTGCAGTACCTGGCATACCGAAGAAAAATAATGGGAATGAGGCTACAAATACATCTGCGTCTAGTATTTTTTGCTTCATCATAGGAATATCATCATCTTTGATGATGCATTCTCCTTCAGTTCTTCCCCAACATGAAAGACATCCAATACATGGTTTTATATTTAGTGAAGATAAATTGATATATTCGACATCATAATCTTTTTCTTCACACATACCACTAACAAATGCCTTAGTTACATTTAAAGTGGCGCTATTATTCATTTTTGGGCTGCCGTTTAATACCAATATCTTCATAAACTAACTAACTATAAATAGTTTCCTTTGCTACACTTGTGAAAGTCATTGTACCCTTAGCGTAGATTTGGTCATTTACCTTAACTACGGCATCAAATGATGTTAAAGGTCCAATTACCTTTGATTTTGTTACTGTAATAATTAATGTATCACCAGGAATAACTGGTTTGATAAATTTGAAATTATCTACTTTTAAAAGTACATAAATCTTATTTGGATCTGAAGCATCATCATCAATTACAAGTGAAGATAATTGAGCACATGCTTCTACGATTAATACACCTGGCATAATAGGTGCATCTGGGAAGTGACCCATGAAATATGGTTCATTAACAGATACATTTTTTAAACCAGTTGCAGAAACGTTTGGTTCTAATTCCAATACCTTTTCGATCATTTGGAAAGGTGGACGTTGTTTAATTCTTTTATTAATGTCATTAATATTCATCATAGAGATAATCCTCCATCAAGAGTGATGATTTGGCCTGTGATATATGAAGCATCATCAGAAGCTAGGAATGCTACTAAATTAGCAACCTCTTCTACCTTACCACGTCTCTTTAGTGGGATTTGTTCAACATATTTAGCCATTGTATCAGCATTTACTGCTTCAATCATATCAGTCTCAATGAATCCAGGAGCAACTGCGTTAACTCTTACACCACGAGAACCCATTTCCTTAGCTAATGTTCTTGTGAATTGATTTACAGCACCCTTTGTAGCACTATAAACTGTTTGACCAGGAAGTGCATATGTACCAGATACTGATGACATATTAACAATTACAACACCAGTTTTTCTATTTCTTTTAGCAATTACTTCCTTAGCACAATAGAAATAGCCTTTAATATTTAAATTCATAGCCATATCTAGGTTTTCTTCATGTAAGCCTAGAAGTGGTTCATCTCTTACGATACCTGCGTTATTTACAAGTAAATCGATTTGATGATATGTTTCATATACCTTAGCTACCATTTCCTTTACTTGTTCGTAATTAGAAACGTCAGCCTTGTATATCATACCATCTGAACCATATGATTTAATTTCTTCTAATACTTCTTGTGCCTTAGCTTCATTTGAAGCGAAGTTTACAACTACTGTATAACCTAATTTACCTAATTTTAAAGCACATGCTCTACCAATACCACGTGATGCGCCTGTAACGATTGCTACTTTCATTTTTAAGCCTCCTTAGAAACTACAACTGCTGTATAGCTACCACCAGTTGAATATGATGTTACTAATACATTCTTAACATTCTTGAAATCTTTAAATTCTTTCTTAGTTGCTTTCTTTGATGCGATTTCATAACCACCAAGTGATTTAACATCACCAGATAGGATTAATGAACCTAAAGCAAATGCAAAAGTTGCAGATGCTGATCTTCCTTCACCAAAGTAATCTTTAATTTCTACTGCATTAACATTACCGAAGATTTCTGAATATACATTTAATTCAACATCATCGATATCCTTCATACCACAAGCAAAGCCTGATACTAGGTCAATATCCATTGCAGTTAAGTTTGCATCCTTTAATGCTTCTTCAATAGCTACCTTTAAGCCATTATCAGAATTTGTGTATGTACCGAACTTATTAGGTTCATGAGCCATACCGAAGCCTTTAACGTATGCGTATACCTTATCGGCTTTAGCACCCTTTCTAGCAAGTAATACTGAAGCTGAACCATCAGTTAATGTAAATTCTTTTTTGCCTTCGAAAGCAGTGTTTACCTTATCTGATACTAAGCCAAGCTTTGTATAAGCTTCGCTAATTACAGGGATGTTTTCATCAGTACCTGTAGCTAAGATATAATCTTCTACACCACTTCTTAAAACATTTGCTGCATAAGCAACGCTTTGTAAGCCTGATTGAGCACCATTTGTAATAGTTACATTGTAACCTTTAATTCCTGAGCAAATTGATAAATAACCACCAGCAGCATTGTAAACTGTGTTAGGGAAGTTGAATGCTGAACCGTTAGCATTACCCTTTTGACAAATATTATCTTCGAAGTTTAAGCAAGTACCTAAAGCACCTTCAGATGAACCTACAACGATACCAATTGATGTTGCATTTTCATCAGTTACAGTGAAGCCAGCATCTTTTAAGGCTGCCATACCAGATACAGCTTGAAGTTGAGAGAAATTATCAAGCTTACGATAGAAAGCCATCTTTAAGCCTAGCTCATTGTAATCATCTGAGCCTACAGCTGATTTAACAGTTTCTAAAGTAACCTTGTTTTGTGCATTTAAGTTTTCAACAAACTTTTCTACACCATTACCAAGAGGTGTAACTAAACCAAAGCCTGTTACAGCGATTGATTCGTTCTTGTAATCATATGTTACATTACCAGAGTTCTTAGAGAAGATGATTGAAGCATTGTTACCACCAAATGCGAATGAATTTGACATAACTGTTTCTAGCTTCTTATCATGAGCCTTATTAGGGATGAAATCAATCTTTCCAGCCTTTTCAGCTAATGTAATTAAATCTTCTTCTGAATATCTTAATGTAGGTAGTACTACATTCTCAGTTAAACACTTAATTGAGAATACTGCTTCAATTGCACCAGCAGCACCTAAGCAGTGACCAACCATTGCTTTTGTTGAAGATACTGATAAATCATCATTTTCATCATCAAAGATTGTATGAAGTGATAAGAATTCAGCACTATCGTTTTTAGATGTACCAGTACCATGAGCATTTATATATCCGATTTCTTTTTTAGAAACGCCTGAAGTCTTGATTGCCCAGTTGATGGCATTCATTTGACCTTCTCCATCTGGACGTGGAGCTGTAATGTGGTGAGCATCAGATGAAACACCTGAGCCTAATACTTCACAGTACATATGAGCATTTCTCTTTTTAGCATGTTCGTATGATTCAACGATTACAACACCAGCACCTTCACCAAGTGTGATACCTGTACAATGGTTGAATGGAGAACATGGATTAGCATCTAATGCATGTAATGCTAGGAATCCTGAATATGGAACAGATGAGAATACATCAGCACCACCAGCGATTACTACATCTGCCTTACCAGAACGAATTAAATCACAGGCATAAGCGATTGAAATTGTACCTGCTGCACAAGCGTTAGCTACGTTTGTTACTACACCCTTAGCACCAAATTCATTAGCTACATCGTTTGCGATTCTACCAATAGGCATCTTTAGGATATCATTTGTATCCTTGTTGTTCTTGTAGTAATGCTCGATTGAATCAGCACCACCAACACAGCTACCCATGATAACTGATGTTCTAGTTGTGAAGTCCTCTGCGCCTAATTTTGCATCTGCTACTGCTTCATGTGCTGCAGTTACTGCATATCTAGATACTTTGTCTAAATCTTTGATTTTTGGATCGTTATGGTCGAAGTTTTTAACTTCTGCAGATAATGTTGCATAACAATCAACTGTATCAACGGTATGAGTGTTATCAATTCCACTTACAGACTTCTTTGCATTTTCAAAACTTTCGTTTACGTTATTACCAATGGCATTGATCATACCAAGACCAGTGATAACGCATCTTTTATTATCTTGTGTCATATAATTACCCCTCTACTACTTTAATTTTTTCAAAATTAATCTATTTTCACGACATATTTTAACATGTCCTATAAACGACAAAAAAGGTTGCATTTACGCAACCTGCATATTACTTAGCGTTTGCTACAATGTATTCTGCTAAAGTATCAATATTAGTGAATACTTCTTTTGCGATTCCTGAAGTTGGAACTTTGTATTCTTCTTCAATGAATGAAACTAATTCGATTGAGTCAATTGAATCAAGACCAATACCTTCACCGAATAATTGAGTGTCATACTCTAATTCGTTAGCGTCAACGCCTAAATTGTCACATAAGAAATTTTTTAATGCTTCTTTAACTTGTAATAATTCCATTTTTAAATCCTTTCAAATATGTAATACTCGGCTCTTCGAAAGAGCCCACGATAGTTATTATATTATTTATAATATAATTTGTCAACAAAAGAAAAAGGCATTCTCACCACCATTTAGTGAAAACGCCTTAATATTTACGCTTGAGATATAATTTGGACTAATTTTGCATCATTATAATAGTCTTTATAGTCGATTTGGATGTCTACTTCTACACCTTTTTCAATTGGTACTAAATCATAGCCTGAATCTGTTTTTACTTTGATTCTAGATTGGTTTGTACTTGAAATTTGAACAGTTGTTCCATCTGGGAATACAACAGGTAGAATAGAGCACATACCACCACCGCTCTTTTGGCCAATTATAGTGGCATATTTATAGTTTTTAGAGATGCCTGACATAATGTTAGCTGAGCTATAAGTAAGTAGGCTTGTTTGGATGAAATATTTATATCCTGTATAAGCATCTTCTCCATATTTACCATTATCTAATACATCAGATTTAACGCCCATAAATGATTTACGACCATTTAATAAATTATAAGTTGTATAGAATACTTCATCATTTGTTAAAAAGCCTAAAGTCTTTAATAAGGCAGCTAGGTTACCACCACCATTTTGTGATAGATCTATTACTACATTTTGAATCTCACTATGTTTTTTGATTTCAGTGAAGGCATAACGGAATAATTCATATGTATCCTTCTCATATGCCTTATCCTTTACAGAGCCATCCTCATTATAGATATCAGATGTTGCGGCTGTAGAGAATTCATCAAAAAAGATGATTGCTGTATTAGATGAAAATCTTACTACAGGGAATTTATCAGCACCATAATTTTTGGCTTTAGCGCTTGCTAAATCAGATGCGGCAGCACGGGTATTAGTAGCACTTTCACTTTGGTAATCAGCTGATATATAATCACTTGGATTCATATAGTAGCTTAAGGTAATTAAGCCTGAATGAAGTTCATTGAGCTTTTGATTAATAAATTTAGCTTCACCACCCATAAATACCTTTGGATCAGTAGATCTTATTTCTGCTTCTAAAGATTTTAAATCACTCTCAACATTAGGATTCATATCATTTAAGCCGTAATAATAATGCATAACAAATGACATAAAATTATATGTTTCATTTCTTAATTCTTGGCTTGGTTGTTGACCTCTAAGCTCAGTTTTATAAACTGTTTGATATTCACTTGATTTAGTTCCAATTGCTAGATAATCTCCAGCAAATTCACTACCATTATAATAGATATTATAGTAATTTTGGGAACAATAAATAAAATTCATAATTGAGAATGGAATCAATACTCTTCCTTCATTATAAAGAATGTCAAATCCATATTTTTCAAGCTCTAAAGTGACACTTCCTCCACCTTCTACATTCTCACTTGTTACCTTCAAATGCTTCATAAAATCAGTTTGGGCACCTTCCTTACTGATTTGTGTTGCGTATAAATCTGTAAATCTAATTGTATTCTTATCCCAATTGAATATTGTGGATACTGTAACAATATTTTGTAATCTAAGATTGATTCTAAATTCACTAAATAAACCACTCTTTGTAAATGTTATATTAGACATATCAGAAAATCCATCTAATGTTTCCATGAAGTTTTGTCCTTCTACATATGGAGTTACGCCACTATCAATGAAATAAGCCTTCATAGATGTAGCCTTAATATCATATTCATCACTATAATTTGTGAATTTAACACTCTTCTCTTCTACTGTTATATTCTTATCTTCTTTAATTAATGAACAAGAAGTTAATACTAAGATTGTTAAAACAAATATTATAGAGGTTATAATTTTTTTAATCTTCATAAAATTCCCTCACTTCCTATTAAATCTCTTAATTAATTATATCATTTTTTTCATTTGATAAAAGATAAAACTACTATAATTATCATAAATATGATAAAATTACAAACGAGGTAAAAGATATGAATGAATTATTAGCACCTGCAGGAGAATTAATAATTGCGAAAACAGCCCTTTATTCCGGAGCTGACGCCATTTATTTAGGTGTTGAGCGCTTTGGAGCTAGAGCCTACGCTAAAAACTTCTCTATGGATAATTTAAAAGAGATTTTAATATTAGCTCATGAGCTTGGTAAAAAGATTTATGTAACAGTAAATACGATTATTAAAGAAAATGAGCTAGATGAGGCTTATAAGCTACTTGATGAGCTATATGAGTTAGGAGTTGATGGTATTATCACAACTGACTTTGCCCTAGTTACATATATCATTAATTACTTACCAGAGATGGAAGCCCATATATCTACTCAATCTGGTGTAAAAACATTAGATGATGTTTTATTTTTTGAGCGTATTGGAGCCAAAAGATGTGTTTTAGCTCGTGAAAATTCAATTGATGAAATTAAATATATTAAAGATAATTCTAATATTGATTTAGAAATCTTCATTCATGGTGCTTTATGTGTATCATATTCTGGTGGATGCCTACTATCTTCACTATTATCTCTTAGAAGTGGTAATAGGGGTAGATGTAGCCAAAACTGCCGTAGAGAATATGAAATATATAAAAATGATAAATTATTAGCCCCAAAAGGCTATCATTTATCAATGAAGGATTTGAATTCTTCAGCTAATCTTGATGATCTACTTAAGGTTGGAGTAGCTTCTTTAAAGCTAGAAGGAAGAATGAAAAATGTAGCTTATGTTAAATCTATAACTGAAGCTTACCGTGATGTAATAGATCATAAACATACTTCTTCTAATATATTAAATGAGGTCTTCCACCGTACCTACACTAAAGGCTTCTTATTCAATGAAGATAGAGGCACAATTGGTGGTACTAAGCTTGCCGGTAGTGAAGGCGAGCTTGTAGGTAAGGTTATAGGATACCAAAAGGGATTAACTAAGATTAAACTAGATAAGGATATTAAAACTGAAGATAGAATTAAAATTAATGATTATTATCTTACAATTGATGAATTATATAATTCTAAGCTAACTAAAGTTGAGAAAACAAATAATGAATGTTATTTAAACATTTATAAAAAAATGCCTTTAAATAGCGAAGTTTACCGTGTAATCAATAGTTCTATTGAAACTGAATACGATAATTCACATAAAATAGGCATTAAAATCTTTGTAAGTGGTAAAAAGGATGAGAAATTAAAGCTAGAATGTAAAATAGATGGCAAAATGTTTAGAGGATGTTCTAATATCAATTTATCTGAATCAATTTCTAAGCCACTAGATTATGATACTTTATTTAAACAAATTAATAAATTAAATGATACTTCTTTTTATTTAGCTGAACTTATTAATAATTTAAATGGTAATCTATTCTTACCAGTTAAAGAAATTAATGAAGCTAGACGTAATTTAGTAAATGAAATCAATACTTATTATCAAAATAAGAGAGTATTACCAATAATTAAAGAAAATATTGAAAAGCTAGATTATGAGGATGAGGATCTAAAGCTAACTATATTTGCCCATACAGAGGATCAATATAAAGCCGCTAAGGATGCAGGAATTGATATAATATATTATAAAAATTATGCTTCTTATACTACTAATAAATATGAAGAATGTCCTGAAGATTATGTTTTAATTGGTAATTATGGTGGAATTAACCATTATAAGGATAAAATATTAGTTTCAGATTATTCATTTAATCTAATTAATTCTAAAGCTATTTATGAGATTCATAAATGTGGTGTTAAATACATTACATTATCTCTTGAAACATCATTTAATAGCCTAAAGGATATCTATAATGGCTATACAAAAAGCTATGGAGACAACCCGAATTTAGAGATGGTTGTATATGGAAAAATCAATTTAATGACTCTAAATTATTGCCCACTTAAAAAATATGGACAATGTGGTGAATGTAACAATAATAGCTACTACCTAAAGGATGATTATGGCATCTTCCCAATCATCCATGAGGGATGTAAGACTCATCTACTTAATGGTAAGAATCTAAATCTAATAGATGAGCTTAAAAATATCTCTAAATATGTTAAGAGATTAAGAATCGAATTAACTAATGAAGGATACGAAGAGTCCCTTAATATAATAAAAATGTACCAGCAAAGACTAAATAATTTAGATGATGAAGCTAAATTATTCAATTCTTCTACTGATACATTAGGTTATTTCAAACGAGAAATATTATAATTAATCTTCTAATTCTTCTTTATCAATTGGTAATCTTGTATGAACTAAAACTAGGATGTTTCTTACACCATCTAGGATAAATTCAACACCAAGAAGAATGATATGGAACATTACATGCTCCAAAGGATTAATAATTAAGATAATTGCGAAAGTTATTTCTGTCACTGCTAACAACAGTGTAAATAAGAAATAACTTTTTTTATGCATTAAATAGAAAGATTTAGATAAAGAAAATGATGCATTAAATATAGCTAACATTCCCCATAATATACAAGTAATATAAATACTATCCTTATGGACAAATATTATGATACAGGAAATGGCAATTTTGGCTATATCATAGCCTATTTTATTATGTATTTCTTTATATGTCTTATTGAATACATCAACATAAAGTGAATGGATAGCCAATACGAATACAGGTATACCTACTACTAAATGTAGGTAATCTATCCAGCTATCTCTAAATATGATAATTAATGTACCTAGGATTACATATATAACAGTTAATATAATTCTATTTATATATTCTTTTTTACTGATTTTATTAGTCTTTTTCATAGATGTCACCTTTTTTAAGATTATACATTAAATATACTCATATTTAAATAAAAAATACCAGAAATCTGGTATTAATCATTTAAAACATCTTCCATTGTATATAATCCTGGCAATTTGCCTAATAACCAGGCATGAGCCTTTAATGCTCCACTAACAAATATTTTCTTACTAGATGCACGATGTGTTAGGATGATTTCTTCATCATCACCTAGATACATTACCTCGTGAGTGCCGGCAATTGTACCACCACGAACAACTGATACACCTATTTCTTCCTTTTGGCGTGGCTTTGAGGTAGTTCTATCAAGTGCTACTTCATAGCCTGTTTCTTCCTTTAAGGTCTTTAAAAGAGTAAGTAATGTACCAGATGGGGCATCCTTTTTCTTATTATGGTGAGCTTCTAATACTTCAATATCATAATTATCCTTTAAAATTGGCGTAATTTCATGAAGTAATTTATTTAATAAATTTATGCCAACAGAATAGTTAGATGAATGCATAATAGGCACTATTTTAGAAGCTTCTTTAATCTTATTTAATTCTTCATCACTATATCCAGTAGTACCAATTACAACAGGGATTTTATGTGATTTGGCATAATTAAGTACCATATCTAGATTATTATGATTAGAAAAATCAATAATTGAATCTACTTTATATGGTAGTTCATTTAATGTTTTATATTCACATTCAGGGGCTACTACACATTTTTCGCCATCTATTGCCTCATAAATGAGCTTACCCATAGCTCCATATCCTACAACTGCGATCATTAGAAAATATCCTCCCTTAGCTTTTCATAAGTAGAGACTATAGTTTCATAATCTTCTTCAGTTGGCGCATCTAGTGGTGCACGATATACCTTAGTATCCCAGCCTAAGAATGACATAATAGCCTTAACTGGAATTGGGTTAACCTCAATAAATAACGCATTGATAAAATCAAGAAGCTTTACTTGAATCTTATTTGCGGCCTTAAATTCACCCTTTAGACATAAATCGCACATAGTTTTAGTTTGTACAGGGGCTACATTTGCAAGTACTGAAATTACGCCCTTGGCACCAATTGACATCATTGGGACAATGATATCATCATTACCTGATAGTAAGAAGAAATCTTCTGATAAATATTTAGTAATCTTCATAGTATATGACATATTACCAGATGCTTCCTTAACACCTACTATTTTAGGGTTTTTAGAAAGTCTTGCGTAAGCACTTATAGGTATAGACATACCAGTTCTAGAAGGTACGTTATATAAAATAATTGGGCATGCTGAAGCCTCAGCAATCGCCTCAAAATGGCTGATCAAGCCACTTTCATTAGTTTTATTGTAATAAGGAGTAATAACTAGTAGATAATCGGCACCAAGACGTGAATATTTATAAGACATCTTTACAGCCTTTTCGGTCTCGTTTGAACCAGATCCTACTATTAAAGGAACTCTTTTGTTGATGATTTTAGCACTAAATTCAACAATTTTTTCTTCTTCCTCGAAATTTAGGGTTGATGATTCACCAGTCGTACCTAAAATAACAATACCATCAGATTTATCACAGTGGTATTCAAGTAAGCCTTCTAGCTCATCATAATTAACGCTACCATCACTATTAAATGGTGTTACTAATGCTACTAAACTACCTCTTAACATGGCTTAAACCTCCATATCTAAATTAAATATATATTGTGAATCTAAATCAATCTTACAACAGTTATTCTTATCAAGCTCGAGCTTTAGCTCATTTGATTCTAGTTTTACTGTAAGTTTGTTTTTACACATACTAATCTTATTCATAACATAAAATGCGGCCATTGCGGCATTTAAGTTTTCTGATAAAGTATCATCATCTGGGTTATATGTCATAACCTCAATACTCTTTTTATCTACCTTAACAAAATCAATTAATGATTTTTTAATATATATTTCATTTTCAGCAATTTTCTTGCGGTATAATACAGATTTTGATCTAAAATCATCAACAAACACAATTGTGTGAGTACCATAATAATATAGTGGATAGATAGTAATCTTGATATCATTTACACTAATTACTCTACCAAACACCTCACCAATTGTCATAATTCCCATCATTGATTTTTCATAGCTAGGTGCCCTATGTAGCATCATAGAGGCCTTAAATGGCTCTAAATTATCAATTAGGATGGTTTCTTTGTATGTTTGATTAAAGATATCAAAGCCTCTTTTAGTGATGAATTTATGATCATAAATAAAGCGTGTAAAAATAGAAATCATCGCTATATCAGAGACAATTTCTTCACCCTTATGATTATAACCTACTATCTCTAGTGGTTCTTTTTTACATACGATTAATCCTTTAGCTCCTATTCCTCTGGTTCTATTACAAACCTTTTTAGCTACTTCAGCAAAGTCCTTACCAGTTTCATATTCAGTTACTAAATAATCATTATTTAATGAAATCATCTTATAAAATTTCATTATTTTTCACCATCTAATAAATGTTTTAAGGTTTCACGCTCAACTACTAGCTTATCAGTATGATTTTCTAAATCATAAAATACTACCGCAGGCTTTAATAGCTTGTTGTAGTTACTAGCCATAGAATAGCCATAGGCACCAGTTGATCTTACAACTAATAAATCACCTTTTTTAGCTAGAGGTAATTTAACCTTATCAATTAATATATCGCCACTTTCACAGCATTTACCTGCGATAGTTACTTCCTCTTTACCCTCAGCTCCTGGTATAAAGGCTTCATATTTTGCTTGATATAGGGCAGGTCTTATATTATCAGCCATACCACCATCAACAAAATAATATAATCTATTTGGAGTTTTTTTGATATTTCCAATTGTATAGATTGTAGATCCAGCCTCACAAACGATAGATCTACCTGGTTCTATCATTAGCTTAGCTATTTCTAAATCATTTTCTTTTAATTTATTTTCAGTATAGGTGATGATATTCTTCATCACTACTGGAATAGGGGCAGGGCTATCTTCAAGTGTATAACGACATCCAAATCCGCCACCTAAATTAATAACTAATTTTTCTTTATAATCCTTAATAACATCAATAAATTTATCAATTTCACTCTCATAAGCCTTTAAATCAAAGATTTGTGAGCCGATATGAGAATGAAAGCCAATGAATTTTAGATTCTTAGATTTATATAATAAATCCATAATAGAATAAAATTCATCACATTTATAGATGATACCAAATTTAGAATCAATATAAGATGTATTAATGTATTTATGTGTATGAGCATCAATACCTAAATTTAGCCTTACTAAGACATTAATTCCCTTTTTAAGCTTCTTAGCCTCCATATCTATATTAGCTAAGTCATCTAAAGAATCGACTACTACACATCCAACATTGTTTTTAAGTAAATAATCTATTTCTTCTATGGTTTTATTATTACCATGGAAATATATATTTTTAGGGTTAAAGCCAGCTTCTATAGCTGTGTAGCATTCACCAAGTGATACTACATCTAAGGATAAATTATATGATTTAACAACCTTTATGATTTCTTTAATAGATAAAGCCTTAGATGCATAAGAAATTTCCGTATCAAAAAGATCAGATTTAAAATACTTTAAAAAGTTCTCAATCTGAGTCTTTATCATATTTAAGTTATATGCATATAAAGGTGTTCCATATTTTTTAGCTAAATCAATATAAATATCATCCATATTAATTACCTACCAATATTTTTCAGATTTTAAATCTCTGCTTAATAGTAGAGAAATTGCATTACTAATATCAACTTCTTTATTGATTACCTTATGAGCGATAGTAAAGATTGGTAAATCAAGGTTATATTTTAAGCCAATTTCATAACCAGCCTCAATAGCTCTAATACCTTCTACTACCTGATTAATGCTGCCTTGAGCCTCTTCTAGTGATTTACCTTGACCAATTGCTAAACCACATTTGAAATTACGTGAATTCATAGATGAGGCTGTAACAATCAAATCACCTACACCACTTAAGCCGTAAATTGTTTGCATATTAGCACCAAGTGCTAGGGCAATTGCTAAAATCTCTTTAATACCACGGCTAATTAAGAATGCTCTAGCATTTTCACCTAGTCCTAGGCCTGTAGAGGCACCAGAAACGATGGCTATTGCATTTTTCATTGCGCCACCAACCTCAACACCTATTACATCATCAGAACGATATGTACGTAGATATTTAGGGTTATTAAATAGATTTTGTACGAATAAGGCATTATCCTCCTCATAAGATGCGCAAACTAAAGATGTAACCTTACGTAAGATTACCTCTTCAGCATGAGATGGACCAGATAATACGACATATCCCTTTAAATTCTTTTTATCAATTAATTCATAAACTAATTCACTAATTCTTTTAGATGTATCTGGTTCTATACCCTTTGATACATTGATGAATAGCTTTTTAGTAGTAATTAATTCATTGATCTTTGTAAGCTCAGAACGTACGAATTTTGTAGGGATACAAAGAACAATAATGTCAGAGAAGTCTAAAGCCTCTTTTAGTGATGAAGTGGCTTTAATTTCATCTGATATTGCAATATTAAAAGTTGGATGAATATGTAGTGTATTAATATCATCAACAAATTTTTGGTTAATATCTTCAATTAATACTTCATTTCCATTGTCATTTAAAAGCTGAGCAAGGGTTGTACCCCATGCACCGCCACCAATAACTGATACCTTCATTAGTCTCGCTTCCTCATTTCAATCTTGATTGGAGTCGCAAAGAAATCAAAGTTCTTACGAATTTGATTTTCTAAATAACGATAATAAGAAAAGTGTAGATATTTAGGCTCATTACAGAAAAAGGCAAATGTTGGAGGCTCAATTCCTGTTTGAGTTGCATAATATATCTTCAATTTACCACCATTGAATTCAGATGGTGGGAACATTAATACAGAGTCTTGGATAACATCGTTGAATGTAGATGTTGTGATACGTCTATGGAAGGCCTCATAAGCCTTATTTATAGCGTCAAACATAGTTGGAATACGTTTATTCTCTAAAGCTGAAATAAAGACAATTGGAGCGAATTCTAGATATTTGAATTTGCCTCTAATTTCTTCTTCAAACCATTTCATGGTATTAGTATCCTTTTTAACTAAATCCCATTTATTAACTACTATAATACATGGCTTATTGAATTCTTCAATATATTCACCGATATGTAAATCCTGTTCAATTATGCCTTGTGCACCATCGATTACTAAAACTGATACATCAGCTCTTTCAATGGCACCTACACTTCTTAGTAGGGCATATTTTTCTACATTATCGTAGATTTTACCTCTTTTACGAAGACCAGCCGTATCGATTACTACATAGTCTTGGTTTTGGTATCTAAAGCTTGAGTCAATTGAATCACGAGTTGTACCTGCGATATTAGATACGATATCTCTATTTTCATTTAACAAAGCATTTACAAGTGATGATTTACCTACATTAGGTCTACCAACAATCGCAAATTTTATAACATTTTCTAAGTCCTTGTATTCCTTTTGTGGGAAATAGCTAATTACCTTATCAAGTAAATCACCTACACCGATACCATGAGCGGCAGATACAGGAATAACATCATTAAAGCCTAAAGCATAAAAATCGTAGATATCATCTTTGAATTTTTGATCATCTACTTTATTTACAGCACATACAACTGGCTTTTTAGTTTTTTGTAGCATTCTTGCTACATATACATCATCCTCAGATAAGCCTGATCTAACGTCAGCTAGAAATATAATTACATCAGCTTCTTCTATAGCTATTTCTACTTGAGCCTTTATTTCTTCTAAAAAGGGAGCATCACTAATCTCAATGCCCCCTGTATCAATCATGTAGAAATCCTTAAGCATCCATGATGCTTTTTGATATAATCTATCTCTAGTTACCCCAGGCTGATCATCTGTTATGGAGATTCTTTGTCCAATAATTCGATTAAATAAGGTAGATTTACCTACGTTAGGTCTACCTACAATCGCAACATGTGGTAACATAATTTTCACCTACTACTATTTATTATTATTTTTGAAGTAAATCCTTAAATTGATCACCAATAGTTGAAGTTACTTCTTCATTCTCTAAATACTTTTCGTATGATTTTCTTTCTTCTTCACGTTGGTGTTTTAGAATTGATAAAACAAGCTTCCACTCATTTTTATTAATTTCAGTGATTACAGCTTTACCTTCATCACCTTTGTTGAAATAAGTATTTAAATCTTTACTTCTATCTTCAATTGCTTCACCTAGAGGAATGAATCCATCTACGCCACAAGCAGTTACCTTTAAGCCATTTGATAAGATTTCTTCAACCTTGAAATCTACTAAATCATATTGCTTAGCTGTAACTCTTTCCCATGGATTGTCCATTAAAGCCTTTCTAGATAAGCTAATCTTTTCAGTCTTAGGATCGATAGCTAGAATTGCTACTTCAACCTCATCACCGATAATTACACAGTTATTGAAATTATCGTTAGGATTATGAGAATATTCAGATGCATGTAATAAGCCTTTTAAGTTTGGTGCAACCTCTAATAACAAACCAAATTGAAGCTTATTAGTAACCTTACCAACAATCTTATCTCCTACTTTTTGTTCACCAATGAATAATTCAAATGGAGATTTGATTAATGCTTTTCTAGAGAAGGCTAATTTGCCATTTTCTTTAGAAATTACTGATACATCTAAAGTATCTCCCTCATGTAAAACGTCCATTACATTAACGAATTCATGAGCTACATCCTTTGCTTTAATAATACCTTGTAAATTGCCAACCTTAACAAATACTTGGTAATTTAATACTTTTGTTACAACACCATGTAGAACATCGCCTACATTGATTTTGTCATATTCAGCTTGTCTTGCTTCATCTTCCTTAGCTCTTTCAACAACCTTAGCAGATACTACAGCACGCTTTTTAGCTTCATCAACCTCGATTACCTTTGCATCTAAGTTAGATTTTAATGCTACATTCTTACCAGATTGGCTCATTGGCATAAATAATTCAAAGCCGATATAGTTTAGTAAGTAACCTTTACCAGGAACTTCTTTAACTACTTTAGCTGAGATTACCTTGCCTTCTTCTTTAGCATCTACAAGCTCTTTGAATGATTCATCCTTTAAAAGATTCAATCTTGATAAGAAGATGTGTTCATCAGTGATTTTTGATACTTCACCTTCAATTTCATCACCTTTTTTAACTAAGCCCTTGAATGTTACAACATCCTTGTCCTTAGTAAAGTGATTCAAATGAATTACACCTTCTAAGTTAGTACCTAAGTCAAGTGTTAAAGTCTTATCTTCAACTTGTACTACAGTACCTTTAACTTTTTCCCCTAAGCGATATCTTTTAATAACGATATCTTCCATCTTAAATTCTTCCATTTCCCATACCTCTATCTATTAATTCGATTAATTTTTCAACTACTTGTTCGATAGTCAAATCAGTAGTGTCTAATACTATTGCATCCTCTGGGCATCTTAAAGGTGCGATTGCCCTGTGAGAATCTTTATAATCACGAGCGATGATATCTTCTAATACTTGTTCATAGGTTGTTTCGATACCACGTTCTAGATTTTCCTTTAACCTTCTTTTAGCTCTTTCTTCCTTTGATGCGGTTAAGAATACCTTTAAATCGGCATTTGGTAATACCACAGTACCAATATCTCTACCATCCATCAAAATTAAGCCTTCTTTTGCTGATTCACGTTCATACTCAATCATTTTTTCTCTTACTCTAGCTATTTTAGCTACTGTAGATACATTGTTAGTGATGATATCAGTTCTAATTTCGTTTGATACATCTCTACCATTTAAGTAAGTGTGATCGTTTTTGAAAATAAGCTTAAGATCATCTAAAAATCCATAAGCATTTTCATCATCTAATTTTATATTGTTTTCAAGGGCATATAGGGTTACTGCTCTAAACATTGCACCAGTATCAACGTGAGTGAAACCTGTTCTTTGTGACACGATTGTTGATATTGATGACTTACCGCTACCAGCAGGACCATCTATTGCTACGACAAAATTTCTCATATATAAACCTCAATAATCTATTTTAACATAAATGTTAATTTATTACAAACTATATAATTTTTTTATTTCATGTGGCTTTAACATTCTGTAATCACCACTTGTTAGGCCATCAATAGTGATGCCTGCATACTCGATTCTCTTCATTTTCTTAATCTTATATCCTAAAGATTCGAATATTTCATATAAATTATAAGTTTTATCAGCTGTAAAGCTTATTTTTAGAAGAGTAGAGTTGTTTTCCTTATCAAAGGTCATAACCTCGACATCAGCTCTAGAAGTTTTCTCTAGATTTGATTTAACCCCTCTAATCAAATTATTAATATCATTTTGTGATATTATGCCATCAAGACGTAGCTGATAAGTTTTACTGATCGCCTTATGTGATCTAGTAAGCTTATAAGATAAATCACCATCATTGGTTAGGATTAATGCTCCTGAGACATTGTAATCAAGTCTACCAACTGAGAATAATCTAACCTTAACTAGCTTTTTATCAATTAAATCAGTTACTATCTTTCTGTTATCCTTATCACTATTAGTAGTTAGGTATCCAGCAGGCTTGTTGATGACATAGTACTCCTTAGTTTCTTTGGCAAGTAACTTTCCATCAACCTCTACTTCGTCCTTATCACTAACCTTAGTACCAAGCTCAGTAACGACTACGCCATTTACCTTAACTCTACCACTAGTGATTAATTCTTCACTTTTTCTTCTTGAGGCCACCCCACAGGAAGCCATATATTTTTGTAATCTAACTAATTCAGTCATATAAACCTCGACATATCAAGTTGATTATAGCATAAAACTATTTTTAATAAAATAATAAATTATTTTAGAAATATCGTTTTCATATCTTGTTTCACAAAAAAATGGTGGCACTACCACCATTATAGCTTTGAATCAAGTAAATTATATAAGATGAAACAATCAATAAAGCATCTTAAATCGAAATTTCTTTCTCTTTGAAATCTGTCTAATTTATAGATCATCGTGTTACGATGAATGAATAATTCCTTGGCAGATTTTGTTGTATTTAGGTTATTTTTAACGAAAACCTTGATAAAATTGGCATCAATGCCCATATTATCAGTAATTAAGCTAAACACATCAGATTTAATCTTAATATCATCATTAGATAGTAAGATTGTCTTTAGGTTATAAACCCCACTTTTAGCGTCACTTAAAAGATTTAAAGCAATTCTTAATTCCTCTTTCAAATCATAAAGTGGATTAGAAATATAAGCTGTAATTAATAAAAGTAGGTCATCACCTAAGGTTAATAAAGAATTCTTAATTAATTCTTCATCATCAATATTATGATAAATTACAGTGAATTCGCCTGTTTTTTCTAACTTTATGGCAGCTCCAAAAAGAGATTTATAAAAATCATCTAAAGATACATTATTATTTATCTCTTTAATTACCACAAAGTTTTTAAACATTAGATCACCATATATTCATCAGATTCGTCATCTTTTTCTTCTTTTTTATCCTCTTTTGGCTCTTCATAAGGCTCATCTGCCTTAGAAGCACCTGTATCATCAAGATTATCAGTTACCTTATCAACAATAATGTAGTTAGGGTTATCCTTAAATACTGCCCCATCATTTTCTTCCATTTCAGATTGTTGATAACGATAAATCATTCTAGTTCTACTCATTAAATCAATTAGGCTCTTATGTGAAGCTAGTAATACTATACCATTTGCGATAAGGAATACTACGCCTAGGAGTCTATAACATAATGTAAATACTAATAATTCTCTTATAAACATTCTACCTGTAGTTAATTTTGCTTCATCCTTATTAACTACCATTATACCTGCGGCTGCTCTACCAAATGTTTGATATTTAAATACAAGTGGTAATACGCATAAATATAATGTATCAACAACCACAAAGCTTACAAAATCAAATAAGAATGTCACTAATCTATATTTCACATATTCCTCAAGTGAAACATAAAAAGAACGTAATGCTTCTTCACTTCTAGATGAAAAATAATTAGATAAATCATTTAAAAGTGTAGATTGTGCTAGGTTAAGTCCATTTCTATCGATTTGGAAGATATAATAAAATGGAATAGCAAGTAATGAAGCGACTATTGAAACTATAATAATATCTATTAAAAAAGCCAAAAATCTACGGCCATTAGCTACATACATATCCAAAAACCTCCGAAATTAATTATACATTAATAATTTATATTATTAAAGAAAAAATCTACACAAATGTAGATTATTTCCTATTTACTCAATTCCTTTAATACTTCTCTAACCTCTAGGCCGTGCATAGCTAAATCTATATCGCTATCTGTAGAGATAGTAATTGTATTAGTATTTTTAACAGTTTCTTCAATTAATGAATCAAAATCAAATACTGATTCAAATCTTTCTACCTTATCTAGCTTAGGGGCAGTTGATGGGGCCTTTGGTACATAAACTGTACAACAGTCCTCAAATGGCTTAATTGAGATATCAAATGTACCAAATTTATTAGAATAACTAATAATATCAACCTTATCTGTAGTAGCTAAAGGTCTTACAATTGGCATATTTGTAACTGAATTAATTGTATTCATAGATTGTAATGTTTGGCTTGCTACTTGGCCAACTGATTCACCATTAATGATGCATAAGCAATCATTTAATTTAGCAATTTCAGTAGCTATTTTATACATCATTCTACGCATAACTGTGATATGGTAGCTTTCAGGAATTACCTCTAAAAGCTTCATATGGATTTCCTTAAATGGTACCATGTGGATCTTAATTGTATCATCTTTTGAATATCTAGCCATAATCTTAGCTAAATCTACAACCTTTTGAGCTGATTCAATTGAAGTAAGTGGAGTAGATTCAAAATGGATACATTCTACTTCAATTCCTTGCTTCATAGCCAAAATTCCAGCAACTGGTGAATCGATACCACCAGATAACATTAAAAGTCCTTTTCCAGCTACACCTACAGGGAAACCACCAAGTAGTCTTATTTGATCATTAAATAAGTAACAGCTATCTCCACGAAGCTCTAAATGAAGTGTAACCTCTGGATGATGAACATCAACCTTAAGGTTTTGCATATGAGATAATACATATCCTGAAACATGCTTAGAAACCTCTAAGGATTCCATAGGATATTCTTTATTAGCTCTTTTTGTATCTACTTTAAATGTAACCTCATTAGTACCAACTTTTTCTTCCATTAGCTTTAATGAATTTACCTTTATATCTTCGATATCATTTGAGCATTTTAAAACTAATGAATAAGAAGATAAGCCAGATACATAATTTAATCTTTTAATGATTTCATCTAGATTTTCATCACCTATTGTAATAAAAATACGGTCATGACGGTATTCTTTTGCTACGTTAAGTCCTTTTAATTTTAAATCTATTAAATTATATAATCTTCTTAAGAATTGGCCTTGATTCTTACCTTTTAGGGTTAAATCTCCCATTCTTACAAGTATTTGATTATAAACCATTTTATCTAACCTCTTTCTAATCCTAGAAAAGTATATCATTTTTTTATAATTATTCAAAACAATTTTTAATTAATCATTATCATTTAAAAACTCTTTTAATACCTTAACATATAATTCATGCTCTTCATAATATGACATATGTCTACTATCTTGAAATAATACCCACTTCTTTTTTGTTTTAATTTCATCATACATTATTTTATTTTGAAGTGGTGTAGATTCATCATTTGCACCAGATAATATTAAAACAGGTGATTTTATTTTAAATAATTTATCAGTATATTCATAACTACTTAGATTACCACTTGGAGTGAATTCTGATTCACCCCATGTATTTAAATATACATATTTATTACATTTCTTTTTCCTTGTTATACATTCAGGATCCACACCTTTTTTGAAAGGGCCATAAATATAACGATATGAATATTTATCATATGCATTTTGAAATCTATTTGAATTAAATTCATGCTTCATTTCACCATCAATTAAAGCATTCTTATTTCTATTATCCATTAAATTAAGAAGTCTATGAGTTTCTTTTTTCCATAAAGAGGCACTAGATAAAGTAGATGATAAAATAATAGATTTAACGCCTTTGGGATTATAATCTACATTATATATAATATTTAGCATTCCACCCCAGGAATGACCTAAAATGTGAACCTTATCAAGGTTTAAATATTTTCTTAAGGCAATTAGCTCATTAACCCAGGTCTCTTTATTCCATAAATCATCATTCAAATCTTCTTTAACATATGATTTACCACATCCTAATTGGTCATATAAAACTACTGGTCTATCATCATCATATGCAAATTCATCAAATATTTCAAAAAAATTATGGGTTGATCCAGGTCCACCATGACAAAATATGATTGGAGTCTTGCTTCCATTTGGATTAGTTATACGATAATATGTTCTATAGCCTTTAAAAGGCATATAACCCTCTTTAATTTCCATTTTTAACCTCCATAAGTAATTTATATTATACCAAAAATAAAAGCGATGAAAACATCGCTTCTATAACATTTTTAAATATTTATCTAAATCAGCTTTAGTAGGAAGTGAGCTTAAGGCTCCTTTTTCATAGTAGATATTAAATAGATAATTTCTACATATACTAGCATAAAGAAGCTTACGCCCAAGAAGATTGTATATATTCTTAATATAACATTATTAGTAGCGTAAATGATTAATAATACATGTAATATTTCATAGATAGTTATAACAATTAAGCCAACTAAATGAAAATTATGGAATAATGTTTTTTCCTTCTTATGAGTCATAAGGAAGAATGTTACAAAGATAATACTTGTAAGAATTAATATGAAAAATGCGATAAAATGGAAATAAGTTTCGATAAATTGCATATTATTTTTCCTCCTTACCTTTCTTTTTATTTTTATAGATTATTAAGCATACATAAGATGTTAAGAATACAGTAGCTAAAACTATTGTATAGATAATTACATATAAATCATTAGGGTTATCATATGTGAACTTAATTACCTTTTCATAGCCATTTGCGCCTTTGATTACTAGGATATGATCACCATTAGAAATAACCTTATCCTTAGTTAATTCCTTACCATCTAGGATCATTTCTTCTGCGTCTAGTGACTTAATGATTAATTTATCCTTATATACACCTGTATCACTAACCTTAGTTAAGGCTTCTACAGTGAAATCTTCTGTATAAACATAGCCATTAGTACCATAAATTGTTAATGTATGGTTACCTACAGATTTATAATCTGAGCCATTTTCGTATGTTAAATTATCAATTTTAACATCCTTATAAACGTTAGCTACCTCAATATTAGCTACATAGCCATCACTATTTTCATTTTGAGTGATAGTCTTATCTGGAGTAATAGTGAATTTATATTTCTTTATATAATTATTAGTACCCTTAACCTCAAGCTCATGGTTACCAATTTCATTGATTACAGAATTATTATCTATTTCTTTTCCATCTACATATAATTTAGCATATGGAATATCAATAGAAATTGAGCCTTCAACTGTAGTATCTTCAAATTCTTTATTAAGAATTACAAATTCATATGTTCTAGCATAATCATTTGTACCCTTAACCTCTAAAATATGGTTACCAACAGCTTTGATAATTGAATTATTTTCAATTTCTTCACCATCTAAATATAATTTAGCGTTAGGAATATTAATTAAAATATCTGATTTAATTACTTGATTATTTTCAAATGGGATATTTTCTATAACAAATTGATATGATTTTTCATATCCATTTGTTCCCTTTACAGTTAATTTATGGTTACCAACTAAGCTAATATAGCTATTATTTTCTACTTCTTCATTATCTACATAAAGCTTTGCGTTAGGTATACTAATTAAAACATTTTGATCTGTAACTAAATTATTTTCAAATTCAGTATTCTTAATTGTAAATACATATGATTTTTTATAATCATTATCTCCATATACATCTAAATAATGGATACCTACTTCACTGATTCTAGAATTATTATCTATTATTGTATTATCAAGTACTAATTTAGCATTTGGAATATCAATTAAAACTGTATCATATGTAGATAGATTATCTGTAAATAAAACATTTTCTATAACAAATTCATATGTTTTAACATATCCATTTGTTCCTTCCACCTTAAGAGTATGGTTACCAACAGACTTAATTACACTGTTATTTTCAATTTCTACATTATCTACATAAAGCTTTGAATTAGGAATATTAATTGTTACAGGATTAATAGTTTTTAAATTATTTTCAAATTCAGTATTTTTAATTGTGAACATGTATGATTTTAAATAATCATTTTCACCATTTACATCTAAATAGTGAATACCTACTTCACTGATTCTTGAATTATTCTCAATTTCAGCGTTATCAAGTACTAATTTAGCATTTGGAATGTCAATTAAGACTGTATCATATGTAGATAGATTATCTTCAAAATCTACATTCTTTATCACAAATTCATATGATTTTTCATATCCATTAGTACCTTTTACTACTAATTTATGGTTACCAACTGCCTCAATTGATGTTCCATTTTCAATTTCTTTAGAATCTACATATAATTTAGCGTTAGGTATGTTAATTACAACATTTTGATCTGTAACTAAATCATTTTCAAATTCAACATTTTTAATTGTGAATGTATATGATTTCTTATATTCATTAACACCTACGACATCTAAATAGTGGATACCTACAGTATTAATTCTTGAATTATTAGCTAATTCCTCTCCATCTAGCACTAATTTAGCATTTGGAATATCAATTAATACATCATTTTCAAGTGTCTTACCATCATATTCAAATTCATTATTCTTTATAACGAATTCATATGAATTCTTATATCCGTTAGTACCTATTACATCTAGTACATAATTACCTACATTTGTAATCTTAGTATTAGATGTATATGCTTCATTATTTAATAAAAGCTCTGCGTTATCTATCTTAGGTAATACAAAATCATCATATACCTTATTATTTTCTAGTCCTTCTACATATTCACTAACAAGAATATCAAATGTCTTCTCTTCACCATTTAAGCCTTGTGCCTTAATAGTGTGGTTACCAACAATATCTAGTAGGTAATCAGCATTACACTCTATACCATCTACAGTGAAAATAGAATTCATGTTGATAGTAACTGATTTATTATATGTAGCCTTATTTGTAATATTAGTGTCTAATTCTACATATAATTCATAATCAGATGTATATCCATTTATACCATTAATCTTAATTAAATGCTTACCAAAGCCCTTTAATGTATCATTTAAATTTCCATCTACAAGGACTTCAGCCTGAAGATTATTTGTTAAGGCAGGGACAAATAAGTCTTTTTCTTCATATCTATTTTTATTAACGAAATTTAATTTCTCAACTAATTTAATTTCATAAGTAGATACATAACCACCTACACCATTAATAACGATAACATTATTACCTAAATCATTAATAATATTTAAATTATTAACATCTTCATTATTTAGTGTTGAAGAGAATTCTAAAGTATTATTATTGATTATTTCTATATAATCATCTAATACTAAATTATTAATAAGTGGCTTTGTATCGCCATTATATTTATAGCTTAGGTTTTCCTTAACTACAAATTCATATTCCTTATGGTAATTATTTCCATTAATTTCTAGCTTATAATTACCTACCTTATTAATTAAAGTATTATTTTGATAATTATTACCATTTAATAATAAATCACATTTTAAATCTAAAGAAATTACAGGTGTGAATGCCTCAGTATAAACTGGTTTAATTTCACCAATAGTTGGCTCTAAGCTGAATTCATATTCCTTCTTATAGCCATTAACACCAGAAATTACTAGCTTATAGTTACCAGTTTCTTCAATCTTATTACCATTTTGATATGGTAAATCATTTAAAGTGATATTTGATTTTAAGGCCTTAGAAATAGCTGGAGTAAATACATTATTATAAAGAGGTTTAATTTCACCTACTTCTACATCTAAAGCGAATTCATATTCCTTCTTGTAGCCATTAACACCTTTAATAGTTAATTTATAGTTACCTGCCTCATCAATTAGAGTGTTATTTTGATAATTATTATCATTTAATAAAATCTCACATTCTAAGCTTGATGAGATAGCTGGTGTAATAGGGTTAGTATAGCTTGATTTAATTTCTTCTACTTCTACATCAAATGTGAAATTAAATTCCTTTTTATAGCCATTTGAACCTATTAATTCAAGCTTATAAATACCAGCCTTAGTAATTAATCCTCCATCATAAACAGAGCCATTTAAAAGCATTTCTAGCTTTGAAGCACTATCTACATAGAAAGACTTAGGATCATTAATTACAACATTATTTAATTCATAATCATTAATTATCTCATTTTGAGATAAATCAGGTAGGATAACAAAATCATAGATGTATGTATTTTCACTGCCATCCCCGCTAACAACTAGCTTATGGTAGCCTACAATAGTGATAACATCACCTGAATTATATGCTTCTCCATCAAGCATCATTACTACGTTTGTGGCAGTTGCTTGAGCATGTCCTACATAAACACCATCATTTTCAATGCCTGAAATAGCGTAAGTGATTTGGAAATGATATTCATTTGAATAATCATTTATACCAATTACCTCAAGTGTATATGTACCAATAAGTGATACCTTATCACCTGATGTGAAAGGTAGGCCATTTAAAAGTAATGATTTAACATTATCTACATTTATAATTATTTCATTTGTAAATGTATTATTATTTTCAAGTAGTGGTAAATCTTCTATTACAGTGAATGTATAAGAAACAGAATGATAATCATTTAAGCCATTAATGATAAATGAATGGTTACCAACCTCACTTACATTTAATGTAACATTACCATCTACTGATTCTTTAATTTTTCCATCAAGAGTAATTGAAGAGATATTAGAAATATTAATTAAGGCGTTAGCTAAGTACTTATCATTATTAAAGCCTTCAACTAATTCTTTAATTAATACATTATAAGTAGCTTCCTTATTTAAGCCTTTGAATGTAACCTCATTATAGCCTACAAATGATGATTTATTAGTCTTTATATTATTAATATAGATATCAGCGTTAGCTACTACATTGATATTCTTTAAGTATTCTGAATCATTCATTAAATTAGTATCTAATTCTATATCAAATGTATAAGATACTTCATATCCATTAACACCTACTACCTTACATACATGATTACCAAAGAAAGTTATTGGTAATAAATCATATTCATTTCCATCAACTAATACAGATTTAGTATGTAGGTTAGTAACTAATGGTATGAATGAATCACTAGCCTTATATGAAGATGAAGTTATATTAGTTACTTCATTTAAAGTAATTATATAGCTATTTGAATAATCAAATCCTTTAATTTCTACCTTATTATTACCAATTGTATCAATTGATTTATTTGTGTCAAATAAGACATCATTTACATAAACCTCAAATGATAATTCAGAATCATTACTTATAATATTTACTTCTTTAGTATTAACTAATGAATTAAAATCATAATTTTCAAATGAAATTACTGGTTTAATTTCAAAATCATAGCTATTTGTATATCCATTACTACCAGTTACTTTAAGAGTATATTTACCAGCCTTAGTAACCTTATCACCAGCTTGGTAGTTTGTAACATTAGAAAGCATAACACCTGATACATTACCTTCAATAACTGGTGTAACTACACTATTATTTACTAGCTCAAAGCCAGATACCTTCTCAGTTATTACAAATTCTACTTCTTCATATTCAAATGAATCGATATTGTATTTTGAGATTACTGCCTTATGGTTACCTACCTCAGTAACCTTTGATAAAACATTTGAATCCACCTCAAAATATGCATTCATTTCAATAACTTTTTCTAATTCATATGTAGTAGCTTCTAAATTAGATTCAAGCTTAATATCAAAATAATAATCAGCTTGATATCCATTTACACCTACTATACTAATCATATGAAGACCATATTGGTTATTAGCAAGTGTAAGTTGAGCATTCTTATTATCTAATTTTACAGATCCTAAATAATCTGTATTAACATTTAATACGAAATTATTTACTTCATTGTTTTGAGCGGTTTCTTTATTTTCATATACAGTGCTATTAATATAATTATTTGAATTAATAGTTAGAGTATATTTAGTTTCATTATTATTTATATCAAATAATACTAATTTATTGTTACCGATGGTATTAATTGTTTCTAATGAATAATTATTACCATTAAGAGTAATATTTTTATAATGGTTAGTATTAGCTTCATATTCAATATTAATTAAATTAGCTGTATTAAGTGTTGTTAATAATTCATTATTACAGATTAATTTAGATTTTAAATTAATTGTGTATGTCTCTTTATAGTTGTATAGACCATTAAATGTAACTTTATAAGTACCAACTGTGTCTAAAACACCATTAATCTTAGTAGTATTAGCTAAAACTACTACCTCTTTAGCGTTTGATACGATATCTACGTTTGTATAATAATCATTATCATTAATGATATTAGTATCTAGATTAATATAGAAATAATATGTATTAGTATAATTAACACCACTAATTAATACCTTATGAAGACCAAATGAAGAGATTGTAGAATTATCATATGATACATTATCTAATTTTATATCTTTAACAAGTTCATCACTAAAGATGATTTCTTCTATTTGATCTACCTTATTTGTTGTAGCATCAGCTTCAGTTAAATATAGGTTAGTGTTTATTTCTCTTAATTTAATTTCATATGTAACATCATTAATTACTAATTTATTGTCACCTAGTGTATCTACGATAACAAAATCAGATAGTTCATTATCAGATACTGATACACCATTTAATTTAGAATTTAAATAATTAATATTACTAAATTCTTTTTTAATATATACCTTTTTACCAACATTATTATCTTTTGGCTCTACTCGGTTTAATACATTAGTATAAGTATTATTATCAAATGAATATAATAAAGATTCTTTAATACTAAATGTATATTCTTTTTTATATTCACATACACCCTCTAAGATAAGCTTATAAGTGTTAACTGTATCTAAAGTTTCAAAATTATATGCATTGCCATTTAGAGTAACACTTTGATATTTTAAGCCCTTAGAATTATCAAGTGTTGGGGTTACTTCTTGTTTATAAGATGTAAGTGGTGTACCACTTACTGATTCATTTGATACAAATGATAAGGTAGGTAATACCTTAAATGAATATGTAGAGACATAATCATTAGTACCTGTAATCTTTAATGTGTATTTACCAATTGTATCAATTGATGTGATATTTGAATCAACTTGTGCACCATTTAGTTTACATGTAGCACATTTATCATAATTAATTCCAAAATCAAATGCTTCATCATAAGATGTTAATAATTCATTTGATTTTACACCCTTATAATTAACTTTTAATGATTCAGTAATTCTAAATCTATAATTTTTGGTATAACCATTTGCACCTTTAATTACTAGTAGGTGGTTACCTACCTTGTCAATTAATGATTCAGATTCATAAGTATTTGTATCAAGTAAGAATTCACCGTTACCAAATATTTTAATTAAAATTGAGGTGTTGTATGTATAAGTATCATAAGATGCTTGTGGTAATAGTTCTTCTTTAGTAGATAATTCTACTCTTTCTTTAACAACAAATACTAAGACCTTTTTATAATTATTTGTACCATATAAATATAATTTATGGTTACCAATTGAAGTGATCTTAATTCCATTTACTTCATCTTTATCATCTAGCTTATAGCCAGCTAAATTATCATTTAACACATTTACAAATGTTACTTCTGACTCATATACATTTGGAGTGTTTAAATAAGTTTCTGCAGAAGCTGATTCTACCTTATTTTCATCTTTTATTTCATCTGTATAGAAATATGAATTAATAGTTAGATTTATTCTATAAGAATAACCATCTAGCTTTATATCGATATAATGGTTACCAATTTCATCAAATGTATAAATAGAATTATCCTTTTCCATTTGAGACGCTCTTGAGTTAGCATCTAAATAAAGTGGCTTATAGATATCATTTTCAATATCTTCACCATTACCATCCTTGAATGTTAATTCAGCCTCAAAATCGCCCTTTAGGGTAGTTTCTGTAGTGGCCTCTCCATCCTTTGTGACAATAGGTCTTATATAGAAAAATACTGCAGTATCATCATCTGTTGTAGAAATTCCATTGAATTCAAAAATGAAATAATGCTTACCTACAGACTTGATTTTTTCATTTTGATATAAAGCTGTAGATCTATTTCTTGTAGAAGTTTCTGGGGCATTTAAATAAGCTTTAACGCCATACATATTAAAGCTAAATGATTTACCATTATTATAGGCAGCACCTCTATTAACTACATTTGAGCTAATAACGATGAAGCTAACTTCCTTTTTATAGCCAAATAGAGTTGTGATAGTTAGCTTATAGCTACCAACTCCTAGGCTCTTCTTTAGAATAGCTGAATTAGTATATTCTGATTTATTAGACTCTGTTGTACCATTTTCACATTCAAGTGTGAAATTAACTCCATTTACAAAATCATAATCATTTAAAACAACTACATTATTAAAATATACTTGGTTTTCAAATACTAATAAGCTTGGTGTAATACTAAAATTATATGTAGTGCCATCAAATACTACCTTATAATCACCAATCTTATTTGCAAGATAGCCTGATTCAGTTATTGTAGTTGTAACACCTTCAAATGTTAATTCAATTTCATCTACACCTGAGAATAGGATTTGTTTAGAATCATAATATTCTTTATTATTTTCAATATTAATACCCTTATTAATCTTAAATGTATATTCCTTATAAGCTACATATTTAGATTTAATAAAGCTATCTAATAATTCTTTTGCACCTTCTACATTATCTGATGCATTATAGGTTGGATAATAGATGCCAAATTTATATTCACCAGCCTCAGATATAACATCTCCACTATTATACTTTGTACCATTAATAGTCATGTAGTTATTTGTTTTAGCTGGAATTACAGCTCTATCAAATGAAGATGAAGTGATATTCATTTCTTCTTCAGCTACTTCAAATTTGTATGTAGCAACACTTTCTGTTTCTAAGCCCTTAATAACCATTTCATAAAGGCCTGATGTTTTAATTGTGCTTCCTTGAGAAAATTCATAACCATTAATAATCATCTTACCACCAGATATAATTGGTAAAACCTCAGAATTATATTTATGGTTAGAAATAATATTAGTTGTAGGATTATTTTTAAATGTTATGGTTAAGAAATATGAACCTTCACCATTTAATACTAAAGTATTTAAGCCTGGATTATATGTAGTATAGCCTGAATAAATATCGTTATTTGATAAAGTAGCTTTACTGCATTCTAGGTTATATTCAATCTTGGCATAATTATTTGTATTAGATTTTAAAGAAACTCCTGAATTATTAATACTGTAGCCTAATGTTTTTATTTCTAATTCAGTATATTCAATATCTTTATATTCTATACCGTTAATTCTTACTGTAGCGGCTACTGTGAATTCAAGTTCATCAATTACAACACCCTTAGTGTTTTTTGCTTCAAAATGATAATTACCAATTTTAGTAATTGATCCATCATATAATTTATCATTTACATAAACTAAAGCACTTGTGCCTAAAGTATATTCAACAGTTGGAATAGTTGTGAATCTTTTACCATTTAGTTCTTTTTTATTTGTTAATTTGAAGATTTCAAAGCTATAAGATTTCTCTTCAAGAGCTGTTTTAATAGTTAATGTATTCACTCCTTCTGTAGTTGCAAATACATCTCCTGATACCTCTTCACCATTAAGTAGATAAGTTACACCGCTAACCTCTTCTAAATTTAATTCTAATTCGTTAGCATAAACCTCGTCCTCTTCAAAGCTTAGATTAACGATGTAATATGTCTTAGTAGATTCAGTAATTACATCTTCAAATACTGGATTATCATTCTCATCAAGTATATCATCGCCATTTTCATCCTTTGAAATAACTTGATTAATATTTACATATTTAACATCATATTTACCAGTTTCTGTTAATATCTTGTCTCCTTCAAGTAATTCATCATTAACATAAACCTCAGTAGCTGTAGCAACAGTGATTGTTGTTGACTCATTAACTAATAATTTAGATGTCTCATTATTAGCAACCTGTGACGTCTCTTCAGCATAAATATTATTTGATATTGCTAAGCCAAAGCCTATAACGGCAAAGCATATCAAAAATATAATGCTTTTTCTTAATTTACCTCTCATTTCTCCTCAATTTTTCCTCTCTCTATTATTAAAAAATGCAGACTTTCGAAAAAATCCACAATTAGTCAATATTTTATCAAAAATAGATGTAAAATTAAAGTGTTATTTTCATGATTTTCATATTTTTTTCATGAAGTGAATAAAAAGCATATATTTTGATAGTAAAGCAATTTTTCATATCAAAATATATCAAAAATATATAAATATTTAGCTACTTTTTTATAATCCATTTTCATAAGAATTAAGGTATGAACATAAAAAAAGGAAATTGCATTATTTGCAATTTCCAAAATGTTCTTTTTCAAGTTCTTTTCTAATATTCTTTAATCCTCTTTTAACAACATATGAGCAGCTACCATCACAGCCATGATGATTTAGTCCCTTGTGCTCCTTATAGATATATCTACCTATAACAAGCACAACAACTGATACAGCGGCTATGGCAGTCATTATTTCAATGAATAATGCCATATTATGCTAAATTTAGATCTCGTTTCTTATTGATTTGGAGGATTAAGAATACAGATAATGCGATTAGGCCAGCTACTATAAATGATGTCCACCAAGCAGATAACATAATATAGAATGCTGAAGCAACTAAATAAGATGTTACTAACCAGAAGATAACTGTATTTCTGAAATATTTATGACCAAGCTCACCACGAGCTGTTGCGACAGCTGCAAAGCATGGTATTGTAGTCATGTTGAAGATAATGAAGGCAATTAGGATTGACCAACCTTTAAATCCCCAGCCCTTTAATTCGATACCTGTATTTTCAATTAATGATACAGTTGCTGGAACACCATCTTCATCAGAAGATACAACATATAATTTATTTAAATAATCTTCTGCAGTATTTACATTTTTATCAACAACAGATTGAGCAAGTACTGAGAATGTAGCAATTACATTTTCTTTGGCAATTAAGCCTGTTACAGCTGATACACCAAATACCCAACCATTTTCATTTAATTGAGAACCAAAGCCTACTGGAGTGAATAATGGTTGAACCATCTTACCAATGCCAGCTAGGATTGAATCTGATGAATCTAGATATTCAGGATTATGAACAATCGCATTATATTCATCTAATGCTTTATTTAAAACTGGAAGAATTAATTCATTATAAATTTGTTCATCAGAGCCATCAGCAGCCTCTTTCGCTTCTGCATATGCATTATATACATCAGCAAATTCAACAGATGCTGCACCATCTTCACCTACAAATTCTGGATCTACCTCTACAAGTGATACCATGTAAGCTGTATGTAGATCATCTAAATCTTGTTTTTCTAAAGCTTTTTCTTCAGCAGATAATGAAGTATCATTATCAATTTCTTGTTTCTTAGAAGCGATTGCTTCTTCATCTACGATTAATGAATAGTTATCATTTACAATGCCTACTGCATCAGCTGGTTCAATATATTTCCAGTTGAATGTAAATGATTGTAATACCCAAATAATAATTGTAGAAACTAAGATAATAGTGAATGCCTTTTTAACATAGCCCTTTAATTTATCCCATAAGTGAATAAATAATGCTTTAGCTTGAGGCATATGATATTGAGGTAATTCCATAATAAATGGAGGAATTTCACCACGAAGTGATGTATTACGCATTAATAGAACAGTGAAGATGGCTGTACAAATACCAACTAAATACATTGAATAAGTAATTAAATCAACATTAGGGAAGCCAAATACTTCACAAATACCACCAGCAATGGCAGTTAAGATAGGTAATTTAGCACCACATGAGAAGAATGGAATTACACGGATAGTAGCAATTCTTTCTTTTTCTTCTGCAAGGGTACGAGTGTTAATCATGGCAGGAACGGAACAACCGAAGCCCATAATCATTGGAAGAAATGCACGTCCTGATAGACCGAATTTTCTAAATAATCTATCTAGGATGAAGGCAACTCTTGCCATGTAACCAGTATCTTCTAGAATTGAGAAGAATAGGAATAACAATAAGATTTGTGGAACAAATGATAATACAGAGAATACACCAGCACAAATACCATTAACAAGTAAGCCACTTACCCAGGATGCCGTACCAGCACTAGCTAAACCATTACCAATTACTTCACTTAATTTATCAGTACAATTTGTAACAAATGATTGAAGTATTACACCTGGAGAATTAATTCCGGCATCAGTCCAGAATAATCCTTCAAACATTGTTCCTTCAAATGAAGGATGAACACCATTAGCAGTGAAGATTCCACCTAAATAAAATAGATTTTCACTGAATGTTAGGTGGAAAATTAAGAATAATAATACTAAGAAGATTGGAATACCAGCCCATCTATTAGTTAAGACCTTATCAATCTTTCTAGTATGTTCTAGTGAATCTGTTTCTTTTTCTTCTACCTTTGTTTTTACAGGTGAATAATTATCTACTATATATTTATATTTAGCATCTGCAACAAATGCTTCTAAGTCATTGCCGAAGATTGGACTATTAAATGTTTGTTTATATTCTAAAACCTTCTTTAAAGCCTTAGGATATTTCTTAACAATAATTTCATCCTCTTCAATTAGCTTAATTGCATAGAATGTAGGAGATGGAACTTCTTCTAAAGCTAGTTCTTCCTTTACATCTTCAATTAAGCCTTTAATTTCTGTATTTTCTAATACAGTTGAGCCAACTCTTTTATTTTTTGATTCTTCATAAGCTCTTTGCATTAGGATATCCATATTTGTATTATGTTGAGCTGAAATAGCTACAACAGGGATACCTAATTTTCTTTCAAGCTCTTCACAGTTAATTCTATCACCATTTTTTTCAACTAGATCCATCATATTAACTGCAACTACTACTGGAACATCCATTTCCAAAATTTGAGTAGTTAAATATAGGTTACGTTCTAGGTTTGTACCATCAATGATATTGATAACACAATCTGGTTTAGATTCTACGATATAATCTCTTGAGATGACCTCTTCAGGAGTATAAGGTGAAAGTGAATAAATACCAGGTAAGTCTACAATTGAGATAGGCTCTTCTAATTTCTTATATGTACCTTCTCTTTTTTCAACTGTAACACCAGGCCAGTTACCAACATGAGCTGTTGAACCAGTTAAGGCATTATATAATGTTGTTTTACCACAGTTAGGGTTACCTGCAAGAGCAAAATGCTTCATTATTCATTTCCTCCTTTTTCATCCATTACGCATAAGACAAGCTTTGCTTCAACCTTTCTTAGTGTTAATTCATAACCTCTAATAGTTATTTCTAGTGGATCTCCTAGAGGTGCTTTCTTTCTTAAGCAAACATGAGCACCTGGTGTAACGCCCATATCAAATAGTCTTCTTCTGACTCTTCCTTCGCCAGAGACAAATTTGATTACACCAGATTCGCCTATTTTAAAGGTGCTTAAATCTTTTTCCATAAAATTTCTCTCCATTCGTAAAAGTAATCTTATCTACAAATACATTAAGAGGGATATTAGATAAGATTGCTTGTTAATTTTTATATGGTTAGTTTTGTTTAACTAACTTCGACAAATAGTTTACATCAACTAACTTTTATTGTCAATACATTTTTGCTAGATTTTTAGCCATTTTTTTAGTAAAATATCAGCATTAAGGGAGAAAAATCAAAATGAACGAAAAATATGAACAATTATTAGTAACATTGAAGTCTTTAATTGAGGATAATAAATATGATTTTACAATTCTAGCGAATGCTTCTGCCCTAATTTATGATTCCTTGGATAATTTAAATTGGGTTGGCTTTTATATATTAAAGGATAACAGCCTACATTTAGGACCATTTGTAGGAAAGCCTGCATGTATCAATATTCCATTAAGTAAGGGGGTATGTGGTTATACTATTACAACTAATCAAACACAGGTTGTAGCTAACGTAAATGAATTTAAAGGCCATATAGCGTGTGATTCTAATTCTAAGTCAGAAATATGCGTACCTCTTCACCTAAATGGTAAGACAATTGGTCTTCTTGATATAGATGCCCCTATCTATGATAGATTTAGTGAAATTGATGCTAAATACTTAGAGGATGCAGTTAAAATAATTGAGATTGAACTAAGTAAGACAAATATCAAGTTATTCGATTAATATTGTTTTTTTAACTTTTATAGCTTATAATATAGGTAATGACGGCGGTCATTGTCAACAAATCAAAAGAAAGGGAGTAGTTAGCGCTACTCCCTTTCGCATTTATTCACTAAATTATTGCTACTAATATATTATTTTAAAAGATTTACTTAAAGAACAATTTCACTACTATTTCTGTTGTTTTTTAAGTATTTTTTATTAAAAATCGAGTAGTGAATAAAAAAATGAATTTTTATGTTGAAATGCGATATCATTTATGATATAATTACGCAGCGTGAGTAAAAGGCAGCATTCTAAAAGTATTAGTAAATATCTTAAAGCACTAGTTTAAAAAGTAACCTTAGCTGCTTGATGGTGAAATTCCAATTTAAGATATCCTAGTAGTAATAGAAACCTTACTCCGAAATATATAAAGGAGGAAAATTAAATATGTCAAGATTTACAGGATCAACATGGAAAGTTTCTCGTAGATTAGGTTATTCTATCAGCGAAACTGGTAAAGAAATTGTAAAGAGAAAATATGCACCTGGTCAACATGGTCAAAAACGTGGCAAACCAAGTGAATATGCTATGCAATTAAGAGAAAAACAAAAAGTAAGATTTACATATGGTATGTCTGAAAAACAATTCTACAAGACTTTCGAACTAGCATCTAAGATGGCTGGTAAGACTGGTGTTAACTTCTTAATCTTATTAGAATGTCGTTTAGACAACCTAGTTTACAGATTAGGCTTCGCTTCTACTAGAGCACAAGCTAGACAATTAGTTAACCATGGTCATATCCTAGTTGATGGTAAAAAGGTAGATATCCCTTCATACCGTATTCAACCTGGTCAAACAATCTCTATGAAAGAATCTTCTAAGAATTTAGCAGTTGTTAAGGCTGCATTAGAAGCTAAGGTTGTTAGAGCAGATTACTTATCATTCGATGCTGACAAGCAAGTTGGTAGCTTAGTAAGATTACCTGAAAGAAGCGAATTCTTACCAGAAATCAACGAACAACAAATCGTCGAATACTATAACAGAGGATAGTTTGTTTATTAAAAAGTTGCTTAGGCAACTTTTTTTTATTTCATTTCTTCTTCTTTTGTTGTATAATCACTTTTAAATAACGAGGAATTTGTAGTATGAATGAAAGTTATAAGCTATATCTTCCTAATTCTAAAAAGGAAGTAAAAATCGAAATATCATTACCTAGACAACGAGAAGGTATAATATTTGATACCTTATACTTTTTAGACGGCCAAAATGCCTTCAAAGACTCTCATGCCGCTTTTGGTAGATCTATAAGAGCTACTAAGCATTTAGGATTTGCGGCTAAAGAGATGAGCAAGCGTATAATTGGCGTAGCAATCCACAATGCTGGATCAGAAAATGGTAGATTAAATGAATATTCTCCATGGCCAATTAAATATGCTGGAGCTAAATTTAAAAAGAATAATACCAAGGTATGTCAAAACTTCTGTAAAGACTTTGTAGAAATAATCATACCATTTATAGAATCTAAATATAATGTATATAAAGAAAAAGAACATAGATTCATCTATGGTTCTTCCCTTGCTGCGATAACAGCCCTATATTTAGGTTATAATTATGATTCCTTTGAAACAATTGGAGCTTTCTCTACTGCTTCCTTCTTATTTAAAGATGATTTCTATAAATTCTTAGATAAAAATATAGATAAACAAAGAAAGGTATTTTTATATGTAGGTAAGGCTGAGGAATCAGATGATATCTTTGATCAAGACATCTACTTGAATTCTTCTATTGAGCTTTTACATTATTTCGAAAATCATAACACTAAAGCTAGATTAGTAATATCAGCTAAAGGTATTCATAATGAGGAATGCTGGGATAAAGCATTCTCAGATTTCATTTCCTACATATATGAAGAAAATATAATATATAGATATTAAAAATATGGACTCGAAAGTCCATATTTTTATTTTAAAGCTTTATCTATTAAATATGCATCAGCAAGTGCGATAGCACACATTGCCTCACAAACTACTTGGGCACGCAATATTATAGCTGTATCGTGTCTTCCTTCAATAACTAGCTCTTCTACTTGTTTTGATGCGAAATTGTAAGTTTGTTGAGGTACTGAGATAGATGATGTAGGCTTTACAAATACCTTAACTACAATATCATTACCATTTGATATACCAGCATTGATTCCACCGCTATGGTTAGTCTTTGTATGACCTTTCTCATCAATAATTAAATCATTGAATTCACTGCCGTACATTGAAGCTCCAGCAAAGCCTGTACCAAATTCAACACCTTTAACTCCACCAACTGAGAAAAGTAGGTGTGACATAGTTGATTCTAAAGAATCAAAATATCCTTCACCAAGGCCTACAGGGATATTTCTAATTGTGATAGTTAAAATGCCACCAACACTATCTCCCTTTTTAATTGCTTCTTTTAAGATATTTTCATATTTAGTCTTATCTTCTTCACCATGTAGGTTAGTGATTTCTGTTTTAAATGTAGCCTTAGCTAAAATCTTTTTAGCAATTACACCAGCCGCTACTATACCAAGTGTTAATCTTCCTGATGTAGCACCACCACCACGATAATCATTAAAGCCTTTATATTTTTTATTCATGACAAAATCAGAATGTCCTGGTCTTGGCATATCAACAAGCTTTGAATAATCCTTTGATCTAATATTTTGATTTAAAAATCTTAATAGGATAGGTGCGCCAGTTGTATAGCCATTAAATGTACCAGATTCAATGATAACCTCATCATTTTCAACTCTTGGAGTCATTCCTAAGCCTGTAGATTTTCTTCTTTGTAAATCATAATAAAAGTCTTCAGCCTCTAGCTTAATTCCGGCAGGAATGCCATCAACTAGGCAGCCAACTGAATTATTATGGCTTTCACCAAATATACTTACTCTAAATAATCTTCCGAATGTATTCAAAATATCATCTCCTCGATTTCACGCACAAATTCATCCATATCAATATCAAATTTCTTATTTTGCCATATCTCATCAGATCTAACTGCCTGAGATACTAGCATATATAAGCCATCATAGTTTGAATTTGCATCTTGAAGTAACTTTGTTTTTCTAGGATTAAATATAATATCTATTACAACCTTAGCTCTTTTAGCAATTTCTTCCTTAATTGGAGAGACTCCAACATTAGGATACATTCCTACAGGTGTTGTGTTAACTATTATATCTATATCTTCTACCTTTTCTAAATCCTCATATGTAATTTTATCATCATGGGCAATGGTATAATCTACTTTTCTACTTACAAATTTATACTTACCACCTAGATCAATTGTGGCAGCCTTTATAGCTAGGGATGCACCACCAGTACCTAGGATATAAACATTCTTGTCCTTAAAGTCGATATTATAGTGATTAATCATATCTATAAAGCCATAATAGTCTGTATTATAGGCTTTTAATTCCCCATTCTTAGCTAAAACAGTGTTTGTACTACCTATTTTTAATATCTCGAATGATAAAATCTTTGCTAAATTAAAAACATCTTTTTTATATGGAATTGTTACATTATAGCCTTGGTATTCACCTGTTTTAAGCTTATTTAAAACATCTTCTAGTTCTTCAGGCTGACATTCAATTAAATCATATGAAGCATCAATTCCAAGCTTTTTATATAATGCTTCATGGATTATCTTTGAATAGCTATGGCCTAGATGTTCACCAATTAAGGCATATTTCATATTATTTCAACTCCTTGATTATCTTATTTTGATAATCCTTAGAAACCTTTAACATAGTGTTAAACCATTCTAAATAATATGATTCTAATTCTTTATCATCTAAAGCTTTAATATTTTTTTCAATTAGCTTAGCTTCTCTTTCCTTATCAAAGATAGGTAAATCGTGCTCAAACTTATAATTTGCTACCTCTTTAGCTAGAGACATTCTTTTCTTAAATAATTCAATTAATTCAAGATCACATTTATTAATTTCTAATCTGATATCATCTAAATTACTCATAATCAATGTCGCCTCCTAAAGATTTAAATACTTCCCAGAAATTAGGGTATGACTTAGTTACAGCCTCAGCCCCCTCAATAACAATCTCACCTTTTGTTTTAAGGCTTGCCATAGCTAGTGCCATCGCAACTCTATGATCGTTATGTGAAGATAGGGTAGCGCCTTTAAATGAATCTACACCATAAATATCCATACTATCTGGGTGTTCATCGATTTTACCGCCTAATTTCTCGATTTCTTCTTTCATACATGTGATTCTATCACATTCTTTAATTCTTAATCTTTTAGCCCCTACTAAGTAGCTCTCACCCTTTGTTAAGGCTGAAAGTACAGTTAAGGCAGGTCCTAAATCTGGAGATAATGATAAATCAATTGTAGCAGGTGATGGTGTTCCTTTTAACGATAAGGTTGTACCTGTAAATTTAACATCAAGCCCAAAAGCCATCATATCATTAATTATTTTCTTATCTCCTTGATATGAACGTGGGTTCATATTAAGTAGGTTGATATTAGCACCTAGCGCATCCGCTACTAAAAAGAATGCTGATTGTGAATAATCGCCTTCAACTATATAATCAAAAGGCTTATATTCTTGATTACCTTTTATTTCAAATTCCTGATAATTATTATTAATTATCTCTATACCAGCCATTTTTAGGATATCAATTGTCAAATCTACATATCCTTTTGATTCTAGATTAGTTGTGATAACTATTTTAGAATCACCTTCACATAGAGGTAGGGAGAATAATAATCCAGTTATAAATTGGCTAGATACATCTCCTGGAACATAAAATACTCCATTTGATAACTTACCTTTGATCTTTAAAGGTAGATATGTATCTCTTTTTTCGTATTCAACACCAAATTTATTAAATAAATCAAAATAGATATCAAGTGGTCTATTTACTAAATTATTGTGTCCAACAAATGTAATATCTCCATCCGCTAGCATAGAAATAGGAATTAAAAAACGTAAGGTTGAACCACTTTCATTACAATCAATTATGTCCTCTTTTCGCGTTGGAAAAGCACCATCAATTAATAAATAGTCATCACCTTCTACTATTTCAGCTCCTAACGCTCTCATACCTTTAATTGTAGCCTTAATATCTTCTGAATACATAACATTAGATATTTTTGATCTACCATAGGCTAAGGATGCCGCAATTATAGCTCTATGTGATAAGCTCTTTGATGGTGGTATAACAACATCACCTTGTAAATTCGTTGGTCTAATTCTTACGTTCATATATTACCTATAACTCAATTTCTTTAATTTTATGTATAACTGGCTTACCTATATCTTCTATGAAGATAAAATTGATTTCACCAGCTAAATTTTTCTTATCAAATTTTATTTTATTTAGATATTCTTTATAATCATAATATTCATATTTGATACCATAAAGGTTTAAAATACGCTTTAATGTACCAATTACTTCATTATTTGTAATATCTAAATCTATGCCATATTCCATAGCCATTAACATGCCAATAATGACTGCGTATCCATGCTTATAACCTTTTTCAAGCTCTATTACATGGCCAAATGTATGTCCAAAATTTAAAATCATTCTTTCTGATTTATCATGAACATCATTTTCTACGAAATATTTTTTACAGCATAATGATTCATAAATAATCTCTTCATCGATTGGAGCCTTACTTAATAAATCACCAATAAGCTTTGGAGAATGGATAAAGCCATGCTTAATTAATTCTCCCATACCACTTACTATTTCTTCTTTTGGTAAGGTCTTTAATACAGTTGGATCTATTAAGACAAGCTTAGGCTGATTAAACATACCAAGTACATTCTTCATACCTGCAAAATCAATACCTGTCTTACCACCAATTGATGAATCAAGATCAGCAAGCAAAGTTGTAGGGATTTGGATGAAATCTACTCCACGATAGATTGTACCAGCAACAAAGCCTGTAATATCTCCCACAACTCCTCCACCTAAGGCTATGATTAATTCATTTCTTCTGATATTAAAGCCTAAAAGCTTCTTACAAATATCTTCATATACTCTAAGTGATTTAGATTCTTCACCATGGGGAATGATAACTGATTCTACCTCATATGATTTCTTTAAAGAATTACAAACCTTCTCTAAATATAAATCCGCTACTATATCATCAGTTATTACATAAACCTTCTTATTATGGTAAAAATCTTCAATATAATATGGTAATTCATCTAATAAATTATTTTTTATAACAATTTCATAAGATGAATCTTTTAAATTAATTTTTAAAGTTTTCATTTGTTCATCTCATTTCTTTTCTTAGATGAATTAATAAATAATCTTTTTAATTCTTCTGTATCGTTATTTTTAATCGCATTTTTCATCTTATCGATTTCAGATTCAAAATTAGCTATATGCTTAAGTAGATTATCTTTATTTTCTAAAAATAATTCACTCCATAAGTCTTCATTAATCATTGCGATTCTAGTTAAATCACGGTATGAATCACCAATGAAGTCCTTTGTATCATCTCTTTTATCTGAATTAACAAGTGATACAGCGATTGCGTGAGTTAATTGAGAAGTGAATCCAATCATCTCATCATGAGTCTTATAATCGATAATCTTGATATTACCAAAGCCTAGATCAGCACCTAATTTCTTTAGAATTTCAATATTCTTATCATCAGCTTTTATAGGCGTGATAATAAAATTGGCATCCTTAAAATCGCATAAATGCGAATAAATTATGCCCTTCTTTTCCCTTCCTGCCATAGGATGATGTGCTAGATATGAAGCAGGCTTTGCAAGCTCACATGCACGCTCTAAATAGCTTGATTTAACACCTGAAATATCTGTGATTAATAAATCTGATTTAAAAGAGTCATGATACTTCTTTAAAAATTCACAGATATTAGTAGGGTAAATACATAAAATTATCAAATCCATGTCAGGAATATATTTTAAAGGATTTTTTGAGGCATCAAGCACATATTCATGCTTAATCGCATAATCTATGGCAACATCAGATAAATCAGTACCATATACCTCATATCCTTTATTTTTAAGCTTTAATGCGTAGGCTCCACCCATTAAGCCTAAGCCGACAATTAAGGCTTTCATTTTAGATCTTTTTTCCAACGATTGGAGCGATTTGTTTTAATACTCCCATCATTTCATCAAATTTTTTAGGCTTTAATGATTGAGCACCATCACATAATGCATGTTCAGGATCGTTATGAACCTCAACAATAAGTCCATCCGCACCTACTGCTAGTGATGCCTTAGATAAGCCTGGTACCATTGCCCATCTACCACCTGAATGAGATGGATCGATGATGACTGGTAGGTGTGATAATTCTTTTACTGCAAGTACAGCTGAAATATCTAATGTATTTCTTGTGTATTTTTCAAATGTTCTAATGCCTCTTTCACATAAGATAACATTTGGATTACCACCAGCTAGGATATATTCGGCAGCCATTAGCCATTCTTCAATAGTTGCAGATAAGCCACGCTTTAGCAATATTGGCTTTTTAGTCTTTCCTAAAGCCTTTAGAAGGTGGAAATTTTGCATATTTCTAGCACCAACTTGGATGATATCAACATCCTTAACATAACGATCAATCATATCCTCACTCATGATTTCAGTGATGATAGGAAGACCTGTAGCCTTTTTTGCTTCTAAAAGTAAGTCTAAGCCTTCTGCCTCTAAGCCTTGGAATGCATAAGGGCTTGTACGGGGCTTAAATGCACCACCACGAAGAATCTTAGCACCACTCTTTTTAACTTCTTCTGCAATAGAGATAATTTGTTCCTTACTCTCAACTGAGCATGGACCTGCGATAACTACAAAGTTATCTCCACCAATTTTTACACCATTAACATCAACAATTGTTGGTTCTGGATGGAATTCCTTAGATGCTTTTTTGTAAGGAGCTTGAATTCTAGTTACAGCTTCTACACCTGGAATTGTATAGATATCTTGTTCAATTAATTTAGAAGTATCACCAATGATACCAAATACCTTAACATTTTCACTTGAAGCATCAATTAATTGAAAATTCTTGGAAGTAAAATATTCCTTTAAGTTCTTAAGTTCACTTTCAGTTATATTTTGTTTAGCACGAATAATCATATTTTATTTCCTCCTAGTTTTTATTAACAAATCCAATACTTATTACATTGGCACCAATTAGTGCTCCAATTGATGGTGGTAATGGATAAGATTTAATTTTCTTTAATTTCTTATAAACACCAAGTATCTTCATTTCAAAATAGTCATTATATCTTGAATATTCTGAAGAATACATGATAAATGGTACTACTGATAAGTCAGCACCTAAAGCCAAATATCGTTTAAATAGCTCCTTAATAGGATGCTTTTCACTTTTTAATTTAAGCTTTACAAGAGTTGAACAGTCTAGCATATAGATGCTACCATTTTTATCATTATAAAAGAATTGTTCATCAATTACATATTCATCAAAATTAATCTTAAAATCCTTAAGTGGTGAATAAAATAATGTAACACTCTCATTGTTGGCCTTATCAAATACACTTATTGCAGCCTCATAATCAGTGCTAGATTTTAATGATTTTTCCAAATCAATAATCATACTAGCTAAAGCATATCCCACCAAATTAGATTGAATTACTCTTACTGAGTTTTCAAATCCAACCTTAACTTCTTCCATTCTTTCTTCATAATCGACTATTCCTTTAGCTGGTAAAATGATAATTACAAAGTCATATATATCTTTTAAAGCTTTTTCAATTTGTTCAACAATTTCCTCACGTGTAGCAGGAAGCACAGTTGGTACAGACTTCTTATCGAATTTTAGACGATTATAAAAAGCTTCACTTTTCATTTCAATGAAATCAGCATATTCTTCATCTTCTGAATAGTGAATAATATCGTGGATAATACCTATTGAGTTGGAATGTGGTATATAGTCTAGTCCTGATGATGAACTGACAAGTATTTTAAATTTCATGTCCGCCCCTTATAAACAAAATACACTAATGAAACACTAGTGTATTATTGAATCAATTATTTAATTGATAATAATTCTAATCTAACATCCTTGCCAGATTCAGTAGTCATTATGAACTTATCGCCTTTTTTATGATTCATAATTGCTTTAGCAAGAGGTGAATCATTAGAAATCTTATTATGGAATGGATCTGATTCAGAACCACAAATTTCATAATCAACTTCTTTACCTAGGTCTAGGTATTTAACCTTAACATAGATGATATCAACGATATGAGCATGCTTTAAGATGTTTTCAATTTCTTGAATTCTTGCTTCATTTAAAGCTTGTTCCTCTCTAGCTGATGAGTAATCAGCATTTTCAGATAAGTCACCTTGTTCTCTGGCTTCTTTAATTGCTGTTGCAATTCTAGTTCTATCTTGATTTTTTCTTCTATTTAATTCTTCTTCTAATTCTAATTTACCATTTCTAGTTAAATCAATTTGTTTTGAGTTTTGCATATTAAATCTCCTATTTCTTAATATTTAAATTATAATGAAATTATAATTAAAAATCAATAAATTTCACATTTTATGACCTAAAATTTATCATTATATCTAATTTTTCTTAATTCATGATTTACTTTACGATAATTTGGATAATGACTCTCTAATAATTCATAAAATTCATTTTGATGATTATGAACATAAAAGTGAGCAAATTCATGATATAAGACTGATTCTATATAAACCTCATCATATTTGGCTAGTTTAGTTGCTAAAACAATTAAATTCTTCTTGTAAAAGCATTCACCAAAATATGATTTAGTGTTTTTTATTTGATAATTAACCGTAAATCTAATATTGAATTCCTTAATTAGCTTTTCACTTTTACGTTTAATTATCTCATTTAAGATATCTGCATAATATTTATGAATTAGCTTTTCTATATTAGCTAATTTCTTATAATTTACATAAAAATTATCTTCATCTACATAAACATATTCAGAATTTGATTCTCTTAATATTAATTTATATTCTCGTCCTAAAAGATGTATAACATCATCATTTTTATCATATTTTGATAAGATTTTTATGATTCTATCATAATGCTTCTCAATTATCTCATAAACACTAGAAACACTAAGCTCTCTAGGTGTTGTAATAACCATCTTATCTTTAGATGTGAATCTAAAATAAGTATGTCTATTACTTCTTTTTATGATTTGTTCTACATCTAGCTTAAGGTCTTTATATTCATATATCATAATCTATTCCATTACAAGCCTTAGCATTGAATTAACAGGTATTGGCTTTTCTGTTTTAAAATAGATCATTTGATGTGGGTGACGTGCAGCATCCAGTACATTACCATCGCTATCCTTGATGTCCTCTACATCAATAATATAAGTCTCTTCTGGTGTGAATACCTCAAGCTTTGAATTAGGCTCAAAATAATTACGTTGCTCGATAATTGCTGTGTGGTTATCTAAATCATAATCTCTACAGATACCAACAAATTCTTTTGTAGGGGATTGATTATTTAAATCAAATAATTGATTATCAATTGTAATCTTTCCACCCAAAAAGCCTGTCGCAGTCTCTCTATTTTCAGCCTTTAGGATATCTTTTTCGTATTGATCCATATCATTAATCTTACCAGTATTTAGATATTCATCTATTAATCTACGATAAGTATTAACGATAGTTGAGATATAATGAAGTGATTTCATTCTACCTTCAATTTTAAATGAATTAACACCTAAATCAATTAGCTTTGGAATATATCTTAATGCACATAAATCCTTTGATGAGGCTGTAAATATCTCATTTGATATCTTTTTATCTAATTTATAGATATCATATCCCCATCTACAACTATGAGCACATCCACCACGGTTAGCATCTCTATTAGTCATATTGTTAGATAACATACAACGTCCAGAGAAGGATGAGCACATACCACCATGGATAAATACTTCTAAATCTACATCTGACTTCTTCTTAGCATTCTCTATATCAGAAAGTGTAAGCTCACGAGCTAGTACTACTCTGTCCGCTCCCATTTCCTTTAGTAAGGCGATTGCCTTATCATTAGAAACAGATTGTTGAGTAGATACATGAGCCTCCATCTTAGTATGCTTTTTAACTAAGCCTAGGATGTATAAAGATGATGTTATAATCGCATCAACACCACAACTCTCTAGATCTTTTAGATAATCTAACACTCCATCAACATCGATATTGTGCATTACAATATTACATGTTACATGAATTTTAGCATTGTGGGCATGAGCGAAATCACAGCCCTCTTTAATATCTTCTAAAGTAAAATTAGAAGCTCTAGAACGAAGTGAAAATCTCTTACCACCAATGAATACTGCATCAGCACCATAAAGGATCGCAAATTTTAATTTTTCTAAATCTCCAGCAGGAGCTAAAAGTTCAAACTTAGCCATTCTTTAGATCCTCCTTTTGATATACACTATCGTTATAGGCAAATCCATCACTGATATTTAGATTTAAACTATCTATTTTCTTAATAAATTCATCATGGCCTATGATGTTATATAGATAATCATGATAAGCACTTAAAGCATTTAAATAATCATCTTCTTCTAAATCTAGTGGATCTATATAGAAATATTTTAAGAATAATAAATCATCTAATTCTTTATGAAGTGATATGAAATAGCTTCTATAAATCATTGTACCATTATTATTCTCAATGATTTTATATTTATCATCTCTAGTTTCTTCTTTTAGATATAAATCATCAAAGCTGAATTTAGTTTGATATTTTTCTTTATATAAAGATAATAATTTTCTCTTAGAATAAAACATTAATCTCTTACCAAAGCCAAGATAAAATAGCGGAGCCTTAGTCTTATCATAGATAGTTTTTAAATCCTCAATAGTAATTTCATTAGAAATACCATAAGCATCTAAATTAAAGCCCATATATACGCTTAAATCTAAATAATTAGTAATCATTGTCTCAGGATTATAAATTATTTTATCTAAGATATTATTATCCTTAGCATACTTAATTAAGCCTAAATCAGCTACATAAAATAGTACTTCTTCATTCTTATATTCATCTAAGAACTTATAAGCTTCATCTATTTCATCTTCTGTAAATATCTTATTTAAAGATAAAATGATTGTTTTACCTAGCTTTTTCATCTTAGATATAGCTTTATTTAGATCTAAATCTTCATAAACTAAAGAAAAATGAGGAACCATTAATATGGCTCCATCAATAAAATCTAGATATTTATTTAATTGTTTATCATTATAAATACCTGAAATTAATTTCATAATTAAAACCTAAAATTACCTTTTCCTTTACCCTTGCCCTTTTTATATTTAGTTTGGGCACCTGGCATTGCTGAATAATTGCCTGACTTAACTTGTCTTTCCATATTCTTAAGCTGGCCTTCATCCATGTTTTTCATTTGTCTCATAGACTTCTTCATAGTTTCTAGTGTTTCACGAAGCTTATTAACCTCTTGAATTGAACGACCAGAACCTCTGGCAATTCTTTCTCTACGCTTGAAATCCTTATCGATAAGTTCTGGATGCTTTCTTTCCTTTTCAGTCATAGAGAAGATAATTGCTTCTATCTTATCGAAGGCTTTATCATCAACCTGGCTCATAGCTTGCTTCATATTACCCATACCAGGTAGGAAGCCTAAGATTTTTGATAAAGAGCCCATTCTTTTAATCATCTTAAATTGCTTTAATAAGTCATTATAGTTAAATGAGCCACTCATCATCTTTTCAGCCTGTGACTTCATTTCATCCTCATCGATGTTTTCTGTAACTGTATCAATTAAAGATAATACATCACCCATACCTAGGATTCTATCAGCAAGTCTATCTGGATAGAAAATCTCTAAAGCATCAAGCTTTTCACCATTTGATGCAAGCTTAATAGGAATTCCTGTCATTTCCTTAATAGATAAGGCAGCACCACCACGTGTATCACCATCTAGCTTAGTTAAGATGATACCTGTAACATCTAGCTTCTCATGGAAGGCAGTTGCAACATTTACTGCATCCTGACCAGCCATGGCATCTACTGTTAATAAGATTTCATCAGGGTGGCAGCAATTCTTAACATCAATTAATTCTTGCATTAGTTCTTCATTGATTTGTAGACGACCCGCAGTATCGATGATTACAAAGTCAGAATCAATTTGATTTGCATATTTTAAACCTTCAGTAACAATCTTAACAGCTGATGTGTTAACACCCATATCAAATACAGGTACATCAATTTGCTTACCAATTGTTTTTAATTGGTCGATTGCGGCTGGACGATAAATATCAGCTGCAATTAATAAAGGCTTCTTTTTAAGCTTTTTACGATAGAATAGAGCCATTTTACCAACAGCTGTAGTTTTACCTGCACCTTGTAAGCCGACTGCCATTATAATAGTACGACCATTTTTAATATTTAATTCAGATGCTTCATCACCAAGAGTTCTCTTTAATTCTTCTCTTACGACCTTAACTACTTGTTGACCTGGGTTTAAGCCCTTTAAAATCTTTTCACCTAATGCTTGTTCTTTAACATTAGCTAAGAATTTTTTAACAACTTTATAGTTAACATCGGCTTCAAGTAAAGATAGTCTTATTTCACGAAGCATTTCTTCGATATCATTTTCATTTAATTTTCCCTTACCAGTAACTCTTCTTAAGCCCATTTGTAAGCGAGAACTTAAATTATCAAAGGCCATGTTAATCCTCCCACAATATATCAGTGATTTGGCTCTTTATAGCCTCATCACACTCAATTTTATCTAATTTTTGAAATTTAGCTTGTAGGTGTAGCTTATTTTCATATTCCTCAAGCTCAATAACAGTTCTCTTTAGCTGATCATGAACTGCATTTCTGCTGACATTATAATTATCTGCAATCTCTGAAAGTGATAAATCAGCATAATAATAATCCTCAAAATACATTCTTTGCTTATCAGTTAAAAGATTATGGTAAATGTCATAAAGACTTATAATAATATCTCTTTCCATATTATTCCTCAAAGAAATCAGCAAATAAGCCATATAGATAATCTTCGATATCAAATACCTCTAAATCATCTACGCCTTCACCAAGTCCTACATACTTAATTGGTATACCCATTTCATGACGGATAGCAAGTACTATACCACCTTTAGATGTACCATCTAGCTTAGTTAAGATAATACCTGTAACATCAGTAGCTTCCTTGAATGCCTTAGCTTGTGACATACCGTTTTGGCCTGTTTGAGCATCGATTACTAGTAATGTCTCACATAATGCATTCTCATCAAATGATGTTAATACTCTTTTCATCTTAGATAATTCAGCCATTAAATTGACTTTATTTTGAAGTCTACCTGCAGTATCACATAAAAGTAGGTCATAGCCTTCTTCTTTAGCCTTCTTAATCGCATCATACATAACGCTTGATGGATCAGAGCCAGCTGGCTTAGTTACAATGTCTACACCAATTCTTTTAGCCCATACAGATAGCTGTTCTATAGCACCAGCTCTAAATGTATCACCAGCAGCTAGTAAAACCTTCTTACCAAGCTTTTTGTATTGGTTAGCAATCTTGGCAATTGATGTTGTTTTACCAACACCATTTACGCCAACAAATAAAACAACAGATAAGCCTTCCTTGTTAAGCTGTAGGTTGGCATTAACAATTTCACCATTTAGATATATTTCAAAAATCTTATCAATGATGATTTCTTGTAGCTCAATTGGATTAGTAATCTTTTTATGATTAACTTCCTCTTTAAGCTTATCAATAAAATCTATAACTGTATCAACACCGATATCAGATGTAATAAATATTTCTTCTAGACTATCAAATAATTCATCATCAATTTTACTTGATTTTGACAATATCTCATTAAGTGAAGCTAAAGCTCCTTCTCTTGTTTTATGAAGTCCTAATTTATATTTTTCTTTAGTTTTTTTGTCTTTATGTTTAAAAATATTAAATAATCCCATAAAAAAACCTCACAATTATTTGTATTATACCATAATTTATTATGGTATTAAAGAAAAAATAAAAAATAGGCAACGAATTGCCTATTTTTATACTTATTTAGTATATTTTAGAGTTAACTCAAGTTTAACAATGTCTTTTCCAAATTTAAAATTCATGCTTTTATCTTTAACTTGTACAGGATATTTAAGCGTTATTTTTGTATACTTATCAGGGAAACTAATAAATTCTTCATCTGTATTCATCAAATTGCCATTAAAAATGATTTCTATTGGTTGAATGACATTTATGTATGTACCATCTTTTGTTGGCTTATATGATACCTCTGCTTTATAAAATTTTGAATAATCATCCATGTTATAAATATCTAAAACTAGATTAACAGTAACCAATTCATCTTCAAAAACCAATGATTCATATTTCAAATTATAATCACTGGTTTTGATATTTGCCCCTGGAACATAGATTACTACACCGCTTGGATTACAAGATACTAGTGTTAATATGAAGATTAAGATTAAAAATATTTTCTTAAACATATATACTCCTTTCTTTTTTTAGTAAGCAAATCGTACAAATGCCCCAGAGCTTACAAAAGCTTTAAAGTCAAAATATCTTTGTTCTGTAGTCCAACCATCTCTTACTTCTGCTAAATTTATATATTCTTTTTTTTGAAAAATCCACCATCCACTTGTTCTTGACCAAATTTGATAGCCAGCCACACACATCGTATGTGGTCCATTATAATCTCCTCCCATAATACTCCACATAAGTGGCATATCTCGATTGATTTCAGATATATAATCATTCAAATGGACTTGCCAGTTTATCTCTTCAATTCCATCTATACTATCCCCGTATAAACCCATAACTGCTTCAACAATACCTGAAGATTGTCCTAAATTTAGGCCTTCTACAGTACCATACATATCATATGTCTTTTTTCTAGTCCTACGGTAAAGTTCACACCATCTTCTATCATGTTCGGACCTTAAAAAAAATGGCGAATTTGGTTGGCCTATATTCTTATTATTATAGATATTTGGTTCCTCAATTTCTGGATTATAAACCTCATAATGTGAATCAGCATAATTATCATCTCTATGATACTTTCTCATAAGGTATCTAATAATTGTAAATGGAGCTACTGTACAACAATTTCCTTCACTTAAAGGATCACCATTACTATTATTTTTGTAATAACAGGAAAGATTAAATTGTGAAAATCCTTCCATGTTTTTTTGGGGTCCATTTTGACGAATTTCATAAGTAAGTGTCTTTTCTGAATCCTTTGCCCATCCTTCTCCATACCTATCAGAAACATATATATCCGGATTAGATATACGTCCTGCGCCAGGACTTTCTTGCCCTTTATAAGCACTAAAGCATGCAAATGGGTAATCGCTTATATACTCTCCATCAGGAACATACGTTTTATTTTTTTCATCATATTTTAAATAACCAGTAATTACGTTATAGACAAGTTTTCCAGACCTTGCATTATCAACAAATGAGTCATCAGCCTTAAAATCACAACTATATAGTAATGAATCATCACTTATTGTCATGTAGAATTCTCCATCATTAAACAATAATATTTTTCCTTTTTCTTCACCTGTAATAGAACTTATTTGAATATCGTAATCTTCCATCTTATAAATATTAATATCATAACCAGTTGAATAAAGGTAGTTAGTCAGACTATCAAAAGAGGAATTGATAAATTGAATTGTACTTTCTACAGAATTACCAATTATATCAATAGTTTCAACAACAGTTGAAAAAACAGCACCTACAATGCTTAATAACAAAAATACAATATTTTTCATAAATTTTAAACCTTTCCAAAAATACTGTTTCCTATATTTTATCATTAATTTTGGTTAAAAAATAGATGGTTTAATTACTATTTAAAGAAAAAATAAAAAATAGGCAACGAATTGCCTATTTTTGTAATAATTTGTTATATTCTTCTACTGATAAGATGTTTTTACACTTAGGGAAATTTGAACAAGCATAGAAATTACTACCCTTATTCTTACCCTTAGATGCAGTTCTTAAGACGAAATGGCCTTTACCACACTTAGGGCATAATACCTCGCCCTCATTTAGGACTACTTCAGTCTTTTCATCACACTTTTTATAACAGTATAGGTTGCCTTCCTTATCCTTAACCATCATACCACCACACTTAGGACAAACCTCAGCTGTTGGGGTATCATTGATGATTGTTCTACACTTGATATTATCGCATGCGTAGAAGGTATTTCCTTTATTCTTACCTCTCATTGCTTCCCTAGGAATTAGGTGACCAACACCACATTCAGGACAAACGAATAAATCCTTTAGGTAGCACTTATTTGAACAATAACGTCTACCTGATTTATCCTCAAGCATCATTGCTCCACACTCTGGACAAACCTCATTTGTAGGTAGGTCAGAATATGTTGTTTTACATGTAGGATAATTGTTACATGCATAGAATAATTGACCCTTACCATTCATATGAGATACTAGGTGTCCGCTACCACAGTTAGGGCAAACTACATTAGAATCAATAATCTTAGCTTCTTCCTTCTTGATGTAGTTACATGTAGGGTAATTACTACAAGCAGTGAATTCTCCAAATCTACCATATCTGATAACTAATTTGTTGCCACATACTGGACAGATTTCATCTGTTTCAATTGGATATTTATTATCCATATTCTCTTTAGCATAATCAAAGATTGGAATGAATTTATCATAGAAATTATTCATTTCTTCATTCTTAGTTAATTCACCATTAGCAATCTTATCTAGATCTTCTTCCATCAAGGCTGTGTATTTAACATTAATAACATCTTGGAAATAATCTTGAAGACTATTAGTTGTTAAAACACCTTGTTCAGTTGGTACTAAAGACTTCTTATCTAGTGTTACATATCCACGCTTTAAAAGTGTTTCAATAGTTAACGCATAAGTAGATGGTCTACCAATACCAAGCTCTTCCATATCCTTGATTAAAGATGCTTCTGTATAACGATGTTTAGGTTCAGTTTCCTTATCTAATATATTAATATCAGATGCGTTAAATTCGCTTCCTAAAGCGAATTTTGGAAGTGGATTCTCTAATTCTTCATCATCTTTTCCGTATACCTTTAGGTAACCATCAAAGATAAGCTCCATACCACTTGCTGACCAAAGTGAACCATTATTTTCAAACTCAACTTTAGTTTGATTAAATACTGCATTAGTCATTAAAGAAGCTAAGGTACGCTTATAAATTAATGAATATAATTTAAACTCATCAGGAGTTAAATATTTCTTAACAAGCTCTGGCTTTCTAAACGCAGATGTAGGTCTAATACCTTCATGTGCGTCTTGCATATTCTTTTGTTCAGTAGTTTTAGTTCTACCGATATAATTAACACCAGCATTAGTTAAAATGCATTCATTTGCTTCTTTTATGAAATCATTAGAAAGTCTAGTTGAGTCAGTACGCATATAGGTAATTAAACCGACTGTCTCATCACCAATCTTCTTACCTTCATAAAGCTCTTGAGCAAGTCTCATAGTCTTAGAAGGTGAGAAATTAAGCTTACTAGATGCATCCTGTTGTAGTGTAGATGTAGTGTATGTAGGCTTAGATTGTCTTCTAACCTCTTTAGTTTCTACATTACATACTCTAAATGATAATAATCTAGATTTTAAATCCTCTAAAATTTCACGCTTTGTTATACGATTCTTTGAATCATATTTAACGCCATCAATCTCATTAAGCTTTAGCTTAACTCCATTAATAATAGCTTCCATTTCGTAATATTTTGTAGGAATAAAAGCTAAAATTTCATTCTCTAATTGAACTATTAATAATAACGCAACTGATTGTACACGACCTGCGCTAGTTGATTTAATTTTTGATTTTAATAATTTTGATAATTTAAATCCTAAGATTCTATCAATCATTCTTCTTGTTTCTTGTGATTCAACAAGCTTTAAATCGATAGTGTGAGGATTCTTTAATCCTTCAAGTACTGCCTTTTTTGTAATCTCATGGAATTCAATACGGTTATTAGAAGCTGTATCTAAGCCAAGTACATTGGCTAAGTGATAAGCAATCGCCTCTCCCTCACGGTCGGGGTCGGTTGCCAAGAATACTTCTTTACCCTTTGTTTTTCTGATTAATTCATCTACTAAAGCTTTCTTTTCAGGAATTATTTCATAAGAAGGGATAAAACCATTTTCGATATCGATTCCTAAACCACCATGACCTTTAGTGGCTAATTCCTTAATATGGCCCTTAGAAGATAACACTTCATAATCAGATCCTAAATAAGTTTCGATTGTATGAGATTTACTTGGAGATTCTACTATAATTACTTTAGTGTTCATTTTCCGCCTCCAGAATTAAGAATATAATACCAAAATATCGCCTTGTCAAGCACAAAAAATCACTTAATTTCTCACAAAATTTCCTATATATATAATATATATATAAAGATGGATAAAAAAATAAAAGCCCTCACGAGCTTTTAAAAATCAAACTTAATTTGTCTATCCTTTAGTAAATAGGAAGCTACAGGTTCATAAGTCTTACGGTGAATCTCACATGGACCAAACTTCATAATTGCATCCATATGAGCCTTCGTTCCATAGCCCTTATTATGCTTGAATCCATAGTTAGGGTACTTGATATCCATCTTATCCATAAAATGGTCTCTTTCCACCTTTGCGATGATTGAGGCAGCCGCAATTGAGGCAGATAGAGCGTCACCATGAATGATAGATTCATGTGGAATATCAATTTGACTAATAGGCATGGCGTCAATTAATACATAATCAGGCTTTACCTTTAGTCCTTCTACGGCATCTATCATTCCTTTTTTAGTTGCTTGATAGATGTTATGCTTATCAATTTCTTCTTCTGGAATGAAGATTACCTTATAGGCAATAGCTTCACGAATAATTATTTTATATAATTGTTCTCTTTTTTTAGGAGATAATTGCTTAGAATCATTGATTCCATCAATTCTTAAAAATGGAGGTAGGATACAGCTAGCTACAACACATGGTCCAGCTAAAGATCCACGACCAGCCTCATCGATACCACAGATACGCTCATAGCCGCTATCTAGTAGGTTGTTTTCATATTTATATAAATCAATTTCCTGGTCTTTCATAACTAATTGCCCCCAACTTTTGATTTCTTAAATCATTTAAAAATAATTTTGCTGCTCTTAAGGTATCTGGTTTACCACCCTTAAGTAATAAATTCATATTCTTGGCAATATCCTCTAAGATTATATAATCTTCCTTTTCTAAATCCTCTAGCTTATATTTTTCACAAATACGATTTGGATATAATTCCTTCATAAAGCTAATTCCTTTATAAGCTAAATCCTCGATATCTAATATATCATCCTTGATTGCGCCAGTTAAAGCTAACTTATAAGCTACAGTTTGGTCTTCAAACTTAGGCCATAGGATACCTGGAGTATCTAATATTTGTAGAAAATCTGTGATATTTAACCAGCTTAATACCTTAGTTACGCCTGGTTTGTTTCCAACCTTTGCCTTCTTTTTAGATGATAAGGAATTAATTAATGTTGATTTACCAACATTAGGAATACCAATAATTAAGGCTCTAATAGATTGGGCCTTAATACCCTTTGCCTCTTTTTTTTTAATTAATTCAGCTAAGACTAATTTAGATACCTCATCAATCTTCTTTAGATTATATTTAGAAATAGAATCTATATCTAGGGCATAGATACCTTTTTTCTTATATTCTTCTATCCATAATTTAGTTATTTCTTTATCAGCCATATCAGCCTTATTTAATAACTTAATACGTGGTTTATTCTTAACAATATCATCAACAAGTGGGTTGGCTGATGCATAAGGAATTCTAGCATCTAAAAGCTCGATTACTAAATCAACTAGCTTTAGGCTATTAATAACTTCCTTTTTAGCCTTTTCCATATGTCCTGGGTACCAGTTTATATTCTTATTATTTACATTGTCGTTCACTGATATCACTTCCTATTTCTTTATCCAATATCTACGAGTGATGAATCTTTCTCCATCATCTTCATTTTCTACTTTGTTTTCAAGTATTCCACCACATGCTTCTATTATTTTAGCTGATGGAATATTATCATCATCACATGTAATTAAGATTTTATCTTCTTCAATTAAATCTTTATGTTCATTTAATGCTAATTTAAGTAATTGTTTGCCATACCCCATATTCCAATATTTTGGGTTAATTCCATATCCTATATGGCCACCATATCTAAGCAGATTAGATGTTAATCTAACTCTAATCTCGATAACCCCAATGAATTTATCACCATCTACAGCAAAATAGCCATAAGCTGGTACATAATATGATGGTAGCTTAGATTGATCCTTACATGTCTTGTAATACTTTACTACGTCATACTCATCTGGATTCATAAATATTAGATCATGATTAGATATATTACCTTTTTCTATTTCTTTTAAAGATTCTAGATAAGCTTCCTTATACTCTTCTAAATATCTTTCATCTGCTTCTATAAGTTTTAGCATTAATATCAAATCCTATTTCCAAGGTCTACCTTTTCCAAGCCAGCCTTGTGTTTCCCAATATATTTTCTCTTCAGGAGATGAACCCCAGTTCTTTAGCTGCATCATACGCATAATATTAAACATAAACTTTGTCTTAAATCCTGGGCGTACATTCTTCTTATTCATTATTTTTTTAGCTAATTTATCAATATCTTTATTGATTTTAGCTTTCTTCTCATCCTTTACCATATCCCAGTTCATGGCTTGTACTGCCTTACCATAGCCTTTAACATATGGTACACCCCAATAGAATAAGGTATTTGAGATATCCTTAATGGCACTCTTAGTACCTGATCCTGCGGCAGTTGTGATAACTACTGCCTTTTTTGAAAACATTGATGCTCTAGGCTTATGTGGCATCCAGTATGTGAATGTCAAATCTATAAATGCCTTCATAGGGGCAGACGCTCTCATACAATATGTAGGAGTTGTGAAAATTAATAAATCAGATGCCTCTATAGAGTCCATAATACGTTTCTTTTCCTCATAAACTGGGCATTTTGATTCATCAACTACACAGCTATAACAGCCTAAACAAAAATGATTTAAATCTCTAGGCAGGAAAAATTCAGTAATCTCTGCATTTTCAAACTTAGATGCAAGTAGCTTACCAATATTATATGAGCTACCTTTATGATTTTGTCCATTGATAACTGTTATTTTCATAATATCACCTACCAATTTTCTGCAAGCTTTTCATACATATCAGATGACATATAATATGATTCTGATTTGTATTCTAAATTATCATAATCTCTTACAAGGTTTTCTTCCTTAAAGAATACAAAGCCTAATGATTTACATAGATTAGCTGATTTAGTATTTTCCTTAAAACAGCTATAGAAAAACATTCCACCACCTAAGATGCCAAAAACCTGCTTACACAAAGCTTTGACAACCTCTTTACCGTAGCCTTTGCCTTGATATTTTGGTCCTATACAAATGCCTGAATCAGCATATACACCCTCATCAAGCTTTCTAATACCACAAAAGCCAATTGGCTCATCATTATCCTTAAGGCATACAAAATAAGCCTCATTATACTTTTGATATTCATGAGTTCTACGTAGTCTGTCTTTAGCTTCCTCTAAGGTTTTAGTTACAGGCTGTAACATAAATTCTGCAACCTCAGGGTGTATCCAAGCATTCTTCCAGATTGGGTCTAGGTCAGATGCTTTACATTTACGAAGTATTAATCTATTAGTTTCAATATATGAATATTCCATATTCATTCCTCACAATACTTTTCTCACTATTACGCCTTGGACATATTTATTATTTTTCTTCCAAGTAGTTAGCTTATAAACTTCAAATCCTACACTTTTAAATAGTTCTAAGGTATGTCCTCTATCTACCTCAAAATTATCATATAGCTCCTTAATGCCTTCCTTACGTGCTTCTTCAAACATAAGCTCTAGTCCAATTTTGGCAAATCCCTGATTACGGTACTTTGCCTCAATGACTATACCACATTCATAAATGTCGTCATTTGGATTGTATTGAAAATTAACTGTACCTACATAAATATTTGCTTCATCATCACGTAAATACGCAAAATATTTATTGAATCTTACTCTCTTATCGTATGCCTCTTCCCATCTATTTAGAGGGAAATCTATACACCCTGTATCAAAATGATAGCCAGCATATGAAACATCATAGCCGGCATTGTAAGACATAGTTAAAGGGTCAGAAAGTAATTCTTGTTCGTACCAATAATCTTCAATTTTAGGAACATAAAGAGATAAGTTTGGCATATTAATCTACAAGTACAGTGTCCTTTAATAAATAAACATCATCATTTAATTCATGAACCTTATTAAGGTTTCTAGGATCATCATCAATTAAAATCATTACACTACCATCACGTTCCATTTCAGCCATTGCCTGAGCCTTTAAAAGTGATGATTCTGTATAATTATTTGCCTCTCTAGAGATGATTATACGATTTTCTCTTTTGAAGAATGGAGCGAATCTATCAAGCCATCCTTGCTTTTGATCATAGCCTACATTCTTTCTAGTAACTGAAAATATAAATAATTCTACGTTAGGAAGCTTAGATACCTCTTCTAGCTTTTTAATACTATCAAAAAGTGGTCTTTTGATATCATAATCACCAGGAGCACCGAATTCATAATCTACGATTACTCCATCCATATCGACAAATAATTTTATCTTCTTGTCTTTAAATTGTTTCAAATATTCTTTTAAATACATAAATTACATCCTACCAAAAAAATTTAAAATCGCTAAATGGATAAAAACGTAAGAATACCTTTCCGTAAATATCCTCTCGATTTATTGAACCAAACGAACGAGAATCTTTAGAATTGCCACGATTATCGCCCATTATAATATATTTATCATTTGTTATGTTAAAGCTATATGGATTAGGGTAATAGTTAAATAATTTAGCAGTTAAGGTAGATTTATCTGTTTCAGATAAGCCCATTGCTTTTAACTCCTGTAAATTATATGCAAATGACAATCTAATAGTAACAAATTCATTTAAAGAAATTAATTGATCTTCTTCTGGATTATTAACTCCCTTAACTAAATTACCATTAACAAGGATTTGACCAGTTTCAGGTATATATTCTACACGGTCACCCTTTTTAGCTATAATTCTTTTAATATATAAGCTATGGTCATTTGTATAATTAGATGCGTTAAATACTACTACATCTCCATCTTTTAGTTCCCAATAAACATTTAAAGTCATGATATTATCGCTATCTTTAAATGTATTTTCCATTGACATACCAGCTACGCTACAAGGCGTAACGATATAAAACATGAAAAACAACAATATTGCGAAGCATTTAAATATAAATTCTAATATATTTAATTTCTTGTCTAAATAACAAATTCTATTATATCCTTCTTCTCCTTTGAATAAGGTATAGAAGAATAATAAAACATAATACGCTAGTAAGAAATCTAATGTTACGAAATAGACAATAATACTAGCCAATTTAAAGGCACCAAAATAATTTCTAAATACTGAGCTAAAGTTTAAAATATGCTTTAAATTAAAGGCAGTATAAAGAAAAATACCTAAAAATAGTATTAAGTAAAATAATATTCTGATTTTGGTTCCTCTAAATTTATATTTATCTACCATATTATTTCCTATTCATCAATTCCAAATATTTTTCTAAGCTCTAGCATATCTACTAAGATATCTCTTGGCTTAGTACCTTGACGACCAGATACAATCTTTAATGATTCTAGCTTATTAACGATACTAGAGGCTCTTCTAAAGCCTAAAGAGAATCTTGTTTGAATTGCGTTGATTGAGCAGTTTTGTTGTTCTAAACAGAATTCTGCTACTGCATATAATAATTCGTCATCTTCATCTCCACCATCTCCGCCACCAGTGGCCTTTTGGTTATTAGAGATAACGATATTCTTTAAGTCTTCATCTGTGAAAATATATGAAGGATCATATTTTTCAGCTAGATAGTCACAAACCTTTTCGATTTCTGAATCTGGTACATAAGCACCTTGTGCTCTGATTGGATCACCATTATTCTTAATTAACATATCACCCCAACCTAGTAGGTTTTCAGCACCAGCCTCATCTAGGATTGTATTAGAATCTACTGCTGATGTAACTCTGAAGGCAATACGACATGGTATATTAGCCTTAATTGTACCATTAATTACGTTAACTGTTGGACGTTGTGTAGCTAGGATAATGTGGATACCACAGGCTCTAGCCTTTTGAGCTAAACGTACGATACAGTCATTTAATTCTTGACCACATTGCATAGCTAAATCATTGAACTCATCAACGATAATAACGATGAATGGCATAGGGTCAAGAGATGGATTTTCTTTTCTCTTAGCGTTATAATCTGATAATTTACGGCATCTATTGATGGCAAATACATCATAACGTCTATCCATTTCCTTACAAGCCCATTTTAAAGCTTCTACAGCGTAAATTGGCTCAGTAATAACTGGAGTAACTAAGTGAGGTAATCCTGCATAGAATGAGAATTCAACCTTCTTAGGGTCAATTAGAATTAGCTTTAATACATCTGGTGAGTTCTTTACAATTAAAGATAAAATAATTGTAGAAATAGATACTGATTTACCAGATTGTGTAGCACCTGCGATTAGGGCATGTGGCATATCAGGAATATTTTGGTAAATTGCATTACCATAAATATCTTTACCAAGCACTACATTAAGTGGCTTACCATCGTTAATAAATTGTTCATTAATACAGTCACCAAACATAACGATATCAGTTTCATCGTTTGGAGCTTCAATACCTACAGTATTCTTTCCAGGAATTGGAGCTAGAATACGAATAGATTTAGTTTGTAAGTCCTTTAATAGGTTAACTTGAATAGAATTAATCTTATTAACCTTAACGCCTTCAGCAAGCATTATTTCATATAATGTAAATGATGGACCTTTTACATAATTGATTACTTCACCATCAACATCAAATGATTTTAATGTTCTATTGATAATTTCTTTCTTTTCTTCAAGCCATTGTGGATGCTCATCAACATCTTTAGTTCTCTTAGAGAAGAATCTATCATATGGAACATAATAATTAGAATAATCAACCTTCTTGTTTTCTTCAGCTGGTTTGTCTTCCTCTACATGAGTAGGCTCAGCAGGTGAGGCTGGTCTAACTGGCTCTTGGTAAGTTTGTGTAGGCTCATTAAATTCATCATTAAATGAAGTTACAGGCTCTTCCTTTAAATCTTCATTATCACTATCTAAATCCCTCATATCAACGCTTAAATCAGGTAATTCATCAAATTTAAGCTCTTCAGGATTAAATTCTTCTTTTTCTTCCTCACTAACATAGTTAGGAATTGGATTAGGCTCAACCTTAGGAAGATTGAATGCTTCATCGTTATAACGCATTTCTTCTTCATTAGTTTCAACATTAATCTTGAATTCTTCTTCCTCAGGTGCGATAGTTGGCTCTTCAACTACCGGCTCCTCTAAATCCTTATCTAAATCATCTAAAGATGTAATAAAGCTATTAAATCTAAAGTCACCCTCAGCCTTTTTACGCTCAGCTGCTGAAGAATACGTAATTTCTTTAGCTGTACCTAGCTCGTGCTTTTTATCAATCTTCTTATCATCAAAAATTTGTGCTTGAGCTATTTTTTCATTATTTAAAATATCAAATTCATAGAATTCAGTACCATATTTTTTAACTAAATCTTCTTTAGATAAATGCTTATCTTCATCTTTTCTAGCATAATCTAGTGGTTCATCAATATTAACTGTACCAGAATTATCAAGATAAGTTTGCTTATCTACTACATTAGATCCATGGAATGGACTAGCTACAGATGATGGACGATAGGTTTTATCATCTTTCATATGCTCCCTAGGTCTATACACTTGGGGAATTGAAAACTTTTGATCATCTTCAAATACTATCTTTTTTCTTTTCATTTCTTATCACCTACATCCATAAAATTCATCATTGAATTGAATATACTCTTATAATCATTATCAATATATGTACCTTGATATGTATTACGCTTGAAGGCTACCTCAGGTGTGAATACATTATTCAAAACTGCATTTTCTGCTTCATCAAAGTCTTTTGCATCACCATCTATTGATGATAATAGCTCATTAATATTAGTTTCAATTTGCGGTTCAGTATCAAATACCTTTTTACTATAGATTTTAAATACCTCTTCACCAACTACAGCGATTGCTACTAAATATAGCTTATTAAGTATCGCATTAATGGAATTATCCATAATTAGTTTCTTACCCCAATAAATTGGGTTAACTAAATTAATAACCTTTGATATAGCACTTGCTGTCTTAGTTATATCCTTACCTACTCTGTAGGTATTAGATTTTGCAAATTTACCACCCTTAATTGAGATATCTACAATTGTAGATATTCTTAATTTACGAATTAGACGCAATCCTCGTCTTGATAATATTTCATCAATTCTTTCTCTTATATATTCGAGTAACAATGTAACTTCATCAATACTTAATTCTAAAAGTGGGTACTTGCTATTAGGGAAATAGCTTGCTGCAATCTCATAAGCTAAATCCTTACAAATTGTTGTACAATATTTAATCTTAGGAGTATTTTTTCTTAAGGTCTTATCCTTGAATTCGTTTTGAGCATTAATTACTAATTCTCTAACCTCATCCTCTTTATAGCCCTCAGCCTGTTTCTTAACTAAGAACTTCTTACTACCCATTGATTTAACACATACTAGGATATAAATTAGGAATACTAATACAACGCCAAAAAAGATTCCGACTAGGAAACTTATTAAAGATGCGATATTAAAATCAAAAATCCATAATTTAAATAAAAAATTCATAGTTTTACCCCATTAAATTAATTATAAATTATTTATAATTAAATTAAAAGGAAAATATCGTTTTTTATACAAAAAAATGTTGATTTAAAGCGTTTTGTGATATAATGAGCCATGGTGATATGATGAATATAGTATTTTCTGACTTTGAAGGTACCCTAAAATGTGATAAAAAGATATCTCTTTTTGAGCTAAAAACTCTAAATGATTTTTTAGTTTGCAATAAAATTGTCATATTAACTGATTCAAAGATTGCCGAAGTAAAAGAGTATGTTGATTCATACAACTTAAAAATAGATATATTTTCAACCTATGAAGGTATATATTACCAAGATGGTATGCAAAAGAAAACAACTATCAGTAAATATATAATTGAAGCTTTTAATGATTATTTTAAAGATTCTATCTACACTGCCTATGGTGAAGGTGATGAAGGTGGATATGTCTATAAATATATCGAAAATATAAAGAGCTTATATCCTAAAACACAAAAAAGATTACATGACCTTCATTATTATGTAATCGCAGTAGATTTAACTAAGAAACAAGACTTGATTGACTTCGTTAAAAAATCAGGTCTAAGTAGTGAAATAATCGGTGAGGATGCTAAAGTTTCCTTAATGAAAATAAAAAACAACTTCATCAAGAAAGTTGAAGTTGTTAAATATTACAAAAATAAATATCCTAAAGCTCATACATATGGTATAGGAGACTCAGCCTTAGATTATGAATTCATAAGTCAATGTGAAGTCAAGGTAGCAATGAAAAATGCTAGTGAGGAATTAAAATCAAAGGTTGATATGATTACTTCTAAAGCCAATAATGAGTCAGGTTTTGTAGACTTTTTAGATAATATCAGCAAGCTTAAGTAGGTATAATGCATTCTTAGATGTAGATTTACCTACTTTTATTTTGTAATCAAATGATATTTTATCATCTACATATGATTCTTCGAAATGATAATTAGTAATATCATTTAAATCACATAGCTCATAATCATGAGTAGATATTATAAAGATAGCCTTATTTGAATTAAATTTAGAAACTAAAAACTCTGCCGCCTTTAATCTTTCCTCACGGTTAGTTCCTTTAAATATTTCATCAATTAAAATAACTATCTTTTCTTTCTTTAAGGCCTCATTTATCTTCTTCATTCTTAATATTTCTGCGTAGAACGTAGAAATACCTTCAGATAATAAATCGTTAGTTCTAAGTGATGTTAATATCTTATAATCAGGATAAGTAAATGATTTGGCAAGTACCACACCACCCGCTCTCGCAAGTATGTGGTTAACTCCAATTGTACGCATGAAGGTAGTCTTACCACTCATGTTAGATCCAGTTAGAATAATACCACCATTAAATTCTAAATCATTAGGTATACATTCCTTAACTAGTGGATGATATAATTGTTTAAATTTATATTCATCACCTTTTTCAGGGACTGTATAGATATCATTATCTATACCCACATTAGAAAGTGACATTAATCCTTCTATAACGCCAATATTTTTAAATAATTTATCGGCACTAATTAATTTTTTATGATAATTCTTATAGATCATAATAATCATAAAATCTATTATAAAAATTGTATTAAATAAGATATTAAAGATAATATTATGTCTTGTTGATAAGATAGAATACATCTTTTTAAGCTTTATAGCTTTTGATACATCATTATTTATTTCTTCTTTTAATTCTTTATAATATTCATCATCGATATCTAGCTTATTAAAATCAGATACAATCTTTAAATCATTAGAAATAATATCTGAATATAGTGATGAATTTAGATTAAATATATCAGAGTGGATAAAGAATTTAGATAATAATATATTAAATAGTAGCGGAATAATGATATAAAGCCATGAAATACCTAAAATAGGTATAATCACTAACATAGCTATAGTAGCTATATAGCTTATAAGTGGTAAATAAGATAAATAATTAATATGCTCATCAACTAAGACAATTGAATTTAAATCATCTGATGAAGCACTTTTTGCTTCCTTATTAAAATCATATAAATCAGCCTCTAATTTAATAATATCTTCATTTAAAGAAAGTTTTGATACTAAGATAGATGATTTATCTTTATTATCATTACCATTAGTTAAAACATTTGCGAGATTTTTTCTTCCTTCATATGTTTTACTAACATTTAGGTATTGATAGATTGAATCCTTACCAAAGATATCTAAATCATATAGCTTATAATCATCTTTTACTAAGAAGTCTGCACCTGTATCATAAAATTTATGTAAATCAAGCTTTCTTCTATTAAGATGATTATCATATGCCTTTAAGATATTCTTTAAATGATTATAATGATTGTAAACTGGATTAGTTAATACTATAAAAAGTATTGTAAGAATGAAAAATATAGATGATAAAATTGAATATAAGACGTATTCTTGTAGTGAAAAAAGTAAAACTATTAAAACTACAACAACAAAAGACAATATTAGCCTATTAATTGATAATATTGTAGTTATTGTCTTATATTTACTTATTTGATTTTTATAATCATCTATATTCTTAAATTCTAACATAATTCACCAATTTCAAAAAAAGGATACTTGCGTATCCTATTTTTTTTACTTCTTATTATTAAATTTGTATGGTTCTACATGCCAAATATCATCATTGTATTGCTTCATTGTTCTATCAGTTGTGAAGAATCCTGATTTAGCAGTATTGATGATTGACATCTTTAACCATTGTTGACGGTTCTTATAAAGTTCATTGATCTTTTCATGTGCTTTGATATAAGAATCAAAATCCTTTAGAATGAAATAATGATCTTGATATAATAGATTATCTCTAATTTCAGCAAATTCATTTTCATCTACTCTTTCAAAGAAGCCATTTGTTAATTGATCAATTACTTGCTTGATACGAGGATCATTTTCATAATATTTCATTGGCTCATAGCTACCGTTAGCATATAAATCTGTAACTTCCTTAGCATCCATACCAAAGATTACGATATTTTCATCACCAACTAAATCCTTGATTTCTACGTTAGCACCATCAAGAGTACCTAAAGTGATTGCACCATTCATCATGAACTTCATGTTTGAAGTACCTGAAGCTTCTTTTGATGCTGTAGAGATTTGTTCAGATACATCTGCAGCTGGTACAATAGTTTCAGCGTAAGTTACGTTGTAGTTAACTACGAACACTACCTTTAATAAATCATTAGTTTCTTCATCGTTATTAACCTTATCAGCTATTGTATTGATTAATTTAATAATCTTCTTAGCGAAATAATAGCCTGGAGCAGCCTTTGCACCAAAGATGAAGCTATGTGGATAATAATTAGCTTTGAATTCAGGATCTGATTTTAATCTATTATAGATATACATGATATGTAGAGCATTCATTAATTGACGTTTATATTCATGAAGTCTCTTAACTTGAATATCAAAAATAGAGTTTGTATCTAAAGATACACCTTGAGATTTGAAAATCTTATTAGCTAAATCACGTTTTCTAGCAGCCTTCATCTTAGCAAAAGCAGCTTGAATCTTTTTATCTTCAGCAAGTGGATATAGCTTAACAAGCTCATTTTCAGGGTCTTTTACCCAATCAGGGCAAACTTTTTTAAAGATATCAACTAATTCAGGATTGATATGTAAGCACCATCTACGGTGAGTAATACCATTAGTCTTATTGTTGAACTTAGTTGGATAATAGTCGTTGAATGCCTTCATTTCGATATTCTTTAGAATCTCTGTATGAAGAGCAGCAACACCATTTACACTAAATGAGCCATGGATGGCTAGGTTAGCCATATGTACTCTATTATCCTTAATAATAGCCATTTCGTAAGCTTCTGGAGAATTTGGACCATAAGTCTCTTCAATCTCTAATAGGATACGACGGTTAATTTCTTCAGTAATTGTATAAATACGTGGTAATAATGTTTTAAATAGGTGTACAGGCCATTTTTCTAGGGCTTCAGCTAAAATAGTATGGTTTGTATAAGCACATGTATTTTTAGTAATTTGCCATGCCTTTTCCCATTCTAAATGTTCTTCATCAACTAATATTCTCATTAATTCTGGAATAATTAGTGCTGGGTGAGTATCGTTGATATGGAATACTACCTTCTTATCGAAATTAGTAACTGTACCATAAACCTTCTTATGGAATCTAACAACTGAGTTAACACCAGCTGCAACGAAGAAATATTGTTGTTTTAATCTTAAAATCTTACCATCTTCTGTATCATCATTTGGATATAGCATGGAAGAAATTTCACGTAATTTTCTGTGATATTCAAATGCATCATCTGGATATACATTAGCTGGTTCAGCACTCCATAGTCTTAAGCTATTAACTACGTGGTTATTATCACCAACAATAGGAATATCATATGGAACTGCCTTTACATATTCAGCATTTCTATGCTTAACAACTAAATTACCATTTACTGTATTAATATCGATATATCCATAATATGGAATTTCAATAGCTTCATCATCTTTTCTGATTTCCCATACGTTAACATCCTTTAACCATCTATCTGGATGTTCAACTTGGTAACCATTTTTAATACCTTGTTCGAAGAAACCATAACGGTATCTGATACAGTTACCAAATACTGGTAAACCTAAAGATGCAACTGAGTCCATGAAGCAGGCAGCTAGTCTACCAAGACCACCATTACCTAAACCTGCATCTGTTTCTTGGTGTTCAACCTCATTGATATCAATACCAAGCTCAGCCAAGCCTTTTTTAACAATTGGATAAACTCCAGCGTTCATTAAATTGTTAGTAATCATTCTACCCATCAAGAATTCCATTGAAAAGTAGAATACTTTTCTCATTTTATTTTCACTTAATGTTTGAATAGTCCTATGCCAGTCAGCAGCAATATAGTATCTTAGCATTTCGCCAAGTACTACGTATTGTTGATAAGGCGTAGACTCACTAAAATCTATAGCGTATTTGTTTTCTAGTTTATAAACGAATTGTTTTTTAAATTCCGCAACGCTATCAAAACTATTATATTTCATTTCTTTCCCCTTAAATTAATAAATCTATAGTTTGCGCAAACACACAAACCTCTATTATTTTATCAAAATTTAAGCTACTTTGGTAGCCTTTTTAGTAGTTGTTGTTGATTTTTTTGCTGTTGTAGTCTTTTTAGCTTTTGGTGAAGCCTTTTTTTCTACTTTAGTTTCTTCCTTTTTTTCCTTTGGAGCAGCAGTTTTTTTAGCTTTTGGAGCTGCCTTTTTAGTTTCTTTTGGATAAACAGCCTTCAAAATAGATACACCAAGAGGTGGAATAGTCATCATGATTGAATGCTCTCTACCATATTGCCATACATTCTCAACCTTTAGTGGGAATGGGTTAATACGATTAGAACCACCATAGATATCTCTATCTGTGTTCATGATTTCTACATATTCTACTGCATCTTCACAGGCCATACGATAATTATCATATGTGTTAGGAGTACAGTTCATAACAACTAATAAATGATTCTTAGGATCCTTAGCATATCTAATATAAGAATATAAAGATTGGTCAGCATTATCTGCATCAATCCAACGGAAGCCTTCATCACGGAAGTCTTGTTCCCATAATGCTGGTTCATTCTTATACATCATTGTTAATTCCTTAACAAAACGGCATGAAGCGTCATGGTTAGGGAATTGTAGGATGTTCCATGGTAATTCCTTTTCATAATGCCATTCATCATATGATGCAAGCTCATTACCCATGAATAATAATTTCTTACCAGGGTGAGTCATCATATAAGCTATTAATGTACGGAAGTTGGCAAACTTTTGCCATTCATCACCAGGCATCTTATTTAGTAAAGAGCCCTTCATATGTACTACCTCATCATGAGATAAAGGTAGACAGAATTGTTCATGGTGATTATATACCATAGAGAATGTTAACATATGATGATGATACTTACGGTAAATTGGGTCTTTCTTGAAATATTTTAATGTATCATTCATCCAACCCATATCCCATTTGTAGTTGAAGCCTAAGCCACCCATATCAACTGGTCTAGTTACACCATCAAATGCTGATGAATCCTCAGCCATCAATAATACTCTGTCATCCTTAGCAAATAATAATCTAGATAGGTTACGTAGGAAGTCACAAGCCCCTTCATTTGTGCCTTTATGTACATTACCCATCCAATATACTATATTACTTACTGCGTCAATTCTAAATCCATCTACGTGGAAATAATTCATATAGAACATTGCATTTGAATATAAGAATGATCTAGTTATACCCTTTCCTAAGTCTAGGTTTGCAGTACCCCATTCATAGTTTTCACGGTCTTCTGCCTTCTCATATTCATATAAGAATGATCCATCAAAGCGGTATAAGCCGTGTCCATCACGACAAATATGTCCTGGAACCCAGTCCATAATTACACCGATACCAGCTTGGTGAAGCTGATCAACAAACCACATGAAGTCTTTTGGAACACCATAACGAGATGAAACTGCATAATAACCAGTTCCTTGGTATCCCCAAGACATATCTAGTGGATGCTCATAAATTGGCATTACCTCAACATGAGTATAGCCAAAATCCTTTAAATAATCGATTAACATAGGCGCAATGTCAGTAAACATATTAAATGAATTATCTGGCTTACGTCTCCATGAACCCATATGTAGCTCATAAATCAATAATGGCTTTTCATATGTAACCTCATGGTTTTTCATCCATTTTTGATCATGCCATTCATAACCATCAATGTCGTATACCTTTGAATCTTGTGAAGGTCTTAAATCAGCATAGAAAGCATATGGGTCAGCCTTATAGATTTGTTCACCTTGATGAGTAGTAATTAAGTATTTATATCTACCCCATTCAAGATTACCCTCTAAATAAGCATACCAAATACCTTTTTCATCGATACAGTAAAGTTCTTGTGAATTTGGGAAAAAGCCATTCCATTCAGCGACGATTTCTACACGTCTTGCGTTTGGAGCAAACAAACAGAACTCACAGCCGACTATGTTGCCTTTAGCATCCTTTACGACATGGGCACCGAAAATATCATAGGCGTTGTAACACTCACCTTGATCAAAAAAATACAAAAAATTGCCGTCAATCTTATCTCTTACCATCTATTTCCCCTCCCTAAATGATATCTATTATTTAAATTATACAATAATTTAACACTTTATTAAACACTAAAATACTAACTAATTTAGTTTCTCTAAATCAGAATATGTATATCCTCTTCTTAGCATTGCATTCTTAGCCTTCATCATACGCTCAAATTCATCACCCTTTTTTTGAGCTTTTAAGGCTTTAGTGTATTGATTATTCATCTTTTGATAATACATATCATAATTTATATTTTCTAAAGCTAAATCAGTTAATTCCTTAGAGTAGCCCTTTTGGTATAATTTCTCTTTAATAAGTAATATACCATTGCCATTCCTAACATATGATGAAACAAGGCCCTCTACTACGTCTAAATCAGATATAATTTTGGATTCAATTAATCTTTTAATAATTAATTCAATTTCAAAATCAGATGTTTCTTTTTTCTCTAGATATTTTCTTATCTCAGCACTGCCCTTATTGTATCTAATCGCATATGCCATAGTTTTAGAATATAAAGCATCTAAATTATTATCCTTAATAATATCTTTAAGTATTGCCTTATCAACCTCTTTTCCTTTAACAATGCGATATTTTACGATAATATTTTCAGATAATTCTAGGCTCATTTCATCAATGACTACATTATATAAATCTTTTTTCTTAGACTTCTTTAAAGATTTTACAATCATATGATTCCTCGTTTTTCGTAATATCCTTTTACTTCCTTACAATATGAAACAAATGTAAATGAATGAGGATCTAGCTTTGATACCTCAGATGTAATCTTATAAGCTTCATTTTTATCCATTGTACAAATTACCATAGTACGCTCAATTCCAGTATAAGCACCAACAACTGAAGCGAATGTAACACCTCTATCAAGCTCACTATAGATTAATTCCTTAATCTTATCTGGATAATCTGTAATAACATAAACAGTTCTACGGCTTCTACCTGACATACAAATCATATCAATGATGTAAGCTTGCATGAAGACACCAATTGAGCCAAATACAACACTTGCGATTTGGTAATAATAAGTGAATTCAGCATTCTTAACAAAGCCTGCAAGTAAAACTATTACCCAGTCAGTGAAATAGATTGCTACACTCATAGGCACCTTAGCTAGCTTATTAATCATCTTTTGGAAGACATCCATACCACCTGTAGAGCCATCATTTTTAATAGCTACACCGACACCAATACCTACAAATAATGAACCAATAATCATGGCTACAATCTTAACAGTTGTTGGATCTTCAATTGTTTGTAAGAAGAAATTAGGGTTAAGTCCTCTTTCAAATAAGAAGATAATTGTTGGAGATAATAATGTTGCATAAATAGTCTTTAAAAAGAAATCCTTACCTAGGAAGATTAAACCACAAATTAAGGCTATAACATCAACTATATATAAGAATATTGAGTTTGTAAACCATGGCCAAAAATTATGAATCATAGGTGTAAATATGATTGATAAACCCATAGTACCACCAGATACAATATAGGCTGGATCTAAGAAGAAATAAAATCCAAAGTCCAAAATTAAAACGCCTAAGGTAATCATCAAATATTGCTTAGCCTTATTTTTAATTCTTTTTTTCTTATCTTCTTCTTTTTTAACATCTTTATTTTCAATTGCTTCTACAATTTCTTGCTTTTCCATATCACTTAACATCTTATTCACCTGCATTAAACTTTAAATATGCTTCCATAAAAGGAAGTAAATTACCATCCATTACACCTGCAACATTAGATGTTTCAAATTCTGTTCTATGATCCTTTACTAATGTATATGGAGTAAATACGTAGCTTCTAATTTGGCTACCAAAGTCAATCTTCATTGATTCGCCACGAATCTTCTTAAGCTCTTCTTCACGCTTTTTAAGCTCAAGCTCTAATAACTTAGAACGTAATATCTTAAAGCACATTTCCTTATTTTGTAGCTGACTACGTTCATTTTGGCAAGTTACTACAATATTTGTAGGGAAGTGTGTAATACGTACTGCTGAGTCAGTTGTATTAACTGATTGGCCACCAGCACCACTTGAATGGAATACATCAATTCTGATATCCTCATCCTTGATTTCTATTTCACTATTATCATTGATTTGAGGTGCTATATCACAGCTACAAAATGATGTATGTCTTCTTTTGTTCGCATCAAATGGAGAGATTCTTACAAGTCGGTGTACACCACGCTCGCTCTTTAAATAGCCATACGCAAATTCACCAGATATTAAGACAGTAACACTTTTTATACCTGCCTCATCACCAGCCTGGTAATCAAGTACCTCAAATTTGTATCCACGTCTAGTTGAGAATCTTTGATACATTCTAAATAGCATTAAAGCCCAGTCCATTGATTCAGTACCACCAGCACCTGGATGAAGTTCCAAAATACAGTTAGAATTATCATACTTACCATTTAACAAGGCTCTTTTTTCAAATTCAGATACCTTATCCTTTAATTCTTCAATTTCTTCTTCTAAAAGCATTTGAAGCTCTTCATCATCTGATTTAGACATCTCTAAAATATCAGATAAAATTCTATCTATTTCATCATATGATTCGATATCATTTCTAATTGAGTTAGATTCATTAATGATTTCATTTGCTTTACTTGGATCATTCCAAAAGTCTGCTTCAGCCATTTTAAGGGCTAACTTTTCTTGTTGTTTCTTTTTATCATCAATCTGTAAAGCTTCATTCAAATCAGAAACTCTTTTTTTATATTCATTTATAAATTTATTTAATTCATATTTTTCCATAAAAACCCCTAAAATAAACTAAATATTAAAAACGCAAAAAGCTTACCTATAAGTAAGCTAGTCAACTAATACTGCTGTTGAATTTGTATGAATTATCATACGTAATGCTTCATCATCAATTTCATCAGCAAAAACAATCAATTTCTTATCTATTTTGCCTCTACCCTTAACTCTTAAAGCATTACCGTTTCCCATAAGATTTAATTCTTGTAGTGTTTCAACACTTACAACTGAATAATCATCAAAGATATCACAAAGCTCATCTATATAAAATGTATGATAAACTTTTTCCTCATTTTTTGGTTTATGATATACAGGAACATATTTTTCAAAGCTATAAGGGATATCCTTTGGAATGTTCTTTAAAGTAATATCATCATATAGATAATAATCTTTTAATCCTAATTTTTGCATAATTACTTCTCCATTAGGTATTAAAAGTGGTAAATAATCAACCTCTTTAAAGTTTTTAACCTCTCTAAATCTTCTTTCATTAATTAGGTTTAGAACTAATTCCTTTGTGAATTTTAAGCTTCTATCACTCTTTAATTTAATGAAATAAGGTGTTTTTTCTAAACTAGTTGAATCAGTATATTTGATATGATATTTAGATTCTTCATTATTTTGATTTAAATATAATTTAAAAGAAGTTCTATTTAAATTAAACCTAAACATTAAATCATTTTTCTTAAAAGTTTCAAATCTAGTTGTATATTTATCTTTAAATCCATATTTTAAGAAAATATTTTTAAGCTCATTGTAGCATTTCTTAACATCATATGGAGCATACATAATCTTAGTTTTAAATTTCTTAACTATTTTTCTTTCGTTACCTTTATTGTCATATGAATTAAAATCATTAACATAAATCTTACTATAATCTATCATCTTATTCTCCTATTTTTTCGAATCTATCAATAATCTTAGATACTAATGGGTGACGTACTACGTCCTCTGATTCGAAGATACAGCTACCAACCTCAGATAAATCGCTAAGTAAATCTGAGCATACCTTCAAGCCTGATTTCTTATTAGAAGGTAGGTCAATTTGAGAAATATCACCAGTTAAAATCATCTTTGAAGCGAAGCCAAGACGTGTTAAAAACATCTTTAATTGGGCAATTGTTGCGTTTTGTGCTTCATCTAGGATAATAACTGATTTATCTAGTGTTCTACCTCTCATATAAGCTAGTGGGGCAATTTCAATAACTCCACGCTCAATATATGAGTTAGTCATTTCAACTCCTAAAAAGTCATGTAGGGCATCATATAAAGGTGTTAGATATGGATCTACCTTTTCCTTTAAATCACCAGGTAGGAAGCCTAGTGATTCACCAGCCTCTACGGCAGGACGAGTCAAAATAATCTTATCTACATTATTCTTCTTTAATTCTCTTACTGCGTAACATACAGCTAAGTAAGTTTTACCTGTACCTGCAGAACCAATTGAGAATACCAAATCCTTAGCATCTAGCATCTTTAGATAAGCATCTTGTTTTAATGTCTTAGAGAAGATTGGCTTATTAGCGTATGTGTAAAATAATGGCTTACGTGTCTTAATAAAATTGATGTATTCTTCATCTAAATTACGTTCAATAACACTCTTAACATAGATAATATCCTTAGCTTGAATATTATTAGACATATCAACCATAGTGATTAGAATTCTAAATAATCTTTCAAGCTTTTCAATTTCTAATCCTTCACGCTCATCGACATAAATATTATCTCCACTAACACCAATATTAGTATCATATAATTCTTCAATTAAGCGAATATTCTTATTTTTAAATCCACATATTTCTTTTATTTCATTAGCGGTATTAAATTTAACATCTAATAACATAATTCATCTTCTTTCATCTCAAATATCATTTTTTCTTTACTTACTGGATGGATTAATTCTAATCTGTAGGCAGTAAGTGGGAACTTCTCATATTCTACATGATTTTTACTTCCATACTTTATATCACCATAAAGTGGATGACCAATTAAGCTCATTTGGGATCTAATCTGATGGAATCTACCAGTTTCAAGTGCCACCTCTATAAGTGTTACATCACTACCACCTATTTGGTAATTCTTAATAGCTTTATAGCTTAAGATAGATTCTTTACCATTTTGATTATCTAAATAGCTCTTTTTCTCTTTTTCATTTTTAGATAATTTATGGATTAATTTAACATAGTCCTGGTTATCTAGCTTACCCTCAACTACAGCATAATAATGCTTATTGAAATTATTTAAGGTGATATCCTTAGATAATCTCGCACTAGCCTTGGATGTTTTGGCATACACCATAATACCATCAGTATTCAAGTCTAGTCTATGGACTATTCCTAAATAAGCATCTCCTGGCTTATTATATTTAATTTTTAAATAATTTTTTATTTCGTTATACATATCTGGAAGGTCTTTATCACCTGGCTGTGATAAATAGCCCTTTGGCTTATATATAACGATGATATGATTATCTTCATAATATATCTTCATAAATCCACCTAAAAACTAAACATTCATCTTTATGATTATATTACATAATCATAAGAAAAAAAAGACAAAAGATAGGATAAAATGTTAAAAATATGCCTATAAATCAACATTTTCGTTACTTTTTCGTAACAAAAAAGAAAATCCAGCAAATTATGCTGGATTAATGAACTATTTGACAACCATTTACATAGTATCCAACTAAATAAATGATTGCTATAACCAAATGAATTGACATAGCTATAATGTAGCTAACATAGCCCTTTTTCTCTGATGCTCTGCCGATGCTTGATAAGATGATTGCCATAACATCAAAGAATATGGCAGGATAAGCAAAAGCTGGGAAATATGGGCTTAAGCTAGGTATGTTATTTCCTACATTAACAAGCTTATCAATTATGGACCAGGTACTTCCAATCCACTGTCTAAACCCTTCTGATAGCAAGCCAAAAAACAAGGTAAATACTACTGCACAGGCAATAATTATTATAATGATTATTGCTACAATAAAAATGAATAATCCGTTGAATACAGGTAAGAATAAATACATACTAGTTAAGATAGTAAATATAATACCTAAAACAACAAATAATCTACTCCATTTACGAATAGGTGTGCTTTCAACAACAGATTTAAATTTCTTACCTTTTATTTTGGGATCTGGCGGTGCAGAATTAAAGCCTATTTTTTCAGTTTGTTCTAAATTGTCTTTTTCTTCCATATTTATTAATTGCTACTGCTGCTGCTTGAATATGATGAAGATGAGTTATCAGATTGTCTTCTATCAGTAATATTATCGATTGCGATAACTAGAGCAACGAATGTAGCAGCATCATATTTATCATCAATTGTTAATACGAAAGAGTCTCTTAGTGATATTTTTCTAGCGATATGACCAATTTCTTCACCATTTAATGTAATGTGATAATCATAACATAAAATGTTACCTCTAATTTGTAAATCACCTAAACTAGAATATACAAAATAATGATCATGTAAAGAGAAAATCTTTCTTCTTACAGTTGCCACTGTTTCACCATTAGCATCGATAACGAAAGCTTTTCTTTGGAATAGTCTCCAGAATTTGTTTCTAACCACAAATTTAAGGTTACCGTCCATATCTTGGATGAATTTCTTTCTAGTAAATGAAAAGATCCTACCTTTTACAAAAAATACATCCTTTCCTTCCATATCTTTTACTGTAGATGAACCACCAAGTGACACCCACTTATTCTTAATCATTAGATCCATATGTTTTCCTCCCTTTGTAACGTATGTCTATAATTAAATTATACTTTATATAAAGCCATGTTTCAATAATTTTAAATCTCTTAATTATAGAAAAATAGGTTCGTGTGAACCTATTCTTTATTATTTATATCTTTCAAATGCAACATATAAATTATTTGCTAAATATGAATCAGTATGCCAATAAGAATAAAATTCATCAATGCCTATTTTCATATTATACCAACCACCATCTTCATTTTTTAATTCTTCAGATGATGTTACTAAATAAAAAAACGTATCATCATATCCTTTTAATACTGCATATTCAAATTTTTCATTTATCTTTAGATATACAATAATAGGAATGCCAAGTGTTAGTCTCTTTCTTATTGTATTATAGCTACCATGATAAGCATATGCTTTAACACCACGATTACGTAGTACTATACTAACAGTTCTAGGTGTTAATAGACCAAGTGGTCTTTCTATTTCTATTTCACTGCCTTTGGCATTCTTCTTTATTTCTCTTAATATATAGGCAATTGAGTATTCTGCTGAGGTGCCATTATTTTGATACTCAAAATAATTATCTGTACTAGTAATTTTATATTCTAGAGGTATATTAGCTATATCAATTTCATCAAGCTTAGAGCCTATTACATTAGTTAGGAAAACTACTATTACTGCAAGCATTGAAAGCCCAGATATAATTATTGCGATATGTCTTACAAGATCTGCCATTGTAATCATCATGAAATTATATCTTTTTTCCCTACCAGCATAATATGCCTGATAATCAACTGGGCGCATAATATACACCTCCAATCTATCTTTTTATTATTATATCATATGATCGAATTAAAAAAAGCCCATAAGGGCTTATTTTTACCAATAATTTGTAACTCTTTCAGCAAAAGATACAATATTTTCTATTTTAGCTTCTACACCATCTACTTTAATGACACCATTAAAGGTTCCAAATACTTGGTGCTGGAATGATTTTAAGATGTATAGATTAGTCTCATCACATCTATCTAATATAGGTGTAAAATCTAAATCAATATCACCAGATTTTGATTTAATCTTCCAAGGCTTTAAATATTCATATTTACCTTTACTATCCTTAGGTATTATAAATTCCACATCATTAAGCTTATATGCTTTACCATCATAAAATAGCATATTTTCTGAGGCATTAGTTGTATCACCAAAGCCATAACCTAGGTTGAAGCCAATTAGCTTATCTCCAGACTTACCTGACATACCACTCCAATACCAGGTATTCTTGTATGTCCATACACCTCTACCCCAGTCTAGAATACCAAATGAATCATCAGGTGAGAATTCTACTTTTTTTCCTTTAAACTGGTAATAGCCTGATGCCTTCATACAATTCTTCTTTTCGTTATAGTAAAAGTGTTTTTTCTTATTAAATGGTGTCGCAATAACCATTGAATCATCCATTGTTTCTTCTAAATCAAAATGAGCTTCAAATGGTTCATTATCTTCATATTTATTGATTTTAACATCGATAGTTCTTTTCTTATCCTTATTAACAAAATGTAGATAATAATTCTTATCCTTCCAGGTAATATCTCCTTCGCTTGAATTACTAGGGAATCCTACCCTACCTTTTGTTAAAAATTTCATACTACTTTTAGTTATATATTTTTTATTAACAAAATCTAAAATAGAGACACTACCAAGACCATATAGATAATTATCATCAATCGTAAAGGCAACACCGTGTAGATTATTACCTATGTAATAATAATCCCATTCCTTGATTCTAGATTTGCCTGCCTTTATCTTAGTTCTATCATATTCCTTGACCATTCTAAAAGAGAATCCAGCCTCACATAGATCACCTTTTTCATTAAGTAATGATCCTCTTTCTTTTAATTCCTTTTGCATAATATTCAGCCCCTTTAGATAATTATATCATTAAATATATAATGAATCATTACATAAAATTAAAATCCGAGGAAATCCTCGGACTTAATTAGGCTTTAATTGTTACATCAATACTACCTGTAGATGTTTTAAGTGTACAAGTACCACCAGTTGTATTAGTTGGTACACGTACGCTACCTGTAGATGAATGAGGTATAAATGTTTTTTCAGTTAGTACAGAACCTCTGATACTACCAGTTGATGATTCCATATAAATTGTTGCGGCATCTATACCATCAAATTTGATGCTACCAGTTGATGATTTAACATATAATTCATTATCAGCAATTACATTAGTTAATCTATTAGAAGCTGTAGAACCTGTTAATTTAATGTTTGTTGCATGTACATCTTGGATTGTCTTAGATCCAGTTGATGTATTAATATCAATATTACCAGCTGTAATATTAGATAAATCTACAGAGCCTGTACCAGAATTAATCTTAAGGCTTGTTATGGTTAAGTTAGATGCCTTAACACCACCAGTACCATTTTCAACAGTGAAGTTTGTAAATGTGAATGGATTAGAAATTGTTAGGCTACCAGTACCATTTTTAACATTTAATGAATCATATACATCTTTATTTAAAGATATTTTAACACTGTATTTATCACCAAAGATTAAGAATTTTTCATACCACTGAGTGTCATCGATAGTCTTAATTTGTAATTTATTTTCAACTACCTTAACCTCATGATGGAATTTATCAGTTTCGCTTACTTCTACTTTATTAGTTTCAGCCTTTACTATTTCAAGTTTTGACATACCAAGTTCTAGATCAATACTATTGAATTCTTCTGTTAAATCATATGTTTTATTTACAAATTGAATATTGTCATCGTATCTAGCACCTCTAGCGTAACATACACCAAATAGTGTGCCACCAGCGATAATTAATACTAATGCAATTATTAAGAATGCGATTTTTGCCTTACTCATGTCTCTCACCTCTTCCGATGAAACTTACCTTTATACCAGTGAAGATTAGCTTATTAAGCTTAATTGTTACCTTTGTTGCAAGTAATGCTACAAAGAAAATCAAGATTGCTGCGCCTACTGCTGCAATACCAGCACCTGCATATAAGCCACCAAAGCTTAATTTACCGTTAACTGCGTTTGCAACACCAATTGCAATACTACCAACTCCGCCTGCAAGTACGCCTGCAAATGCAGAGTATGTAACGATTGGTAATATCCAAAGTAGAATACATAATACTAAGCATAATACTAAAAATACGATTAGAAGTGGGAACCATAATGGGAATCCTAATATTAATAATACGATTTCCCAAGGTCTAATTCTTCTTCTAGGCCTAGATTCTCTTTGATGCTTCATAATCTTAAGTAATGATGTTTCAGAAGCAACTGTTCTTACTACCTCATCAATGCTACCGATATTTTCAACAGCCTTTTCTTCAGTTAAGCCATCCTCAATGGAATCATCAATCATTTCGCTATAGAATTCAACTCTTTGATCGATTTCATCCTTAGGAAGGCCTCTTAAACGATATCTTAGTTCAGTTAAAAACTCTTTCTTTTTCATAATTATTCCCCCTTGATGATAAATGAATATATCATCATAATCTCTTTCCACTCATTTTTAAACTCTTCAATTCTTTTAATACCCTTGTCCGTTATGTGGTAATACTTTCTCAGTCTTCCAGCATGCTCAACAGATTTAACTATCAGCATATCAGCTTCTTCTAATCTCTTTAATATTGTATAAAGCGTCGATTCTGATAATTCCAAGAATGGGCTGACATCTTTGATGATCTTGTATCCGTAAGAGTCTTCCCCTCTAATGGCTGCCAGAACACACACATCGAGTACACCTCTTTTTAATTGTGCATCCATATTATACTTCTCCTTACGCTATACTTCCTTTTACGCTATACATCATATCACGAGGTATACAGAGTGTCAACAATATTTTACATATTTTTTTAACTTTTTTTTGCAATAAAAAAACAGGTGATAAATCACCTGCCATTTAAACTATGTTTTAAAACAAAGTTATTCTCTTATCAATATAGGATTCTTGTTTTGCTTCTTTTACTATGTCATCTTTATTTAAATGGCCAATTAACAAAGGTGAATTCTCATCATGCTGATGATAATTATACATAATCAAATTCTTATCTCCATTAGCATAACAATACCTACATAGGTGTGGACAGCTATTATATGTGCCAATATCATTTGATAAATAGCAAGCACAATAACCTTTTCTAGCTTCCATCTTCTGTTTTATATCAAGTTTAGAAGATATACTTCTTTCATAATCCTCTATTCTCATACAGCCATCTACATCTATTCCATATTCTTTTAGCCATTTTTCTTTTGAGCATAGTCTTAATTCCATATGATGCTTATTTGCTATATCTAAAAATCTTTTAGCAATTTCTATTTTTGTTGCATCATCAGTATCTTTAATCTCAGGATGGTTTTTTGCAAGCTTTGGATAAATATCTATAAATCCAAATACAGCTAAGCTTGTATATCCATCAAGCTCTGATGCAATATATTCAAATGTCTCAATATGTCTTTTTAATGTATATTTTTCATCAATAATTATTGGAGTATACCTCCAAGCCACCTTGTTCTTTCCTATTTTATTTGATAAATATTTAAAATCAGAAATAACTTGATCAATTGGTGGTACATTAGGCTCATAATCACGATCAAAGCCTGTAATTGATATATACCAAAACTGTCCAAAATCCTTTAAATCATCTAAATAATTTAGCATTGGCCTTGGATTTTTTGTACAAAAGCCTATAACATCGACTACTTTTGGATTCAATTTAAATTTAGTAACATTTTTTGGATAATATGGATTTCTTACTAAAACATAACCTTCTTTTATTCTATTTATAAACCATTTAGAATAAAATGCAGGAATATCAGTTCTTTGTCCTGTATTAATAATCATTTTATCACCCTTTTAAATCAAGATAAATTAATTCTTTCCATACATTTCAGCCACTAAATTCTAATAAGATGCATCTTCACCATTTAGATTTTTTAAATCATCTATATCATAATGATCAATTTCTAATTTATATTTTGATTCAATATTTCTTTTATTATATATTTTAGCTCCAGCTGATTCTAAAAATTCTCTTAAAAGCCAGCCCTTATCAGAAATAATTCCATCAACGCCCATTTCATAAAGCATCTTCATATCCTCTATTTTATTTACTGTCCATGGAATAACCTTCATATTATAGCTATGTGCCTTTATTACATCTTCCTTACTTAATTCTGCAAAATATGGGGATATATCATCAATCCCTAGGTAATGTGCTGCCTCAACTGGTGAATCATTAAAATCATGGATGTTAATTCCTGCAAGCCATGGAGATGCCTCTTTTTTGTTTAACCATAAGGTCATTGAATCATTACCCCACGCTTCTTCCTCACAATATAATGCTACTGTCTCAATTTGAGGGTCTAATTTTTTTATCATTAATAATGTAGACCAATCAAATGATTGAAGCATTACTCTTTTTTCAAAGCCAAATTCCTTAACTAATTTATAAAATTCATTAACCATTATTTTCATATTAGAATTATGAATATAAAGCTCACCAAGTGCTTTATCAGGATATGTTTTAGTTTCTATATTCATCCTAATATCCTTACTGCAATCCCTGACAAGTTCAAATAATTCTCTTAATGTTGGAATAGTTGTATCAACTGCAACCTGGCTTTTTCCATGTAATTTATAATAATCACAATTCTTATCCATCATACCAACATTAAATTTCTTTAATTCTTTTAATGTTAATTGATTAATAAAATATTTATTTTTAGGAATTCTATTTTTAAATTCATCAACTGTAATATCAGTATTTAAAATTGGATTATGTGACATTACAATTACATTATCCTTAGTTAGCTGCATATCACACTCAATGGTTGTAGCCCCGTTTTCTATGGCATAAAAATAGGAATATAATGTATTTTCAGGTCTTGAATCCCTTCCACCTCTATGGAATTCCATATCAAAATATTTGGTGTTATCCACAATAATTCACCTCTTATAGCATCTCTTCTAATAATTTTCTTTTTTCTTCAATTATTAAAAGATATTTAGAATAATCAATATTTTCTTTATTTCTTAAAAGCTCTGTTATCTCTTTTATCGGATTTAAAATAGGATCTAAAGATAGATTTGCTAAAATACCTTTAAGTCCATGGGCAGCCAAAAATGCTTCATCTAATGAATTATTTTTTATTGCCTCATATAAATCACTAAACCCTTTATTAGAAGGAACCATCTTTACAAGCCTTAAATACAATTCTTCATTATTTGCACATCTTTTAATGCCACTTATAGTATCAGCACCAAATTCATTTAATTTTTCTACACTTAGCATTTAAAACTCCTTATTAAAGAATAATTCAAATTCTAAACTATCCACAGGCTTTGAAAAATAATAGCCTTGGATAATATCATATTTTAATTTTTTTAGCATATCTAATTGTTCTTTAGTTTCAACACCTTCAGCAATTAATTTAACATTTAAATGCTTGGCTATTTCAGATACAATTTCTACCATTTTTAAGGTTTTATCATTTTTAAACATATCATGAACAAATTTCATATCAAGCTTTAATACATCAAAAGGCAAGGTAGCTAGGGTATTTAGTGATGAATAACCACTACCAAAATCATCTATTTCTATTTTAAAGCCTAATTCTTTAAATCTTTCAATAATGCCTATAATTTGATCTGTTTCATTATTATAGGCTGATTCAGTGATTTCTAAATATAAATCACTTTGTTTGATACCATTATCCTTAACGATATTATTAATAATATCAACAATTGATTCATCAAACATATCAGCTCTAGAGACATTTATAGATATAGGAATGATGATATTAAATTTATCCTTCCATATTTTTATTTGTTTTGCTGCCTCATTCCAAACATATTGATCTAATATTTTAATATTACCATTTTCTTCAAATAAAGGAATAAACATACCTGGAGAGATAAACCCAAGCTCAGGATGAACCCACCTTACTAAGGCCTCAGCTGATGTTAATTTATATTTATCACCTAAAATGGAAATTTTAGGCTGATAATAAACTTTAAATTCCTTATTATCGATAGCTCTTTTAAAGTCATGAGTTAGTTTTTCTTTAAATAATTGTTTTTGCTGATCCTCATCATTATAAATATTATAAAATTTAGTACTAGATTCTTTAATTTCATCACATACCATTTTAGCTCTATTTATACATTCTTCAGCACCCTCATTAAAATCATCAACAAAATATATACCAATCTTAAAAGTAATATTTATATTATATTTTTCTTTTAAATCATTAGTAATTTTAGTGATGAATTCATCATAATTTTCTTGATGATTAAGATATATCGCAAAAACATCTCGTTGTAATCTTGATACAATACCATCATTACATCTTGCGATATCCTTAAGGATAGAGGCAATATATACTAAGGCCTTATCTCCTTCTTCCTTACCATAAAGCTCATTATATAAATGGAAATGGGATATATTTAAAACAATCATATCCTTTTTAATATCTTGTCTATATTTATTAATCTTACCGACATATTCTTCAAAGATATGCTTATTATAGACATCAGTTAATTCATCACGCTCAGCCGCACTGACAATTATTCTTTTTTCAGATAATTCAATTGAGCGGTTAACTCTAGCCATAATGACTTCATTTAAGTCAAATGGCTTAGTGATAAAATCAACTGCCCCAAGGGTTAGTGCTTCAAGCTCACTTTCCTTATCACCAGTGATAACAATGATGGGAATATTCATATTTTCTTTATCTTTTTTTATTTCTTGAATGACGCTAAAGCCGTCCATTAAAGGCATATTAATATCAAGAAGTATTAATGAAATAGGCTTGGTGCTAGTCTTTAATATTTCTAATGCCTCAAGACCATTATTAGCTACTAATATCTCATATTCATTTTTTAAGATTTCTTTTAATATCTCTTGATTAATATATTCATCTTCAGCTATTAAAATATATCTTTTTAGCTTATTAATAATATTCTTCATCTTATCCCTTCTTTACAGAAATGATATTAATTATTTGAATGTTCCATATAAAGCTATCGCTTCATCAATACTTAATTCTCCTCTACCAACCTTGAAGGATGCCACTCTAATTTGGCGAGATAGTGGATCTTTAATTCCAATTACCTCAGGAGAGAATGTTTTCTCCTTTGAAATTGAAGCAAATGGAGCATATACAGACTCAAATGACATATCCTTAGTTGGCGTTACTAAACGCTTAATTGAGGCCATTTCATTTAATTCCTTATTAGAGATTAAAAATCTCATAAATTCATTAGTCATATCTAAATTATCACAATCCTTATTGACAGAAAATTCAATAGATGGGCTATCTATAAAATATCCTCCATCTTCTGTCAAAGGGATTGGGACAAATGTATAATTAAAAGGATTATTTTTGAATGCTTCTGATTCATTTTCTCTTTTTTTAGTTCCAGATACAGTATCTCCTGTTGAAATCATCATAGGAACATCGCCTTCAAAAAATCTTAATATAACCTTTTTATAATTATCAGCAATTAAATCACATAGAGCTAAATCTACAGCCCCGCTTTTCATAATACTATCAACTGCCTCTAATGCCTTACGCATATAAGGGCCAGCCTTTGGATCTAAATCATTAGCTAGCTTTAAGGCTTCAGGATTTTTAGCAAGCTCAGCTACAAATGCTGGGTAAGCAATGGTATTCATAAGACAGCTTGATGAACTTACGCTATAGCCCATCATCGGGCTTTTGTAGCCTTTTTCTTTAAATGAATTACATACACTAACAAGCTTTCCCCAGGTAGTAGGTATTTCTAAATTTTCTTTTTTAAATAAATTATTGTTAACCATCATACCATAGGTTCTAGAAAATACTGGAATCATCAATACTTTATTTTCAGTTTTATTGATTAAGCCTTGACGTATACAATCTAAATCAAGCTTTAAGCTTTGATTAGATAAATCCTCCATATGCTTAATAACTGAATCATATTTACTATCTCCTATCATCCAGGTATAGGAAAAGAAAATATTAGGCTTATCCTTACCTTCAAGCACACTAGATAAGGCATTATTATAATCATCTACCTTTACATAGCTTAAATTTACATTAGGATAATATTCATTAAACCTATCAAATTCAGCTTCTAAGGCTTCAAAATTATCATAGCTACCAATTATATTAATATCACATTTCCTATTCTTATCTAAAAGAGGCTTAAATTCTTCATTTTTTGATGTATTACAAGATACCATAAACATTAATACAAATAATGCTAAAAACATATAAATTATCTTTTTCATTTTTTAATTTCCTCCTTTAGCTTTCTAATTTCTTTAATGACAATACTAATATCAACAGGTTTAGCAATATGACCATTCATCCCCGCATTTAAGCATTCACTGATATTTTCAGAAAAAGCATCCGCAGTCATTGCGATAATTGGAATATTTTTCTTATCAGGATCTTCAAGTGACCTTATCGCCCTTGTCGCATCAAGTCCGTTCATAATAGGCATTTGTATATCCATAAAAATAAGTGAATATTTAAAAGCTTCAGCTGATTTTAATTTTTCTACACATTCATATCCATTTAAAGCACGTTCAGATTTTATACCATACATTTGAAGTAAGGCTGATATGATTTCATAGTTAATATCATGATCTTCAGCAACTAAGATATTTAAGCCTTCTAAATCTGAATAATCATTTTCATTTATACTTATTTTTTCTTTATCATTATTCTTTTCTTGTGATAAAACGCTGATATTTAATGTGACAGTAAATGTTGTACCTTTACCTACTTCACTTACACAATCAATTGTGCCATTCATTAAATCAACCATCTTTTTAGTTATCGCAAGACCTAAGCCTGTACCTTGAATACTGTTGACCCTACTATCAGTCTCACGTGAAAATGGCTGATACATATTGGCCATAAACTCTGGGCTCATTCCAATACCTGTATCAGTTACCTGATATATTAATTTAATAGAGCCAGGAACATCACTTTCCTCTTCCCTCATATTGACACATACACTACCACCAGGCTCTGTATATTTTAAGGCATTAGATAAAATATTAATAAATATTTGATTTAATCTAAGCTGATCAGCATATAAATATTCATATTCTATATTATCTACATTAAAGCTAAAATTAATATTTTTCTCTTTAACAGTAGATTGTGATATATTTTTAAGGTTTTCTACTATTGAAATTATAGAGATATCCTGTGGTACTAAAGATAATTTACCACTTTCTACCTTGGATATATCTAATATATCATTGATTAGTGTTAATAAATGATTGCTTGCTAAATCAATTTTATGAAGGCTCTCTTCAATTTTTTTCTTATCATCAATATTGTTTTTAGCAATGGTAGTAAAGCCTATTATCGCATTCATTGGCGTACGAATATCATGTGACATAGTCGATAAGAAATCTGTTTTAGCCTTATTAGCTAAATCAGCTTCTAAAGCTGATGCTTCTAGCTTTTTATTAAAATAGATCATAAAGGCTAAATCAAAAATGAATAATAAGATTAAGCCTAAAGAAACAAAGCCAATCAAAATCCAGTTTTGCGTATTTGATACTAAATATTCAATAGGCATCAAGCTCAGTAAGGTCCAACCGCCAGTCTCAGCAAATGGTGTATATGAAAGAATACACTCATTACCACGAGAGTTAAGCATTATAAATGAACCAGTTGATGAAGTTATTTTATTAAATAATTCTTGAGAATTAGAATCAACCTTATTATATGATTTGTAAAATTCAAAGAAGCTTGAATTTTTAAATGAATGGCCTTTAATAATATAATCGCCATTATTATCGATTATAGAAAGCTCTGCTTCTTTAAATTCCTCTTGAGGAAATACCCATTTTTCCTTTAATTCTGAAATAGGAAGAATTCTAAGAAGGATACCTTCTCTTTTATTTCCATTATCATTTAGCATAATAAAATTACAGAAGGCTATAGATTGTTCTCCATTAGCTTTATTAGTATAAGCACGAGATACATTAATTGATTCACCAATATTATGTATCCACCCTACATCATTAAATAGATCAATATCTACATAGCTAACTAAATAATCATTAGTCGTTATATTTAATCTTGTCGATAAGCCTGTAAGTGTATCCTTATACACAATGTGAGCTGAGGTATTTTCAAGCACATGTGAATTTCTAATAAAAGAAATCGCACCATCAATTGTTAAATTATTATTGTTGATGTATTGTGCCCAAACATCACATATACGCTGTTCTCCCTCTAAATAATTTTGAGTGACATGCTCCATAGTGATTGTCGTATTTTCAAAATGCTCAACCTGCCTTTTGGTATTTTCTTTTGCTTCAATATTAGAATATATTATTACAAAAAGCATCATCACAAGCATAATAAAGACGTTAACAATTATAATCCAAATTCTTTTCATCATAATCATTCGCCTCCTTAAATTATAAAATATTTTTATTATTTTATATTTTCAATATTCTTTATAAATCTAGCTGGATTCCCACCAACTACAGTATTATCTAAAACATCCTTTGTTACAACAGCCCCAGCACCAACTACACTATTTTCACCTATTGTAACTCCAGGGCAGATTATAGCACCAGCACATATCCAGGCATTCTTTTTAATAGTAACCTTTTTAAATAGTATTTTATTATGTCTATAAGCTAAATCATGATTAACACTAATAATCTTTACATCAGGACCAATTAATACATCATCTTCTATTTCTACTATTCCAGCTGAAAATATTGTTGCCCCTTTATTAATAGTAATATTCTTGCCAAGCTTAAGGCGTGAGCCAAAATCACAATAAAATGGTGATACTATAGCCACAGATGAATCAACCTTATCTTGGAGTAATTCTTCTAAAAGATCCTTATAATTTGAATCAGTTGGTCTTAATAAGCTTATTTTAAGTGACAAATCATGAGAGATCTAATCATTTCTTTTTCAGCATATATATGAGTTGAATCATTTTTATAAATAAATCCATCTCTATCTATTTTTTCTAAAAATTCCTGCATTATGTTCCCTCAAAAATTAACCTTTTATTTATTATACACTAGATTTTAAACTTTTTAAATTCATTTAAAATGCTTTTAAATAGAAAAAAGCTTAATACTTGGTTGTATTAAGCCTTCTCTTCTTTAATATTTCTTTGGATATATCAGCAATTATTTCATTACTTTTTCAAATTCAAACATACATCTTCTTTTCTTAATTCAATTAATTTCATAGCACCTTTACTATTTTATCAACTATTCTGCATAAAAAATTGTGTTTTTGCCAAACATTCCAAAAGCAAATCCAAAGCTTAAAAAGAAAGGAATATTCTTATATGCATTAAAAGATGATCTATCTAAAAATTCATCAAGTTTCAAATTCTCAATATAGCCATATGGATTATATACTGTTACAGTATCATTTTTTATATCCAAACTAGTAATTACAGAAAAATGCAAAGTCCATTCTTCTTTATATTTGGCAGACCATTCAAGGACTACTGGATTACCTTTCTTTAAAGATCCATATATTTCTTTTAGCATATCATCATGCTTTAAATATGACTTCATAACAAACTTTTTTGACAAAATAGATTTATTTATTTCATTTAAAAAGCCACTTGATGAAGATGTAGATACTGAGCTATTACGTGAATCTAAATCATCTTCAGTAACCTTATTACCATAATACTCAGATACCATTTCTATAGAGGCATAGCCACATGATACATGTTGGGTTACTAGGTTTAAGCCTTGTACTTCTACTTTTTCTGAATAATTTTCATCATTTTTTAAATATGAATAATCAGAAGTGAGGTTGGCGGTTCTAATACCTAATATCATTAAAGGGATAACAATTGCTAATAAAACAACTGTAGCAATTGATGAACACACAATAATTATTACTCTTTTTTTCACAATAACACCTCGATATCTTATATACATATTATATATATTTTATAT
>JAFTDB010000004.1 GCA_017454375.1 Acholeplasmatales bacterium | reverse complement strand
TCAAGGAATTGAATGTAATTATGCAACGGTAACGGGGAAATGCCAAGATGATATTTATGAAGATTATGGCTTATGTGAAATGCTTGGAAGTGATATGCCTTACAAGTATTTAACTACTGATGAACGTAGATATCTTGCTTGTCATGGGTTAGAAGAATATCCTACAGTAGAATAATATAAAGGAGAATAATTAAAATGGATGTTAAGCCCGTATATCTTATAATGGTAACAGATGCAAATAATAACAAATACTATAATTGCTTTCCTAATGGTGATGGTACTTTTACTGTTAAATATGGCAGAATTGGTGGTCACGAAACAACCACTTCTTATCCAATGAGCAAGTGGGATTCTCAAATTAAATCTAAGCTGAAAAAGGGTTATAAGGATAATTCTGACCTTATGCAAGATGTTATTGAAGATAATAAGGTTGAGGAAAAGGATAATAATGGTCAGGATGAATTTTCTGTGATTAAGAATATTTCTGTCCGTACTATTATTAAACGTCTATTTGATTATGCTAACAAGGTAGTACAATCTTCTTATCGTGTTTCTTCAAGTGTTGTTACACAGGCTATGCTTGATGCCGCACAAGAGCAAATTGACTATCTAGCTAAGAATTATAATATTCTTACTGTTAAGGAATTTAATAACAAGCTATTAAAACTATTTAATACTATTCCTCGTAAAATGAGCTATGTTCCTGACTATCTTACTAATGATAACGATGAATTTTTAAAGGTTATTAATAGGGAACAGGACACTCTTGATAGTATGCGTGGTATGGTATACAAGCGTGTAGATAAATCTGCCGTAGTTGCTTCTAATCCTTCTGATGATACTACTTCTATCCTAGATAAAATGGGTATTACTATGGAAGATGCTACAGATGAAGATGTAGCTAAGATTAAAAAAGCAATGGGTGATGCCGCAGGGAAGTTCTACAAAGCATGGAGAGTTAGTAATAAAGCAACAGAAGCAGCTTTTCAAAAATATGTTACTGAAAATAATATTGGTAATCATAAATTGTGTGTGCATGGTAGTCGTAACCAGAATTGGGCAAATATACTAAAAACTGGTCTTAAAATTCGTCCTTCTTGTGCAGTTTATACAGGTAGTCTTCTGGGTGATGCTCTCTATTTCGCAAATCCTGATAAGTTTCATGGTGGTGTAACAAAATCTGTAGGTTATACTTCTCTTGGCGGTTATTGGACTGGTGAGCGTCAAAATTGTGGTTTCCTTGCATTTTTTGAAGTTGCTCTTGGTAAATCTTATGTAATTAATTCACATGATAATAAATATCACAATATGACCCTTAAAAAACTAAAGGAATTAGATAAAGATGCTTGGAGTCTTTGGTTAAATGGTGCGGGTCATAGTGGTTGGAATACTGTAATTAATGATGAAATTACAGTATATAATGAAAATCAAGCTACTATACGTTATCTTGTAGAAATTCGATGATAAATAATTATAAACCTATTTGGCGAGAAGAAATAAAAGAAGGTTCTATACTTTGCTCTAATTGTGGTGTATTATTAGATTGGAGTGATTAAAATAGCACATAAATATCTTAATAAATTAGGTATTAGTTCAGATGATACTTGTATTTTTAATACAACTGAAATTGATTCAATA
>JAFTDB010000036.1 GCA_017454375.1 Acholeplasmatales bacterium | reverse complement strand
AATAACAATTATACATTTGAAGAAGCTTGTGAATTAGCTAAGAAACATAATGTTAAGCTTGAACCACACTTCATTTCAGTTGGTCATGTTATTAATGCATTCTTTGAAGAATATGGTGAAAAGACTTTAGTTCAACCTACATTCTTATGTGGACATCCAATTGAAATTTCACCTTTAACTAAGAAAGATCCAGAAGATCCTAGATTCGTTCAAAGATTTGAATTATTCATTGGTGGAAAAGAATTCGCTAATGCTTATACAGAATTAAATGACCCAATCGATCAAAAGGAAAGATTCGAAGAACAATTAGCTGAAAAGGCTGCAGGAAATGATGAAGCAAATGAAATGGATACTGATTTCGTTGAATCATTAGAATATGGTATGCCTCCTGCTGGTGGTATCGGTATCGGTGTTGATAGATTAGTTATTTTCTTAACTGAGTCTCAATCAATTAGAGATGTAATTTTATTTCCACAAATGAAGACTAGATAATATGGAAGAAAATACTATCTTTACAGACTATGAAGCATGGAAAAGAGAAAATAATGAACTAATTACTACTCTTGTTAAAAAACAAAGTAAAACAATTCAAAGATTTTCTCCTGTTCTTGCTGTAGTAGATTACTTATATGAACAAAATCAAAAAGGAACATTATCTGAAGATGAGGAATTAATATTCTCTACAGGTTTTGATTATATATATGATCAATTTCAAATTATTCAATCATTGTTAGAAGATAATTTTAATAATGATTATGATGAAATGGAAAAATATGGTCAAACAATTAATCTTCTTCTATACATTAATGATTTTGAAGCTGAATTAAAGGTTAATGATAATCTAAAAAAAGATATTAATAAATTAACTGACCTAGAGGATAAAGTTAATTCTTATCTAGATAAAAAAGAAAATGCTCCTGATGAATATTTCGCATTATTAGATGATATTACTTATTCTATTTTTACTAAAAACAATATTGAGATTCATACAGTGGATCAAATATTTTATGAAATTGCAATAGAATATGATATTTATACAGATGAAGAATATTCTACTATTGATCCAATAAATTTAAAACAAGTATAATAAAAGGCTGTGAATTGCAATTCACAGCCTTTTTCATATTATTTATTTTCTAATAATTTAGTATATTCAGCTTTTAATTTTAAACCAACCTTATCAAGGTCTCTTTCTTTAACTAATGTAAATGCATTATCTACCATTTCAGTTAAATCTTCATTTAATGCCTTTGAAATTTGCGTTTTAAAGCCTTCATTTGTTGTAGCCTTAAGACAATCGACACCATCAGTTAAATAATCAAATGCGCCAATATCACGAATAATGACAGGTACTTTACATGCCATCGCTTCTAATAATACAATTCCTTCTGTTTCTTCATAGCTTGGGAACATAAAGCAATCTGCGATATGAAGCATTTTAATAATTATATCTTGTGGCTTATATCCAGGTAATATTACATTATCTGTTTTACCATTAATTGCCTTATTTATTTTTCTTGTATTCATTAGTTTATTCATTGAACCAAACCAAATAAATGCTACATCTGGAAAATCCTTAGCTATTTCAATATAGTTATGGACACCTTTACGCTCAAACATCCATCCTATACCCATAACTATTTTTTGATTTTCTTTAATACCAAATTGTTTTCTTAATTCTAATTCTTCTTCCTTAGATACTTCTACAGTACTATATTTATTAATATCTACACCATTTGATACTGCAACAACTGGGCAATTAACAAATGAATATGCTTCAATTAATCTTTTAGAATATGGTGTAGGTGTAATTATTTCATCAGGTAAAGAATAACATTTTTCTATGCTACTATAAATAAAAGGCTTAATTAATTTCCAAAAAGCAAATGAATTAGCAAAATCTTCTTTTGTTGAATGACCATGAACTATTACTGGTATTCCTAGCTTCTTACATTTTTTAACAAGCTTTCTAGATTTTTTATAATATGTATTAACATGGGCAATATCATATTTATCTTTTAAATTAGTTGTCCATTCAATACCATTTAATTCAAGGGCTTTCTTTTGATGTTCAAGAGCTCTACCAATTCCACTTTTTCTTAACATTTTTTCATTTTCGAAATATAATAAAACCTTCATACTTACCTCACCACTACGCAAAGATTATACCATAAATATTATATAATTAAAATCTATGCTTTTCTTTTGTTTTTATATTTAGTATATCTAACCAAATAATATAATAACATTAATATTCCTATTAACACTAATAATCCAGAAATAATTAATACAAACCATTTATGGATATATAAGAAGTCTATATTTAAATTATTATATAAATAATATAAAAATAGTTTTTCTACTAACACCAAGTTAATTAAAGCCGTAGACAAAGATAATACTTTAATTGCTCTTGTTAAGATATTAGCATTAGCTCTTTTTTTGAAATATCCTTTTAAAGATAATACAAATAATATTAATAAGAACGCAGATATTATAATATCAAATACTAAGCCATAATCTTTTGGTTCATCATTTAGTGTAATAATATTAGCAATTAAGAAAAAAACTGATACTACAAACAATAATAAGCCCATATTTCTATATGTCTTATATTGAATATGTAAATCCGAATCTATATTTTTAGCATAAAGAAGCTTACATAAAAAGATTGCAAAGGTATAAACACCTGATGCCATAAATATTAATCCAACAAAAAATCCAGTAACTAGTTTATATATTGCTGATATTAAAGTTACAATAGCGCCAAAAGTAGCTTTTCTTTTTTTAGATTTTATTTTCTTTTCTCTTGCTTCTTTTTTCTCTTTATTAGTCATAATTACTCCAAAATAATAGGATAGGCACAGGGCCTATCCTTATTTTATACTTTTAATTTATTAACAGATCCATCTGGATTAGGATGTTCATCAAGATATTTTCTAATTTCTTGTGCTTTTCCAGCTTTAATACCTGGCTTACATTGATTTAAACTTTCAGCAACTTCTGATACGATTGCTTCAGCATATCCTGCACAACCAGGGTATCCACATGCACCACAGTTTGCGTTTGGAAGGATAGCTGTAATATCTTCTACTCTTGTATCAACTTCAACATGGAATATCTTTGATGCTATAGCTAAGCCTAAGCCTAATACAACACCAAGACCTGCTAATATTAATACTGCCCATAATATTGTCATTTTTTTGATTCCTCCTCAATCTCTTTTTCGATTTTCTTTAAGTCAAATTCTTGATGAATTTGACATTCTGTATTACTGCATGCCATACAATTTGATTCTTCAATCTTCAAATGCTCACAGCCCTTTGGAACTGGAGTTCTTCTATTTATTACAAAAGTAATAATGAAGATTGCAGCAATTAGAACTATTAATCCAATTGCTATGAATAAATATGGATTTACATCTAAAAACATATTAGATTAATCCGCTAAAGCCTAAGAAAGCCATAGCCATTAATGCAGCAGTAATTAATGCGATAGGAATACCCTTAAATGCTCTAGGGTTATCACCAGCATCTAAACGATATCTAATTGTTGAGAATACAAATATAACAAGAGCAAAACCTACACCAGTACCAATAGCGTTTGCCATTGAATCAGCGAAATTTAAAGCTTGATCTGTATTTCCTTGTGCAACACCAAGTACTGCACAGTTTGTAGTAATAAGTGGTAAATAAACACCAAGTGATTTATATAAAGATGGTGAATATTTCTTAATAATCATTTCAATTAATTGAACTATTGATGCAATAACTAAAATGTAAGTAATTGTATCCATAAATTGAATGTTTGCAAGTTTTAATAATTGATATATTGGCCAGCAAATTGCTGAAGCAACAATAATAACAAATATAACTGCAACACCCATACCTAAAGCACTTGATGATTTTTTAGATACACCAAGGAAAGGACAAATACCATAGAATCTTGATAATGTAACATTATTAATTAACATTGCATTTAATATTGCAAGTAAAAAGATGATTACATAATTCATACTATATTGCCTCCTTTACTTCAGGTTTTAAAACTGGAGCTTCAGCAGGTTTTTCTTCTGCTGGTGCAGCTGGCTTTTCTTCAACTACTTCTGAAGCCTTCTTAGCTTCTTCTTCAGCTTTCTTTCTAGCTAGCTCTTCAGCTTTTTTCTTCTTTAATTCTTCAATTCTTGCTTTTTCTGCTGCTGCCTTCTTATCATCTTTAATATTCTTGTAGCATGCCATTACAGCAAGTACTAAGCCTAAAGATAAGAAACCACCTGCAGATTGAACAAAGATAGATAATGCATATTTTTCAGGGAATATATGTAAGAAGAATGCTCTTCCAATTGGGAAATATACACCAAATGATAATGCACCTGTTCCTAAGAATTCTCTAATAAATGCAACTATACATAATGCGATTGTATAACCAATACCTGTACCAATAGCATCCATTAATGATGCAACAGGTCCATGCTTAGAAGCAAATGCTTCTGCTCTACCTAAAATTATACAGTTAACAACTATTAGGGATATAAATACACCTAAGCTACTATATAATGCTGGAACAAAGGCTTGGGTTAACATTTTAACAATTGTTACGAATGTAGCAATAACTACAATATAACAAGGAATTTTAACTTCACCAGGAATAATATTTCTTAATAATGAAATTAAAACATTTGAACCAATTAATACTAAAATAACTAGTATTCCCATACCAATAGCTGATTCTACACTCTTTGTTGTAGCTAGTGTAGGACACATACCAAGTAATGATACGAATACTGGATTTTCACGAATAATACCTGCGACAAAAGCGGCCTTTTTAGTAATTGTATCTTTCATATTACTTTGCCTCCTTTGCATCAGTTAATGCTACACTAACTAATTCTTTAACTAATGTAGCACCATAAGTTGCACCGCACTTAACATCAATACTTGCAACCTTTGAATCATTAAGTGCACCAACTTTTTCAGAGTTACTCTTTTCATATGCACCAACGTGAACATCAGTTGATTCACTTGATGGATAACTGCTTAATACATGATTATTAACAGTTGAAGCAAATGATTGACCATTTTCAATGAATTCAACTTGGCAAACTTCATTATTAGCATTGATACCAACCATTAAAGTAATAGTACCATATGCATTTTTACCAGAAACTTTATAGATAGTTCCTAATTGTTTACCATTAGAATCTTTTGCTTCAATTATTTTTAAAATTGCTTCATTTTTACCAGTTAAATCTTTTGAAACACTCTTCTCTTCATTATATGCTTCAAAAATTTCTTTACATGTTTCTAATTCTGTCTTTTTATCATTAGCTTCAATAATTGGAGATGTAACCATATTGATTAATGCAATTAATAAAGCACAAACTAATGAAATAATACCTAGGGTAGCTGAAATCTTAACGTTTTTCATTAGAACCAACCTCCCATCACAGATGCTGATACAATGCATGCAGCTAATACAACTGCAACACCTAAACCAACACATTGCTTCCAAGTATATGTATTTTTCTTACCACGCATGAAATGATCAATACATGGAGCTAACATATTACAAATTAGAATAGAGAATGCAGCACCTTCTGGATATGCACCTGAAACTCTAATAAATACTGTAATTATACCTGCTGTTGCACCATATACAACACGTCCAAACTTGGATATAGGCGATGTTACTGGATCTGTAATCATAAATACACCAGCAAATAACATACCACCAGCTAAGCACTGATACATCCACATATCAAATACTTTATTCATTACATTGTTCTTACCTGCAAAGCTAATGCATGCAACGAACATAACAACAGCAAATCCTAAGATATAACTTAATGCAGCTCTTAAATCTGCACTTCTTCTAGCAAATAAATAGATTGCACCAGCTAAAATACAAATAGCTGAAACTTCACCCATAGAACCTGGAATATTACCAATGAACATATCAAGGATTCCATAACCACCAATATTACCTAAATTACCTTTAGTTAATCCAAGTGGAGTTGCTCCAGCTGTTGCATCAAATCTAATTTGATTTGGATATGCTTCATTCAATTGCGAACCAAAACATATTGCAACAAATATTCTACCTACTGCAGCAGGGTTGAAAATATTCTTTCCTAAACCACCAAAAACCATCTTACCAATTATCATACCAAATAATGCACCAACTAAAACAACATATGGAGCACATCCTGCTGGTAAAATTAATGCATATATTAATGCAGAAATAATTGGAGCTAAGAAATTATTTATAGTATAAGTAGCTTTTACCTTATCAAAGCCATCCTTACTAAATAATTCTTTAAACTTCATGCCCTTTGGCCATTTAATTAACATGTTTGCAACAAGCTCAGAAGCAATCATTGCTCCTAAACTAATTAATAGCACATATATAGCATCCCATCCGTTTTGTACCATCGCAAATACTGTAACAGGTAATAATGCAATGATAACATCTGTCATCATTCTTGAAACAGAAACGGGCTTTCTTATATAAGGTGCTGATTGTGGAACTAATCTCATTATCTACACCTCCCTATTGTGCCATTTTCTTTGCCTTACGGCAATAATCTGTTAAATGAATCTTAGATGTACATGTATATGAACACATACCACATAAAATACAAGCTTTAATATTAAGCTTTGTTTTTAAAGCTTCTTTATCATTATTCTTTACAGCATTCATAATTTGAACAGGCTGTAATCCTGCAGGACAAGAATAAACACATGATGCACATCTAACACATGGTTCTTCTACTTCCTTCTTTTCATTTAAAATAATACATGATGTACAAGTCTTAGTACATACAGCATCATCTCTAACTAGGTTTGCACCCATCATTGGTCCACCAAGGATTAATACTTTATTATCACAATCATCAGTATAACCACCACATTGATCAATGATTTCTTTTAAAGATGTACCAATTCTTAAACGGAAGTTTGTTGGAATTTTAACTCCATCACCAGTACAAGTAAAGTTTCTCTTCATAACTGGCTCATTCCATTTAATAGCTCTCCATAAACCAGCAATTGTAGATACATTAAATACCATAATTCCTAGTTTTGCAGGTAATACACCAGCAGGAACTTTAACACCAAGACCAGTTTTAATCATTTCAATTTCCCAGCCTTGAGGATAATAATTACCTACACGCTTAACATAAACTGATGCTCCTGGGAATCTTGTTAATTCTGCTGTTAATGTATCATATAAATCTTGATATTTCTTTTTAATACAAATAACTACCTTTTTTGCATTGAATGCTTGCTGAGCATATAAACAACCTTGAATAATTCTTCTTGGATGCTCCATTATTAATCTATGGTCAGCAGAAAGGTATGGTTCACATTCAACGCCATTAATACAAATTGTATCAATTGGATCTGTTGTTTGGAACTTAATATATGTTGGGAATGAAGAACCACCTAAACCTACAAGAGAACAGTTCTTTGTAATTTCAACAAAATCTTCTCTTGTTAATTTTGCGATTTCTTCATCTGATCTTTCTTTAATTGATTCATCAAATGTATTTAGTTTATCATTTTTAATTTGAATGAATTCAGTTAATTTTCCACTTCTGTGGAATTTTTTAACAACATCAACAACTTCACCTGAAACTGTTGAATGAATAGGTTGTTCAAAGAATGGTCCTTTTCTTAAACCAATCTTTTGACCCATTTTAACTTTGTCACCAACTTTAACATATGATTCACCTTGTCCACATCTTGCATTTGTAATTGCGATATAAACGTATTCAGGGTCAACATATCTTACAGTTGGCAAATTATTAGTCAAATGCCTTATATTGGCTATTTGCCTTGTCTTAGCAATCATGCCACTTCCCCCTTTGGTCTTTTAGTCCTCTAAGTATGGATGTTTAGCCATTAAAGCAATAACATCATTTCTAACTTCATTTAATACTTCTTCATTATCTTTATTTCTTAAAGCTTTATCAATGAATCTTGCAACCATTCTTAATTCTTCTTCATTGAAGCCTCTTGTTGTAATTGCAGCTGTACCTAATCTTAAGCCTGAAGTAATTGTAGGCTTTTGAGTATCATTAGGAATTGCATTCTTATTTGCTGTAATATTTACTGAGTGTAAAATATTTTCAGCTTTCTTACCTGTAACACCTACTGAACCATAAATATCAACTAAAATTAAATGATTATCAGTACCACCAGATACTAGGTTATATCCTAATTTTTTTAATTCATCAGCTAATGCAGCACAGTTTTTAATTACTTGAGCAGCATATTCCTTGAAGCTTGGATCTAACGCTTCCTTAAATGCAACAGCCTTACCAGCGATTACATGCATTAATGGTCCACCTTGACAACCAGGGAATACAGATGAATTAATCTTCTTAGCTAATTCCTCATCATTAGTTAAAATTAAACCACCTCTTGGACCTCTTAAAGTCTTATGTGTAGTTGATGTAACAATATCAGCGTACTCAATTGGATTTGGATGTAATCCAGCAGCAACTAAACCAGCTATATGTGCCATATCAACCATTAGGTAGCACTTACGACCAGCTTTTTCTGTAACCTTATCAGCGATTTCTCTGAATTTCTTAAAATCAATGATTCTTGGATAAGCAGATGCACCAGCAACGATAACGTTTGGTAATTCAGCTAATGCAATTTCTTCTACCTTTTCGTAGTCAATATAACCATTATCCTTTAAGCCATAATTAATAGCTTGATACATCTTACCTGAGAAATTAACTTTATAACCATGAGTTAAATGTCCACCTGCATCAAGTGACATACCTAAAATTTTATCTCCAGGCATTAAAATAGCATTATAAGCAGCTAAATTTGCAGATGCACCTGAATGTGGTTGAACATTTGCGAAATTAGCACCAAAAAGTTTACATACTCTTTCGATAGCGATTGTTTCTACAACATCAACATATTCGCATCCACCATAATATCTTTTTCCACTATATCCTTCTGCATACTTATTTGTTAATACAGAGCCTTGTGCTTCAAGCACTGCGCGAGAAACAAAATTTTCAGATGCAATTAATTCAATATGTGTTCTTTGACGGTTTAATTCGTCATTAATAGCTACTGCTATTTCATTGTCAAAATCATTTAAATGTTTTTTATTCATTCTTTCCTTCTCCTTAATTAACTACATACAGGTATTATAACATATAAAAGCGTTTACACAAAGAGTATATTTTAAGATTTTCGTTAATTTTCGAATATTTTTTTATACATATAAAAATATCAAAATAAAAAATAAAGGATGAGTAAAATACTCATCCATAGTATTATTATTCAACCCAAGAAATGATTGCCATAGGTGCTGCGTCTCCTCTACGGAAACCAGTTTTAATTACTCTAGTGTAACCACCATTACGGTTTGCAAACTTAGGAGCAATTTCAGAGAATAACTTTTGAACTGCAAACTTGCCTTCTTCATCCTTTTCGAAACGGATAAATGAAGCAGCTTGACGACGGCTAGCTAAAGTATTTGTCTTTCCTAAAGTAACCATTTTATCAGCAAGTCTCTTTAATTCTTTTGCTTTTGTAAGTGTAGTCTCAATTTGACCATTTAAAATTAAATCAGTGATTAAATCACGAAGTAATGCTTTTCTTTGGTCTGAGCTACGGCGTAATCTACTGTATGCCATAATTCTATTTCTCCTTCAGACTAATTTTTCTTGAAACCTAAACCTAGGTTTTCTAATTTTTCTTTAATTTCTTTTAAAGACTTTCTACCAAGGTTTCTAACCTTAATCATGTCCTCTTCAGTCTTAGCTGTTAATTCACCGATTGTCTCAATGCCAGCTCTCTTTAAACAGTTATATGAACGAACTGATAATACCAAATCTTCAATCTTCATATCAAGCTTGTCGTTAGTATTATTGCTTTCAGCCTCAACCATATAATCTGTATTTGAAGCCTTTTCGCTTAATTCAACAACTACTTCTAGATGTTCAATCATCATCTTAGATGCGATTGCTAAAGCTTCTTTTGCAGTTATTGAACCATTAGTTGTTACTTCAATTACTAATTTATCAAATGATGCTTCATTAACGCCTTCCATACGAGTCTTTTCAACGTTGAAAGCAACATTCTTAATTGGTGTATAAATTGAATCGATTGAGATTTCACCAATAGTCTTAACAAATTGCTTATTTGCAACAGATGTAACGAAACCAACGCCACGTCTAATTGTTAAGAACATATGTAATCTTCCACCCTTAGCAACTGTTGCGATATGTTGATCAGGATTTACAACTGTAATTTCATTATCATGTAAGATATCAGCAGCTGTAACTTCACCTTCACCCTTATCGATTTCAACAACCTTTGAATAATTAGGGTCGTCAGATTCAACATCTAATACAACTCTCTTTAAATTAAGAATAATTGTAATTACATCCTCAACTACACCATCAACATTTTGGAATTCGTGTTCAGCACCGTCAATTTTAACATTAACAAATGCAGCACCAGGTAAAGAAGATAATAAAGTTCTTCTTAATGCGTTTCCTAATGTGATACCGAAGCCTCTTTCAAGAGGTGAAATAACAAACTTTCCATAGCTAGAATCAGTTGAAGATTCTTCAACTTGATAAGCATCTGGTTTTTTAAATTTTAAATCTTTCATTAATTAATGGGCCTCCTATATTTCTTAATAAAGTTTAAAAATATTAAATTTTAATATATTGTACTTCTTAATTAATTCCAAAAAGACTATCCACGAGGACGCTTTGGTGGACGACAACCATTATGAGGTACAGGTGTAACATCTGTAATAGCTGTAATCTCTAGACCAGCAACTGTTAAAGAACGGATTGCAGCCTCACGGCCTTGTCCTGGACCCTTAACTGAAACTTCAACCTTAGCAACACCTTGATCAACAGCAGACTTAGCAGCAGCTTCAGCAGCCATTTGAGCAGCAAATGGAGTTGACTTACGGCTTCCCTTGAATCCTAATGCACCAGCACTAGACCAAGAAATAACATTTCCTTCAGTATCAGTAATAGTAACTATTGTATTATTGAAAGTCGAATGAATATGAGCAACACCTAGTGGGCTGTTTCTCTTTGTACGACGCTTTGTAACTTTACGTGCCATTTTCCCTTACCTCCTATTACTTCTTATGGTTAGCTATTGTATGTTTTGGACCCTTACGAGTACGAGAATTGTTACGTGTATTTTGTCCACGAACTGGTAATCCTTTTCTATGACGGATTCCTCTATAGCAACCAATTTCCATTAATCTCTTAATGTTAAGAGCAACTTCTCTTCTTAAATCACCCTCAACTTTTACTTTTGCAACTTCAGAACGAATTCTACCTAATTCATCTTCAGTTAAATTCTTAACTCTTGTATCTTCAGATACATTAGCAGCTTTTAAAATTTGCTTTGCTGTAGGCTCACCAATACCATAAATGTATTGTAAAGATACTACAACTCTTTTATCATTAGGAATATCTACTCCTGCAATACGTGCCATAATTTGCACCTTTCCTTTCTAAGTTATAAATCTAATATAAATTAATTATAAAATAAAATCTTATCCCTGTCTTTGCTTATGCTTAGGGTTTTCGCAAATTACCATTACGCGGCCTTTACGCTTAATAACCTTGCATTTATCGCATATTGGTTTTACTGATGGTCTTACTTTCATTTTAAATACCTCCAATATTATTT
>JAFTDB010000035.1 GCA_017454375.1 Acholeplasmatales bacterium | reverse complement strand
TCCGCCTTAGTCGCTTCTATGAATAAACTATTAAGAATAATTCATTCACTATGTAAAAATGGTTGTTTATTTAAATAACCAATAGTATTATACATCATTTTTTCAAAAACCTCAATTCTTGAGGATTTTTTGTCTTGGTTTAATAATATACGTTAATTCATATGGAAAATTATTAAATTAATACTTGATTTTCCTTATCTAATTTTTTATAAATTATTTTAAAGCATCTTTTAATGCTTTTATATCACTTGTAACTACTTCATATACTATTGAATAATCAGTTTGACCATAATCATGGACTATCTTATTTCTAAAGCCTATTATTTCGTTCCAAGGAACATTTGAATGTTTTAATCTAAAATCAAGTGATAATTTTTTAATATTTTCACTAATTTGAATTAGTCTAAATAATATTGCATCAACTAATTCTTCATTTTCAATGAATTCATCATAAGAAGTATCTTTTGAATATTGTATAATTTTATCTACATCATTGATGATGATTTTTTTAAAGTACTCGTCATTTTTTATATTATCCATATATTTTTATACCATCCTTCATAATATCAGTTAATAATTCTAAATTATTATTAATATCTTTAACTCTTAATAAATCAACTTTTTTCTTAAGTGATTGTCTCAGTTTTTCAATCAATCCTACAAAAGATAAACCAGTAATGTTTGTTTCTATACAAAGATCCACATCACTTGTTTCTGTTGCGTATCCTTTGGCATATGAACCAAAAAGATAACAGTAACTGACACTATCTTTATATTCACTTAAAACATCAGAAACTACTTTTTTTATTTCATCTAGAGTTAAAATGCCTTTTTCTTCTGTTATTTCATATTTTTCTTTTAATATATCAACCATCTTTTGATATTTTAAATTATTGTAATCACCAGATTTTTCATATCTTATATATGTTCTTAAAGGTATATTAATAGAAAGAGAAGCTTCTTTTTGTGATATTCCATATGAATTCCTTAATTCTCTTAATGTCATAATATCAGTCCTTTCTACCTATATATTATCATATTTGGCATACATATTCAACAAAAAAGTGCCATTTTGGCACTATTTAAAAATTATTATATGCCATTTTGGCATATTTATAAAAATATAGTGTGCCAAATTGACACACTATTGAATCTTTCTTATTATCTCTTCTTCTTTGATTATAACAATATAAGGACATTCTCCTCCAACATTAATATCGTAAGATATTATATCATTATCATCTAGATATATTTCTCTTATCATTCCTACTTTTAAATCACCTTTTAATCTAAATGATACAGTATCACCTATATTATATTTATTATTTTCTATAACTCTTTTCTTTACTTTTTTAAAAAACATAATATCACCAGTTATTATTTTATCATATTTATATAAAAGAAAAAGAGGATTACTCCTCTTAAGCTCTAGGTTTGATAACTAAAGCTCTTTCTTCTCCTTCACCCTCTGATTCAGTATATACATCCTTCCAATCAGAAAGCTTTTCATGAATTACTCTTCTTTCGAAAGAATTCATATGTGGAAGCTTAACTTCTACTTTTGATTTAGCCACTTCTTTAGCAGTCTTAGTTGCTAGAATCTCTAGTTGACGGATTCTGTTTTGACGGTATCCACCAATATCAAGTGTAACAACTAAACGATCCTTAGAATAGTTAGAAACTAAAGTTCTAAGTAGAGTTTGAATAGCTTCAAGTGTAGAGCCCTTAACACCAATTAATAATGAATTTTCATAACTATCAATGATGTAATGAATTTGTTCTTCGTTACCAATTGTTCTAGCTTCTATTCTATAAACAATATTTAAAGCCTTTAAAATTCCTTCTAGATATCTTTTTCCTTCTAATGCTAGGTTAACATCGAAAGATGCTTTACAATTTAAGCCTTCAGATAATTCACCTAAAACTGAAACAAAGATTTTCTCTTCAGGAATATGTAGTTCAGCTACAGCCTTTTCAATTGCTTCTTGTTCAGATTGTGCGATAACTTCTATTTCTCTTTTCATATTTTTCACCTAAATAATAATATTATCTTTCTTTTGTTGACGCTCGTAGTTTTTCTCATTGATAAGTCTACCAATTTGAGATTGACCAAGTTGATAAATACCACCAATTAACCAGTAAACAGCAAGTGCTGTATTAGAAAGTGACATGAATACAAACATAACGTTCATAATTAACATCATCCACTTCATTTGGTTTTGTTGTTGAGTATTCTTTGGATCATTTGGATGTCTCTTTTGATAACTCAAAGGTCTTTGAGAAAGCTTTTGAGATAAGAAAGTAACACCAGCAAATAATAACGCTACGACAACAGCGAAAATTTTATCTTTGATTTCAGTTGCATTCCAAAATGAAGTATTCATTTCAAATGTACCGAATACCTTTGTATCTGATAATGCGAATTTACCTGCATTAACTACACCTACTGCACCATTAATCTTTGTAGTAGTTGTAGCATTAGTTCTTTGTACTACTTCATACATTGACATGAAGATAGGGAACTGTAAAATCATTGTTCCGAAGCAGCCAAGAGGATTTACTTTATATTTCTTATAAAGCTTCATCATTTCTTGTTGCATCATTTGTTGAGAACGAGGATCTTTTCTATCTTGGTATTTCTTTTGAATCTTAGCCATCTCTGGTTGCATTAAGCTCATCTTTAAGCTCATACCATTTTGCTTAGAATAAATAGGCCATGCTAATGTTCTAACAATAATAGTAGTAAAGAATACACCCCAGAAGAATGAATTACCAAGACCCTTACCAATTGATGAACACATCCACGCAATTGGATAAGAAATTAAATTGATTGGCCAACCGAATAATGTGTTCCAGAATCCAGCTCCACCATTCCATAGATCAACCCATTCTTGTGAATAAGTTGTATATGGCTTGTTATACCAAGATCCACTATCAAAACGACAGCTTGTAAGAGGGAAAATCATTAAAACTAATAAGAATACTAAAACTAGTATGTATTTGTTTTTTGATAAAAACTTACTCATTATTTTCTCCTTTTAATAAATCTTGCTTTCTAAAAAGATAGTTTAGATTTTTATATAATTCCTGATAATCTAATTCTAAAATCTTTCCTCTAACAATGATAAAGAAATCAATATTAGAATCAATTTTCAAATTAGAATTATCTATTACAGCAGTAATATGACGTTTTATTTTATTTCTAATTACTGCTTTACCTATTTTTTTACTAACACTAATCGCATATCTAATATGGTTGGTCTCTAAATTTTTATATGTATATAGTGATAAATAAGGTGTGCTACTAACACATCTATTATCTAAGATTCTTTTAATCTCTTCGTTTTTCTTTACGCGATAAAGTTTATTCATAATAGTAATTAGCTAATAAAAAAGGCACGACTACAAAAATGATTTAATAATAATTGTTCTAGTCGTACCTGTTATGTCAATTTATTAAGCTGATAATTTTTTTCTTCCTTTTAGTCTTCTAGCTGCTAAAACCTTTCTACCATTCTTAGTAGCCATTCTAGCACGGAAACCATGAGTAACTTTTCTTTTGTGTTTATTTGGTTGATAAGTTCTTTTCATAATATCAGTCCTTTCTATTAGAAACCACGCTTGACTATTTTATCAATAAATCTATTTATTGTCAATACATTTTTACCTATGGAAAAAGTAACATAATTTTATGATTATTTTTAAAATACATCACTGGTATGTCACTTGATGAAAAAAGTATAAAAATACCCATTTTTTGAGAAAAATTTTACAAAAACATACAATTAAATATGTAATGAGAGCCAATTTTGATAAAACTGCTTAATTAAAGCGATTTACATTTATTTTTTAGTGATAAAATTTATATTTACAAGTATATAAAATAAGCGTATTATATAAGCACCACGATAAGTGGGCATTTAATAAGATAAAGGAGAGTACAATGATTTATTTAGCTCAGGGAGGAACGACTGAGCGGAAGGATTGAAATATGGACTACATAATTATGTTGATTATTATTTTGACTCTGTTAGAATCAATAATCAACAAAGATAGAAAATAGTTTTCCCTATTTCAAAAATTAGCTCACCTTCCTATTAAATGCGAAAAGGGACAGCTCCAACTGTCCCTTTTCTTTTATTTCAAAACTTGCTCGTCTTCCGACACAATTATTATATAATAACCTAAATTAATTGTCAATTCTTACAGGTAGTATAAGCTGTGTTAGATTAGGTTCATTATCTCCTCTGATAATGAATGGTCTAATATCGCCTAAAATATTTAATGTTACTTCTGTAGATGTGAAGCTTCTTAATGCTTCAATTAAATATCTAGATGAGAAACCAATAGTGATAGGACCATTAGCTTCAATATCTGTAGGAATTACTTGTTCAGTACCATCACCAATTGATGCATTTGTTGTTGATACTTCAATAATACGATCTTTCTTTAAAGATAATTTAATAATACTATAAGTAATTTCTTTATCCTTTTCCTTATCTCTTGGTGATAATAATGAAATACGTTCTACTACTTCTTGTAATTCATCTTTATTAAACTTTATAACAATAGGGAAATAATCAGGAATTAATCTTGATGTATCTGGATAATTACCTTCTAGTAATCTAGTTTGGAAACAAACATTTTTAAATACTACTAGCATCTTATTGTTGCTGATGTAGATTTTTAAATCATCATTACATGTATCAATAGCTTTAAATAAATCATCAAGTGATTTTGCAGGAACTGTAATATTGAAGTTTTCATAGTCTTCGATATTAACAACCTTTTGAGCTAATCTGAATGAGTCAGTTGCGGTAATAGTTAATTTACCATCAGTTAGGTTGAAGTTAACACCAGTTAGGATTGGCTTCTTTTCAGATTGGCATGTAGCGAATAATGTTTCTCTAATAATATTCTTTAAAGTATTAGATGAAATAACGAATGGATTTTCTTGTGATACGAAATCAATCTTTGGATAATCAAGTGGATCCATAATACGTAGTCTATATTCACCACGATCTACTTTAATAAATAATACATTATCTTCATTTAAATATAGATTAACTTTCTTTGAATTTAATTTTCTAATGATATCAATAAAGAATCTACCAGGAACTACTACTTGACCAAATTCTTCAATAACAAGAGATGGATCATTAATTCTAACTTCTACTGAAATATCAGAATTTGATGAAGTTAAAAATAAATCCTTATCAGTTGCATAAAGCTTAATACCTAATAAGATAGGCATAGGTGATTTAGTAGGAAGTCCTCTAGAAATTGTATTCAAGCTATCGATTAAAACTTCTCTATCAATTGTTAAATTCATATATCCCCCTATAAAAAATTATATTATTATTTTTATTGTTATTATTATATATAAAGTGGATAAGTGGATAACTCAAAAAAATCCACTAACTAACACATTTATTATACCACAAAATGTGTTGAAAATAAAGAATTATTCACGTCCTATTTTTTGTAGGATGTTATCAATTACAGCAGCTAATTCCTTATTTGTTTTCTTATCCTCACAAATACTGTTATAGCCATTTAAAATAGTTGAGTGATCTCTACCATTTAAGATTCTACCAATCTTAGTGTAATTTAATTTATATTTTTCCTTTAATATATATATAGAAATATGACGTGGTAATACATATTTAGCCTTTCTACTATCACCTAGTAGATCAGCCATTGATATTTTATAATAATCAGCAATTACACTTAATGCATTTTCATAATTCTCACCAGAATGAGACTTACTTTCAATTAAGTCAGCTAATGCTTCTTCAGCCATCTTTAATGATGGTGTTTCATTATTTAATTCAGAATAAAGAATAACTCTATTTAATGCACCCTCAAGCTCTCTAATATTGTTAGTAAAGTTTTCAGCAATAAATACTAAGATATCCTTATCGAACTTAATTTCAGTCATTTCAGCAGCTTTACGCTCTAAAATACTTACTCTTTGATTTAAATTAGGTTGATTAATATTAACAGATACACCCTTTTGGAATCTTGATTTTAATCTATCCATGAAATTATTTAATTTATTAGCTGGTCTATCTGAAGTAATAATAATTTGTTTTCTATTGTTATCCATTGAGTCAAAAATCTTGAAGAATTGTTGTTGAGTTGACTCTTTACCAGTAAGCATTTGGATATCATCTACTAATAAAACATCAATATTTTCATATTTTTCCTCAAAAGGACGCATATTTTTATCTCTTGTAGCCTTTGCATAATCAGATAAGAAATCATTTGCTTGAACATACAAAATCTTTTTATTTAAATCGCCATCAGCTACATAGTTACCAATTGCCTGCATAAGATGGGTCTTACCTAGGCCTACATCACCAAATATATATAAAGGATTAAATATTAGGGTGTCTGATTCAGCAACTTTAAGTGCTGTAAGGTATGCCATTCTATTAGATTCAACTACTACAAAGCTTTCGAATGTGTAGTTTTGATTCAAGGCAATACGATTTAAAGTATATGTATTATTAATAACCTTAGTTTTTTCTTCTACTTCTTCTTCACAAACGAATTTAAACTTAACATTTTCTTTAGTAATAGAATTTAAAATAGTATTGATAGTTTCATAATATGTATTATTTATTTTTCTTTTTATATATGTAGAGGGAGTAAGGACGTAAATTACGCCGTTATCATCCTTAGCAACACGGGTTACATTCTCAAAAGTTGCGTCAAAAGACGATGGAGCAATGTCCTCTGCTAATTTATCTCTAGTTTGATTCCATAAATCCTGGGGATTATACATATTATACACCTACATTCTGGTTGTGATTTTAACATAAATATATATAAAATCAAATAAAAGTTATCCACGATTTTTGTGGATAACTTTTACTATTCTCACTATTAAATTTTATAAAATGTGGATAACTTTTACCCTAAAAACCCATAAAAAATGCTAGTTTTTGGTACTTTTCTACATATTAACAAGTGTATAAAATTATCACAAAATTATCCACTAAGTTATCAATTTTTTTTATTTTTTTCTACACATTTTTTTACTTCATAAATTATGCAAAAAATTATTATAAATATATATAGGATTGAAGATATGAAAATTGCTATATTTATATTCTCGAATGCAACCCTCTTATCAGGCTCTATTAACATGACTAATAATACTATAGGAAGTATAGCAAAATAAGCTATTCTTAACCAGGCATGATGAGTCATCCATTCAAGTCCATATAGAATATATAATATTATTAATAATATTATAAATATAAACTTTATATTTTCTGGCAAAATTATTTTCGAAAATTCTCTTCCATTATTTGTTATGGGAACAATGTTTAATATTCCGATAAATATTATAGTGAAACAAATGATAAATTCTACGATTTCCAAATGCAAAAAATTAAGAATTTTCTTTGCTAGATTCATCAGGTATTTCTTCCTTCTTTTCTTTGTCAATTTTTGCTTTAATATAAAGGTATCCAATTACAAATCCAAGGGCAAAAATTGCTAGAGCAACGATAACGTTTACGTACCAAAGGTGGAATGCTGACTCCAACCAAACGATATACACAGTTATAGCAACAGTAGTGTAAACAATATCTAACAAAACAATTGTGTAATACTTTTTAATGTAATTTATCATATCATTTTCCTCACATTCATTCAGTGAATTTCTTTAATTTATTATACGTTATTTTTGTCAGTTTACAATTAAAAATGAATTAAAAAAATAAATATTTCATATATTTTTTCAACTCAAAAATTAGTATAATATTTCTAAAGGAGGCAAATGATATGGAAAGTCGAGTTTATTTCGTTATAGATATGAAATCTTTTTTTGCTTCCTGCGAGTGTGCAATGCGTAATTTAGACCCTATGAAGGCTAATTTAGTAGTGGCCGATGCCTCTAGAACTGAGAAGACTATCTGTCTTGCGGTATCTGTTAATATGAAGAGGCTCGGGGTTAGGAATAGATGCCGTTTATTTGAGGTGCCAAAGAATATAGATTTTATTATTGCACCACCTCAAATGAGAAAATATATTGAATATGCAGCTGAAATCTATTCTATATATTTAAAATATATGTCTAAGGAGGATATTCATGTTTATTCTATAGATGAATGCTTCTTAGATGTTACAGATTATTTAAAGCTATATAAAATGAAGGCAAAGCCATTTGCCAAGATGTTAATGAATGAAATATATGAAAAATTACATATTCCCGCAACCTGCGGAATAGGATCTAATATGTATCTAGCAAAGATAGCTTCTGCTATCACAGCTAAGAAGGCTACCGATAGAATTGGCTGGTTAACTGAAGAAAAATTCAATGAAACATTAAAAAATTATAGACCTTTAACTGATTTTTGGATGATTTCACATGGTATAGCATCACACCTTGAAAGATTACATATCTATGATATGGAAGGTATATCTAAGGCTGATCCAGATATGTTATACAAAGAATTTGGCGTAAATGCGGAGCTATTAATCGATCATTCTAGAGGCTATGAGCCTACTACTATGGCTGATATCAAAAATTATAAAAGTAAAGGAAAATCTATTTCTTCTTCTCAAATTCTACCTGAGGCATATACATATGAGGATGCGAAAATCATTTTAAAGGAAATGATTCAAAATGGTATTTATGATTTAAATACCAGAAATGAGGTATGTAAGGTAGTAGGATTTAGAGTAAGACTTGATGGTGGTGGATATTTAGGTGGTACAGCCAAGCTTGATGTCGCAACCAACCTGTATAGTGTAATATCTGAAGAAATTGAGAAATTATTTGATAAGCAGGTTCCTAAGGATGCTATGATTAGAGGTCTTGGCTTTGGATTTTCAGGGTTACTTCCTGAAAATTATGAGCATTACGATCTATTTACAGATTTAAATAAGGTATCTAAGGAGCATAAGATAACTAATAGTGTAATGAAGATTAAAGAAAAATATGGTAAAAACTCTGTATTAAAGGGAATTGATTACACAGAAAAGGCAACAGTAAGAGAAAGAAATAAAATGATAGGAGGTCATAGAAGTGGAGAGGAATAAAATGAGCGCTAATGACCGAGCTAGACAATTCTTACCTTTTGATGCCTTAAAGGGCTTAAGAGAAGCCTTAAGATTAAAGGAATATGAACATGAAAGAATAGCTAAAAGAGATATAGATGAAGAAAAGATTAAACAAATATCTAATACTTTATCTAGTATTGTAAAGGGTGATTATGTTCGTGTTACATATTATCGTGATGGTCATTATTTACATGATGAAGGTATCGTAAAGATAGATTATAATAAATATTTATTAAAAATTGGCGAAAATATTATAAGATTTGATGATATTTACGATATAGTTATCAGATAATTATGATATAATTATCGTAATCTGGAGGTGAAAAGGTGCTTAAAAACAATTATCATACACATATGAAATATTGTGGTCATGCGGATGGCGATGTTGCAGACTATGTAAAATCAGCTATCAAGCTTGGAATTACTGAGCTAGGTATGACAGATCACGCTCCAGAACCTGATGGGGCTATGACTGAGGAAGAGATTTTAGATAATAAATCATATCGTTATATGAAAAAGGATATGGTTAGATTATATCTAAATCAAATTCGTGAACAACAAATCCTAAATCAAGGTAAAATAAAGATACTAAGTGGCTTTGAAACTGAATATATAGAAGGATATATAGATCATTATAAATGGCTAAGAAGCCAAGTAGATTATATGAATCTAGGTATCCACTTCTTCAAGGATTTGGATGGACACTTAAAGAATTCTTATAAATGTATAGATTATAAAAATGTTATGGAATATGCTAAAAACGTTGTAAAAGGCATAGAAACAGGCCTATTTAACGTTGTGGTACACCCAGACTTATATATGTTTAGATATAAAGATAAAGACGGAAATAGAACATTTGATGAAAATGCTAAAAAGGCTGCAAAAATGATTTTAGATGCAGCTGTTAAAAATAATGTCTATGTAGAGGTTAATTGTAATGCCATATCTTGGGCAGATATCAATGATGATTCTACATGGCCATATCCAAATAAGGATTTTTGGATGTTTGCTAAAGAATATAAGAATTTAAAGATATTAGTAGGCGCCGATGCTCATAAGCCTGAAAGACTAGGTACACCTAATATTGCTAGAGCATATGAATTTGTTAAAGAAATCGGCTTAAAAATTGAAGATAAGATGGAAATATTAAAATGATAAATAATTTTGTAGTTAATAAAGAATTAAAAAATGAATATCAATATTATGAATTTTCAAACGATAAAGATTTTTATAATGCTACAGAAGATTTATTAAAAAATGGCTATGTCATAAAAAGACATATCTTTTTGGCGTTAGAGCTAGAAGGAGATAAAAAGATAATTTTATCACCTCTTCATCTAACTAATCCTGAAGATTATGAAAATGAGCTTTTGAATATGATTCCTAAGCATGAAACTGAAATGCCTAATTTTAATGATTCAGTTTTAAATATCATTTCAGGATTCAGAGCTAATTATGGATTTGAAGGTAAATACGATGTTGATAAAGAAATCTTTGATAAGAAATATGAACACACAATCGTATTACTTTTAGATGGTCTTGGAGTTAATGTTTTAGAGAAAAATTTGGATGAAAACAGTCACTTACGCATCCACAAATTCAAAAATGTTCACTCTATTTTTCCCTCTACAACTGCCGCCGCAACTACCTCTATAAAAACAGGTAAAACACCACTTGAAACTGGGTGGACTGGTTGGCATAATTATTTCGAAGAAATTAAGCGTGATGTAATACTATTTAATGGTATAGATTACTACACTGAAGAAAAGACTGGACAAAGCGCATTTAAGCTAAATCCATATAAACCATACTTCTCTGATATGGGGATGGGTAATATCGTTGAGCCTGATTTTTCTAAGAAGAAAAACAAGCTAAAAGAGGTATTAAAACGAAGCCTAAAAACAATTAAAAATGATAAAACACAATATGTTTATTGGTCAGAGCCTGACTCTTCTATGCACGATATTGGTACATATGAGCCAGAGATAAAAAGACTACTTGATAAGATAGATAAACAGGTCTATAGCTATGCTAAAAAATTACCTGAAAATACCTTATTAATAGTTACGGCAGATCATGGTCATATACCAGTTAAAGCTATTCATTTTTTTGATAATAAAATATTAATGAATTTGCTTGAACGTAGGCCTGGAAATGACACTCGTGCGTTATCATTTAAAGTCAAGGAAGGTATGAAGGAAGAGTTTGTAAAAATGTTTAACTTCTTCTACCAAGATTTATATAAATTATACCCATCTGATGAGGCCCTAAAACTAGGCTTCTTTGGTGATCCAAACGGCGAGATTTCCCCATTTGTTAAAGGATTTTTAGGAGATTATGTAGCGTTTGGTATAAACGAATACATCTTACAAACTAAGGAAGATGATTTTGTGTTTAAATCTCATCATGCAGGTATAACAAAAGAGGAAATGTTTGTCCCAATAATTGTCTTTAAAAAGTAGGTGATTTCTTTGAAATATAATATTGAAACAATTCTTTCAAATGGCTATATTTATGGACGTATAAAAAAGGTAAAAAATGTAGCTACAAAAACAAACAAAAAATCAGTTGAGGCTGACCTTAAAAGACTTGATAATTCTATCGAGGTTTCACTTGAAGAAATTCATAAGCTAAAGGAAAAGGAAGCCAAACTAACTGATTATTTATTTGCGGTCGAATTAATGATCACAGATAAGGTTTTATATAGAAGAATTGTTGAGCTTAGAAAGAAGGGTATGAACATTGAAGATGCCATTACTTCTTCTTTTAATCAAATCGTAAATGATATGTTAGCTTCTACTTCTGGTTATCTTAAAGAACGTGCTGATGACATCAAGGATGTATCCATGATGCTAATTAATAATTTAGATGCCAAAGATGCGGCAGATTTTGAAGAAAAGCATATCATTTGTTCAGATATTTTATCGCCTTCTTATTTAATTAAAAATCACACTACAATCACCGGTGTAATCGTTAAAAACTGTGGTTATACTTCTCACAGTGCTATCTTATGTCGTGTATGGGAGATTCCACTAATTGTAACTGATATTGAACCAGGCGATGATGATATGGTAATCATCGATACTAGAAAGAAATCATTAGTTGTAAATCCTGATAGCTTTGAGATAGAAAATTATATAGCTGAAAAAAAGAAATATGATGCATTCTCTAAACACGCTATCCCACATGAAGATTATAAATTCAGTGCCAATGTTGCTACTTTAAACGACATCCAAAAGGCAATGGATTATGGATTTGATGGAATAGGACTATATCGTACAGAATTAATATTTATGAATTCTGATAGACCATTTACCTTAATTGAACAATTTGATTTATATTCAAAGGCTTGTGATATAGTCGGAAACAAACCAATAATCATAAGAACATTTGATGTTGGTGATGATAAAAAATTAGCATATTTAAAATCTGATAAAAAAGGTATTAATAATTATAAAAACAATCCTGAAATTTTCGAAACTCAGGTTAAGGCCATTTTAAAGGCTAATACAAAAGGTAACTTTAAGATAATGTTTCCTATGATTGAGAAAAAAGAAGAATTCTGTTATTTAAGGGATTGGGTAGTAAAGCTAGCTAAGGCTGAAAATGTAAGCGTACCTAAAATTGGTATGATGCTTGAGACTAAACAAGCATTACTACATATAGAAGAATTTGTTGATGCAGACTTTTTATCTGTTGGAACAAACGATTTAACAAAAGAACTATACAATATTAATCGTAGTGAGAGTACAGATGTATCATCATATATTGAAGATCTTGTTGAAAAATTAAAAAAGGTCGTAGAATTTTGTAATAAAAATGATATTTATTTATCAGTATGTGGTGAGCTTGCATCAATTGAAGATATTGCCTTGAAATTCTATCAAATAGGAATTAAAAACTTATCAGTTTCTCCTGGCTGTATAGGGACATTAAATGGTACATATACTAAATTTGTAGGAGAAAAATAATATGCCTAAAATTTATGTTGTAGGAGATTCAACTCTTGCTAAATTTAACGACAAATCATATTTATTTCCTAGATTTGGTTATGGTACAAAATTAGGTAAATATTTTAATATTGAAGTTGTTAATCTAGCATTATCAGGAAGAAGCTCCTTAAGCTTTTTATCTGAAAATAATTATCAATACTTACTTGATAATATTAAAAATGGAGACTATCTAATAATAGGCTTTGGCCATAATGATGAAAAAAGTGATGATGTTAAAAGATTTACTAGTGCTAAAACTGGATTAGAAGATGAAAAATCCTTTATTAGTACTACTTATTATCATTATGTAGTACCTGCATTAGAACGTGGAGCAACCCCAATTATTGCTACTCCAATATCTAGAATTACACGTGGTAATTATGAAGGTAATATCATTCATGATACAGAAAATGGTAATTATAATGAAGCATTAATAAAGCTTGGTAAAGAGAAAAATATATTAGTAATTGATCTAACTAAGAAAACAAAAGAACTATATCAAAACATTGGTTACGATAAGACATGTTATCACCACGCGATCACTTCGGCATATGACTATGTTAATGGTAAATATAAATTCCATGATAACGCAGTTGATAAGACTCATTTATCTGAATATGGGGCAGACATGGTAGCTTATTTATTCTACTTGGAAATTATGAAATCTAATTCAGATTTAAAAGAGTATGCTAAGAATGCTAATATGCCAACAGAGGCTGATATAAAATACAATCCTGAATATAAATTTATAAAATATAAATCACCTGCTTTAGATGATAAAAATAAACTATCTAATGATTTATATTATACCATTTTAGGTAGTGTGAAATCATTTGAAGGCTTTAGTGCTTCAAAGGAAGATAATAAATTTATATTGCGTGATTTAAATAAATATGGTAAAGTAGTCTTTTCTTCTACTGCAGGAATTTTTTTATTTAAGCAGCTTAATAGATTAGATAATTTTAAGGCTTCTGCTAGATTAAAGGTACTTGGTGATATTTCATCTACTGAGGCAGCATTCGGATTGATGATTAGAGATGATTGTTACATTGATTCAAATAACAATTTAGCTTCAAATGAAATATTATGTGGGCTTTTAAACAATAATGGCTCTTGTTATTTAAATTATGATAGATGTGAGACATCATCTATTAATAGAGATATAAATATTTCTAATTATATTTATAAATCTGGTGATGAAATAGAATGCGAAATAACAAGATTAGGTCAAAGAATTAACCTTAAATTAAAATATCTAGATAAGTTATATGAGCATGAATATTTAGATTTTGATCTATTTGGTATAGATAATGATTATTTTTATGTAGGAATATTCAACGCTAAAAATGAGATAGTAGAAGTAAATGATTTTAAAATAGATATAACATCAAAGGCAATGGAGGCATAAAATGAATATTAAAATCTCAACATTTAAATCAATGCTACATAAGGGAGAAGCTTTTACAGCAAGTAACCAAGAGTTCATTTCAGATATTGAAGGTAAGCTTAATGCTAAGCTAGAGCTTGCAGAATTAGATGATTACGATTGTGATTTAAAGCTTATCTTTATTGAATCTGGTGGTAGCGAAGGTTTATTTTTAAAGAATTATGATAAATTAAAGGAGCCTTATTACATTTTAACAAGTGGTAATAATAATTCCTTAGCTGCTTCACTAGAGATTCTAACTTATTTAAATAACAACAGTAAAAAGGGTGAAATTATCCATGGTGATGTTAGCTACATCGTAAATAGAATTAAAGAACTAGTTGAATTTGAAACATTTAAGCATAAATTAGCTTCAACTAGACTAGGTGTAGTTGGTAAGCCATCTGATTGGCTAATTTCATCTATTCCAAGCTATGATTTATTAAAACAAAAGCTTGGTGTAGAGCTAGTTGATATCAATATAAAGGATGTAGAAGAAGAATTTAATAGAATTAATTTCTTAGAGATCAACAGGAAATTAAAGGAATTTGATTATAATGAGCTTTATAAGGCTAAAAAGATTTATCAAGCTTTCGCTAATGTTGTTAAAAAGAATAAGCTTGATGGCTTTACTGTTAGATGCTTCGACTTATTAACATCTTTAAAATCTACAGGCTGTTTAGGCTTATCACTTTTAAATGATGAAGGCATCATTTCAACATGTGAGGGCGATGTAATGGCCATGATTTCCATGGTTATTGCCCACATTGTATCTGGTGGCTATGTATTCCAGGCTAACCCATCAAGAATTGATGTAAATAAGAAGCAAATCGTATTTGCTCACTGTACTATTCCTACTAAGATGGTTAAGGATTACAAATTTGATACTCACTTTGAATCTTTAACTGGTGTTGCTATAAAGGGTTATTTAAATGAAGAGGATGTAACAGTATTAAGATTATCTTCTGATTTACAAAATTTCTTTGTAGAAGAAGGTAAAATCTTAAAGAACTTAGAATCTAATAATTTATGTAGAACTCAAATAGAGGTTAAATTTGATAATGACATTTCTAACATTTTGAAGCATCCATGTGGAAATCACCATATAATTTTCTATGGTAGATGGAAGAGTGTTATTGAAAAATTATTAAATGAATTATTGTAAAAGTCTTTTTACAAAGCCAAATATTGAATTATAAGCATAAATAAATTATAATATTTACAATAAGGTGGTAAAAAATTATGGTAAAAATTATAACAGATTCTACTAACGATTTAACAAGAGAACTACTTAAAAAGTTAGATATTGAGGTTGTTCCTCTATATGTAAACTTTGATAGTGATTCATATAAAGATGGAATTGATTTAAATACTGAACAGCTATATTCTGAGGTAGAAAAAAGAGGAATGCTTCCTAAGACTGCCGCAGTTACTATTGGTGATTTAATTAATGTATTTAAACCACATATCGATAATGGTGATGAGATAGTTTATACAGGTATTTCAAAACAAATGTCTAGATCATATGAAAATGCCTTAATGGCTAAAGAAGAATTAGAAACAGATAAGATCTATGTTGTTGATTCTAAAAACCTATCTTCAGGTATTGGTTTATTACTATTAAAGGCATGTAAGGATAGAGATGCAGGCCTTAGTGGAAAAGAAATAGCTGAAAGAATGGAGAAGAACACTGATTTAGTATTATCTCAATTCGCAATTGAAAAGATGGATTACCTATATAAGGGTGGTAGATGCTCATCAATTGCCGCAATTGCCGCTACTGTACTTCGTATTAAGCCAATTATTCAAGTACGTGATGGTAAAATGAGCGTTCAACAAAAGCCAATTGGTAAAATGAAGAGTGCACTTGATAAGATGATTGCCCAAATTGAGCGTGATAAGGATAGATTAGATACTGATCATATCCTAGTTACTCATTCAATTGCCCCTGAATCTGCAGCTTATATCATTCCTATTTTAAAGGAAAAATTCCCAGGAGTAGATATTATTGAAACATGTGCTGGATGTGTAATCTCTTCACATTGTGGTAGAGGTACAATCGGCATTCTATATATGGTGAAAGAATAATTATAAGATTAAAAATGGTGTTCAAACTGACACCATTTTTTCTTTATTTCTAATAAAGAATAGGTTATAATAATCATAATATGGTGTCAAATATAGGAGGTAAACTATATATGAAATACAAAAAGATATTATTGGTTATGTTTTTAATGTTGATGTTTGTTACATTAGTATCATGTAACGGCAAAGGATATGTTGGAACATACAAATTCCAATTAGGAAAGGATAAAGGAACTCACTTTGCGATTTCTTTAGAATTAACTGATGAAGCAGTTGTAAAAAATGAGCAAGAGCTTGGTAAGAAATTCGTCTTCGCAGTTGATTCAAAGAAGGCTGACACGCCAACTACTACAATTGATCCTTCAACACTAACAACTTCAGGAGGGGCAGATGAGGATGCATTAGATGATATCGAAAGAACAATCTTAAGTGATTTAAAGCTTACTGGCTACTATACTGTTGCACAGGAAGAAGATGGAAAGCATAGATTAAATATTGGGCTTACAGGTATTTCAACTGCCTTATTCTCTAAAGAAGATTTAAATTTAGATGATTATGGTATTGAACCAGCAATCATTGAACAAATCATCTTAATTGAAATAACTGATACAAGTGCGATTATTAAAGCTCCAGTTTCTGGTGATGATTTACTATATCAGCTATATTGGTATGGACATGATTTTTCAATCGCAGATTTAGATTTTAAAGAAGTAGAAGCTCATCAAGTTGGAACACACCCAACAAAGGCTGATATTGATAAGATTAATGAAACATTCCCAGATAGCCACAATGGTGATAAGTTTAGAGACTACTATACAATTTCTATGGGTCTTGCAAAGGAGTAGCTTATGGAGAACTTAGATAATAGAGAGGTCATAATCAATGTTGATCATCTAACAAAGGATTATGGCTACGGAAGAGGAGTTTTCGATGTCTCTATTAAGGTCCATAAGGGAGAATGTTATGGTTACTTAGGGCCGAATGGAGCAGGAAAATCGACAACAATTAGACATATAATGGGTTTTGCTAAACCTCAAAAGGGAAGCATTACAATCTTTGGCCAGGAATCATTTAGAAATACAGATAAGCTACTAGGACACGTTGGTTATCTACCAGGTGAACCAGCTATACCTGCAGGACTAGATGGTAGAGGATTTTTAAAGATGATGCAGGATATGAGAGGCGAGAAGAATGAAGATAGATTAAATTATCTTCTTGATTTATTTAAGCTTAATCCTGATATGAGTGTTAAGAGTATGTCCTTGGGTGAAAAAAGAAAGCTAGCAGTTGTTGCGGCATTCATGAATGACCCAGATGTATTAATATTAGATGAGCCTACATCAGGACTTGATCCTTTGATGCAGGAGGTATTTATTAAATTCATTATCGAAGAGAAGAAAAGAGGGAAAACAATTCTACTTTCATCTCATATCTTCTCTGAGGTAGATGCAACATGCGATACTATTTCAATTATTAAAGATGGTATCCATGTATCAACATTTAAGGCAGAGGATTTAAAGAATAGAGAGCTATTAACATATGAATTAAAATTTGATAGCTTAGAAAGCTTAAATAAATTCATAGGTGATAAAAATAATGATATTAAAACAAGTGATGAAGCAAAGCTAACTTGCTTGGTCACTGTTGATAGAAGTAAGACTAAAGAGTTCTTAAATAAAATAACGAAATATGATGTAAAGGATTTTGGAGAGATACCATTTACATTACAAGAATATTTCATGAGCTTCTACAAGGAAGAAAAGAGCTTTGATGGTCTATCAGGTGTAAGGGGGAATACAAAATGATAAATGAAGAAGTATTCCAAAAGCTAAACAATACACCTGCAGAGGATGTTGTAATCGAATTAAAAAATGTTACTAAGGACTACGGTAAAGGAAGAGGAATCTTTGATGTATCATTTAAGATTCCTAGAGGCTGTGTCTTTGGTTATTGTGGAACCAACGGTGCTGGTAAGACAACAACACTTCGTCACATAATGGGATTCATTAAACCAGATTCTGGTGAGGTTTATGTAAGAGGTGTTAACCCAAGAAAGGCCAATGTAGATTTAATGAAGATTATTGGTTATCTACCTGGTGAAATAGCATTCCCACCAGTAGAAAACGGAAGTGAGTTTTTAAACCTACAAGCAAAAATGTTGGGTATTACTGATATGAGTGATGCTGAAAGATATATTAATATGCTTCAGCTAGATCCTACAGCAAACCTAAAGAGAATGAGTAAGGGTATGAAACAAAAAACTGCGATAGTTGCAGCATTCATGCATCACCCTGAAATCATCTTACTTGATGAACCAACAACAGGCCTAGATCCACTGATGCGTGAAGCGTTTATTAAGATCTTGGATGAGGCTAAGGATCGTGGCGCAACAGTATTAATGTCAAACCATATGTTTGATGAGCTAGAAGAGACTTGTGATTATGTTGGATTTATAAGCAATGGTCACTTGATTGATGTTGTAGATGTGCATGCAATGCATGAACAACCAACAAGAGAATACATTGTAACATTTAATGACAAAAACGATTATGATAAAGCATTAAAGCTTGGCTATGAAGTCAAGGAAGCAATCTTTGAAACATTAACATTAAAGCTTAATGTAAATGTTAATCAAATTAATGAATTTATCGGTCTAATAAAGGATTTTAATATAAAATCACTCAATGAAGAAAAATATACTCTTCATAGATATTTTATGGAGAACTTAGGGGGCTTATCTGATGGAAGCAACAGTTAATTATTCAGAAAAAAGACGAAGCAAATTTATATCGAAGCCACTATTCATGCAGGCATTTAAATCTAGCTGGGTTTTATGGCTTGTCATGACACTTGGTAGTGCAGGAATCTTCTTCGTAATCAATATCGTAATTGGTAGTAAAAGTATATTCACCAATATCGATATGGATACTGTTACAAATTATGTTAGAGAAGAAGAATTATCATGGCTACAAATCTTAGGCTTGCTTGAGAAGATGGGCTTCTCGTTATCACGTATTCAGGTAATGAGTCAAATAGATATGAACGCAGTATTAAATGATTTGGTTTATAAGATTGCTGGTGTATTACTTCCAATGGTATTCGTTATGATTACTTGTAATAACCTAATCGCTGCCCAGGTTAATACTGGTTCAATGGCTTATATCTTATCTACTCCAACAAGTAGAAAGACAGTTATTAAGACTCAATACATTTTTATGGTATTAGCACTTATTGCAATGTATGTTGTAATAACAAGTACAGCATTAATAAGTGAAGCAATTGGCCAAGCAATTAGACTTGCTAACAATCCAAATGCAGCAAAGAGTATTCCACTAAGAACAATCATGTATTGTACAGCATCATTCCTTGCAATGTTTGCCTTAATGGGTATTTGCTTTGGTGCATCTGCATTCTTCAATAAGAGTAAATACAGTATCGCTGTTGGTGGTGGTGCATCAATCGTATGCTTCCTATTCTGTATCCTTGGTTTATTTGGTAATAAAGCATTCGTATCAGTAGGTGTTGGTGTTCAATCAATGAATATATTCAACTACATGACATTGTTTACTTTAATCGATACTGACTCAATGGGTAATTTCGCTAAGGCAGTATCTGGTTATGATGTAGCGATATCTTATAACTGGATTTGGGAATTTGCAGTTATGTTTGTTATAGGATTGACAACAGCCTATATCGGTGGTAGAAGATTTATAAGAAAGGATTTACCACTTTAAAATTAACTATTTAGAGCCATTTATTGGCTCTTTTTCTTTAAGAACAAAAATGACATTTACTTGACAAATGTCAATAAAAGTGCTATTTTGTTCTTGGTGATATTATGATTATTAAAGAAAAAAGAGACTTGAAACATTTATCATGGTCAAAGACAAGAGAATCTTCTGGTACAGCAGGTTCATATTTAAAAAGCTTTTCATATTCTAATGGCAAAAAGGTTTATTATAAATTATCATACTTTGATGATATTAATGGTGTATTTGGTTATGAAGCAATCAATGAAATGATTGCCTGTAAAATAATGGAATATTTAAATATAGAGCACCTTGATTATTATTTAGTTAATGCAGATGTTGTAATAGATGGCAAAGAATATAATACATTTTTAAATTATTCATATGATTTTAAAAAAGCTAATGAATCTAAAATTAGCTTTGAGAATTTTTATAAAATAGAAAAAAAACAAAATGAAACAACACTTGATTTTTGTAAAAGATTTGGATTTATTGATACAATTTATAAAATGTTCATTGTGGATTTTCTAATTAACAATAAAGATAGACATGGAGCAAATATAGAAATATTATTTGATAAAAAGAAAAAGACTTATAGACTTGCTCCACTTTTTGATCAAGGACTTTCATTTTTATCACCAACATATAAAGATGATGATATAAAAGAATACAATGTAAAAGAAATAAAAAGGGCAAATACATATATTGCCTCATCAGATTTAGAAGAAAATTTAAAATTAGTTCCGATTGAAATGTTACCTACAGCACTTGATATAGATTACGTTTTTGAGGAATTTAGTGATTTTTTAAATCCTTTATATTTATCTAAATGCAAGGAATTATTAATGGATAGGTGGGATAGACTTGAATGTATACGAAATAAGAAATGATGAATATGTTTTTGCTTATTTTTTCTATATACCAGATAGTGATGAATGTTATATAGAATTAAATAATTCTCCATATTATCCAGTGTTTTTTGAATTATTTAAAAACAAAGGTGTTTTATCACTTAATGAGGATTGGACAAGAGATTGGATTGGGGAAAGAGTAATTCCTGCTGATAGACAAAATATAGCACAAATATTAAAGGATAATGGATATAAATCTTATAATGAAATTGAATTATTGATAGCATCAAAAGCAAAATCATCAATGGATGATAATTATTTAAAAAAGATAAATTATAGTGATGTAAGTAATTATGTAAAAGATAGAAGAAAAAAGCTTGTTAAGGATTTTATTAAAGCATCAAATAATAATCTTATTGTATTTTTTGAAGATAGCACATCTAAAGAATATCATTATGATTTTAAAGCTGATGAAGAACCATTTTTAACATCATTTGGAAATGAGATAATATTTAATTCTAGCTATCGAATTAGTTATGAAGAATTATATTCAAATAGTAAAGAATGCATATTAAGCTATGATAATTTATTTGAATATATAAATAAAAATATTTTAACTAGTTCAGATGTCCAAGAAGAATTAAATGTCTCTAGACAATATGTTGGAGAAATCAAAAAAAATGGTGCGATGATAATAAAAAATAAATTCTTTGTAAGAAACGATTTAAAGACATATAAAAATAAGTATTAAAAAAAGTTGCAAGAGATAATGTTTTTTTATATAATAAAAAAGGTAATTTTTAAATTTATTTGAAAGGTTGTGTAATTTATGGGAAGAGCCCATGAGGTTAGAGCAGCTTCTATGGCAAAGACTGCTGCAATGAAATCTAGTAAATATGCTAAATGGGGAAAGGAAATTTTTAGTGCTGCTAAAGCAGGTGTTCCTGATCCAGAAATGAATCAAAGCTTAAAGAGAGTTATTGAAAGAGCTAAGAAAGATCAATGTCCTGCAGACGTTATCAAGAGAGCAATCGCTAAGGCACAAGGTCTTAACAGCGGTGCTACAAAAGAAAAATCATATGAAGGTTATGGTCCAGGTAACGTAGCAGTTATCGTTGAATGCTTAACTGATAATGATAATAGAACTTATACAGAGGTACGTACTGCATTCTCTAAAACTGGTGGTACAATCGGTACATCTGTTGGCTACCTATTCAATAGAAAAGCTCAATTCGTATTTGAAGGTATGAGTGAAGATGAAGCAATGGAAGCTTTACTTGAAGCTGGTTGTGATTGTGAAGAAATTACAACTGATGAAGATGGCTTCGTAACAATCACTGCTCAACCATCAGACTTTGATGGAATTAAAAACGGACTTCTAGCTGCTAAGCCAGAATTAGAATTCGAAACTGCAAGTGTTGATTTAGTTCCAAGCACATATGTAGATTTAGATGAAGATCATCTTGCTAAGTTCAAGAGATTACTTGAAACTTTAAGAGAATATGATGATGTTAACGAAATCTATCATAACGCAAATCTTCCAGAAGAAGACGAAGAAGAATAATTGAGAAAGTAAAAGGAAGCTCGAGGGCTTCCTTTTAAAACAAAATAAGGGAGGAAAAACAATGTTAAGTGATTTAGAGATTGCTCAACAAACAAAGCTAGTTCCAGTTAAGGAGATTGCTGCTAAACTAGGACTAAAAGAAGACGACTTAGATTTATACGGTAAATATAAAGCTAAGATTGATGTCAACGCAATTAAGAAAGATAAAAATGGTAAAATTATTTTAGTTACTGCAATATCACCAACAAAGGCTGGTGAAGGTAAATCTACAACTACTGTAGGTTTAGCAGATGCATTAACTAGACTTAAAAAGAATGTTATTGTTGCCCTACGTGAGCCATCATTAGGACCAGTACTTGGTGTTAAGGGCGGTGCTTGTGGTGGTGGATACGCTCAAGTAGTTCCGATGGAGGATATCAACCTACATTTCACTGGTGATCTTCACGCTATCACTTGTGCTAATAACGCAATTGCTGCATTACTTGATAACCACATTCACCAAGGCAACACATTAAGAATAGATCCAACAAGAATTACATGGCATCGTTGCTTAGATATGAACGATAGAGAGCTACGTAACTGTGTTGTTGGTCTTGGTGGTTCATCTAATGGTACACCACGTGAGGATCATTTTGATATTACAGTTGCTTCAGAGGTTATGGCAGTATTATGCTTATCTAAAGATCCTGAAGATTTCAAGAAGAGAATCGCAAGAACTGTTGTTGCTTATAACTATGATAAGGAACCAGTTACAGTTGATGATTTAAAGGCTACTGGTGTTGTATGTGCATTAATGAAGGAAGCATTAAAGCCAAACCTTGTTCAAACATTAGAGCACACTCCAGCATTAGTTCATGGTGGACCATTTGCTAATATCGCTCATGGCTGTAACTCAGTTATCGCAACAAAGGCAGCTGCTAAGCTAGCTGATTATGTTGTTACTGAGGCAGGATTTGGCGCTGATTTAGGTGCTGAAAAATTCTTAGATATCAAATGCCGTCAAGCAGACATTAAACCATCTGCAGTTGTTATTGTTGCAACTATTCGTGCATTAAAGCTTCATGGTGGAGTTTTATACAAGAACCTAAAGGAAGAAAATGTTGCTGCATTACAAAAGGGTATTGAAAACCTTGAAAAGCATATTGAGAATATCAAGAAATATAATCTACCATATGTTGTAGCTGTTAATAGATTCTACACAGATACAGATAAAGAAGTAGAATGCTTAATGAACTGGGCTAAAGAAAATGGTCATGAGGTATCACTTTCAGAAGTATTTGCTAAAGGTGGCCTTGGTGGTATTGATTTAGCTGAAAAGGTAATCAAGGCTATTGATAATAATAACCAAGAATTCAAGTTCATCTATGAAGACGGACAATCACTAAAAGAAAAGATTGAAGCTGTATGTAAAGAAATCTATGGAGCTAAGAATGTTGAATTCTTACCTGCCGCAGTTACTGCGATGAAGCAATATACAAAGCTTGGTTGGGACTCCCTACAGGTATGTATGGCAAAGACTCAATATTCATTATCTGATAATCCAAAGCTACTTGGTAGACCAAAGGATTTTACAATTACGATTAGAGATCTTATTCCTGCAACAGGTGCTGGCTTCATTGTAGCCCTAACAGGTGAAATCGTTCGTATGCCAGGCTTACCACTTGAGCCAGCTGCTAACGCAATTGATGTTGTTGATGGAAAAATAGTTGGACTATTCTAGTGTGATATTATGGAATATATTTATAACGGAAAAGAAGTAGTACTTAATTTCTCTGAAACATTCTGTAAAACAGAAATAGAGATATTAGATTCAAACTGCTTTAAAGAAATTTGGACAAGCTTTATAGATAGAGCATATAAAACATCAAATCAAAAGATGCTACAAATATTTAACATCTTCCCTAAGAAACATTTAGTTAGTGGCACTATTAATTTATTCAAGGGCTTATTAGTTTATTCAATTGAAACATTAAAAGGTCAAAATAGCTATTTCTTCAGAGCATTAGATAAGAAGGATGTATTATATGATGTAATTCAAGACTTCTATGATTATTGGCGTAGATTAGAGCGTTATGCGATAACTTCTAATAAGGCTAATTATCAAAGCGTTGAGTCTGCAAGCTTTATTGCGGCTCAAACTGAATTCACTGATACCGTATTAAAGACATATCGTGCTATTTCAGAAAAATTATTTGGAAGTCATTTCTCAGTATATCGTCAATTACCATCAGGTATTAACGCATCTATTTTAATTTCTAGAAATGCTTGGATGAATGTTGATAGTAAATATGCATTCTTATCTAAATGTCCATTTATTGAACAAATCTTAATACGTCCACCACTTATCTCTTATACTAGAAAGAATAAGAGAACTGGTGTTTATCCTGAAACATATAATAATCCAATTGATGAATTCAAAAATAAATTCAATCCTAATGATTATTATTGCTTCGCCGCTATGGTTGGTAGCTCACTTACTTATATCTATTTCCATGTTGACTACATGGCACTTGGTATTGCTAACTGTAACCTATTTGAATTCGTTCCACTTAATAAGGTTAAGGGAAAGAAGCCAGATGCAATCTATGTATTTGGTGCTGAAATAGATGGTGAATCTAAATTCTATTATGATGAAGAAGAGGATATCTATTTTGGTGTAGCACCTCATGATGAAAGCATTGAATACTTTGGTTATATGAAGAAGATGTTATTAACTTTATATAACGTAAAGATGATCAAGCAAGGTGCATTACCTCTTCACGGTGCATGTGTTCACATCACTATGAAAAATGGTAAAGAGAAAAACATTGTATTAATTGGAGATAGTGGTGCTGGTAAGAGTGAAACTATTGCCGCACTTCAGGAATATGCAGGAGATAATATCTCATCTATTCTTACAGTATTTGATGATATGGGTACATTCAAATATTGTGAGGATGGTAAGATTAGAGCTTATGGTACTGAAATAGGTGCCTTTGTTAGAATTGATGATATGGCTAGAGATTATATCTACAATGAAATGGATAGAGCCATCTTCATGAATCCTGATAAATCTAATTCAAGATTAATCATCCCTGTTGCTACATATCCACAAATCATGGCTGGATATGAGGTTGATATGTTATTCTACGCTAATAACTATTCAGAAGAAAACGTAGAAATCGAAATCTTTGATGATCTAGAAAAAGCTAAGGCTGAATTCAAGCGTGGCGCTAGAGTAGCTAAAGGCACTACTCAAGAAAAGGGTCTAGTTGAATCATTCTTTGCTAATCCATTTGGACCTGTTCAAAAGAAGGAAGAAACAACAAAGATTATCGATAAGATGTTTAAAGATTTAAAAAAGAGTGGTGTAGAGATTGGCGTTCTTCATACTAAGCTTGCAGTAGACGGTATGGAGCATGATGGACCAATGCTTGCTGCTAAGAAGTTATTTGAAATATTAGATAAATAATTTGAAAAATATTAATAATAGAGTATAATTATATTGCTCAAGTGAGAGGAAATAGTAATTTGCTGATGTGTTCAAGAGAGTAACCGGCTGGTGAGAGGTTATACAATAAGCCTATGAATCTACCCTTGATGAGTATGTTAAAAAGTGCTAGCTTCGGCTAGAATTAAGGTGGCACCACGGTAATTCGTCCTTAAGTTTATAACTTAGGGACTTTTTATATATTAGGAGGAAAATAAAATGCTTGATATTAAATTTTTAAGAGAAAACCCAGAATTAGTAAAAGAAAATATTAAGAAAAAATTTCAAGATGCAAAATTACCACTTGTTGATGAGGTAATTGATCTAGATAAGAAGATTAGAGGCTTAAGAGTAGAAGCTGAAAATCTAAGAGCTTCTCGTAATGACTTATCTAAAAAGATTGGTTTATTAATGAAGGAAAAGAAGATTGAAGAAGCTAACGCTATTAAAGCACAGGTTCAAAAGAATAATGAAAGAATAGCTGAAATTGAACCAGAGCTTGATAATCTTCAAGCTGAATTAAAGAAAAGAATGCTAATCATTCCTAACATTATTGATAAGAGTGTTCCTATTGGTAAGGATGATTCAGAAAATGTTGAGAATGAAAGATTTGGTGAACCAGTTGTTCCACCATATGAGATTCCATATCATGCTGATATCATTGCTAGATTCAATGGTCTAGATAAGGATGCTTCAGGTAGAACATCTGGAAATGGATTCTATTTCTTATGTGGCGATATCGCAAGAATACATTCAGCTATGTTATCTTATGCAAGAGACTTTATGATTAATAAAGGATTTACATATTGTATTCCACCATTCATGATTCATTCAGATGTTGTTAATGGTGTTATGAGCTTTGCTGAAATGGAAAACATGATGTATAAGATTGAAGGAGAAGATCTATATTTAATCGGTACATCAGAACACTCAATGATTGGTAGATTCAAAGATCAAATCATTCCTGAAAAGGAATTACCTATTACATTAACATCATATTCACCATGCTTTAGAAAAGAAGTTGGTGCACATGGTATTGAAGAACGTGGAATTTATCGTGTTCATCAATTTGAAAAACAAGAGATGATTGTTATTTGTAAGCCAGAAGATTCAATGGAGTGGTACAATAAGATGTGGTCATTCACTGTTGAATTCTTCCGTTCACTAGATGTTCCTGTAAGAACACTAGAATGCTGTAGTGGTGATTTAGCTGATTTAAAGGTTAAATCATGTGATGTTGAGGCTTGGTCTCCACGTCAACAAAAATATTTTGAGGTTGGTTCATGCTCAACACTAGGTGATGCACAAGCACGTCGTCTTGGTATTCGTACTAAGGGTGAGGATGGAACATATCTACTTCATACATTAAATAATACAGTACTTGCTACACCAAGAGGCTTAATTGCATTTGTTGAAAACAATTACCAAGAGGATGGTTCAATCCGTATTCCAGAAGCTTTACGTCCATATATGGGTGGAGTAGAAGTAATTAAACCTGTTAAATAATATATATAATATATAGTGTATAGACACCTTTTCTATTATAGATAAGGTGTTTTTTTATTGTTTAGGAAATTCTATTTAAGCACTAAAATCCCTTTGTTTACATTCTATAACGACAAAAATCCTAACATATTGTTAGGACATTTTATTATATTTTGAATCTATTTGTTTTTCTTTTTATTCCAAATATCTA
>JAFTDB010000034.1 GCA_017454375.1 Acholeplasmatales bacterium | reverse complement strand
AGTAAGCTGGAACTGTAATAACAGCTTTGCCAACCTTATCTCCTAAATATGCTTCAGCAGTTGCTTTTAAGTTTTGTAAAATCATAGCTGAAATTTCTTGTGGTGTATATTTCTTACCATTAATATCTACCTTATATGAGCTATCACCCATATGTCTTTTAATAGATGAAACTGTATTAGGGTTAGTGATTGCTTGACGCTTTGCAACATCACCAACTTGAATTTCATCACCCTTGAATGCAACTACAGATGGAGTAGTTCTTACACCTTCTGCATTTGTAATAACTTTTGCTTCCTTGCCTTCCATAACTGCAACGCATGAATTTGTTGTACCTAAATCGATACCAATTACTTTATTTGTCATAATTATTTTTCCTCCTTAATTTCTTCTTTAGGTTCTTCTTTTTTATTTACAACGACCATTACAGGTCTTAGTACTCTATCCTTGTACATATATCCTGGCTGCATTATCTTTGTGATAATGTTATTTTCAAATTCAGGATCATTTACAGTTTCAACTGCTTGCATCTTAGCTGGATCAAATTCGTCACCAACCTTAGCCTCAATTGGAGCAAGGCCTTCACCCTTTAATACATCAACTAATTGATTTGCAATCATTTGAAAACCGATTTGATAATTTGCAACCTCTGGTGTAGGAGCTGGCATATTAACTATTTGAACTAACATGTCGATTGGTCCAACTAGATTTCCAACAACACCTTGTGATGCATATTTTCTATCTTTAATTGCTTGATCATTTATTCTCTTTTGGAAGTTTTGACTATCAGCATGTGCTTTTAGGTATTCATTCTTCCAATTAGCAACCTCAGCCTTTAGCTTTTCAACCTCTAGCTCAAGCTTTTCTATTTTTTCTTGTTCTTTAGATTTTTTCTCTTTTTTATTTTCTTTCTTTTTTTCTTCAGGCTTCTTATCTTCTTTTTCTTCTTCAAAGCCATCAGTAGCATCTACATTTTGTAGATCTTCAAGTTCTTTTTCTAGCTTCTTTGCTAGATCATCTTTCTTTTCTTTTTCGCTCAACTATAACACCTACCTCTTGTTAAGCTTATTCATACTCTTACCGATGTACTCTAGTAGAGGTATGACTGCTCTATAATTCATTCTAAGTGGTCCGATAACATAGATTAAACCATTCTCGTTATCGCCAACATTAAATGGCATCATTATTACTGAGCATTCCTCAAATCCTTCAATTAGATTTTCTCTACCAATATGGATTTGAATACCACTGCTTCTCTTATCACCAAAATTAGATAGGATATCTTTTTCAATTGCCTTTATAACTGACTGCATCTTCTTAGAATCTTGGAATTCAGGTTGGTTAAGTAGCTTAGATAAACCAGTACTTACCATTTCACCATGTAAGAATCCTTCAAATGCTTTAATCATAAAGTTCAAAATATCATCTCTGAAGTCAACCATTTGTCTAATTCTAGGTTTAGATGCTTCATTTGATAAGATATCTCTAATTTCGTAAATTGAATGTCCATACATTGCTGTATCAAACATACCAATAATACGTAATAAATCATCCATCTTATAATTATTTGGAATTTCAATTATTTCTGATTGAACATCACCAGTTGATGTAACTATCAACAAGATTGCTTCATTCTCAGTTAGAGGAACAATCTCAAGTCTTAAAACCTTAGCTTGTTCATTAGGTGATGTAATGATTGCAGAAAAGTAACTTGTTAAATCACTTAGGAATTCAGTTATCTTTTTAATCTTTTCAGATCTAGAAGATAATTTATCATCCAAGATAGAATCAATATATTTATAGAATTCAGTTACATCATTATCTCTAATGATTAAATGATCTATATAATATTTGTATCCAACCTCAGATGGAATTCTTCCTGAAGAGGTATGAGTCTTTAATAAATAACCTGTCTCTTCAAGATGTTGCATTTCATAACGAAGAGTAGCACTTGAAAAATCAAGATATGGTTTTTCAGTCAACATCTTAGAACCAACTGGTTCATTAGTTGTTACATATTCTTCGATGATTGCTTTTAGGATTAGTTTTTGTCTATCTGTTAACACAAACAACACCTCGCTTGCACTCTCTCTATCTAAGTGCAACACTATTATATTACAGCGTTTTGGCACTGTCAAGTTAAAAGTGCCAAAGAATTTATTATATTTTATATAATAGTCTTAAATATAACAAAAAATGCCTCATTTCTGAGACATTATTGTGATACTGTAAATAGTGAATAAAAGTATCCTTTATTATTGATTAAATTATCAAATGTTCCTTTTTCAATAATAGATCCATTCTTTAATGTAATGATTTCATCGTATTGCTTTAGAAGGCCTTCTTCTAGTGAGTGTGTAACAACTATACTTGTAACATCCTCTAGATTCAAGATTGAATTAGAAACCTGATATGCTGTTTCAGCATCTAGTGCCGCTGTTGCTTCATCAACAAGTAGAACCTGTGATTTTCTAAGTAGACATCTGGCAATTGATATTCTTTGCTTCTCCCCACCAGATAAGCCACTGCCATTTTCACCACATAAATAATCTAATCCTTTTTCATTAACTAAAGTTCTTAAGCCAGACATATCAATTGCTTTTTCAATATCTTCCTCGGCAAAGTCTTGGAACATTGTAATATTATTCTTAATTGTTGTATTAAATATAAATACTGTTTGTTGAATAATACTTTCAATTTCATATAAATTATTACTGTTTAAATCCTTTATTTCTGTTCCATCGTAGCTGATGCTACCTTGGTAATTATCATTAGATGCCATTAATAGATTTAAAAGTGTAGATTTACCAGAGCCTGATGTACCAACTATTGCATATTTCTTACCCAATTTAAATTCACAGCTAATACCATGTAATATTTCTTTATCCTCTGTATAGCCAAATTTTAAATCCTTAACACTTATACCAGTTGATAGCTTATCAAGAGTTGCTTCTTTTTCTTCTCTAACATTTTGATCTAGCTCTTTAGCAATCTTTTCAATTAATCCCTTGGCAGCCTTTCTTTCAGCTAATGCCTTTGGAACTACTTGGATTGGATTTAGTACATAATTTAGAAGCTGAACAAATACAATTGTAGTACCAGCTGTAACACCTTGGCCTGTAGTTGCTAGATATGCGCCAATTAAGAATATTCCCATTTGAACAATTAATGATGCACCTGTACCAGCCATTTCCATTAATATTTGCATCTTATATTTTTTAGATTGTGCATTCGCAAGTCTTTTAATGTTATCTTTAAAGTTTTTAATCATTTCAAATTCAACCTTAAAAGCTTTAATAACTGAGAATCCACTTAAGGTATCCTTTATTGTAGCTGTATAAACCTCATTTTGATCTGATACAGTCTTTTCAGCCTTAGCCATCTTACCACCAATAAATATTGTGCAAATAATAGGTAATGTAGTTAAGCCTAAGGCAATAACTGTTAAAAGTGGACTATAGATAAACATCATAACTAAGGCACCAATAAATAATATTATATTAGACATGATATCAAATATATTCCATAAATATCCTTTTTCAATTGATTGAATATCATTTGTAAGTGATGATATATATTTTGATGAATTTTCACCCACAAAGGCTGAAATATTCTTCTTAGTAACCTTTTCAAATATATATTCTTTGTATTGAGAAATACCTTTAGTAATAAATCTAGGCTTAGAACCATAAGATATTAAATAGCTTAGCATACATCCAACAAATAGCACACCTGCCACAATTGATAGTTGTGGTAAATCAAAATTAGAATTCTTTCCAGCAATCAAGTCAGTTACCTGTTGTAGTAGCCATGATATTGTTAGCATTCCTGCAGTAACTAACAATACCTCAGAGAATGCTACTATGAAATTTAAAATATTTTTCTTGTAAAACTGCTTAGTATATGGTTTTATATTAGTCTTTCTTTTCATTATTCTCTCCCCTTATTTTCTCAAATTTCTGTAATAATACTTTCTCATCCTTCAAGGCTTTATATACTGATTCCATTGCACTTTCACCAAGTGAATCTACAGCATAAACATCCTTATAGGTGTCTGTATAAAGCTTTATATTATCAAGCTTAAATACAGGATCCTTATCAAATTTAGTGGCATATTCATAAGCTAAATTTAAATATTCATTAGCTTTATTGTCTTTCTTATAATATGCACACAATGCTGCTTCAGCATATATGTAGGCAACAATCTTGTCATAATAGGCACTCTTATTATTATCCTTTTTGGAATTAATAAATATATCCTTTAGCCATAACAAAGAATCTATAGCTTTATCGTATTTTTTTGTTTTTTTATAATAATCAACACTAGACACTATAGTTAATGTTAAATTGCTAAATAAAGTAGTTATTGAATTATTAATAAATGGTTCAACATCTATCTTGTTCTTCACACCATCCAACATTGCTGAATAGGCAATAGCCGCATTATATAGTCCATTAACATTATATTTTTTAAATATTTCTATTCCCTTATCAATCTCTCCAAGACTGATATAGCATTGTGCTATTTCACCTTGAATTGACACTTCATTTATTTCATTATCATCATTTTGATTAATAAGTAATATTGAACGTTCAAATAACTCAATACATCTTTTGAAATATTCTTTTTTATCTAACTTGAAACCAGCAATATAATATGTTTTAGCACCTAGATAAACTATTTTAAAATTATTAGGATATCTAAATAAAGCATCATTTATTTCATTTAATGCTTCTTGATATTTTTTAGAAGCAATTAATTTATCAGTCTTATCAATTAATGTCTTTATATTCTTATCTTCTATTTCATATCCAATAAGAGAGTCTGTAGATATATCAAATAGGCCAGCCATTCTGACTATTAGACTAAGCTCAGGTGTAGCAACTCCTCTTTCCCATTTGCTTACAGCCGCAAATGTCACGCCTAATGCAGAGGCTAAATCCTCTTGTGTCATTTGCTTTTCTTTTCGGTATTTACTAATGTTTTCTGATAATCTAATCATATCGCCACCTCCAATTTCACTTAAATTATATCCCAGTTATTCAATATTGAAAAGATATTACTGGTATATTTATTTTAGTTTTTATTGAACTGTTGGTTTAGTCAAGCATAAAAGAAAAAGGCAATTGCTGGCTTTAGGATTGCTGATATATGTTATATAAACTAGACTAAATCTAATTTGTTAACAAGTTCTTCAGGTGTTAACACCTTAACTTTGGAATTTTTAAAATCTTTAATATCGTTAGTGACAATACAATCTACCTTGCTATTTAATGCTGCGTACATTATTATATCATCTTCATAGTCTGTTCCACTGATAAACAAGCTTTTTAATAAATCATCAGGTTTTGTGTCAATTACCTTAAATGTTTTTAATAGTAAATTAACAAAATCTTTTCTAATTTCTTCATCTAATTTATATTTTCTTAAGACATAGTAGATATCTGTAATTTGCTTAGATAAAAGATAGCCTTGAATAATTCTTGAATCAACAGCTTCTAAAAATAATATAGATGAGTATTTGTTTGCATCATCCCTTTCAGATAATGCATCTATGATTACATTACTATCAAACAAAACTTTCATATTAGCCTCTTTCATCTGGATCTACGCCAATAGTGGCTCCCTTTGGCAAGATTCCAATAAATTTTTTAGCTTCTTCTACTAGTTTTAACCTCTCAGGAATAATTCTAAAAATAACCTTGTCTCTTTTTACAACTTCAATTTCTTCGTATTGACCTAAATCAACATATTTACCAAAGTTATTTTTAAATTCTGTAGTCGTAATTCTGCACATAGTTTCACCTTCTATGTCTATATTATATTCTATTATGTACATAACTTCAATATTTATGTGCATTATTATAAAAAGAAAAAGCTCTTTTCGAGCTTTCTATACTAATACCATTAACATTAACAATGTTACGCTTATTGTTGGAATACTTATTATTACTCCATATTTAATAAATTCTTTAAATCCATATTTAACATCATATGCTTCAGTTAAATTAGTAAACATAATTCCTGCAAGGGCACCAATTGGTGTTAGGAATGCGCCTATATTACTACCAACAATTGAAGCATAGACTGCTTGTTTATAGGCAGCACTCGCAAGTCCTGTAGGAATTGATGAGAATAATATACTCATCGGAATATTATTGATGAAGTTTGCCATAATAAATGATGAGAATCCATATTTCCATACTATGGCATCACTACCTAATATTTCACCAATCTTATCTGATATTCCTTGGTAATTCATTGCCACTACAATTGTAAACATTGATAATACGAACGGAATTAATTGCCATGGAAGTCTACCAGTAATATGAATAAACTGTCTTAGGCTTCTCTTTCTAATTAATCTACTTACTACTATAACCACAATCAATGATCCTGCACATATTGCAGATATTAGCCACATTTCAAGGCTTATATAGCTTGATATTACTAATAAAACAAGACATACAACTAAATGCAGAACACCAACTATTAGTTCAAATTTATCAATGTTAATTTCATCTGATATGTTAAGTGACATTTCTTCTTTTAGTTGCTTACGGAATAAGAGTAAGATTAACACAAATTCCACTACTCCTGCCGCAAGTGTAGGCAGTGCCATAACCTGAATATAATCAATGAAATTAATTCCTGCAGATGTTCCTAAATAAATATTAGTAGGATTACCAATAATTAACATCATTGACCAAGTATTTGCTGCGGCAAATTCACTTACTAAATAAGGAAGTGGATTTATTTTAGCATTCTTACAGAAGAAACAAATAAATGGTGTAAATGTTAATATAACAACATCATTAGATGTAAATACTGTAAGAATTGATGTTAATAAATATAAGATTATAAACAATATTATTTGATTCTTTCCTGCTACCTTACAGGCTTTATTAGCAAGTAGTCTAAATAAGCCTATTTCATCTAAGAAGATAGATAAGAATGTCATTGAGAAAAATAACACTAATATCTTTAGTGGGTTTATTCCACCATCACTAGTTAGCTCGGTTCTAATACGATCAAATGGTACAAGCTGACATATAAGTAGTAAGCATGCTCCAACTAGTGCCACAACCCAGAAGCTTGAGATGTGGAGATGACGAACCTTGAAGGTTGGAAAAAATAATATTGAGATTGTAATTAATATAAAAGTTATAATTGATATAACAAGTGTAGCTATCATACATACCTCACGCCTATGTAATTATATCACTTTTATAATATTATAAAAGAAAAATCTCCACGAGGGAGATTTTCTATTACCATAATCCTTTTTTATAATCGCCTTTATCAACTAAGGCCTTTAATGATTTTTCTACGTTCTCTTGATCTGCCTTATAAGTGATGCCATACCATACAGCTGGTGAAGATAATACTTCTGTTGTAACCTTACCTTCCTTAATTAGCTCATCTACTACTGTTGGAAGTAGGTATTCACATTTTAACATATTATCCTTATTATCATCCAAAAACTTAGGGAATCTTTCTTCAAGATAATCCATAATATCATGCGTGAAGCAGAATAAATTCATAGATACTAATGTATCACGTTCAATCATCTTAGATGGAATACGTTCATCAAGTGGTGTCATTAATACCTTATCACCACTAAATTCAACATTTGATTCGCATAAATCAGTTAAGAAATGATTCTTATCAAATCCTAAAACACCACGCTTAACAGCGCCGTTTTCAGTCATTGTGTTTGCTACATAATATGCTACGTTAGCATATTTGCCCTTAGTACCTCTTATCTTATTTAGGTAATCAGCAGCAATCTTAAATGATTCCTTTCCATAGAAATCATCAGCATTAATAATTGCAAATGTATCAGATACGATATCCTTACATGCAAGTAATGCTTGTGCTGTACCAAGTGGTTTAACTCTGTCTGCAGGGACAGAATATCCCTTTGGTAATAATTCTAGCTTTTGGAAAGCATATTCCACCTTAATTTTTGATTCAACACGCTTACCAATTGTTTCTTTAAATATATCATAATTTTCTTCTTTAATAATAAAGATTACTCTATCAAATCCTGCTCTTAACGCATCATAGATTGAATAATCAATTATAAAGTTTCCATATTCATCTATCTTTTGAATTTGCTTTAGACCACCAAATCTACTACCCATTCCGGCAGCTAAAATTACTAGATCCATATTCATACCTCCCATAATGATTAAATTATACCACTTTTAGATAAAAAATAAAAGAGCACGTGCTCTTTTAAAGATTATGTATCATCCCATTAGCTTTAATAATTATTTCTTTCATTCTATCGAATTTTAAAAGCTTTAAGGCTTCATTTAATTCAACTAAGGCAAATGCTTCTATTTCCTTATCCTGAATCCTAATTCTTTGTCTATTGAAATTAGCTAAGAAATATACTACAGTCTTTTTTGTTTCTTCTTTAGTAGGTAGGTCGTATTCATCACATTCTTTAAAATTGTCAACAAATCTTACATCAAGACCTGTTTCTTCCCTTATTTCCCTTTTGGCAGTTTCGTGTTCTGTTTCTTCACCCTCAACATGTCCCTTAGGGAAACCATAATAACCATTCTTTTGCTTAACTAATAAAAATTTTATCTTCTGCTTGGATTTGGTATATACTACTGCTCCACACGACTTTTCATAATTCATAAACACTACCTGCCTAAATAATATTAAAACAATTATATCACAATTTTAAAATTATGCTTTATATTTTTAAAAAATAACCACAAAAATGTGATTATTAATTAAACATTACCTTTATTAGATCATAATACTTTCTAGTTTTTATATCTTCTTTGAATGCTTCAAAGACATCTCTCAAAGCTAAAGAATCATCTAAGGCATCATGAACCTGAACCTCATCATTCTTTCCAAAGTAGATTTGATGAAGCTTAAATAAGCCCGGATCATTTCTTAAGCTATAGAAATTCTTAATTAGATTACATAGATTAATATATCTAGTTTTTTCAACTAAAGATGGCATTTTATTTATTTCATAAGAATCATTTAATACTAATTGATCATTCTTTCCATAAATAATAATTGCGGGATTATATTTATCTAATACACCATCAAATTCATTATAGAAATCTTTATATTCAATGGCGGTAGATTCAAACATTTCAGCAGTTATTCCTAAGAAATTTTCAGTTCTTTTACTAATAGTCTTAGTTAATTTTGGCTTTATATAATTACTATAGCTATATACTGATTCATTATTTTTATTAAATACCTCAAAGCCAGCTTGGATAACCTCAGCCTTGAAATTCTTGCCCTTGTATTCGTAGCTTGGCATAGTCATTTCAAAATCTAAAAACATTTTATTATCAAATTCAAATAAGAAATTATATAAAGATAAATCTAATTCTGATTTATCAAAATATGTTATATTATCAAACTTACCAATTGCCTCAATCTTATAAACAAAATCAATCTTATGAGCTAGATATGGTCCTTTTTTAGAAGTCATTTCATTGTATTCAAGCTCAATCCAGTTATCCTGGTATAGATATTTTTTTAAAAGAGACATTTGGCTATTTTGAAAATAAAAGAACATTATTTGTTTATATAATTTGATACCTATTACCTTATGATCTAATTCAATCATATGGATATTACCCTTTATTTTCAAATAAATCATCTCCTTTATAAGATTTAAAGCTAAATCTATATGCATAAATACCTAAAAGTATTATTACTCCTACTGCATACAAACCTGCACAAGCAAAGAACAAAATCTTTCTATTTGCTACTTCCTGTGAGTAGTAAATTAATCCACCTAGTAATGGTCCCACAACCGCGCCAAGTGAAATAAAGCTTTGACGTACACCAAGAATTAATCCTGGGTCTTGGTTCCTCATACTAGAAATATAGTTAGCGGATGCCGATTCATTAATAGGCTTAGTCATAATAAATAACATATATGTTGAATAAACCATAATAATGAAATTCTCATCCTTATTAATAAATGTTATAAATAACATTATTGTACCAAAGATACCAGATACTATCATAGTTGGGATAGGCTTTAGCTTTTGTAACATAAATGGAGTAATTAATAAATTGGTTATCAATGTTACACCACCTACTACTAGGCTCATGTTACCTAGCTCACCAGATGTTTTACCCAAATCTGAATAATAATAATCTAGATACTTTGTTACATTTGAAAATACTAATGAGAAAATAGTTAATGTAATTAAGAATAATATCATCCATAAGCCTATTTGTCTTACATTTAATAGGTTTTGGATAAAGTTCTTTCTTTCCTTAATAACTCTTTCATCATCATTAAATCCAAAGAATAAAAATACAATTAATCCTAGCACTGCTAAAGAGCCAGCCTGAACAAATAATACCTGGTTGTAGCTTATAACATCACCAAGCTTACCACCAAAGAAATTACCAAATGCTTGTCCTACAAGCTGGAATGATAATGCCATTGGGATTAATCTTTCCTTTTTAAATTCCTTTAATCCTCTTGATGTTGCGATATAGCTTAATATGAATACATTCATACCAGATGAGAAGCATCCTGAGAAGAATCTAGCAAAATATACTAGATACAAATTATCAAATAGACCAAACATCATTTGTCCGATTGAATAACCAACCGCACAAATGAAGAATGTCAATCTATTACCTCTTCTATCAGAAAACATTCCCCATAGTGGCGCTGTAATAAGCATACCTAAGCTCATCAAAGAGAAAAACCAGGAAAAGCTATATTCAGGGAAGCCTTGAGCCTTCACTAGATATGGAGTAATAGGATGTCCTATATTAGTTTCAAAGCCAATTATGAATGCTGTAATAATGATTAAAACATATTTAGTCTTACTCATCGCTTATATGACACACCCATTCCATCACCAATATCATCATAGAAGGTAGTTTGGAATTCAGTGTTATTAGCTAAGAATTCACGATAGCTAGTTATTTTTCTAATTAATCCTCTTAGGCTTCTTGAATAGGTTGATGTATCAGTTCCAACAAGTCCATGGAAGATTAGATTATCAGATACTACAGCACCATCTTCTGTAAGAAGTGGTGTATATAGATTAAAGAATTTTTCATATTGAGCCTTAGCTGCGTCTATAAATATTAAATCAAATTTGTAATTCTTAACCTGATCAAATACCTCTAGGGCATCACCCTCAATTATGGTGATTCTTTTTTCTAGTCCTAGTTCTTTTAAATTCTTTTTAGCTATTTCAATCATTTCTGGGTCACGCTCAATAGTAACGATATTAGCTTTACTGTTAAGAGCCATCATAGATGCTGAATATAAAATAGCACTACCAATTTCTAAAATAGTTTTTGGCTCTTCATTATTTATTATGTCTAATAAGAAACCAAGGCCCTCATCTTTTATGATAGGGACCTTATTTTCTTGGGCATATTTTTTCATTTGAAGCAAATAATCATTACTCTTCATCTTCAATATCTGCACATCCGCTGCAGCCTTCACAAACACCATTACAAGTTTCTGGGTTAGGCATACTTTGGTTTTGATATTCATCTAATAATTCTTCTAGCATTTCCCATTCAGCATCAGTTTCAATCTTATCTAGTGAGCCTGATAATTCATCATGCTCATTATAAACTGCTGCTGAAACCTCATTAGTTTCTTTTACTAGGAAAACTACATAATTTTTATCGAATTCATCTGAATGGTAAGTGAATAAGATTTCACATTCTACGTCTTTACCATTATCAAGTGTTAATGTTAAACTTCTATCCTTATCGCTCATTTGATTACCTCTTATCTAAATAGTTTTGTAAAATGACTACGGCAGCCATTTCATCCTTCTTTTGTTTTCTTTTATCTCTTCTAACATTACCAGAAATCATAGCTCTATCAACCACTACTGTAGTTAATCTTTCATCAACTAGGATAACCTCAATATCAGAATTATCTTCAATTAGTTTTTTGAAATCAAAAGATATTTGTGCACGTACACCTAAATCACCATTCATGTGCTTAGGCATACCTAAAACTACCTTTTTGATTTTTTCTTTTTCACAGATACTGATAGTATATTTAGCTGCTAATTCATAATTGTCCTCATCGAAACGGAATGTTTCTAAAGCACGTGCTAGAATACCTAGCTCATCTGAAATAGCAATTCCTAAAGTCTTACTACCTAAATCTAGACCTAAATATTTCATAGATACATTTCCTTTAAGTGGCTTATGGCTTCATCAATCTTAGTAACATCCTTACCACCAGCTTGGGCTAGATCTGGCTTACCACCACCGCCACCACCAGTGATCTTAGTTGCTTCACGTACTACTTCAACAGCGTTATACTTAGCTGATGTAGCAGCAATAAATGAAACCTTATTTGCATCATAGCCAGCGATTAATACTAAATCTAGGCTCTTATTATTTTTAAGTGTTGTAGCCATATCCTTAAGAAGGTTAGAATCAGTATTTTCTAGTTTGATGAATAATTTATTATTCTCAATTAAATCATAGAACTTATCTAGCTTCTTGATTTCTTGGCTATTCTTCTTTTGGTTATATTCCTTTTCTAAATCCTTAGTTAAGTTTTGATATTCAGCTTGAAGCTTTTGAAGTGCTAATACATAACGATATCCTACTTCAGTAATATCAGTGCTTAATGATTTAGCAGCTGTAAGCTCAATGCCTTCAGCCTTTGCTTTAGCAATAATATCTGCTGCTTTATTCTTTAATGTCTCAATTGTATTTAAGATATTCTTATTATCATTCTTGATTAGCTCTTGAGCATCATTTCCAGTATGTGCTAAGCATCTGAAGATACCAGAACCAATTGATTCAACTGATGAAATATAGAAATGCTTAATATCTTCTGTGTTAGCAACATGTGTACCACCACAGAATTCCTTTGATACATTCATATCAACTACTCTAACTACTTTTCCATACTTTTCACCAAATAGTGCCATAGCACCCATCTTCTTAGCTTCTTCAATAGGTAAAACTAAAGTCTTAACCTCATAAGCATCTTTGATGAAACCATTAACCATATCTTCAATCTTTAGGATTTCTTCATTAGTTAAAGAATTGTAGTTATTGAAGTCGAATCTCATATATTCAGAGCATACTTGTTGACCTTGTTGATGTACATGCTCACCAAGTACTGTTTGAAGTGCATGTTGGAATAAGTGAGCAGAGCTGTGATTCTTTCTAGTTAAATCTCTTAATTCTGCATCAACTACAAGTGATACCTCATCACCAACTTGTAGATCATTTTCAGGTAATACATGTAAGTGTTGACCATTAGGCATCTTAATAACATCTAATACCTCATATTCACCAACAAAACCATCATCAGCTAATTGACCACCACTTACAGCGTAGAATGGTGTTTTAGCTGTAACAACATTGTTACCGAATTTAGCAATTACCTTTGATGTAATTTCTAATTCTTCATAGCCAACGAATTCTGATTTTTCTTTATATTTTAAGAATTCTTCATTTTGTGATGCAAAAGAATTCTCATCCTTTCTTGCATTCTTAGCACGAATCTTTTGTTCTTGTAAGGCAGCCTTGAAGCCTTCCTCATCAACCTTCATGCCAAGTTCTTCAGCATACTCAATTGTAAGCTCAATTGGGAAGCCGTAAGTATCATATAATAAGAAGGCATCTTTACCGCTAATTACTCCATTTGATGCTTTTGAAATAGCTTCAAACTTCTTTTCACCTGCTTGTAATGTTTCTAAGAACTTTTCTTCTTCCTTAGAAATTACTTTCTTAACGATATCTTGTTTTTCCTTTAGGTATGGATAGAATGGATCCATAATTTCGATTACTACATCTACAAGTTCAGACATAAATGGACGATTAATTCCTAATGACTTAGCATACTTAGATGCTCTACGTAATACTCTACGTAGTACATAGCCTCTACCTTCATTAGACATTAATGCACCATCAGCTACGGCAAATGATACAGTTCTAACATGGTCAGCAATAACCTTGAATGCCATTTGACCAGTATATTTAACACCAGAAATCTCTTCTGTCTTTTTGATAATAGGCATAAATAAGTCTGTATCGTAGTTAGTATCTACACCTTGCATAATACAGCATAGTCTTTCAAGACCACAGCCTGTATCAATATTCTTAGATGGTAATTCTTTATAATTTTCTCTAGCTACACCAGCTTTAGAGTTGAATTGAGAGAATACGATATTCCAAATTTCAATGAAACGATCATTTTCAATATCGTTTTGTAGAAGCTCTACGCCTCTCTTATCATATTTTTCACCACGGTCAAAGAACATTTCAGTATCTGGACCACATGGACCTTCACCGATTTCCCAGAAGTTACCATCAAGTGGTACTAAATGGTCTTCTGCAATGCCGTTTTCCATCCAATATCTCTTAGCATCTAAATCCTTTGTGTAGTAAGTGATATAAAGCTTATCCTTAGGGAAGCCAAACCACTTCTCATCAAATAATAGCTCTACAGCAAATTTGATTGCCTCTGGCTTGAAATAATCACCAATAGAGAAATTACCTAACATTTCAAAGAATGTGTGGTGTCTTGCAGTCTTACCAACATTCTCAATATCATTTGTTCTTATACATTTTTGGGCATTTGTAATACGTGGGTTTTCTGGAACCATACTTCCATCAAAATATTTCTTTAAAGGAGTAACACCAGCATTAGTCCAAAGTAATGTAGGGTCATTAATTGGAACTAGTGGAGCAGATGGTTCCACACTGTGTCCTTTTGATTTAAAGAAATCTAACCACATTTGTCTTATTTCCCAAGATTTCATATAGCGCATAAAATCACGTATAATCAATTTAGATAGGTTTGATATCTTAATTGATTACTTTTCCTTTCTATCTAACTTAATAGATTATTTCATCTAATAAATAGATGTTATAATAAATTGCACTGTGGATCCTTTTCT
>JAFTDB010000033.1 GCA_017454375.1 Acholeplasmatales bacterium | reverse complement strand
TAGATATTTGGAATAAAAAGAAAAACAAATAGATTCAAAATATAATAAAATGTCCTAACAATATGTTAGGATTTTTGTCGTTATAGAATGTAAACAAAGGGATTTTAGTGCTTAAATAGAATTTCCTAAACAATAAAAAAATGGCCATTTAAGGCCATTTTTCATTTTAAAAGATAGTTTATTTACAATTTTCTCTCAATTTTTGGCATACATCTTCTATTTCTTCATCAGATGCATAATTGCCTGTATTCATTTGGAATGTACCGCCCCATTCAAATCCATCCTTATATTTAGGTACTAAATGGATATGTAGGTGGCCTAAAGTATCACCAAATGCACCATAATTAAGTCTATCAGGCTTATAAATCTTATGGATAGCGTTTGCAACCATATTTACATCATCTAGGAATTTATGTCTTTCAGTATCACTTAGCTCACATAAATCACCTACATGATCATTTTTATAAGCTACTATTGCTCTACCTTTATGTGATTGATCTTTAAATACAATAACCTCTGAAGTCTCTGTTTCAAATGCTAATACACCAAATTTAGCTAAAAATTCGCCTTGTTGGCAATATGGACAACCATCTTTTTTCATTATTTGTTTTCCTCCTTTAAATAACGATAAGCTTCTTTTAATATCGGTTCTTCTCTATTATACACTAATCTAGTTATTTTTTCTTTTCTATTATTTTGATATTCATCAAATATCTCTTCAAAATCTAATTTTAGAATTTGATTTATTAAAGAATCACCTGCTGAAACATGGTGAATCTTTGTTTTTCCAACTACCTTAACTAAGTAATAATGATTTATATTATGACGTTTAATCTTGTTATAATAGTCATCAATTATGCCTAATTTAGTAATTATTTCCCCTTTTACGCCTAATTCCTCATCAATTTCACGTAAAACAGCTATTTCTGGAGTTTCACCTTCATCTACGCCACCACCAGATGTCTCTAAATATGTGGCATTACCAAATTCATCATCTCTTTTTACCTGTAATATTACAACTTTATTATCTTCTAATACTACAGCTCTAGCTACATGTCTTGTATGGGTAACACCTATATTTTCAAATTCATTATCTAATAATTTAAGCTCTATCATATTATTCATCAGTAGATAAGATAGCTAAGAAGGCCTCTTGTGGTACTTCAACACTACCAATTTCCTTCATCTTCTTCTTACCTTCCTTTTGTTTTTCTAGAAGTTTCTTCTTTCTAGATACGTCACCACCATAACATTTAGCTAAAACGTCCTTACGCATAGCTTTAATATCTGTTCTAGCGATAACCTTATGGTTAATAACAGCCTGTACAGGAACCTCAAATAGCTGTCTTGGGATAATTTCCTTTAGCTTTTCTACTAAGATTTTGCCTCTATCATAAGCAAAATCCTTATGTACGATAGATGATAAGGCATCTACTACATCACCATTTAGCATAATATCCATCTTTACAAGCTTAGATTCCATATAGTCCCCTAGCTCATAATCAAATGATGCATATCCTCTTGTATAGCTCTTTAATTTATCAAAGAAATCATAAACAATTTCCAAAAGTGGAATATTATAATGGATTATAGCACGTGTCTCATCTACATATTTTAAATCGATGAAGCTACCACGTTTTCTTTGGCATAATTCCATAATAGAGCCAATATATTCACTTGGTGACATGATTGTAGCCCTAACAAATGGTTCTTCTATTCTATCTATTCTTTGTACCTCAGGAAGTCTAGATGGGTTATCAATCTCTATCATAGATCCATCAGTTAAATATACATGATAAGATACAGATGGAGCAGTCGCAATTAAATCAATATCGAATTCACGTGCGATTCTCTCTTTAATGATATCCATATGAAGTAGGCCTAAAAATCCACATCTAAAGCCAAATCCTAGGGCATCTGATGTTTCAGCCTCAAATACTAAAGCTGCATCAGATAACTTAATTTTCTCTAAAGCATCTCTTAAATCCTGGTATTTCTTTGAATCAATTGGATAAAAACCACAATATACCATTGGATTTAGCTTTCTATAGCCTTGTAAAGGCTCTTCTGCAGGCTCATTAGCTAAAGTTATAGTATCACCGACATTTACTGTAGAAATGTCTTTAATTGACGCTGTAACGAAGCCTACATCACCAGCCATTAAATAGTCTCTTTTAACCTCTTTTGGAGTTCTAACACCAAGCTCTACTACTTGGTATGTAGCACCTGTAGCCATGAATTTGATGGTATCTCCAACCTTAACCATACCTTGTTTTACACAGATTAAGATAACTACACCACGGTATGCATCAAAGGCACTATCAAAGATTAAAGCCTTTAATGGAGCCGTAATATCACCATTTGGGGCAGGTACATATTCTACTACCTTCTCCAAAATATCACGTACACCTACACCTGTTTTAGCACTGGCTAGTACTGCATCATAAGCAGGAATACCAATTACATCTTCAATTTCCTTCTTTGTAGCCTCAATATCAGCTGATGGAAGGTCAATTTTATTAATTAAAGGTAAGATTTCTAGGTCATTATCTAAAGCTAGATATACATTAGCTAGTGTTTGTGCTTCTACACCTTGTGTAGCATCTACTACTAGTATAGCACCATCACAGGCAGCAAGTGATCTAGATACCTCATAAGTAAAATCGACATGTCCTGGAGTGTCAATTAGATGGAATTCGTATTCTATACCATTTAAAGCCTTATATTTTAAGGCTACACTATTAAGTTTTATCGTAATTCCTCTTTCACGCTCTAAATCCATTGAATCTAGCATTTGTTCTTTCATTTCACGCTCTTCAATGGAGTCACATATCTCTAAAATACGATCAGAAAGTGTCGTTTTACCATGATCTATGTGAGCGATTATACAGAAATTTCTTATTTTTATTTGTCTTTCTTTTAACTTATCTAAATTATCCATATAAATCACCAAAAATATACAACTTATTATACTAATTTGTGGCTTTATAATCAAGAAAAAAGGGGAAAATCCCCTTTTTAGTAGCCTATAAGACATGTTCTGTTTAATCTAATCATTTATCTACGATTTCTCGTCCGCATTCTTCTTCGGTTCGAATCCTGCGACTCCCCTACCATAATTTGGGTTTCTAGCTTGTGGAGTTTACCGCGTTTCATTCTTTAAATTTCTTTAAAGCTCGTCTCTGTGGCACTTTATAGACTAGAGCATATCCGAAGACTTAGCTCATCATCCGTCGTTACCTAAAAGGTACCTAACCTTATTTATTGGATTAGCGCAATCACTACAGGCATCACAGCCTGTGCTAGCATGGACTTTCCTAACATTTCTGCTCGATTAGAAAACTACCATATGTATTTTATCAAAATAATAAATTAATGCAAGAATTATTTCGTTTGCTATCTAGTTATGTATATTATGTATCAATAATTATATTTCTCATTTTATTTTATAATTATTAAATCATCTTATATTTAATACTACTTACTATTCGAAATATATTTCAAAACGTAGTTAGTTTTACTATCTAGTAAATATAATTATTTTTATCATTTTATTTTATTATCTGTATACTGTTATCTAGTTATCGTTACTAGATGCGTTTTGAAATATTTTTTTAAGAAAAAGTGCCTAAAATGCCATCCGCGTATGAGCAATCGAGAAACATAAAAAGCCATCAAGTATACACTCGATGGCTAAAAATCATTTCTACTCTAAAGCAACCTTTTTGAAGTCGTCTAAGACATTAACAAATATATTATTTACTATATAAGGATCAAAATGGGTACCTGCATCATTTTTTATGATGTTTATCGCATCATCTACAGGCATTGGCTTTTTATATACTCTTTCAGCTACTAGGGCATCAAAAACATCTGCAATTGCCATAATTCTAGCAGATAGCGGTATCTCTTCTTCCTTGATTCCATTTGGATAACCTCTACCATCCCATTTCTCATGATGAGATAAGGCAATGTCATAAGCTGTATGTAGGAAGTCCTCATCTTCTAAATCATCTAAGATCTTACTTATGATTTCAGCTCCCTTAGTTGTATGAACCTTCATCTTATCAAATTCATCATCTGTAAGCTTACCTGGCTTACATAAGATTAAATCACTTACTACTATTTTACCTATATCATGAAGTGGAGCCGCATTAATGATGTTTTCACATAGCTTATCATCTAGTACATCCTTATAATGAGAATCTTGTTTCATCTTATTAACTAAGATAGTTACATATAGCTTAGTTCTTTTTATATGCTCTCCTGTTTCAATATCTCTTGATTCTATTACATCAGCTAAATCTTCAATTACACTATTTTGCATATTTGCTTTAGCAATTATCTCTTCATTTACCTTATTTGATAAATCAATTTGAATATCTAGCATTTCAGATGTTCTTTTAGAAATTGATAGACCTATAAAATCAATAGCGGCTACACATAAGCTTGTAGGAGCTACATAATGTAGGAATACTTCTAACATTCTTTTAGGAGTTAATATTTCTATTCTCCTATTAAAATCATTAGCTTCAGCTGCTGTAAGTGGCTTTAATAGGTTAGAATCATATTCACCAAATATGAATGATCCATAATAGAATATTATTACTAATAATATAGATGCAATAAAAGTAATTAAAGATAATCTCTTATTATTTCTATATTGGGATGCCATTAATGGTGGCACAGCAAGTAATAATGTTGAATGGTATGATGTAGCAACCACAAAAAACATTACACTCACATAAGAAAACAATAATACAAATACCTTAAAATAATCATATTCTAAGATCGAATTACTGCGTCTTAAGATTTTATCATGAACCAAATATATTGATACAGGAATCAAACCATATACTGATAACTGAATCATAGCAAAGCGCATATTGAATTTATCGATTGTAAATATGTCTACCTCATTTAATATTAAAGCTACTAAAGCTAAGGCAGATAAGACAACCAAACACATTATATTAAAGCTATTAGCTTTCTTTTCAGCATATTTTTTCAAATATTCTTTGTTAGTATTTTCCATTAATACTTCACCACCATTAATGCTATTTTCATAATATTTCTTCTTTTCAATCAATTATATCATAATTATGTTAAATAGTTAATCTGGTCCTGTCTTAACAATTTTTTATATAAACGATCCATTAGGATAGCTCCAAGTGGTGCTGTAATCAAAATTGAGACTACTGCCGCTGTTAATACCACAGTACCACATGTTAATCCTTCACTTAAGGCAATTGCCCCTATAGATGCTTGAACTGTAGCCTTAGGAAGATATGATATAACAATAAATATCTTTTCTTTAATATCAAATTTAGTAAATAAGATACATACAATTACACCTATGCTTCTAAATATTAAAGCAATAAATATTATTCCTACTATTATTGCTCCTTCTTTAGATAATGCATAATGAATGTTTGTAGCAATTCCTACTAATGTAAATAATAATATTTCAAATCCCTGCCATAATGAATTATAGGATGTTTGTATTTCTTTAGCATCATCAGGCTTGAATAATTTAATCATCATTGCCATAACAATTATACCTAGTAAGGCAGAAACGCTAAAATATTGCTTTAAAACATTCTCTAGGGCAATCATTCCAAATGAGACACCTAATATCAATATGACATTAATTATTTTATTTAATCTCAAATATTTAATTATATATATTATTAATATACCAGCAATTATACCTAAGCTAATGCCAGATACTATACTAAGTGGAATCTGTGCTATATTCCAAGCATCAAAAGTGGATGTAGCAACTAAATTCTTAAATGAATAAAATAAAATTATTACAAAAATATCATCACATGAAGCACCAGCCATAACAAGCTCTGGTACATTATGTTCTTTCCCATAACCCTCATTCATTAATTTAATCATTCTTGGCACCACTATTGCAGGAGACACTGCAGCAAGCACAGATCCTAAAAGTAGTGCTTCTATATATGATATATGTAAAAAAAGTGGGGCAAATATACTTACACCAATTATTTCAAATGTAGCTGGTAAAAAGCACATCAATATTGCTGGTCTTCCAATTTGCTTTAGAGTCTTAATATCTAAAGATAACCCAGATCTTGTGAGTATTATAACTAAAGCAATTTGTCTTAAATATGAGGATATATTAATTAATGTATCATCTACTATATTAAATACAGATGGTCCAATTAATATACCAAGTAATATATACCATATAAGCTTAGGTAATCTTATTTTTTCAAAAATAAAACCACCAAGTATTCCAGCACTAAAAATTATAAATAAAGATAAAAATATGTTCATAAAATCCTCCTAATCAACAAAAAAAGCTGATTTTGCCCACGACTAAAAAAGTCATAGACGTCATCAGCTTTTTAAAGCGGTTTTGCTTACGCAAGGGAGACAATCATTCCCTAAATTAATGCTTCATTGAATCAAGTAAAGCTTCTTTTCTAGATAGATCTACTTGTCCTTTTTCATTAATCTTTATACATTTAACAATGATTTCATCACCAAGTGATACGATATCTTCAACCTTACCAACTTTCTTAGTATCTAGTTGAGAGATATGACACATGCCTTCATATCCTGGCCATAATTCAATGAATGCACCAAACTTTTCAATTCTTACTACTTTACCTGTATATACCTTACCAACTTCAGCTTCTTTAACAGATGCTAAAATGTATTCTAGACAAGCCTTAGCAGTATTCATATCTGAATGCATTACATATAATCTACCATCTTGTTCAATGTCGATTTGTACATTATCGAATTTTTCGATTGTAGCGTTGATGTTCTTTCCACCAGCACCGATAATATCTTTAATCTTATCAACTGGAACAACACCTGTAACAACCTTAGGTGCATACTTAGATAATTCAGGTCTAACTTCAGCAATTGTAGTAGCCATATGATCTAAGATTTCCATACGACCTTTCTTAGCTTGATATAAAGCTTCTTTTAAGATTTCGTATGTAATACCCTTTACCTTAATATCCATTTGAAGTGCTGTAATACCATCTCTAGTACCTGCAACCTTGAAGTCCATATCTCCTAGGTGATCTTCCATACCTTGGATATCAGTTAAGATTGTATAATGTTCATCATCTGTCATGATTAAGCCCATTGCAATACCAGCAACTGGTGCCTTAATAGGAACACCTGCAGCCATTAAAGCTAGTGTACCAGAGCAAATAGTTGCTTGGCTTGATGAACCATTAGATTCTAAAATTTCAGATACAACACGGATTGTATAAGGGAATTCATCTTCAGATGGAATAACATATGATAATGCTCTTTCACCTAAAGCACCATGACCGATTTCTCTACGTCCTGGAGCACCATATCTTCCTGTTTCACCTACTGAGAATTGAGGGAAGTTATAATGTAACATGAATCTCTTATTAGGTTCATTAGTTAAGCCATCAATGATTTGGTTATCATTTAAAGAACCTAAAGTAACTGTACCTAATGATTGAGTTTGACCTCTTGTGAATAATGCAGAGCCATGTACACGAGGTAGAACATCTACTCTTGATGATAATGGTCTGATTTCATCAACAGCTCTTCCATCAGGACGAATCTTATCAACAGCGATCATTCTTCTTACTTCGCCATGTAAGATTTCATCAAGTGTTGCTTGAACACTCTTTAGATATAAAGCCTTAGCTTCTAAATCTTCAACTTTGATATCACCTAAGTCTTTAACAAATACCTTTTTGCCAAATTCTTCAAGTGTTTCTTCGTTTATAGCATCGATTGCAGCATATCTTTCTAGCTTATCTTCAATTCTAATTGCTTTAATTAGTCTTTCTTCAGCATATTCTTTTACTGCAGCTCTTACTTCTTGATCTACTTCAAATAATTCTGGTACATATTTTTCCTTACCACAATCTTTAATGATTGTTTCTTGGAATTCACATAATTTTTGAATTTCAGCATGACCAAACTTTAATGCTTCCCACATATCATCTTCTGATACGAATTTAGCACCAGCTTCAACCATATTAATTGCCTTATGTGTACCAGCAACTGTTAAATTAATTTCTGTGTTAGCCATTTGTTCTTCAGTAGGGTTGATTACTAATTCACCATTTACCTTACCAACAACAACACCAGCGATAGGTCCTAAGAATGGAATATCAGAAATTCCAAGTGCTATAGATGAACCTAGCATAGCTGCCATAGCAGTTGAACAATCAGGATCTGATGATAATACAGTATTAATTACTTGTACCTCATTATTAAATCCATCTGCGAAAAGAGGTCTAATAGGTCTATCAATTAAACGAGAAACTAATGTTTCACGTTCAGAAGCCTTACCTTCTCTTCTTAAAAATCCTCCAGGAATCTTTCCTGCAGCATATAATTTTTCTTGGTATAATACCATTAATGGGAAAAAGTCTTGGGTAGATGCGACATTATTGGAAACAACAGCTGATAGTACCACACTTTCTCCATAACGAACTAAACATGCACCTGAAGCTTGTTTAGCTACTTCTCCGATTTCTATTACAAGTGGACGTCCTGCCCAATTGTACTCGAAGCGTTTAATTTCACTCATATTTTTACTCCTTTTTATATTTAACCTCACGTATTATAACACACAAGATTAAATTATCCTAGACTTTTTTTATTTATAAAATAAAAAGAACACAGGTATTAACCTATGTTCCTTATAGAATAAATGATTATTAATTTAAACATTTTTTTAAATATAATCTAATTTTTTATGTGTCCTCCATAAACATTCATGTTTATTTTTCAACATTTTTATATTTCCAATGGTAGCCTGCAAATGTTTTGGTTGAATCTTTACAACACTTATAAACTTGATTACTACTATTACCGCCATATTTCCTAGCAGCTTCAACCATAGAATCAAATATTTCATTAGTTTCTATGCAAACAACTTTTTTTGGCAGGAAAACATATAGGACATTTTCTACTTTTCACTTTACTATTTATACTTCTTATATATGTATGCCCTTCCTCACAAATCCAGGATACTTTTTGATTTGATTTATTAGTAAAATTATGTGGATCACCATTTTCTTTATAATTCCATTCTAAAAGTAGCTCAGGAAATACATCTGCGAAAGATTTACCAGGTTCTGGTGTTGCATTTCTGACTCCCAGTTGTCTTCTGCTACATTTATCACAACCACTACCACGATATGCCCTTGCATTTGGAGAAATCATCCACTTATTACCACACACTTTACAAATCCAATGAACTTTTTTATTATATCCAGCAACAATTTCTGTTGATTTTACAACGTTAGCTTCATAATCCCATTCAGAAAGTAAATATGTATGCGTAGTTGCCAAATCATTAAGGCCTGTTTTCACTTTCCTGTTTTGGCAATAAGGACAACCTGTTTTTGTTTTATTCTTTACTCTTGATCCTGGTGAAACAGACCATGAATTACCACATTTATCACATTTCCACCAATACTTTTTAGTTGATCTAGAAAAAATCTCATCTGGTTTTAGGCCATTATTCAAATCATAATCCCATTCTTTTGCTAATTCTGGATATACATGAGCTAAGTCATTATACCCCTTTAATAGTTTTCGGTGCCCACAATAAGGACAACCTGTCCCTACAGTTCTCAAATTTGGTTTTGCAGGCCAACTTCCACCACAAGTTTTGCACTTCCAATACACTTTTTTATTAGATGAAATTGTTATAAATTCAGGCTTAATTGTATTTTTTTCATAATCCCATTCTTCAAGCAAAGGAGAATTAGCAACTGATCTTTCAACCATTTTATCAGAAGCTAAGCCAACAACAAAATCATAGTCCTTTTCAATATCGACTATGACATTTTTCTCTGTATGATATTTATTATGAAGTATATCGATTATTTGTTTTATTGGTTCTTCAAGCGAACGATAATTGCTCCTTATTTTTTCACAAATAATGATATGTGAAGTACTTTCTAATTTAGGGCATTCAACATCTCTAATTCTAATTAAATATACTCCGTTTTCAAAGCACAATTTATCTTTCAGTAAATCTTTTTCTATATTTTTATGCCATGGTGCTCCATCGAATTCAATTGCAAGTTTAAAGCTTGGAATATAAATATCTAATTCTTTACCATTTAGAAATTTAGGCTTGTAGTTTTCTTTTACATCATCAACGATTCTTTTTAAATAAAATGAAATAAACTTTTCAGCAACAGATGACTGATAAATTGGTGAGCATTTTGGACACCCTGTTTTATTACTTTTAGATGACCTATTAGTAACTGCTGCTTTCCAAATATGTCCACATTTTTTACATTTCCAAAATACGTATATTCCTGAACTTGGTGATACATCTTCAGGCCTTAAATCTCCATTTAATTCATAACACCATTCTTCAGCAATAGCTGGATTTACTGACAATAAATTCCCGTTTTTACGTAATATGGTTTTATGATGATTCTCTCTTCTTTCTTTATCAGCACAAATCGGGCACCCTCTACCATCTTTTCTATGAGCTGGAGTTGCATCCCATGAATTACCACATTTTTTACATTTCCACCAAACCTTAATATCTGAGCCACAAGTTATAGTCTTTGGCGTATATTTTTTGTTTTTTTCATAATCCCATTCTTCTAAAAGGTCAAATCTATTATTATTTTTACACCAGTTATTAAGGCTATTAATTCTCTCGTAATCAACAATTTCATTTGATTCAAAAGAAAATTGAAGTTGTTTATTCATGAAACACACCTCCTTTCAGATAATTATATCACACATCTACCTCGAAGCATAAAAAAAATATCCGTTTCCGGATATTTTCTATTATTACTTACGAAGTCCTAAACTCTTTGTTAAAGCTTCATATCTCTTAAGATCAATCTTCTTTAAGTAAGCAAGTAAGCTTCTTCTATGACCAATCTTTCTCATTAAACCACGCTTAGATTCAAAGTCATGGATATGAGTAGTAAAGTGAGTATTAAGTTCATTGATTTCAGCTGTTAAAATAGCGATTTGTACTTCAATTGAACCAGAGTCTTTATCATTTTGACCATACTTCTTTACTAAAGCTTGTTTGTCTTGTGCTGTTAAAGCCATGTTTTTTTCCTCCTATTAAATATAAATATATGCGTTAAACCTAGATAATAATTGGAGATTTTATCATCCACGTAAAACGTACGGGTAAATTATATCACATTTCTCACTATTAGCAAGAACTATTTTTTATTATTTAGACAAAGCTTGTTGTTGTTTTCTTGCTTCGATAGTCTTTCTTGCTTGTTCTGCATAGAGTGTATCAAGTGAGATATAGAACTTTTTAGCTTTCTCGTCAATTGCCATTGATAAACGTAAATCAAAGAAATAAGCATAATTGATGAGGGCACCTGCTATACAATATCCTACACCCATTCCCGCAATTCTATTGTAGAAATCTACATAGGATATGTGAATATTGATGAAGTTACCAAGGATTAAGCCACCCATTAAAATGAGGGCACAGAATGTAAATTTGGTTAAATTTACACCAAATTTATAATGTTTTTTATTAATCATACGATAATTAACTTCATAATAATCTTCATTATATGATTTATATTCATAGAAATCTTTTCTTGTATTATGTAAATACTTAAAGAAGAAAATAGGCCAGATTGGTGATATGAATATAGATAAATACAATATACCACCATTTCTAAATGTAAATCCTATTGCGTGGAATACTATAGGTAGGTTAATTATTATAGTTAATAAAAACGCAAATAGATCTCTATTATCTTTAGATAATAAATTACCAATATTAGTAAAAAAGCTAGCTGATTTATCCCAATATAGGTTTACATCATGTCCTGCAAAGAAATAATAATTAAAAATATTAAATACTAATATTAATAACATATCTACATCAGATAACATATGTAAAAATTTATAAAGCTGCTCATGATTAATAGAATATATAGAATTCTTTATAAAGGCAAAGATGATACTAAATACTACCTTTATAATAGCTAAGAATACTGGCGCTATTAACATAAATAGATAGAAAGCATCTACAAATTCAGCATATTGAGTTTTATGTTTTTCATATCCTAAATAGCACATTAGGATAGTATATAAGGCCAAAATTAAGGCAAATATTATAGATATTACCCTTTTCTTTGGTGGCTTATAGGCATTTCCCTTTCTTATGTAGCTAGTTGCTACTATATCAGAACATTTAACTTTATCATTAAAAGTCATATAAACTAATATGCCCTTATGGCATATCCTCCAAATATTATAATTCTTCTTTTATTTTGGCTGATATAACATCTATAGCCATTTTATATTTTGTATTATTAGGAATGATGATGTCAGCAAATCTCTTTGTTGGAAGTACATAGGCATCAAACATCGGTTTAACAGTAGATAAGTATTGGTTGATTACACCATCCATAGTTCTTCCACGTTCTTCCATATCACGCTTTAATCTACGGATGAATCTAATATCAGCTTCACTCTCAACAAATAATAATAAATTACTTAAATTTCTTATTTCTTCATCATATAAAGCAAGGATCCCCTCTAGCATTATTACCTTAGTAGGTACAACCTTAATAGTCTCATCACTTCTATTGTGAATCTTAAAGTCATATACTGGCATATCAATAGGATTTCCAGCAAGTAATTCCCTTAAATCATGTTTCAAAAGCTCCATATCAATTGCGTCTGGGTGATCGTAGTTGATATTTTGTCTTTCAACTAAGGTAAGATCATCTCTACGCTTGTAGTAATTATCCATATAGATAATTGCGATATCATCCTTACTAAAGTTTCTTGATATTTCTCTTACTACTGTTGTTTTACCTGATGCAGTACCACCAGCTACTGAAATTAAAAGTGACATATTCTTCCATTCCCTCCTTAAATCACTTATTTAGTATAATACATATCTCCAGCAATCTCTAAACAGGCAGCCTTATCTATCTTAAGCTGCTTGATTAAAGCTTCCTTAGAATCAAATTTAACCTCATCTCTTATCTTTTTAACATAAAAGATTTCAAGCTGTTGATCATAGATGTCTTCATCAAAATTGAAGATATTAACCTCTATTTGACGTTCATTTTGATAATTAAATGTAGGATTATTACCGATATTAGACATACCTAGGTAGATTATTCCATCAACCTTTACATTGACGAAATATACACCATTTGCTGGTATGTAGTAGTTAGCGTAATTGATGTTTGCGGTAGGAAAGCCTATAGTTCTACCTAGCTGGCTACCATATTTTACTCTACCTCTAATAGAATAGGTTCTACCAAGTAGCCTATTAGCCTCACTCACATTACCTACACTAAGTAGCTCTCTAATATATGTAGATGATACTCTAACATTATCAAAGACAAACTTCTTAACCTCATAGAACTCAAAGTTTTCTGCTAGATCGGCAATTGTACCTTCAGCCTTATTACCAAATGTAAAATCATAACCACATACACATGATTTTATATTTAATATCTTCATTATCTCTATGAATCTTTCTTTAGATAATTTAGCTATTTCTTCGTTGAATTCTATAACGATAAGATAATCTATACCCATACGTGAAAAAATGTCTTTTTTGTGCTCTAAAGGCGTAATTAGAGGGTAATTAGACATCTTCTTAATAAATACTGATGGATGTGGGTAGAACGTTAAAACGGCAGACTTGTAGCCATGTCTTTTACATTCCTCAATAAGCTTTTGATGTCCTAAGTGTACGCCATCAAAGTTACCTATTGCGGCACAAACCTCATCAGGTAGTGGTATGTAGTTTTGATCTTTAATATAAATAAATTTCATATTAATCACCAAATAACGCAACTATTTTATATTTATTATCTTCTATTGGCTCATATAAAGCTATAATCTTATCATTATTTCTTACATAAAATGGGCTTATTGTATTAGTTTGTCTTTCATCTAATATAACACCATTTTTACATAATTTAGCTATATAATCATCAACATCTATTATTTCATATTTAAAGAAATCCCAAGGCTTAATAACAACATCTTTTGTTATATTATCTAGTGTAACTGACATAGATTCATCATATTTATCTATTGCGACTCTCTTAAGCTCCTTTACTATGGCACATCCACCAAGTAATGAACCTAAATCTCTAGCAAAAGATCTAATATAATAGCCTTTAGATACTTCAAGCTTTATATCTATTTCAAAATGGTTATCAACCATTTCTAAATCAGATAAAATCTCATAAGAGATGATATTTACATCTCTTTCTTTAACCTCAACATCGATATTCTTTACCGCATATTGATATAGCTTTCTTCCATTAACCTTAATAGAGCTAATCATTGGGGGTAATTGGGTCTTCTTTTCCTTTAATATGGCAAGTTTTTCCTTTAAATCAGCCATATTAACGTCCATCTTGATATCTTTTGTAATTTCAGAGTCCATATCAAGAGTCTTTGAGTCATAACCAAAAACAATTCTTGTAACATAAGTCTTTTCATGCTCATCAAAGAATTTCATCATTTTAGTAGCTGTGTTGATACCTAGTATCATCACACCCTCTGCGTTTGGATCTAGGGTTCCACAATGACCTACCTTATTAACATTTAGCTTTTTTCTTATTTTGTTACAAAATGAGAAACTAGTCATGCCCTTTGGCTTATACCCAATTATAAATCCGTCCATTATTTCATCCTATTTTAAATAAACGATAGTTGCTCCATTAAGTCCTTCACCCTCACCGCCATAACGGTAAGATTTAACGTATGTACAAGTCTTTAAGAAGTCCCATACAGCCTTACGGATAGTACCACTACCAAAGCCGTGGATAATCTGGACACTGCCTAAATTAGCATATAATGCTTGATCTAGGTATTGCTCCATAAGGTAGGCAACCTCTTCATATCTTTTACCTCTTAAATCTAAAGATAATTTGACATTACCAACCCCTGGATTATAGCCAGATAATTTAGTCTTCTTTTCAGGCTTCTCTACAGGCTTAGCTGATAATCTAAGCTCAGAACGTGTGAAGTCCATAGCGAACTGACCAATATTAACTTGGTATTTATCGCCTTTTACTTTATTGATAGTACCATATTTTTCATATGGCTTAACAAATACATAATCGCCAACATTAAGCTTAGAATTATCTTTATTTTCTTCTTCAGGTACATCAATTGATGAAACCTTATTCTTTAAGGCTGCTAGTTCATGCTCCTTAAAGTTTTCTTCACTCATATTCTTGATTTCTTCAATTAGCTTATATGATTCAGCCTGAGCATTCTTAATAATCTCTTTAGCCTCAAGCTTAGCCTTATTAACGATATTATCTGTATTCTTCTCTAAATCCATCTTGGATTTAACTAAATCAGCCTTAATTTGTTGATTTTCTTTAATTTGGTTTTCTAAAGAAATCTGCATTTCTTTGATTTTATTCATTTCTTCTTCCAAATTATCAATTAATTTAGCTGATTCATTATTCTTTAAATCAATTCTCTCTTTTGCATTATCGGTGATTTCATCAGATAAACCAAGACGAGATGCGATAAGCAAAGCATTACTCTTACCTGATATACCCATAATTAAACGGTATGTAGGCTTTAATGTATTAATATCGAATTCTACAGCCGCATTACGAATTAATTCATCATTATAGGCATAATTTTTTAATTCTGAATAATGGGTAGTAACAATAAGCTTACTACCTCTTTTTCTTAGATATTCAATAATGCTTATAGCTAGTACTGAGCCTTCCTTAGGATCTGTACCACTTCCAAGCTCATCTAAGATAATTAAAGATTTATCTGATGCATGCTTAGTAATATTAACTATTTTCTTCATATGTGAAGAGAATGTTGATAATGATTGCTCAATTGATTGCTCATCACCAATATCAGCGTAGATTGAATCAAAATAGCCAATTTTCATTTCCCCACCAACTGGTACCATCATACCATAGTAGGCCATTAAATGAACTAAGCCAGTAGTTTTCATAGCTACTGTCTTACCACCAGTGTTAGGACCTGTGATGATAATTGCTTGATCCTTATTCTTAAGCTCAATATTGATTGGCACACATACATCCTTAGGGATTAGTGGATGACAGGCATTAGCTAATCTAAATTCCTGAGTCTCAACAATAATCGCGTCATTATAATCCTTATCCTTACCATATAATGCTTTAGCATAGATAATATCTAAAGCGGTAAGATTTTCCATATTAGTCTTTAAATCTTCTATCTCTGATTGGCAAAGTAAAGATAAAGATTTTAAGATATTTTCTATTTCTTTTCTTTCTTTTGCTGTAAAGATATCTATTTCATTAGAGATAGATAAACAAGCTTCTGGCTCAATATAAGCTGTTGTAGATGATGATGAAACATCATGAACAATACCCTTGAAGCTATTTTTATATTCAGCCTTAACAGCTAAGCACATACGATTGTCTCTTAAGACAATAATATTATCACTTAGCATCTTAGAATGAGTTAATAATAATTCATTCATTTTACTTCTTAATCTATTTTCAAGAGAACGAATACTCTTTCTTATAACAAATAAGTCTCTTGAAGCATTATCTACTACTTCACCCTGATCATTAATAGACATTGAAATAGATGTCTTTAATTTAGTCTGTATTACTAATTTTTCAGCATATTTCTTTAAATTGAAGGTATCTAGCTTAATACCATCAAGTGATTTGAAATATTTAATGGTATTTGTTGCAGCATCAATTAGTCCTACTATCTGTAATAATTCTGAAGGTGATAATATACCACCAGCATTACATCTAGATAGCACCTCATTAACTGAAGTTAAGCCACCTAGTGGGATATCGCCATATTTAACTAAGGCATTATATGCTTCCTTAGTCTCAGAGACTAGGGTATGTATCTCATCATATGATTTACCAATTAAATCAATGGTAATTTTATCTTTTGCATAATTAGTCTTTGTATAAGTTTTTAGTATATCTAAAATCTTATCAAATTCTAATACTTTATAATCGTAATTCATTATTTCACCTATAGCTTAATAATATCTAAATTTTCATTTAATTGTTTATATGTAACTACATTACATCCATAAACATCTGTATCTGGTGTAATGAATTCAAGCTCACATTCATTAATATATCTTAAAAGTGATTTAGAATCTGGATATACTAAAACAATCTTTTTAGATATTACATTATTCTCATCTGGAATTCTAAGACGCATAAATTCCTCTATATCGCTGATATAGATAGTACTTTTAGTGCCCCTTCTCATTTTCCATTTAACTGAGCTTTGGACAGTTATTTCATTAAGGTTATTATTTTGAATTAGCTTAATATAATAAGCATAATTTTTAGTTTTCAATATATAGTCATAAAGGGGTCTTTGCAGACCCTTTTGTTTTAAAATACGCTCATATGAATTATCTTCACTTTCACTTTTTAGCTTTTCTAGCAATTCAGTGATATTAGCGTACATTTTATTCTGTTTTTTAACGACGTAGATAATTCTACCTATTATTGCCCCTGCAGCGTTTAGAATAACTAAGATTGCTGCGGCTAAGCCATAGAATAAAACAGACATAATATTATCTTCCTAACTAATTTAATATACTACTATTTACTATCTCCATACATTTTTCGCCAAGCTCAGTAGTATTCATCTCGGCATACTCTTCATAAGTTATTGGCTTATGAACAATAATTTTAATGTTTTTCTTCTTAAATTTAGGTGTTCCCATAATTTTTGAAGAACCAATAATACTTACAGGTAATACTGGGCAGTGAGTTTTTAAGGCAATCTTATAAGCGCCTGCCTTTAATTCTCTCATCTCTTCGTATTCACGAGATTTGATACCACCCTCAGGATAAACGATAACTGATAAATGGTTATCAGTAATTCTTTTCATAGCTTCTACTAATGATTTAACAGCCTCACGGTCGTTATCTCTATTTAAAGATATTGCGCCATAGGTTTTTGCTACATCAATCATAAATCTATTCGTAAATAATGTAGATTTACCAATAGCGGTTAGCTTAATACCCATAGAGTTATACATCATTACTGGATCCATTTGAGATTTATGGTTACCAACAATTAAGTAAGCCTCATTTGGATCAATGTTTTCAAGTCCTTCTATATCAACATGGATATGCTGGAACCACTGAATAAGGTGAGTTGCACTCTTTAGGATAAAATGTCTAACCTTACCTTTTGGATTATCCTTATTACAGAATGTAATCAGCATTAAAAACATTACTGCGAATGTTGTAACGGCTAAGATAAGTCCAAGTGGTATCCATAAGAATAAAAACCAATTAGATACAGGTATTAAATTAAGTAAATATGCATATAATCCTGTAAGTAATAATATGAATAATACAATAAACATTATTTCACTCTTTCAAATATTTGATATTTAACTAATTCTGTTTCATTTTCTGAAATCAAACCAAAATCGGAAAAATCAGTAATAGGGAAATATACATTTCCTTCATGATGACCTTTTATAAGCGAAATAAATAGTCTATCTGCGTATTTATAGGCTAGGCGGTAAATTGTTCTACCTCCTACAACAAAAAGGTCAAAATCGACATTTTTTAAGAATTCATCGATGTCATAGATGATTACTACATTTTCATCTTCTATTTTTAAATTCTTATCTAAAGTTGCTAGATAGATTGTTTTATATGGAAGTGGTCTATTCTTATAATAGCCTTTTAATGAAAAGTATGTTACATCTCCCATTAAAACATCCTGACCAGCAGTTTTAGATTTGTAATATAATAAATCTTCCTTTATATGCCAAGGAATCTTATCATCTTTTCCAATTAGATGATCCTCATCCATTGCCCAAATCATACTGATCATTAGACTGCTACCTTACCTTTGATAGCTGGATATGGATCATATCCTTCTAATTTAAAGTCTTCATACTTGAAGTCATAGATTGATTTAACATTTGGATTAATAACCATCTTAGGTAGAGCTCTAGGAGTTCTTTCTAATTGTGTATTAATTTGTTCCATATGGTTTAAATAGATGTGGGCATCACCAATTGTATGTACGAATACACCTGGCTTTAAACCACATACTTGGGCAATCATCATTGTAAATAATGAGTAGCTTGCAATATTGAATGGAATACCTAAGAAGATATCACCACTTCTTTGGTATAATTGGCAAGATAATTTACCATCATTTACATAAAATTGCATGAACGCATGACATGGAGGTAAGGCCATATCCTTAATTAGAGGTGGGTTCCAGGCAGAGATGATTAATCTTCTGCTTGTAGGATTGTTCTTGATTTCCTTAATTAGGTTTTCAAGTTGATCAACACCACCAAAGTTACGCCATTGACGGCCGTAAACTGGACCTAGATCTCCCCATTTCTTAGCGAATGCAGGGTCAGTTTTAATCTTTTCTACAAAGGCATCCATATCTTCGCCCTTATAAGCTTCTGATTTTTTGAATTTTTCATAAGGCCATTCATTCCAAATTCTAACACCATTATCTACAAGATATTTGATGTTTGTATCACCTGTAATGAACCATAGTAGCTCATGAATAATGCTTTTTAAATGTACTTTTTTAGTTGTAAGTAGAGGGAATCCCTCACTTAGGTCAAAACGCATTTGGTAACCAAAATATGAAATTGTACCAGTACCAGTACGGTCATCCTTTTTACTACCTTCTGCTAATACCTTACGACATAAATCTAAATATTGTTTCATAATTTCACCACCGTATAAATATTTTTACTTATTTGTTATTATATAACAAACAAAATTAAAAATAAAGAAAAAAGGAGGTTCAAAACCTCCTAAACTTGTAAATCATCAGTTAATTCCATTGAAGTGTCTTTATTAAGGAAATCTGGTGCATCAAAAAAGATTAATTTTTCACCATAAAGGTTGTTGACATTGACATAAGCGCCACTTTCTAATTTTTCATATTTTGGTCTTACACGGCCCTTAATACCAATTTTAGAATCCTTTTTTACATTTGCAAAAGCCAAATCAGCTAGCCACTCCCAAAGGTATATTCTGACTTTGTCGTAGGTGTATTCACCATCTTGATTTTTGAAGTCACGTCTGACAACTAAATCAACTGGTAAAAATTTTTTTCCATCTGATGTCTCCTTTATTTCAAGCTCATTACTGACGAAGCCTATCAACATGAAATAATTGTACATCTTATGCCCTCCTTTCAAAATCAAATAATACCACTAATATGAAAAATAAAAAAATTTCAAAAAGTGGACCTTTTGATTTTAAAGAGGCAATTTTTCTACAAAAATATACTATTTTTAGCATAATTTAGATAAATTTTACCAAGAAAGATTCATTTTAGGAAAAATGCTTAATTTTATGCTTATTTTTAACAATTTTCAATAAAAAAGCCTTCTAAATTGATTTAGAAGACTTTAATTACTATTTTACTTAGAAGCTAACTCTAAAGCTACCTTCATCATATTGTTGAATTTGTTTTGTCTTTCTTCAGCAGATGTAGCTTCATGAGTAATGAATGAATCAGAAATAGTTAATAAGCAAGCTGCCTTTTTGCCAAGTTGTTTAGCATTAGCAAATAATGCGAATGATTCCATTTCTACACAGCCAGCACCATATTTTTCATGTACTTCTTTCCAATGATTTGGATTAGTTCCATAGAATACATCAGATGAATGTACGATTGCAGGCTTTAATTCAACGCCTACTGCTGCTGCTTTCTTAATTAGCTTATTGTTTAAAGCTTTATTTGGAGCCATGAAATGGCCTCTAAATCCAAAAGCAACCTTAGCGTAATTAGATTCACTGAATGCTTTTGTGATTAGTACTGTATCATATACTTTTAAGTTTGGATCATATGAACCAGCTGTACCGATTCTTACGATGTTTTCTACGCCATAGAATGCGAATAATTCATATGAATAAATACCAATTGATGGTTGACCCATACCAGAAGCCATAACTGAAATCTTCTTTCCATGGTATTTACCAGTGAAGCCTAGAACATTTCTTACATGTGTGAATTCAACAACATCAGTTAAGAATGTATCAGCGATGTATTTAGCTCTTAGTGGATCACCAGGCATTAGCACAGTTTTAGCGATTAAAGATGGATCTGTGCATCCAATATGTGGTGTAGGAATATTACTCATTGTAGCCCTCCATAATTTGTACTCCTGCTGAGCAACCGATTCTATTAGCGCCTGCTTCAATCATCTTTTCGAAGTCTTCTTTATTTCTAACTCCGCCAGATGCCTTTACGCCCATGTCAGGGCCTACTGTTTTTCTCATAAGTGCAACATCCTCTGCTTTTGCACCGCCAGTACCAAAGCCAGTTGATGTCTTAACGAAATCAGCTCCTGCCTTCTTTGATAATTCGCAAGCAGTTACGATTTCTTCAGGTGTTAAATAACAAGTTTCAATGATTACCTTTACTAAAACTCCGTTTGCAGCGTCTACTACAGCCTTAATGTCTTTGTAAACTAGGTCAGTGTTACCTTCCTTTAATGCACCAATGTTAATTACCATATCGCACTCGTCAGCGCCATTAGCGATTGCAGATGTTGTTTCATAAGCTTTAACATCTGATGTGTTTGCGCCTAGAGGGAAGCCGATAACTGTACAAACCTTAACATCAGTACCAGCAAGTAGCTTGTGAGCTAGAGCAACATTACATGGATTTACACATACTGAAGCAAAGTCATATTTGTTTGCCTCTGCGCATAAATTCATAATTTCTTTACTTGTAGCATATGCCTTTAGTAAAGTGTGATCGATGTACTTTGATTTTTGCATTTTTTCCTCCTCTTTTTTATACATCTAAAATTTTTTCCATTCCAAATGGAATAATTTCCTCATGAAGTGGAGCGAAGCGCTCCTTTAATAAAATTTTATGTAGCTTTTTGACAGCTTTTTCTTCTAGTAACAAGATATTACCATAGCCATCAATTGGAATGAAGAATTTCTCTGTTTTAGCAAATACTTCATTCATAGCTATATATTTAGATATTTTACCATCATTTAGATATAAGATATCTACAGCTGGTGGTAAGACAATTTGAGATTCACCATCCCACTCTACAGCGATGTAGGTAGTACGTGACTTCTCAGTTGTTAAGAATATATAATCACTAACCTTGATATTCTTATTAGCGATTGTAAGCTCTAATCTTCTTTTCTTAATTAGGTAGTTACATACCTGTGAATAAGATAAAGTATCTAGATAATTATATTTTGCAACTAATTCAGGATTTTGTGTTGCATAAGCCTTTTTCCAAGAGTCGAAGGCCTTAATGGCTAGGTCTCTACGATAAGATACTACATCTGGGAAGGCTTGGTTATATAGATAGAATTTGAATTTTCTAACTATATCTTCAATTATATCCAAAAGCATTTCTACAGCGAAGTTTGAAAGTAAAACATTGAATCTAACACAGAAGTTAACATCGAAATATTTAGGTGATATCTTCTCTAAGTGAGGAATAATGTTTTTATCCGCCATAACAAATTCAGCTTTGAATTTTAAAATAGGGTTATAGTAAGTATATACTTTACTCAAACTAGTACTATCTTCACTTGGTGGAGTTATGTATTGATTTGATACTAAATATGTAATTAATTCAGTTTTTTCATACAATCTAGTTCCTTCTTTTAAGAAATAAAATGTAAAGTTCATATACTCACCTCCATTTAAGGTTTATTTTACCATTTTTTTGGCTTAGTGTCAAAAATTATTGACGATTCTTAAGGATTGCTGCACAACGTGGACAAAGCTCATTTTCATCAAATGAAGGAACAATCATCCAGCAGCGTGAACAAACAACACCCTCAGCCTTTAAAACTTCTACATCGAACTTCTCACCATCTTTGAATTCAATTTGAGAAACGATTAATAGTTGAGCGGCATTTTCTTTTAATTCAGCAAAGATTTCACTTGCTTCCTTATCAAGTGTAACTACTAGCTTAGCATTGAAGCTCTTACCAATTACACCAGAAGCTCTAGCTTCTTCTAATTTCTTTAAGACAATATCACGATATTTCATGAATTTGTCTAATTTTTCTTCTAGCTTAGTATCTAGATTTTCTACTACTTGTGGTAAATCTTCTAGATATACATCTTCAAACTTATGTTCAGGTAATGCTAAATATGCTTCGCTCATTGTAAATGGTAGAATTGGTGATAATAATAGCATTAATGATTTAGCGATGTCATAGAATACAGTTTGTACTGATAGACGCTTTAAAGATTTAGGATCTTCGATATATAGAATATCCTTTGTGAAGTCTAGATAGAATGAAGATAGGTTAGTAATATAAGAATTTACTTCTCTATATACTTCACCGAAGTTAAAGCCTTCATAATTTTCTTTAACAGACTTAATAAATCTTTGAAGCTTAATATATTGATACTTATCAACTAAGCATAAATCTTCATATTTAACTTTATATTCTTCCTTGAAATCAGATGTGTTAGCAAGTAAGAATCTTAATGTATTTCTAATCTTACGATATGATTCAGATACTTGTTTTAAGATATCTTGAGAAAGTGGCATATCTGCACGATATTCAACTGATGCTACCCATAAACGTAGGATATCAGCACCATTTTGGTTACATACCTTGATTGGGTCAATTGTATTGCCTAAAGACTTACTCATCTTTCTACCTTGACCATCAAGTGTGAAGCCATGTGATACAACATTCTTATAAGGAGCTGTACCGAAGCAAGCAACTGATGTGATAAGTGATGAGTTGAACCAACCTCTATATTGGTCAGAGCCTTCTAAATACAAATCAGCTGGGAATGAAATTCCACGTCTCTTAAGTAATTGATATGATGAACCACTATCAAACCATACATCCATGATATCCTTTTCTTTAGTGAATTTACCATTTGGAGATGCAGGATTTGTATATCCAGCAGGAAGTAAATCCTTTGCTTCACGTTCAAACCATACATTTGAACCATATTCAGCAAATAAATTAGCGATGTGCTCTAATACTTCCTTATCAAGGATAGCACTACCATCCTCGTTATAGAATACTGGGATAGGTACACCCCAAGCTCTTTGACGAGAAATACACCAGTCATGTCTATCCTTAATCATGTTAGAAATTCTAACTTCACCCCATACTGGATTCCAGTTTACAGCCTTAATAGCATTTAAAATTTCATCCTTGATTGGATCGATAGATGCAAACCATTGTGGAGTTGCTCTAAAGATTACTGGCTTTTTAGTTCTCCAGTCATGTGGATAGCTGTGAACGATTGGATCATAAAGCATTAATGAGCCACATTCCTTTAAGTCATCCATGATGACCTTTTCACTCTCTTCATAGAATAAGCCAGCATATTTACCAGCTGCTTCTGTTTGATAGCCGTGAGAGTCGATTGCTACCATGATATCTAGGCCATATTCCTTACCAGCCATGTAGTCTTCCTCACCATAGCCTGGAGCGATATGTACGAAGCCTGTACCATCAGTAGTTGTAACGTAATCAGCATTGATTACTGGTGATACTCTATCATACAATGCATGCTTATATTCTAAGCCTAATAAATCTTTACCCTTAACATGAGCAAGTACTTCTACTCCCTCAAGTCCTAATTTTTTAGTTAATGTTTCAAGTAAATCAGATGCACAAATATATTTACCTGAAGTTGTATTAAAGATTGCATATTCAACAGTTGGACCTGCAGCAATAGCTAGGTTACATGGTAATGTCCAAGGTGTAGTTGTCCAAACCATGATCTTTAAATCCTTATAAAGTGGATTACCATTGTCATTTACAACATCAAAGTGGAAATAAATAGCATTTGATTTAATATCTTGATATTCAATCTCAGCTTCAGCTAATGCTGATTCACTAGATGGTGACCAATAAACTGGCTTTAAGCCCTTATAAATTAAGCCCTTTTCAGCCATTTTAGCAAATAATCTAACTTGGTCAGCCTCAAAATCATGTTGTAAAGTAATGTATGGTGCATCATATTCACCAAGAGATCCTAGTCTTTCAAAGCCTAGCTTTTGTCTTTCTACTTGCTTATATGCATATTCTTCACATAGCTTTCTGAATTCAGCAATTGGCTTTTCCTTTCTAGATACGCCAGCCTTTTGAAGTGCATTTTCAATTGGTAGGCCGTGTGTATCCCAACCAGGGATATAACGAGATTTAAAGCCGTTCATGTTGTGATATCTTACAACAAAGTCCTTTAAAATCTTGTTTAAGGCATGTCCAAGATGGATATCACCATTTGCATATGGTGGACCATCATGAAGAGTATATTCTCTTTTTCCTTCATTTAATTTAATTCTTTTTGCATAAATATCATCATTTTTCCATCTTTTTAATACTTCTGGTTCTTTATTAGTTAAATTACCACGCATTTCAAATGATGTTTGACCCATAAATAATGTATCTTTATAGTCTTTCATAAAATCCTCCTATTTTATAATTTTCTTTTCATTAAAATTAATATTTTCATCATATTTTTCTTTATATAAAACTATCTTTAATCTTGAATAAATTATACAAGATAATATAGCTATAATCATATCTTTAAAGATAAATGGTGCTACACCAATATTAACTAGTGTCATTAAATCCTTTGGATTAGCATTATGATATTTAAAAATTATATACATATATGCCACACCAAAGACATTAATAATAAATAAGCCTAATATAGAAAGTATATATTTTAAATAAAATTTATTACTTCTACTTGCAAAGCCTATTACAAATGAGGCTGGTATAAAGCCTATAATAAATCCAAATGAAGGCATAAATATATATTCTATACCTCCACCACTTGTAAATACTGGTAAACCAATAAGTCCAAGTATTAGATAAATAATAAATATTATTGAAGCTTTCTTACCAAGCACCAAAGATATTATAAACACCGCAAATGTTTGTAATGTCAAAGGAATTGGCCCTATCGGTATGCTAATTTTTGATGCAATAATCATTAACGCAAGCATCATTGAAGCCATTGTTAATTCTTTTATTTTCTTATAATCATTAAACATAAAAAAAGTCCTTAGAAACCAATCTAAGGACGAATTATCGCGGTACCACCTTAGTTCCATACAAAAATGTATGACACTCATTTACCCTGTAACGTAGGTATACGACCAAAGCTACTTAGGTTCACTAAGGCAACTAATCCAGCGATCCGAATAATATTATCTGCTATATCGCACCATACTATAGCTCTCTTGAAGAATTCATATTATCCAATTTGGACTACGTTTTTAAAACATAGATATTATACAATATTATTTAATATTTTCAATATTAAAATTTTACTGCCATTTTAGAATGGTGCAATTATGCTTGGTAACTGTCCTAAAACCACCTTCAGCATAAAGTATCCAGGTATCTGGGCATTAGGGACAGACATATCTTTAATGTTTTGAATAATTCTTGCAATATTACCAGTTACCACTTGGAACATACCCTCTAAATAGATAACAAAAATTAAACCAATACCAGCGATTGGAAGTAATTTATCAATCTTTGTATCCTTATGAGTCTTTGTATATGAGAATAATATAACTAGCGGAATAATTAAAATTAAGGCTACTGAGCCACCAAAGCCTGCGTTAGCGAAGGCAGACATCTTTGTGTTAATATAATATTCTTGTATTTGTTCAACAGTCATACCTTCATAATATGGTAGACTTTGAATATAAGGATCACTAGCATATCCAACTGATTGAGCACTAATTATAAGCATAGCTGCAATAATAGCGGCAAAATCAAGTAATGCACAAATTAAGAATACTACAGATATACAAATAGAAACTCTTAATGAATGAGCATGAGTTTTTGAGTATTCTTCCCAAGTTTCTTTACTATGTCCTTCTTTTTTAATATGTCTTATTTCAGCTATTTTTACAGCAAAGATAATAATTACGAATGCTGCAAATAAAAGTGGTGGCTTACTTGGTAATAGGAAGAAAACAAAGCTATTTATTTCCATTCCACCAAAATAAGTCTGATATTTAATAAAAATAGCACCAATTTCATAGATAATTGGTAATATTACTAATAATCTAAATAATATCTTCTTCTTGCCTAGGAAGAATTTCTTAGGCTCATAATAAATGAAGAAAAATAAAAATGTAATCAATAATAAATCAATAAAGATATTTAGCGTATATCCAACTTTACCTATCGCTGGTAACAAAATACCAAAAAACTCAAAGGCATCAGCGTAGGATGTTGAGGAATCTAAACACTTCATTGCTCTATAGCCAAAATGCATAATGACAATAAAGTTAGATACTATATAAAGAGCTAATGCTATACCACCATAGGAGATAAACATCGATTTAAAGTTACTCTTTTTAGCTGTCATCTGTGAATAATTAGCTAAGAAGAATAATGGTAATGGTAGGGCTGAAATATAGCCAAAAATTTCCATCCATACCTTTAATTCCTCCTGACTTGCAGGATTAAGCTTAATCTGAAGCCTCATAACACCAGCAATTTGGGCAATTGCTAGACACACCCAGCCAATTATACGTAAGTGACGATAAGATAAATAACCAGCATATTTTATATCATTATCAGGTGTTCTATCTTTCCATTTAATTCTTTTTTGTTTTACTTCTGCTTCCATAATTTTCTACCACCTTTTTTTGATTATAACATGTTTTTATTCATAAATAAAAAGAAAAATGCACCGAAATGCATTTTTCATATAATTATTCTAATTCAAAGGCACCAGTATATAACTGATAATATGTACCCTTTTGTTTAATTAAATCTTCATGGTCACCACGTTCAATGATTACACCATGGTCTAATACCATAATAGCGTTAGAGTTTTGAACAGTTGATAATCTGTGGGCAATTACGAATACAGTTCTACCCTTCATTAAGCCATCCATACCCTTTTGTACTAAAGCCTCAGTACGAGTATCGATTGATGATGTTGCTTCATCTAGAATCATTACAGGCGCATTAGCTATTGCACAACGAGCAATTGAAATTAATTGACGTTGTCCTTGAGATAATTGTGAACCATTACCAGTTAGCATTGTATCAAAGCCATCAGGTAGACGAGTGATGAAATCATATGCGTTAGCTATCTTAGCTGCTGCATAAACCTCTTCATCTGTAGCATCTAGCTTACCATATTTGATATTATCCTTAACTGTACCAGTAAATAGGTTAGTATCTTGTAAAACAATACCAATACTTCTTCTTAAATCAGCTTTTTTAATCTTATTAATGTTTATACCATCATATCTAACCTTACCATCTGCTAGATCATAGAAACGGTTGATTAGGTTAGTGATTGTAGTCTTACCAGCACCAGTGGCGCCAACTAAGGCAATTTGTTGACCTGGCTTTGCATAAATTGATACATCATGAAGTACTAATCTATCAGGGAAATAGCCGAAATCTACATCAAAGAAGCGGATATCGCCCTTTAATTCTGTATAAGTGATAGTTCCATCAGCCTTATGTGGGTGCTTCCAAGCCCATTTACCAGTATATTCATCACTTTCAGTTACATTACCATCCTCATCAATGTTGGCATTAACAAGTGTTACATAACCATCATCTACTTCTTCGGTTTGATCTAAAAGCTGGAATACTCTATCAGCACCAGCCATAGCCATTACAACTGAATTAATTTGTTGAGATACTTGGTTAAATGAGTTAGCAAATTGACGTGACATACCTAGGAAGGCAACTGCTACACCAACAGTTAATGTGTTTACACCAAAGGCATGAACATTAATTGCGTTATTTGTATATAGGATAACACCAACAATTGCGATTACTACATATAAGATATTACCAATATTATGAATGATTGGAGCTAAAATATTAGCATAAGCATTAGCTTTATATGCATTGCCTTCTAATTCATCATTTAACTTAGCAAAATCAGCTTTTGCTTGTTCTTCATGAGAGAATACCTTAACAACCTTTTGGCCATTCATCATTTCCTCAATAAAGCCCTCGCATACAGCAACTGACTTTTGTTGCTTCATAAAGTACTTAGCACTACCACCGCCAACCTTCTTAGTTACCATAAAGATGAAGTATACAGATACAACTACAACAAGTGCTAGCCATAAGCTGTAATATAGCATCATACCAAATAAGAAAGTTACTGTTAGCATAGTTTGTAAAAATTGAGGAATTGCTTGTGATATTAATTGTCTTATCGCATCAACATCGTTAGTGTATGTTGACATAATATCACCATGAGCATTTCTATCAAAATAAGAGATAGGTAGCTTCTCCATCTTAGAGAACATATCTATTCTCATCTTATATAAGAAGCCTTGTGTAACTACACAGATTAATTGATTCATTATAGCTGAAGCTATAAATGAAACAATATACATAGAACCTAAAGATACACTTAAAAATACTAAATGATCTTTTACTGAATCAAAGCCATTTTTAATACCTGGTTGAATAACCTCATCAATGAACTTAGGCATGAAGATTGATGCAGAAATTGAACCAACTGCACAAATAACAATACATATAATAATTACAACAAAATGTATAGGATAAGTATGGAATACATACTTCATAAGGCGCTTAAATGTAGCTTTTCTATCTAAATCTTTTCTACCTGGTTTTAGATTCATTCTAGGCATTTTGAGCACCTCCTATCTTATTTTGAGAATAATAAACCTCTTTATAGATTTCATTATTAGCAAGTAATTCTTCATGAGTACCAACTTGATTAATTTTACCATCATCCATAACTACAATTAAATCAGCATCCTGAATTGATGAAATTCTTTGAGCGATAACAATCTTAGTTGTAGATGGGATATATTCCTTTAATCCCTTTCTGATAATCGCATCAGTCTTTGTATCGACAGCTGATGTAGAGTCATCAAAGATTATAATCTTTGGATTCTTAAGTAGAGCTCTTGCGATACATAGACGTTGCTTTTGACCACCAGATACGTTAGAACCACCTTGATCGATATGAGTATTATATTTATCAGGGAATGATTCTACGAATTCAGAAGCACACGCTAAATCACATGCATGCTTGATTTCTTCTTCAGTTGCATTCTCATTACCCCAACGTAGGTTTTCAGCAATTGTACCACTGAAAAGTAGATTCTTTTGAAGTACTACTGCTACATTGTCTCTTAAAGTCTTTAAATCGTATTCTTTTACGTTTTTACCACCAACTAGCACTTCGCCCTCAGTTACATCATAAAGACGTGAAATAAGGTTAACTAGGGTAGTCTTAGATGAACCTGTAGTACCGATGATACCAACAGTTTGACCGCTCTTAATATTTAGGTTAATTCCCTCAAGTGAATTCTTTTGAGCATGCTCACTATATTTAAATGAAACATCATTAAATACTACACTACCATCTTCCACTTCGTAAACTGGGTCTTCAGGGTTAGTTAATGATGATTTTTCATCTAATACTTCTACAATTCTTCTTGCAGATTCAATTGAGATAACAATCATAACCATAACCATAGATAGCATCATGACTGCCATTAGTGATTGGAAGCCATATGTAACTAATGATTGTAGCTCACCAATTGTTACATCACCAAACTCTACTATACCAGTAGTTACATCATAGCTAGCACCATTAATGATAACGCTTGAACCAATTATCATAATTAAAATCATTAATGAGTTAACACAAAATTGCATAACTGGACCATTCCAAGCAATGATTCTTTCAGCCTTAGTGAAGTCACGACGTAGATCAGCTGCATTCTTATCGAATTTAGCAATTTCATAATCCTCTCTAACAAATGATTTAACTACTCTAATACCATCGATATTTTCTTTTATAGATTCATTAACCAAATCGTATTTTTTGAAGATTCTTCTAAATATCTTCATAGCTAAATACATAATTAACACCAAGAAGAATGCTAAAACAGGAATTACAATAACGAATATCCAAGCTAAAGATGGAGCTAAAACGAATGACATTACAAATGAGAAAATTAGCATTAATGGTGAACGTACAGCTGTACGAATAATCATCATATATGCCATTTGAACATTTGTAACATCTGTAGTCATTCTAGTTACTAAGCTAGAAGCTTGGAATTTGTCGATATTTGAAAAAGAAAATGAAGTGATATTTTCATACATATTTCTTCTTAAATTCTTCGCAAATCCTGCAGATGCTCTCGCAGCATATTTACCAGATAATGCACCACAAGCAAGTGATGCCATAGCCATAACAACTAAGACAATACTATAGATAATTAACATCTTAGTATCATTGTTGTTCATCTGATCGACTAATTTTGATGTGAAAAAGGGTAAACAACACTCAAGTCCTACTTCTCCAACCATAAATAGCATAGAGAAAATACTTGCAGATATATAACCTTTAGTAGATCTTAAAAGTTTCCAAATCATTCTATACCTCCATTAAATTATTTTCTATTTTTTCCATAATATCACTAAATGAAGATAACTCTTCTTTAGTTAAATTCTTAGATAGCTTCTTCTCAAAGTCTTCTAAGGCTTTAATTACATCGATTGCATATTCTTCAGCAATCTCTGTTAATAAAATCTTTTTAAGCCTTGCATCACCATCTACATTCTCTCTAGTTAATAGATTCTTTTGTTCCATTAGCTTTAAAATAGATGATACTGTAGATCTGGTCATACCAAATTCTTTTTCGATATCACGTTGGTAGATATCATGGTCTTTATTTTTATAAATATAGACAATAATAAAAACATTACTTCCAGATATATTGTTTAATTTAGATACAGCTGGAAGATTACCAATCGCTCTACGAATTTTTAAGCTTAGACAATTTATATCTTTACCAATTCTAGGCATAAATTACCTCCTTATTGTTTAATATCAAATTGTTTTACATCAAACATTATATTCAAATAAAAAAATTAGTCAATTAGTTATTTTTATTCTTTTTCATGTTAACGCTTACATCCTAAAAATCTTGACTTTGTATTTTATTATAATAAAATAAATCTCGAGGTTATTTTATGGAAAACATAAGTTTAGATAAGTATATTGAGCTTGTAGAAACTGATGAAGAAATCAATGATATAGTCACTATTTCTTCTATAGTATGGCCATTTACTTATAAAAATATTTTATCTAATGACCAAATTAAATATATGTTAAATCTATTCTTATCACCAAAGGCTATTAAGAAGTCTATGAAGGATGGATACAGATATCTTTTATTATTATCAGAAGATAAAAACAAAATGGGCTACGTATCATTTAAGTTTGATGATGATGGCATCTATATATCTAAAATATATCTATTACCTAATTTCCAACATAAAGGAATATTAGAAAAGGTTATTAAGAATCTATCATATTTTGGTAAAACTATTACTCTAAATGTTAACAAGCATAATACAGCTGCCATAAAGGCATATGAAAAATACGGATTCAAAAAGATTAAATCCGTAGTTAACGATATAGGTAATGGTTATGTGATGGATGATTATGTAATGGCATTAGAAGTAAAATAGGAAGAGTTCAGCAACTCTTCCTATTTTTATTAATAAAATTTTAATTTTCAAATATTAATATATCTTTTACTACTACTCTTCTATCCTGACCAATAGTAAATGGCTTTTTATTAATTAGATTAACCATATCTCCTTCATTTAGGTAATCTAGATATAATATCTTATCATTACCAAAATTGAAGATGCCATATAAATTCTTTTTCTTCCCTTTATATCTTAAGATAATAACATTATTATCATATGATATTACCTTAAAATCATTGATTTTAAAGTAATCCATCTTTTTAATTGGATATAGCTTTTTATATAAAGTGAAATAATCTTCTCTTTTCTCTTCAAATTTAATCCTATCAAGTTCAAATAGATCAGGACGGTGCTTAATACCATATTCTTCGCCATTATAGATAAATGGTAAACCTGGTAGGAAATGATTTAAAGCATGTAAGGAATGTAGCTTAGGTATATTATAGGAAGCGATACGTTCTGTATCATGGTTTTCCAGATATCTTAATTTAGGCTTACTAAAAAGAATTTGTTGATGTTCTACATCCTTAAGGTAGTCACCTATCTTTTTAAGTCTAGAATCCTTCATATTCTTCATAGAGGCATCTATATCATATTGATATAGGCAATCAAAGACTTCATATAATTCTCCATCAGATGGGGCTTCTACACCTAGCTTTAGGATGTAATCCCTAAATTCTGGATGAACTGATTCACCAATCATGATTACATCATCATTAATCTTAACAAGCTCTTTATGTAGCTCATGCCAAAAATCCATTGGAATTAATGAGCATACATCCATTCTAAAGCCATCAAAGCCTAGTTTTAATAAATTACATACCTTATTAATAATAATATTATGTAATTCCTTATTATTATAATCTAGATCATATACATCTGACCAATCCTGGCATTTTCTAAATACTTCACCATCTTTATGGTAATAATAATCTTCATTCTCTTGAAGTAATGTAGCATCACAGGATGTATGATTTAAGGCTAAATCTACAATTATTTTCATACCAATTTCATGAGTAGCCTTAATTAAATCCTTAAGCATCTCTTCTCCACCTAAAAATGGATCTATTTGGTTATAATCATAGATTGCGTATGGTGAACCAAAGCTTCCCTTTCTATTTTTCTCACCAATTGTAAAAATAGGCATTAAATAGAGAATATCTACGCCCATTTCTTTAATTCTTGGTAAATCATTCTTTACATCAATAAAATTATGATTCATTCCATATTGACGTACAAAGACTTGGTATAAAACCATATTTCTTAGTTCGTTTGGATTCTTCATATTAACCATCCCCTTTGTTCTATTTTACTATATAATAGTAATTATTTCTATAAAAATAAGTGCCGATTATACAGCACTTATATTATTATAATTCTTCGGGAGCTAAGCCTAGACTAACAAAATAATCATTAATTGTTGTAAAATCAAAGAATTTTGAATAATCTGGAGTTTCAGCAGTTCCACCAATTTCAATTTCTAAATCTAGAGGAACTCCTACATCAATATTCTCACCGGCAGTATTAGATAAGCAATGATTTGATGAACGAACATAAGGTAGGCCATCAGCAGTTGTTTCAATTGATATAGCACAAGAGCCACCACCACTTCTTTGACCAATTATCGCATATCCAATCTCCTTTAAAATACTTGGAAGTAGGTTACCACATGAAAATGCCTTAGCTGATGTTAATATAGCAATACTAAAATTAAATTTATTACATTCAGCTATATCTTCATCATTCCATTCTCCATCTAAGTTAATATCAGCAAAGAATGTAGTTGTAGAACGATTCATATTTAATGTATCATTCACAACATAATCACATTTAGCCTTATTTAATAAGCATACTATACCAGATAAGGCAAGTGAATCACCACCACCATTAGTAGTTAAATCGATAACTACATTTCTAGCTTGATCATCTACTGCTTGATATAATGATTTTCTAATAAATGCATAGCTATCACCAGTTGTTGGGATATCTGATTCTTTCTTACCATTTTTATAATAATTATCCCAACCTTCATAATTTACTTCAAATGAATCAAATGAAATATATGCAGTCTTAGTGTTATTATCAAAATTATATAGATATGCGTTTAATTCTTTATCTGGATTACTTGCAGCTTCTGTTGCAGATACATATTCAGGGAAAGCTGCCTTTTTAGCCAAGGTTACATATGTCGTAGTAATCATTTTATTCCTATCTCTATTATATACCTTAGTCATTAAATCCCTCATGCTTTGAGTGATCTTATCAGCTTCCTTTACAGCATTAATTGAATCGACTATATATTTGTCCCCTGCATTAAATGCGCCAGTATGACCACCATCATATAAACCAGATAATGTTAAATAATATCCAGTATAATATTCTTTTTTATCTTTAGATAATAATAATTCTTTTATTTCTGGATAGTAATTTTCAAGTATACCATCTAAGCCAATCGTTAATAAATTATTATCGCCAAATACCATTTGAGATGTATATCCTCTTAAATTGTCAAAATTGAAGCATAATTGACCATAATTATATATAATCATGTCTTCTGCTCTTTCTGTTTCAAAATCTAAGAATGTAGACATATATTCTTCAGATGTCTTAAAATATGCATAATCTGTATTAGTATCAACTAATTGACCACGTGTATCAAGTACATAAATAGATTTACCATTATATGAAATATAATATCCATTTAAACCACCTGAAAATGAAGATAATAAAGACATTGGTACATATGCTTCTTCATCACCATGAATATCAATATGATATGGAGATAAAGCTATTGATTTTTCATGAAGTGGTGTAGTTTTTCCATCAACAACGCTCATAAATGTTTGTGAATTTGATTGTTTAAAATCAGGATGATGTGAAAATTGGCTTGTATCATATAAAGTAATAATATCATCAATACTATCAAATTTTAAAAATCCATCGTTTTCGGTTGTATATTGATAAGAATTGTTATGCTTAACCATTGTTAGGTTATTTTTAAAGAATTCTTTATAATATTCTTTTACACCTATATAAGGAACATTAGGTGTTTCTTCATAAAATCTTAATTTTATAGTTTTATCAACAACATCTTTTTCTCTATAAATATTTACATTTTTCTCAACATAGCTCATTTCTTCTACAATTGGTGTTGTTGTAGTAGTTGTGGTAGGTTGTGTAGTAGTTGTAGATGTAGATGTCACACCACTTGTTGTAGTAGTTGGTTCTATAGTTGTGGTTGTTGTAGGTGCTACAGTTGATGTGGTAGTTTGTGTAGGCGTATTATTCCCACCACAGGAAGCAAGCACTATAATTCCACATGTTAATGCAAAGCTAAAAAATAATTTCTTTCTCATAATTTTTTCTCCTTTGGAAGATTATAACACAATTTATAAAAAAATAAATAGCCACAAATGTGACTACTTATTATAATACTTCTTATTTTTTAAAATTAATTTTCTTTTCTTCTTATCATTTCCAGCAATTTTAGTGATGTTTTTGCGGAAAATATCCATAGATTTAGGTTCTTCAAAGCCATCCTTTTTAACATATAAATATGTACCATCAGAAAAAATCATAACGAATAAATCTTCATATTCATATGTCTTTTTTAAATTATTATAGCTAATCTTTTGTTTAGATGTCTTATCTAGTGTTTTACAAGATAATTCAACACTTTCTTCTTTGAATTGGAAATTATATGAAATACCATATTCACATAAGTCTCTATTTTTAGTTCTAATTAGCTTTGGAATACGGTGGATATTAAATAATGTTACACCTAGATAAACTAAGCCTAAAGCTAAGAAAATAGCGCCTGTAACAGTAAATAATAATTTATTATTTGAAGCATCTTGTGCCATAGTTAAGCCTACAATCATAATTACTAAGCCAGCTATAAACATAAAAATTATTAAATAAGATTTTTGAATATATTCTTTCTTAGTAGATTGAAGCATCATATCATAGCAATCATCTTTATTTAGTGTTGTTTCGTTCTTTACAATCATAATTTCACCTAATATTTTAAAATTAAAACCGCCAAAAATGACGGTTATTTTATTGTTTGGCAGCAACTACAGGGTTCGAACCTGTGCATACCGGGGTCAGAGTCCGGGGCCTTACCACTTGGCTAAGTTGCTACAAAAGGAGCCCGAAGGCTCCGAATTTGTAAGTTTAGATTACTTCTTTAAGCAGTATAAAGATTTTAATCCTTCGAATTTAGATACACCAACGAATGCTCCACGACCATTTAGATCATCTTCGATTCTCATTAATTGGTTGTATTTAGCGATTCTGTCTGTTCTAGATAATGAACCAGTCTTGATTTGACCAGCGTTAGTACCTACAACGATGTCAGCGATTGTTGTATCTTCAGTTTCACCAGATCTGTGTGAAACGATTGCTGTATAACCAGCTCTCTTAGCCATTTCGATAGCATCGAAAGTTTCAGTTAAAGTACCGATTTGGTTAACTTTGATAAGGATTGCGTTTGCAACACCAAGTTCGATACCCTTAGCTAATCTCTTAGTGTTTGTAACAAATAAGTCATCACCAACAAGTTGAACTTTCTTACCTAATTTATCAGTTAAATATTTCCAACCATCCCAGTCATCTTCAGCAAGACCATCTTCGATAGTAATTATTGGGAACTTTTCAACTAAGTTAGCATAGTAAACGTCAACCATTTCCTTAGAAGTGAATTCACCCTTATCAGCTTTTAATTGATATTTACCAGTTGCTTTATCATAGAATTCAGATGCAGCAACGTCGATTCCTAAGAAAATATCTTTTCCTGGAACGAAGCCAGCAGCTTTAATAGCTTCAACTACTAATTCGAAAGCTTCAGTATTTGAGCCAAGCTTAGGTGCATAACCACCTTCATCACCTACAGATGTTACATAGCCCTTTGATTTTAAGATCTTCTTTAAAGCATGGAATACTTCAGCACCCCATCTAACTGCTTCTTTAACAGTTGGAGCACCAGCAGGTAATACCATGATTTCTTGGAAGTCAATACAGAAATCAGCATGAGCACCACCATTTAAGATGTTCATCATAGGAAGTGGTAATTGTTTTGCATTGAAACCACCAAAATAATTGTATAGAGGAATTCCATAATAATCAGCAGCAGCTCTAGCACAAGCCATAGAAACACCAAGTGTTGCGTTAGCACCTAATTTTTCTTTGTTTTCAGTACCATCTAAAGCGATCATGCATTGATCGATTGCTACTTGCTCTCTAACATCCATACCTAGGATCTTTGGAGCGATGATGTCGTTAACGTTCTTAACAGCCTTAGTAGTACCTTTTCCTAAATAACGGCTCTTATCACCATCACGAAGTTCTAATGCTTCGTGCTCACCAGTTGAAGCTCCAGATGGAACTAATGCTCTACCAAAAGCACCGCTTTCAGTTTGAACTTCAACTTCTACTGTTGGATTTCCACGAGAATCCAATACTTCTCTTGCGTATACGCTAGTAATAAATGGCATAATATTTTACATCTCCTTATTAATTTTGTTATAAATATTTTTTACCAACAATAATTATACAATAATTATTATAAAAATCATACTAAAATATATTTTATATTCTTGAAAACGTTTTAAAAAGAAAAAACTGATGGTTTATTTTGACCATCAGTCTTTTGTTATTTGTTTAATATCTTTTCTACTTCATCAACTGATATATTTACAATTTTAATTATTTCCTTTAGCAAGTCTATAACAGAAATAAAATGACCAAATATAAATTAGTGTATCTACAATACCTAACGCTAATAATAATCCATCAAATGGAGTAAAAGCTTTTACAACGTAATATACTGGTTGTTCAACAAAGTTTAAATAGAATGCTGGATCTAATAATATATTACAGAAGTTTTGAATTCCAAGTAGATATACCCATTCTGTTAAAGTTGAAATAAAGATAGCTAAAATCATGAAAGGTATTGATAATACTGGATATAGAATATGAAAATTATAATATGATTTTCTTATTCTAATACCTAAAAGTAAGGTAATTATAATTAACCCAAAAGATATATTAACTTTTATAAGTGAAAATAAATAATCAATACTACCAGCGATAATACCACCAAGTAATACTACCGCAAAGGCATTAATTAGGACATAAACTAAATCATCTTTATAAATTCTTTTATGCCAATTATCAATATTAAACATAATGCTACTCCTTTTGTAGCTCAAACTCCTCTGAATCAAATTCTTCATCTTTTACTAAATTCTCATCTCTAATGTTTCCAGCATAATAAATAACTAGCTTATGTAGATGCTTATACAACAGTAGAGTAATGATGAAAACAATTGAATATCTAAATACATTAAATGGAATTACTGCTACGAATAAATAATATATCATAAAATTATCATCAGTTACAACACCTTGTTTACCACTAATGATAGTATCCATAGCTCCTGTTAGGGCTGCTTGAGGGAATCCTGCGATGCCTTTGTAGGCTGGAATTAGGATCATCCAGTTACCTAAGGTAGCAACTACAGTGCCTGCTAGCATACCAAATGCCATAGCGCATAGGGCTCCTTTGAAGCTTCTATGCTTCTTATAAATTAAGCCTGCTGTAATAACTAAAGCAAAGCCAATCAATAAATCAGCTAATTCACCAACACCTACTGTTGATGTACCAGGTAACTTACAGAAAAATCTAGCTACGATTGCTAAAATACCAGAAAGTGGTCCATACATAAATGAAATAATCAAGGCTGGAACATCAGAAAATTGAATGTCTAACCAACTAGGGAAGATTGGTAATTTAAATTTACCAAAATAATACAAAATTACTGATAAAGCACTAAATACAGCGATTACTGACATCTGCTTGATAGTCATTTTACGTAAATTGTATTTACTTTGTAAATAAAAATGCAAATTACCAAATGAAAGTAGGAAGATAGATGCTCCTACTATTTCTAGTACATAAATGTACCATGCTGGTGAATAACTACCTTCAAAAGCATCTCTTGATACCTTATCGATAATAAAACCAGTGATGATCATCGCAAGTCCTATGACTGCGATAACAATGAAATTAATTAAATACTTTTTCTTTGAATTATCCATAATATTCTCCTTATGCATATTTCTTCAGAAAAAAATACCCCAAGCGGGGTATTGTAGCCAAAAAAAGCTATTTTCTTCTCTCATCCAGACTCTACTGTCGGTATAGGAATTTCACCTATTCATGCCTAAGCTCGCGGACTTTACCGCCGGTATGGAATTTCACCAAACCCCGAAGTTATATGCGATTATGATTATAATACTAAAAATGGCTTAATGCAAGAAAAAGCTCACTTTTTTCAGTGAGCTTTCATAACTAGTCTTTTAAAGTACCTTTTTCTAGAGCTAGAGTTCTAGTTGTAAGGTCACATACTTCAGTTGGTCCATAGTATTGGATAGCACCTGGATATGTGTAGCAAGTATTTTCTGCCCATTCTTTTCTATGAGCTTCGAAATACTTGAATGGAGCACCATCAAGTTCAACTAAAGCCTTTCTAATAACTGGCTTATCTTCACCATGACGACGTTCAATGTTCATCATCTTAGTGATAGGCATACCACCAGCAACCCATTCTTCTGCAGGTGCAGATAGGTTAGATACCTTAGATAGATATCCGTTATAGCCATATTGGATTAACATAAATGCGTTATATCCTAGAGAATAGCAATAATCAGCATCAAAGTTAGATGGGAATGCACATCTTCCTTCATAACCAAAGAAATGATGTAATGGTGAGAATTTACCATTGTATAAGCCTTTAGCTTTTCTATCAGCTAATACATCTTTTACTAGAGCAGAGAATAGTTTTTCAGATTCAATTAATGAAACTTGAACGTTACCATGAGGATCTCTTTCTAGGAATAATTGTTGTTGAATAGTTTGAGGTAAAATTGCAAATACTTGCATTGATTCTTTAGATAAGCCTTTTTCAATGAATGCATATTTTTCTGCCCATGAAGCCAATTTATTGAATTCATCAGCCTTAGCACCAGCAAGTAATTCATTGATTTCAGCGATTAATTTAGAGAATTCAGGAACGAATTCAACTACGCCTTCAGGAATGATAGCAACACCGAAGTTCATACCCTTAGCAGCTCTTGCAGCAACTGAGTCAGCGATGTTGTTAGCAATTTGTGATAAGCTCATCTTCTTAGCTGCAACTTCTTCTGAAATTAAGCATACGTTAGGTTGAGTTTCTAAAGCACATTCTAGTGCTACGTGTGAAGCACTTCTACCCATAACCTTAACGAAATGCCAATATTTCTTAGCTGAGTTACAGTCTCTTTCAATATTACCGATTAATTCACTATAAGTCTTTGTAGCTGTATCGAAGCCAAATGAGCATTCGATATCTTCATTCTTTAAGTCGCCATCGATAGTCTTAGGGCAACCAATTACAGATACACCTGTTTTGTGTGCTGCGAAATATTCAGCAAGTACTGCAGCATTTGTATTAGAGTCATCACCGCCGATGATTACGATAGCTGTAATACCATGTTTTTTACAAACTTCAGTAGCAACCTTGAATTGTTCTTCAGTTTCAAGTTTAGTTCTACCAGAACCAATTATATCAAATCCACCAGTATTTCTATATTGGTCGATAAATGCATCATCAAATACTACATATTTGTCGTCAGTAAGACCAGAAGGGCCTCCTAAGAATCCAATTAATACATTTTCTTTGTTTGTAGCCTTTAATGCATCATATAAGCCGCATACTACGTTATGTCCACCAGGTGCTTGACCACCAGATAGGATAACACCTACTACTTGTTTCTTAGCAGCTGATGTATTAGTGCCTTTTTGGAAAGTAATTTCTTTCTTACCATAAGTATTAGGGAATAAAGCCTTAATCTTAGCTTGATCAGCAACTGATTCAGTAGGTAATCCTTCTTTTACACTGATTTGTGCAATACCATGTCTTAACATACCAGGTAATTTTGGTTTATATTCATATCTTGCAATTTGAAGTGGTGTAAGTTTCATATTATTTTTTTATCTCCTTTTTTATAAATTTATGAAATGTATATAATCAAAGATTATAAATCACAACCAAAGGATATTATACCAAAATGAATACTCTAGTGCAATAATCCATTGACAAAACGTAAAAAAAACTCCATAAAATGGAGTCTTTTACTACTTAATTGAACTTCTTAGGTCAATTTGGCTTGATGAATCACAAGTCATTGCACCTAAATATTTAGTTTTGAAATATGTAGAAACTGTTTCACTAAGTAGGGCATCAGTTAATACATCAATCTTTTCTTTATATTCCTTATTATTTAAATAATCAGCTTTTCTTACTGCTAGGATATTAGCTTTTAAAGCTACTTGTGCTGGATCATCTTCTTTTGCTACTTGAAGCTCTGATGTTACCTTACCAGTAATTGCTGTATTACATGGAAGACAAGTGAAATCATAATCTGCTTTAGATGCTACTAATAATTCTTCTGCAACTAATTTAACAGTGATATCACCACTTTTATATTCATTACCAGTAAATGTTAATTTATCGCCATTTACAGGTATTGTTTCTAATACACCCTTAGCCTTTAAAAGCTCAAAAGCTCTAATTGCATTTGATACATCATTACAAATTGAGAAAGTCTTACCAGTTGATAAATCTCCTGTAGCCTTTCCTCTATAGATTCCTAGTGGCTCATAATGAACCTTACATGTAGCTACTAAAGAATCCTTATAATCGCCACTCTCTAAATATGGAATATGTTGGAAATAATTTGCATCATAATCCTTTGCTGCAACTGCACCATTTTGTAATGTCCAGTCTAATTCCTTTACTACTAAAGTATATCCTTTTTCCTCTAAAATTGGCTTTACTGCGTTCTCTAGCACATTTGCATGTGGCTCAAGTGATGCACAAACAGTAATCTTTTTACTATTATTTCCTCCACAACCAACTAATGATAATAAACATGTAATTCCTAAACCTAAAATTGCTAACTTTTTCATTCTAATACTCTTCTCCTTTTATCTACTCTTTTTGCTAAATATAAGCCTAGTTCCTGAATGATTTGAACTAAAGCTACAACTACTATAATTAATACCCAGAAATATGGTGATTCTAAATATGAGCCTGTATTTCTAGCATAATATTCCCAAATACCTGAAATTAAGCCACCAGCACCAATGTTATAAGCAAATGATGTATAGCCTAGAATTGATACTAATACCACCGCAAGTCCATTTAATAGTGATGATCTTGCTTCAGGTATTAAAACCTTATATATAATTTGAAAGTCAGTTGCCCCAAGTGATCTAACTGCTTCAATTTCACCTTGTGGTACCTCAGATAGGGACTGTTCTACCATTCTTGCAACAAATCCAAATGATGCTACAAATAGGGGAACTAACATTGTATACCAATGTCCACTACCAGTACCGAATATGCCTCTTACAACTGGCATACAAATAACTACAATGATTAAGCATGGAATTGAACGTAAGATATTTACGATAATTCCAAGAACAAGGTTTAAAGCCCTATTAGGTCTTAAACCATTTTTACTACTTACATTTAACAAAACACCTATAGGTAGTCCAATTAAATAAGCTAAGGCTGTAGATATTAATGTCATACCAAGGGTTTCAAATATTAATCTTATGATATTACTGAAGTCCATTAGTATCCACCTCCTCATAAGTTAGATTATTCAAATCTAAATATTTCTTTAATTTAGTTATATCCTTATCATAATATGGTAAATTAAATATCATTTGACCATATACCTTACCATCAACTACCTTAGAATCGGCATAAACTATTGATAATAAGATATTACAATCAGTTATGATGTTAGCCACAATTGGCTTATTTATTTCGCCATTAAATATTAATTTAATCAGCTTATTTTCATCTAATTTAGTATGTAAATGGTTTGAATAAATAAGCTTATGACCTATCTCACTTTTAGGAGATAGGAAAACATCATAAAGATTACCATTTTCCGCGATTTGACTATGATCTATGATTGCTACCTTGTTACAAATAGACTCAATCACACTCATTTGGTGAGATATGATAATGATTGTTAAACCTAGTCTTGAATTCAAATCCTTTAATAAATCTAAGATTGAATTTGTTGTATCAGGGTCTAGAGCACTTGTAGCCTCATCACATAAAAGCACCTCTGGATCATTCATAAGTGCACGTGCGATTGCTACACGCTGTTGTTGACCACCAGATAACTGTGATGGATAAGAATCTAGCTTATCACCTAAGCCCACTAAATTAAGTAGTTTGATTGCTTTTTCCTTTTGATCCTTCTTCTTAGCTATTTCTGCAGGTAATAATACATTCTTTAATACACTTCTTTGTTGAAGTAAATTGAATTGTTGGAAAATCATTGAAACACACATTCGGTAGCTTGTATCAAACTCTACTTCATTGCCTTTATATAAAATTTGACCAGAATCAAATTTCTCAAGGCCATTGATACATCTAACTAATGTAGATTTACCTGCTCCAGATAAACCAAGAATTCCATAAATATCGCCTTTATCCATAGATAAATTGATATCTTTTAATACTTGATTACTACCAAAGCTTTTATTAAGATTCTTAATTTCAATAATTGGATTCATATCTTTACCTCCTAGAAAATAAAAAAAATCTCGTCCTAAAATAAGGACGAGATGTAATAATCACGTGGTACCAACCTTTTTCACTGTATACATACTATACAGCCTATTTTCAAGTTCTAACAAACTCTATCGCTATAACGTGCGAAGCGCGTCAACACCTAAATATCGATGTTGCAACTCCGAGGCCATGTTCATAAACTTCATCAATGCTTACTTTCACCTAACTAAGCTCTCTAAAAAAGAATTCATTTACTACTCTTCTCTTCATAGTCATTTTAATATTATGCGCATATTATAATTAAATGAATAAAATAAATCAACAATTATTTTTATATTTTGTGATATTTTTTCCAAAAGAAAACTCCCCACCAAAGTGAGGAGCATATTATTTCTATTGTCTTTCAGGAGCCTTTACTGACCAATTAAGACGAGCTTCACCTACAACTTCATTATTTGCTTTTTGTGTTTGGTGAGTAATTACAAAATACTCATTGAATTCTGCAATAGTGACTACAACTCTTTCTTGAGTAGTAACAGTTGCAGTTAAAGTATATTTTTTTCCTTCTTTTTCAATTTTTAGAGTTACATAAGAAGGTAAATTACTAAATTTTGCTAGATATTCTGCAGTTATAATATAATCATTAACAAAATTTTCTACTTGTCCTAAATCGTCAGGATTTTCTGTTATAACCCAAGCATCATCAACAAGTTCACCAACTAACTCATGTGCTAGAGGCTTATTTTCTGTAGATTCTTTTAATGCATAAATAATATCAACCTTATCATAAGGTAATGATTCTCTTTTTTCAAAGTCTGCAGTTAATTGTTCATATGTTATTTCTTCTTTATATATAACAGGAGAATAATCCTTTAATGCCTTAACAGCCAATAAATATACATCCTTCTCAACTGCAACAGCAGCAGCTCCGCTACCTTCAGGATAAGTTAAGGAACTATCAATTTTTAATATATTTCCAGTAATTGATAATGAAAATGTTTTTCTAATTGCTTCAGGCATATCATGTCTTTCACCGCCATTTATAACTCCTGTTTGAGTATAGCTATATGTACCATCATTATTTGCTGTCCAAGTACCATATGCTAAAGCTTCTCCCCTACGCATTAAGTTTGGAATATACCACTCAAATGTATTGTCTTCATTAATTGTAATTATTGAATTAATATAATCATCAGCAAAGCCTTTGTCTTTTTCTGTCATATCATCTATATGATAATCTAAAACTTTAAAGCTGTTTCCAACTAATGTAACTGTTGGATTTTCTACTGTAGACCACTTGCATGATAAATAAATTACTTCTTCACCATTTTCTGTTTCAACCATTGATTTTATAGCAAAATATTTATCATATTCAGTAACTGTTACTCTTATTTTTTCGTTTTCTGTATTAGGTGAATATATTTGTGTCATTGTCACTTTAAAGCAATCACCTTTTTTCTCATATTTCAATGTCACATTGCTTGGGACATCACTATAACTTTCTAATACTTCTTCAGATAAAAACATAAGATACATCATATCATCAGACCAACCAACATTATCAGGGTCTTCATTAACAGTCCAAGCATCCAAAGCATATGTTGCAACACAGTTATGACGAACCATATTTCCCATTGGATCAGCATAAGTCATTTCAACCTTATTATATGGTGCAGCTGCCTTTGCTTCAAATGCAGCAGCGAATGCAGTATATGTAGAATCTGTCCACTCCTCTTCTTGCTGAATTTCTGGAAGCGTAACAGTCATAGCATCAGCTGTTTTATTATATGTAGCAACAACATGCATTGGGTCGCCACTAAAAGTTATATCAGCTATAAATTCAATATTAATTAAAACACCATTTTTAATTTGAAGATGTAATTCATTATAATTAATAATCATTTCAGATGATCCAAGAGTAAGAGCTATACGAGCTGCTTCCTTTAAATCATATCTATTTTGACTACTATTAAACTCGAAGTCTTCAAAAGTTAAATCTTTAAATGATAATCCATAGCTTGCAAAACATGTCCAATAACCAGGGAATGGAACTGTTGATGTATACCAGTTAGTACCATCTCCACTAGAATATGAATCAACTACTAAGCCATTGCCTTCAGTTCTAACATGCATATATATGTCGTGTTGATTACGGATTAAGAATTTGTTATTATCAAATGCAACTATACCTTCGCTTGTGTTTTCACCTGATCTTGAAGTATATGAATAAGTTGCTTTTGCTTGTGGGCCAATGAAGCCTGCGTTAGTAATTAAAGCCGCAAAATCAGTCTCTGATATCTCGTATGTATCAGTAGGAGCAGGTGTAACTGCTGGTAATGTAACTGTAGTTGTACCTATATTTTTAGCTATAAATACAGAATGGCTCATAGATTCTTCATCATTTAATTTGAATAAAACTTCAGCACTTACTAGAACATTGTCTATAAATTGAAGTTCTATAAAATGGAATGTAATAGTTCCGAGCTCATATGTGAAACTCTTACTTTCTTTTAATTCATAAACATTAGATTCTGAATCTAATTCAAAATCATCAAATTCTAGGTGATCAAAAGATAAGCCTAATTCACCAAAATTATAGAAATAGCCCTTGAAGGTAGATGTATTCTTTCTATATGAAGTCTCACCTTCTCTTTTATTATAATCATCTTGAACAATGCCATTTCCTTCAGTTCTAATTTGAAGGAAAAATGGACCATAGCCATAATCTATTTCAAACTTACCAGCATCAGCTTTTATATATCCAGTAGAGGAATCTCCACTACCCATAGTAAAAGTATAGTCATAAGTTGCATTGGCCTTTTGTCCCATAAAACCATGGCCTTTAATAAGTTCAACAAACTTTTCCTCTGTTATAGCATTTGGATTTGTATCGCCACCTTGTGGAGATGTAGCTGTAGGTAATGTAATAGTTGTTGTACCTACGTTTTTAGCTGTAAATACTACATGTCCAGATACATCAGTTGTACCAATTGCATATGTAATATCAATATTTAATAATACATTATTTACAAATTTGAACTTAATTGCTGATAATGTAATTGTTCCTGCATCTTCATAAGTAAATGTCTTAGCTGACTTTAATTCATAAGTATTAGTTTCAGTCTTAAATTCAAAGTCATTAAATGTAAGACGATCAAATACTAAGCCCATTTCGCCGAAGTCATAATAATAACCTCTAAATGGAGATGTTCTTATTGTATAAGTATTTGTAGTAGGGGGTTTGTAATAATCATCTTGAACAATGCCATTGCCTTCAGTTCTTATTGCAAAGAATGATGCACCTTGACCATAGTCTAGCTCAAACTTATTACTTTGTGCCTTCATATAACCAGTAATAGATTGTTCACCACGGGTAAAAACGAAATCGTAAGTAATATTGGCATTTTGACCTAAAAAGCCATAATTCTTTACGACCTCATTGAAGTTAGCCTCAGTAATGGTTTTTACTTCAGTGGTTGTAGTTTGTGTAGTTGTTGTAGTACCTGGTGTAGTTCCACCAGGAGTTGTAGTAACTAATCCAGTTGGAAGTCCATTTTCACCACAGGATACTAAAGCAAACAAGGAAAGTACTGCTAATGTTGGAATTAAAAATTTTTTCATACTTCTATCCTCTTTTCTTTAAATTTCTGTATAAAGACTTCTTATACGTATATCATCTTATCATATAAGATGGGACAAACATGGGACATAAAAAAACACCTCCAAAGCAAATACTTTGAAGGCGTATATTAATACTACTTAAAGATAAAAAAAGTCGATATTTTTTCATATCGACTATTTAAAAATTAAGCATTTTTAATTTCTTTATTCTTCTTTTTTTTAAAACCTTTAGCAATGAAAATAGTTAAGAATGTGAAGGCAATTAAGATTAATATATGCAAGATTATATGATATAAATCAGGAATATATCTAGTTTCACTGCTTATTAATTTAACTGTATCTTTAAAATATTCATTCTTTTTTAATCCTTCTCCAGTAATTGTAAAAAACCAATGAGAAAAGAATTGAGTGATAAACCACATAAGTAACCAAATATCTAAAATATATTTACCTATTTTATCTATAAATATAAATAATAAGATTGCTGCTAGGTAAGCAAAGAAAAACATCCAATCATCAGAAAATGCTTGCTCCACAAGAGGCTTATCATTGATATATAAGCCTGTCATATCAAATGTAAACCAAATTAAGAGTACAAAGCAAGGGATTAAAGCCCATAACTTATTTTTAAATTTATAATCATTCATAAACTACTTCCTAAAAAAAAGGCACAATTTTGTGCCTATTTTACTACTTACTTATAATTAATGACTTAGAAGTCATATCTTCAGGAATTTCAATTCCTAATAATTCTAGCATTGTAGGTGCTAAATCAGATAAAATACCATCTCTAATTTTAACATTCTTATCAGTAATTACAACTGGTACTGGGTTAGTTGTATGTGCTGTAAATGGATTACCATTTTCATCAGCTAATTTTTCAGCATTACCATGGTCTGCTGAAATAATTGCTACACCGCCAACCTTATCAAGCTCAGCAACTACTCTACCTACACATTCATCAACTGTTTCAACAGCCTTAACTGCAGCAGGGATAACACCTGTATGACCAACCATATCACAATTAGCGAAGTTTAATATGATTGCATCATACTTCTCGCTTTGGATAGCTGCACATACCTTATCGCATACTTCATACGCACTCATTTCAGGTTGTAAGTCATAAGTTGCAACCTTTGGTGAGTTAACTAAGATACGATCTGCGCCTTCGATTTCTCTATCAGCACCACCATCAAAGAAGAAAGTTACATGGGCATATTTTTCAGTTTCAGCAATTCTTAATTGCTTCTTACCGTTTTTAGCAAGAATATCACCCATTAAATTATCTAATTTTTGTAAGCCAAATGCGATTTCGCCTTTAACTTGATCAGCATATTTCATCATAGATACGAAATGTGTGCTCTTAGGACCTTTAGATGTATTTAATCTATAAGGCTTATCTGGATTATATACGATTCCTTCAGGATTAGAGAATGCTGTTGCGATTTGGATAGCTCTATCAGGACGGAAGTTAGCAAATACAATTGAATCTCCTTCTTCAATCATACCATTCTTATCAGATACAAATGGTACAACGAATTCATCAGTTACACCATTATCATATGATTTTTGGATACCTTCAAGTGGGTTTGCATAAAATTCACCAACACCTTGTGTCATAGCGTCATAAGCCTTTTGAATTCTATCAAAGTTCTTATCTCTATCCATGCCATAGTATCTACCACCAACTGTAGCTACCTTAACATTACCCTTTTCCATAACTTCTGCTAAATATTCCTTAGCACTTGTAGGAGGTGTATCTCTACCATCTAAGAAGGCATGGTAGTAAACATCCTTGATACCTTTTTCATGAGCCATGTTAGCTAATGCGATAATATGGTTAATGTGTGAATGTACACCACCAACGCTACATAAGCCCCAAATATGGAATTTCTTGCCATTCCTTAAGGCATTTTCAATTGCACGGTTGATTGGACCATTCTCTTTAATTTCGCCTGTTTTAATTGAATTATTGATACGAGATAATGATTGCCATACAATTCTACCAGCACCAATGTTCATATGACCAACTTCACTATTACCCATTTGACCATCAGGTAAGCCTACAGCTTCACCTGAAGCATTTAATTGGTGTGTATCATATGTAGCAAAAATTCTATCTAAATTTGGTTTAGCAGCTAGGCTTACAGCGTTTGTTGCTGAAGCAGGTGCTAATCCATAGCCATCCATAATAATTAAACAAACAGTTTTTTTCATTCTTATTCCTCTATTCTTTTACATTCTTTCAACTTATAAAAGTTGTTTACTGCTACTGCGCCAAGCCATTTAAGCATAGCACTATCGGCCTCTGGATACCTCTCAGAGCCCCATCCCTTATTATAATCCCACATACCGAATTTTGCAACCGAATCGACAAGATAATCAAGCTCTAATTCTCTTGCCTCATCTAGCTTCTTACTATGTAAGTTCATAACATCAAGTGGATGTAATTCATCATCTGAAAAATCAAGTGATATCATAGCTTCAGCATACTCAGTAAGCTTATCACTAATACGTTTTTGATCTTCAGTGAATAGACCTAATTTTGAAATCATTCTTAAGAAGTTTGAAAATCCCATGATTTCATATTTAGATAATTTATCAAGCTTATAAAAATCATCGATGATTCTTCTAGCAATCTTCATTGCCTTATTGTAATAAGCCTTAGTCTCTTTAAATAACACTAGTGAATAACCAATTAAATCAATTGTTGGATGATAGCCAAATAATTCTTCATTCTCTTTTGTAAATGAGAATAATTCACTGTGGGCGAAATCATCATTAGATTTAACATTTGGATTCCATTTATTATCCTTCATAACACATCTGTTATAAAGATAATTACCAGCCTTATTTATGATATCTAAATACATCTTATCTTCACAAGTCTTATCAAAGCCAGACATTTCAAGTAATCTAAATGCTTCATATACCTGGTATACAGAGCTATTGGTATTGTAGTTATCGATATAAAGTCCATTACCAAAGCCACCATCCTTGTTCTGGTACATCATCATACAGTCAAGAACATAATCTTTTGGCATAGAACCATCAAGTGTATTAAGAACACAAATATCGACATCTCTAGATTTCAAGCATACCTGAGATGATAAAGTTTGTTGAGCCTCTTTACTAAATAATTTCATATTCAAGCCTCCGAGAAGATATTTTACTATAAAATATCAAAAAGTAAAATAATAACTATCAATAATTATAAAAATATTTTATAATTTAAGAAGGTGATGAAAAATGAACGGCATTATGTGCAGATATTACATTTTAAAAAAATATTTAACTCAAATACCGTCTACAGTTTTGGATGAAAACAAAATTACAGATGATATTATTTTTAAATATGCCGATTTTTTATCTACTCCACTATTCTATAGACGTAATTTTATAAAGGATAAATATAAAATTTATGATAAGATGAATGGGGATAATTTCAATTCATTCTTTATTGAGACATTAATATCTGCCTCTAAGATGGTCACAAGATCTGAAGAGTTCCCATATGATGTATTAATATTTATGTATGCCCTAGCCTTATATCATCTAGAGGATGAAATATTAATTCCCTACATAAATCAAAATAAATCAACTAATACTCACAACTATGAAGCATTAAATATGCTAGATTATTATTATGCATATAAGTTAGAGAATATTGATTTAAAAAAGACTAATTTAACACTAAAATACGCAGATGGATTCACATATACTGATGAAATGGATGATTTAATCCATCAGCCAATGGTTAAATGCTGTAGACTACTAGAGACTAAAAACTACTTCTTACGTGCATATAAAAAGAAAGCCCACTTCTATAATTATTACACTAAATCTAGATTTGGACTTAAAAAGCTATATATAGCAATCTATGTAAAGATATCTCAAAATATGTTTAGAAGACATGCATTCTATCGTAAAGAGATTGACACAAGGCTTTTAAACATGTCTAAACAGAGCTTTGAAATACATAGTGAAAGACTTAATTATTCACTTGAAGAAATGATAAATAAATATCTATTCAATAAGTTTTTAGATTATGCAGATTCAATCAATGAATATTTGATTGATGGAAAGAGCCGTAAAATAAAAAAACTACTAAATATTAGTAGTGAAAAAAAGATGTAATAAACAAGTTATTATAGGAGGCAAAATTGCCTCCTTTTTTAATACTTGTGAATAGGACTATCTAAGAATAATTTTTCGATTTGGAAGTTTTCTCTTTCTTCCTTTGTGAAGATTGATACAACTACATCATAACAGTCAACTAAAACCCAAGATGTGTATTCGCCTTCTACATTACGAATTTTATAATCTGTATCCTTTAGGGCATCCTCAAGATAACCAATAAAGGCAGTAGCTGTTCTTTCAACATTTACTGAAGCAAGTACCATTTCATCATAGAATGGTGATTTACCTTCCATATCGATGCTGACAACATCGAAAGCTTTTACTTTTTCTAAACAATCAATAATTATTTCTTTTAAATTCATAAACCTAATCTCTTTCTATATTCTTTGTATACTTCTATTTGTAATGGGTGAGCTTCTTCACCCTTTTTTTCGCAATGCTCTATTGTATATTGTAATGCTTTATAAATAGCTAAATCCTTTTTACCCTCTAGTAAAATGCCTCTGCATTCAATACATTGTGGGTATTTTCTATTCTTTTCAGTGAAGTCAGCAATCATAACAATTTCCTCTAATGGAGTCATATTTGGTCTTCCAAATACATGGTTACGAATTGCTAAATAAATCTCTTCATCAAAGTCCTTACCGGCTATTTTTTTATAAAAATAGGCTGACATATAGGCATGGAATAAAAATGGATATCTACGGCATTCATTGATGTCCTCATCAGTAAATACGCCATATGCATCATTTGGATCATCATATTTAGCATAATCATGTAAATAGCCAGCAATTAAGGCTTTTTCAGGATCTACACCATATTTTTTAGCTAAATATTCAGCCATTTCAGCTACACCAAATATGTGAGTTAATCTATCCATATGATTATTGTTATATTTTTCAATTACAATATTTCTAGCGTCATTAGATGATAGCATTTGTCACATATACCTCACTTTTATCAATGTAACGGATATCTATTTCACATTTACCAATTACGCTAACAAATCCAAATCCTGCAAACCAGATTGATTTTTTCTTTAATCCATCTAATGATACCTTTTTATGAGCATAGAATATCTTAGATAATTCTTCCTCAACTGGTGGATTCAAAAGCTTTCCAGTTTGAGTCTTAACTAAATGCTCTAAATTAGCTGTTTTAGATCTTTGGATATATAAATCCTTTGATACATAAACAATAACTGAAATATCCTCTTCACATTCAAATGAAAGGGATGCAAGTCCCGCAAGTAAGACTGTATTTCCAGTCTTTATCTGGTAGGTTATAGGCTTAATTTCATTTTTAGGTAATATCTTTTCATAGCTTTTTGGTAATAATCTATTTAAAATATCTCCTTCATTGATTAAACCTGGGGTATCAATTAAATATTTACCATCATCAAAGAATAAAAGTCTTATTTCATTTAGGGTTGTACCTGGAATGATGCTTGTAGATATAACATCCTCTGTTTTTGGTGTCATACGTCTAATTATAGAATTGATAAGTGATGATTTACCTACATTGGCACATCCAACGAAATAAACATCTCTACCTCTTCTAAAATTCTCAATATTCATGATTAAATCATCAATAAAATAGCCTTTTTTAGCAGATATTAGATGAATTGCGATAACCTTGAATGAGAATTTTTCACATTCTTTAGATAACCAATCAACTACGCTAGCTGGATTAGTACTTTTTGGTAATAAATCATATTTATTAGCAACTAATATAACATCCTTTTTACGTAGTTTTTCAATCATTTTCTTATTAAAGGTTGATTTAAATGAGAATAAATCAACGATAAAAATAACTAGGCCATTTTTATCCATTACATCATCAATTACCTTCTCATAATCACTATTTGAGGCAACTATCTTAGGTAATTCATTGTAATGCTTCATTCTAAAGCAACGTTGACAATATTCACTTGTAGTAGTTAGCTTAGGGATAAAGCCTGGCTTATCTGGTTCAGTATCTTGTAATATTGAGCCACAGCCATTACATTTATTTAGAATCATTTAAATCATCAAACTCCTTTAATTTTTCTTTATAAATCTTTGGTTCCTTTTTCTTAATTCTATTTAGAATAAGCTGTTCAAAGAAACGATTAAATCTAGTAGGTCTTTTATCAGTTTTAATATCAACTGGTAAAACTAGACCTGAATTAATCCCACATCTATTCGCACCTAAAACATCAGTTAATATCTGATCTCCTATTAGGATAACCTCATTTGGGGCATATTTCTTACTTGCAACCTTGTTTATAGCCTTTTTAATGCCTCTTTTTAATGGCTTAGTAGAGAATTTAACACATGGGCATCCAAAGGCCTCACAGAATTTATTTACCCTTTCCTTTCTTGAATTAGAAACGACAATAAATTCAAAGCCTAGCTCATTAATTCTTCTTTTAAATTCAAAAGATTTCTCATTAGGCATAGATTCTGCGTAAGAAATCAAGGTATTATCTAAATCTGATAAGAATAGCTTAACACCTTTTTCCTTAAGCTCCTCTAGAGGAATATCTAAAATTGATTTAAATGTATATGTAGGAATAAATTTCTTATATTTCATATTATTTCTTTTCTTTTTCTTTCAATTTTTCTATGTCGATATTCTTAGCACCTAACCCAACAACATCATCTACTGGAACTGAGAAGGCAATACCTTGTCCAGGAGAATTTAGGCCTACCTTAGTATAGATAGCCTTTAAGATATCATCCTTGATATCTACTTTAGATAAAATCATAACAATCTCCTTTTCAGGTGAGATAGTTATATGGAATAATGCTTCAGCATCAGCCTTTGCTGTACCTCTGGCATTAATTACAGTACCACCACGTGCTCCACAATCTTTAGCGGCATCCATTACTTCTTCAGAAAAGCCTTGATTGACTATGCATAATATTAATTCATATTCATTACTCATATTATCTTTCCTCCAAATTCGCTAAAAATTTATAAATTGAAACACCAATTATTGATTTAATTGGAATTGTAAAGGCGATACCTTTACCATTCTTAGTTTTAAAATATTTGTCCTCATATGCATTAAGTATTTCTTTTGTCTTATCCTCCTGGATAACACTTAGGATAACTGCCTTATCTGTTTGGTTTAAGCCTAAATAAGATAAGATCTCAGATGAGGCTGTACCTTTACCATATAAGACTGTTTGCATATTAACATTATGTCCTTCTAATGCTGACAAATAGAAATCTACTTTCTTTCTATCGATGATAGTTACTAAGATTTTTATTTTCTTAGGAGCCGCAAGGGCATCTTTTTGGGCCTTAGTAGTTCTTTTCTTTTTTACTTCAGGTGATTTTACTTGAGCTTCTAAATTTTTTTTCTCATTTTGCATAATATCACCCCACTACATGAAGTTGATGATTTGGCAATCATCAGCATTATCAATCTTTTGAAGTCTTCTTTTAACCTCAAGTCTATTTGCTAAAACAGATTTGAAACCTAAAAGCTGAATAGTAATAAGTGGTGTCATAGCTACCATACTTACGATACCAAAGCCAACCTCTAATATGGATCCATTCATTGCTACTGTAGCTCCTATCGCTAGTGGCAAAATAAATGTAGATGTTAATGGACCAGAGGCAACACCACCGGAGTCAAAGGCAATTGCGGTATACATCTTAGGGACAAAGAATGATAAGCCTAAAGATATTAAATAACCTGGAATTATATAGTATAGAATTGAGAAATTAAATACTATTCTTATCATTGATAGACCAATAGATACACCTACACCTATACATAAGGCAATCAAAAGTGTCTTTTTAGATACAGCACCTGTAGTAATTTCTTCTACTTGCTTTGTCAAGACATGTACTGCAGGCTCGGCAAGTACTACTAAAAATCCTAAGATAAAGCCAAATAAGATTAATAGCTCATTTGATTTAGTACCTAGTAGATTGCCAATCTTATAGCCAATTGGTAGGAAGCCTACTGAGGCGGCTGTTAGGAATAGGACAAGTCCCACAAATGTAAATAATATACCAACAAATATTTGTCTTAGCTTTTGTTTAGGTAGCTTTATGAAGATTAATTCAATAATCATGAAGCAGACAACAATTAAGCCAAGAGCTAATAATACATCTTTTGAATTACTTAATAAGCCTTTACCAAATGATTCAAAGACGTTATTTGCAATTAAATAATTAGTTCTAGCAGATTCATTTAAATCACTTGCTGTTGTGGCTAAATTATCTGGATTTAGGCTTAATCCAATTAAGGATACAACAATGATAGGGCCTAAAGAGCATAAGGCGATTAATCCGAATGAATTCTCTTTACTATTTCTACCACCAATTGTACCAGCGATACCTACACCAAGAGCCATTATAAATGGAACTGTAATAGGTCCTGTGGTTACACCACCAGAGTCAAATGATAATGCAAGGAAGCTAGAATTTCCTAAAAATGCGATAAGGGTTGAAAGTGTAAATACAACTAAATAAAAGAACATTAAAAGTAGTGATAAATCAAGCTTAAAAATGATCTTTAAAACCGCAATCAACAAGAAGATTCCAACACCTATTCCGACCATAGTTATAAGTAGCCAATTGTTAACAATTTTACCAATTTGACTAGCTAAAACTGATAAATCTGGCTCGGCTATAGTTATTAATAAGCCCATCAAGAAGCATACTAATAAGATTATCTTAATCTTTCTAGATTTAACTAAAGATGAACCTATCTTCTCTCCCATAGGCTGCATTGCCATATCAGCACCTAAATTGAATAAGCTAATACCGATAATTAAAAATACTGAGCAGACAATAAATGTCACTATTTCTTTTGCTTCTAAGGGAGCAAGTGGTGTTAATGAAATAATTAGCACCAAAATTGATATAGGCAATACCGATATCAATGATTCTTTAGTTTTCGAGAATAATTGTCTAATCAATTTTATAACCTCCCTTACATAGAGTTAAACTCAACACGCGTGTGTTGAGCTAGTTTAACTACTTTAAATTTAATGAAGATATTAATTCTTTTACAGAACCATCAAGTAAATCTTCACGCTTGATGAATAAATATACATTAGTCTTTAAAAATACAATCTTACCATCTAAGGCAACAGTTGCGCCACTAAAGAAGGCAATAAACTTATTAGTAGCCATTTCGTTAACATTAGAGAAGTTAATGATTAATGGTTGATTATCCTTTAATTTTAATACTAAATCCTTAGCAAGCTCATCATCATCTTCCATTTCTGCAAAGACAATACGATCAGATGCTTTCTTAACTACAGTTTCTTCTACTGCTTTTTTGTGTCCAAACATTAGCTATTCCTCCTGTTAATCTCTAATACTCTAGCCTTAGAACCACTTCTAACCATGATTAGTGTTGAATCAACATAATCTTCTAGAATGTTCATTCTTTGAGGTGGGCAGGCAATGAAGCATTGAAGTGGCATTGATGTAATAAATGACATCATAGAACGCATACGATTACCATCCATTTTTTCGAATACCTCATCGAATAGGATAAGACCGATTGAATCACCAGAAAGTGAATTAGTCTTACTATATACTCTTACGAATGAAGCAATGATTGCTACATAGAATGGAACCTGTGTTTCACCACCGGACTTTTCCTTGAATACCTTAGAATATGTCATTGTTTCACCTTCACTATTAGTGATACAAATATCATAATCCATGTATGTACGATAATCAGTAAACTTAGATAATGCACCATTGTTATTTAATTCATCTTGAGTCATTGAATCAAACAATTCACTGATTTGTTCATTATATTTATTTTGGAAATCATATGTGAATAAGCCTTGTTGAATATCAACTAGATCAGATGTAACCATATCGTAGAATTCTGCATATTCTTCACTTCTAGGGAAGATAAATTCATATTTATCGTTACCGAATTGAATTGAAGATAATGTTTCATTGATCTTTTCAATTTCCTTCTTAGCTGTAAGGATATTGTTACGAAGCTTAGCAATGAAGTCTTCCTTGAATACTACTTCGGCAGCCTCTCTAGCTTGACGTACCTTCTTTTCATATGTTATTAATTCACTTGTTTCAAGCTTTTTCTTTTCACTTAGGTATTTAGCAATTTCATTTACACCAATTGATAATGTAGATGAATACTTATTGATATATGCATATTGCTTAGCAGTTAAGCTATCAACTAATGTTTGGTAGCTTGATTCCCAAGACTTATATTGTTCTTCATATGTTGCTAGAGCAGCCTTGAAATTATTAGATGATGTAATTTCTTGGTATTCCTTTTTAGCTCTTTCTACAATTAAAGCATTACCACCAGATAATTCCTTTAATTCATTAGATAAGTTTTCAAGCTCAACCTCTGCATTCTTAACTTGATTTTCAAGTTGAGCAATTGTAGCTTCAATTGAACCGATTTCCTTAGAAATAGAAATCTTAACCTCATCATTATTCTTAATTGTAGACATAATCTTAGAATAATCATCCTCAAGCTCAGTAGGTGTAGCATTGACAGATCTTGCTGCTTGAGCCTTTAAATCCTCTAATGCATGCTTTTCTCTGTCTAGTTCTAAAGCCTTATCTAAGTCATCAACGATTGTTCTAACATCGATTTGGTCTAGAAGCTCAACCTCTTGTTGTAAAGATTCTAGTTTAGAATTTAATTCAACATAATTACGTTTAGCTTCTTCAGCCTTCTTAGTCCAAACCTCTAATGACTTGCTAGCTGCATTCTTACCCATGAATGGCTTTTGAACATTAGGGTTAAGAGCTGTAACTGCATAGCCACGGTATATTAGACCATCATTAGTGATAGATGTAGAATATTTTTCAAGCTCCATTTCATTATCTACCATGATGACATTACCACATGAGTAGTTGATGTAGCATCTAGCATCTTTATTTTCACTGTCGATGATTGAAGCTAATGAGTTCTTTTCATAGCTTGTATATTTAGAAATTTGCTTAGTATTGATTAAACCAATACCATAAATACGATATTTATTTTTAATTCTTGCATAAATTTGTAATGCTTGATCGAAATAACGTGGTTCAACAATTAGGTTGAAACGGCGGTTACCTAAGAAGATTTCTACAGTATCTGCCCATTCAGGATTATTGATTTCGCATAGCTCTGCAAAAATATGAACATTGATATCATAGTTATATATTCTCTTTAAGCCTTCTTGGATTTCACTTCTTAATGCTAATAGATCATTTTGATAATTTAATTTATTTTGACCGAAGTTTCTTACAGCTACACTGATTTCATTAATTTCTTTAATGATTTCATCCATCTTAGATTGTAATTGACCTAGCTCACGGTTCTTACCATCTCTTAAGCCTCTTAGACGGTTATTGAAGTCAACTAATCTAATCTTAGTTTCTTCAACTTGTGATGGATTAACAAGTGCTACATTGATATTAGCTGCATCATTATAAATCTTTTCATTTGATAATCTTCTTAAATCATTTAATACATCTTTGAATTTAGATACTCTACGTAAAAATGATTGTTCATTAGTTTGTAGGATCTCAATATTAGATGATGTCTTCATAATTTCTTGATTTAAGTATTCTTCCATCTTAAATGTTTCGTTATTTTGAAGTAGATTATATAATTCTCTAGCTCTTGCTTGTAACTCAACATTTTTAGCATCAATTTCCTTAATTTCAAGTTGCTTGCTAGCTTTTTCTTCTTGAAGTCTAACAATTTGATTCTTAGAATTAACGATACCCTTTCTAAGCTTTTCAACCTCGAATAGGTGCATTAAGTATGTAACAAATGATTTATTATCTTCAATCTTGATTAATTCTTGATATACTAAATCAATTTCATTTAAGTCATTGATCTTAGCTTGAATTAATTTTAATGTAGCTTCTAATTCCTTATAAGCTCTAATAGAGTCTTGGATTGCAGTTACATCGATTGCTTTTTCTTCTAGAATGTTTTGGTAGATGAATTCCTTAACATCGCTGATTGGCTTGAAGGCAAGTGCCTTTGGAATCAAACGATAGAAATCTTCATTTACAGAACCAAATGCATTTCTAAATCCTCTTTTTGCATCCTTCTTAGTTAAGAAATATTCAAAGTTAGGATTGTGCTTTCTGAATTCTACTTTTGAGTAGATCTTCTTATCATCATTAATGAACATTGAATCATTAATAGGCTCATTTGTTTTATAGAATAAAGTTTCAACTGCAGTTAAGTCACCGAAAGCATCGATAACTACACCTACAGCAAAGCTTTGTTCAGTCTTTTCATCAAAGAATTCAAGTGCGATATGGCCTGTAACATCACCGTTACGTAGATATTCTCTATCATCTAGGCCTAGCTTACACTTTACATAGCTTTTTAAATCACGTTTACCTTTTTCGTTGGCAGCGATGTTGAAGTTTGTGTCGCCAGCAGTAAGGACATATGTGATGGCATCCATGATTGTAGATTTACCAGAGGCATTAGGTCCACTTAATAATGTATTACCAGTTACTTCAATTGTTTCATTTGCTAGATAATGCCAATTGATAAGTCTAATTTTAACTAACTTCTTCACTATTCTGCCTCCTGTGCGATTTTATTAATTGTATTAAATACTTCTGTGATATCCTCAGACTTAATAGCCATAAGAATTGTAGGAAGTATAACAAGTCTACAGCTTGATGATGTAACATCACCAGTAACCTCAATCAGGTTATATCTCTTGAATAATCTTAATGCTGAAATTAAATCAGTCTTATTAAGCTTACGTTTAATTTCTAAGTAATCGTACTTAGTATGTATATCAGCTACCTGACATACGATGTTTTCATTTAATGAAGTATTCTTCATCTTTTCATGATATAAAAGTCTTAAAATTAATAGAATGATTGATTCATCTCTTTTTAATTTTAAAGCATTAGATGCAGCTGCACCTGATAACATTACGCTACCAGTAGGTACATCTAGAATTATTTCATATCCTAGGATTTGAAAGAATTCATCAAATATATCTTTATAGCTCATCAAGAAATAATATGAATCACGGTTATCCTTTTTATCTCTTGATAAGAAAGTTGATTGTAATAATTTATTAGCAGTATCTCTAAATTGAGTTTGTTGAGTTACTGTCATATTTACGTAATTATCTAACATGTTACCTCCCTAAATTGTCTTCTTAATAATATAGTTTTTAACTTCAAAATCTAATGTTTGAAGCTTTTCGTCTTTAATTTCAATTACATAATTCTTTTCAACAGCTAAGATGATACAGTATACAGCCATCATGAAAGTGTCTTTATCACAATCAAGATTGATCACTGACTTAGCCTCAAATACTGAATCAACCATATGAGTCTCTAAGAAATGCATAATATCTGCTTCATTATATGCATTCTTGAATTGAGCCATGAATTCATCATTAGGCTCAAAGTCCAAAGCTATATCATCAAGTAATTGATTATAATTTCTTTGATATGAACCACGTGGTTGATATAAGCTTCTTTCCATATCAAACATCTTATTAGATGGTAGATTATATAATTCCTCAACAAGTCTTAAAGACTTATCAATCTTACCTTGCTTATTAGTTTGTTTGATATATTGTAAGATTCTATTGATTTTACCAACTACGTTGTCATCTTCACTTAATAAGAATTTAATCTTACCAATTGTTGAATTGATATAATTTCTATTCTTATTATCAATTTCAGCAATAAACTCTTCTAAAGCATTGAAGGCATCAATGATTTCATCAATGTTCCTATTAGCCTTCATAACAGCCTCTTCAGGAGTTTTAGAAACATGTAGATAGTTTTTAGCAATTGATTCCAATATTACATCATTAGTTTGGAACTCTTCAAGTCTAGAAATGATATCCAAACGATATCTATCAATGTTATCTGAAATCTTTAATCTAGTGTAGCTCTTATCATATACATTGTTTTTATATGTAATAAGTTTTTCCATTAGATCTTTAATCTCAGTATTATCGATTACAGATTGAATGTAATCCTTCATTCTAGCATCTAGTCTTCTAATAGCACGTACAAGTTGACGTGTATCAGAATACACTAAAGAAAATGTTAATGCATAATCTACATTGTCCTTTTGTTTCAAAAGAGAATAGATTGAGTAAATGTAGCCTTGATATTCATTTGGGTTAAAGAAATCATCAGGTAATTCCCCATCAGCAAATTCAACTTGTGGATAAGCATTTAAGATTGCTTGACAGAATGTAATTGCCGCATCTGTGAAGTTTAGAATTTCTACGTAGTCGTTTGTAACATCTACATAGATCCAACCACATTCTTCAAATCTTCTTAAGATGTAGTTTACAAGCTCACGCTTATTAGTTGGGTTTGCCTCCTCATCCTCTTGATCCTCGCTATCGTATAAATAGCTTTTGTTGTTATCAAGAAAATAAATTAAATCATCAACTACTATTTTCTTATCTATGCCTAAAATACTTGCCGATTCATATACCTTAAACACTTGAAGTAATGAGGCAAGATATATTCGTTTATTTTTTGATGATAACAGTGAAAAAAAGTTATCAGGAACTATGTCAAAAAAGTCCATTACAGCCGCACTCCTTAATTAATTTTTCTTATATTTTATTTTATCAAATTTATCTTTATTATTCAATGAATAATAATGATAAAATACAATTTTTTTGACATATTTTTCCTCACAAAAATAAAGAAAAAAGTTATTGCCAAAAATGACAATAACTCAGTCCCAACAACAAGCTAAAATTTTACTTAAACATGTAGAAAAAGAATAGTTTTCCAGTGTAATGATTATATTCCTTCATAGCTGAAATTTTTGTAGCTGAATCAATCTTTTCGATTAACTTTTTACCAGCATCAGATTTCCAGCTCTTTCTTGGTGAACAGAAAACTAATTGGTCTCTTTTTAGTCTACATTGTAGCCATAAATTACCACTACCGATTCCAAACTCAGCAGTAACGAAATCAGTGTATGGTATTTCAACCTTTACAGATGAATCCTTTTTAGATTGACAAATCATTTTATCATCTAATACTTCTACATCATATTTAGACCATGTTTTACCAGGTAAATAAGAATTTTCATCCCCTACCATTAATAAAAAATTATCCATTAAATAATCCCTCACAAACGAAATCTATTATAATATAAACATACTCTGCATACAAGTAAAAAAATCCTTTAGGTAAAAGAAAAAACACGCATAAACGTGTTTCTACATTATTGTATTAATTACACCTATATTATCTGTTATAAATACGTGTATATTCATTAGGATCTGACATCCAGCCTAAGAATATTTTTTCTCCTTGAACATTAGTATATAGCTTATATCCATCAAGAATAAAGCCTTTAGTATTTTTATAAGCATTACCTAAAGTATCATAAGCTATTATTACATCATCTTGAATTCTAACTAAAGGTTCAGCAATTTGATTATTGCGCTTTGTCTTTTGGTTATTTGTACCAAATAGAATAAAACACATAGTAGATAAACCTAGACATGGAACTATTCCAAAAATCATAATAAAGAATACCCATGTAGTAGTTATACCATTTCCAAAAAACATATTAAAGCCAAAAATTACGGTTAATACTGCTAAAATGATTCCCCATACAAGTGGTGCTACACTCTTTATATGGTTATTTCTATTTACTAAAACCTCAGAATATTTTACACTTACATCTATAGGCTTAGCTTCTTCTGTTTTTTCAAAACTTGGTTTTGATAATCTATATCCACAATGTATACAATATTCACAAGTATCTGATACATCCTTGCCACATTCAGGACATTTAATTAGTGCCATACTACTCACCTCACACACGATTAATATTATACTACAAATAATTGTTGATACAAGTATAAAAAAGCCTTTAGGTAAAAGAAAAACACGCATTTGCGTGTTTTAATTTTATACGTTAAATTTAAATAATAAGATGTCTCCATCTTTTACAGGATATTCTTTTCCTTCTTGTCTTACTAGACCTGCTTCTCTAGCCTTTAGGTGTGTACCACATTTGATTAAATCATCATATGCTAGAGTTTCAGCTCTAATAAAACCTCTTTGGAAATCTGTATGAATAATACCTGCACATTCAGGGGCTAGCATACCCTTTTTAAATGTCCAAGCACGACATTCATCTGGTCCTGTTGTAAAGAATGTAGCTAAGCCAAGTAGGTCATATGTGGCCTTAATTAGCTTATTTAAGCCTGGTTCTTCTACACCATATTCGGCTAAGAACATTTCTTTTTCTTCATCATCAAGAAGTGCAAGCTCTGACTCAATTTCAGCAGAAATTGCGATAGCCTTAGCATTCTCTTCTTTTGCATAAGCAACTAGCTTTTGGAAATATTCATCTGAATCAGGAGATGCAATATTCTCCTCAGCAATATTACCAACATACATAATTGGCTTATCTGTTAAGAATCCATATGCTGACATATATTTTCTTTCATTTTCAGAATAATCTAAGCTTCTTAATGGTTTTTCATTTAGTAAGCACTCTTCTAATTTCTTTAGTAATGCAAATTCAACTGGGCCATCATCAACCTTTGATTGAGCCTTTTTTTCTACCTTAGTAATTCTTTTTTGAACTTGTTCTAAGTCTGATAAAATAAGCTCTAAATTGATGATTTTAGCATCTCTAACTGGATCTACTGATCCTTCTACATGCACTACATCACCAGGGAAGCATCTAACAACCTCTACGATGGCATCACAATTTCTAATGTTAGCTAAAAATTGGTTACCAAGGCCTTCACCCTTAGATGCACCTTTAACTAGACCGGCAATATCAGTGAATTCACAGATAGCTGGAGTAGTCTTCTTTGGATTATACATTCCAGATAGTACCTTTAATCTCTCATCAGGCACTTCAACAATACCAACATTTGGGTCAATAGTTGCGAAAGGATAGTTTGCAGCTAATACCTGTTGTTTTGTTATTGCATTAAATAATGTTGATTTACCAACGTTAGGTAAACCAACGATTCCCGCTGTAAGGGACATTCTCTCACCTCAAATATTAATTATCTTAAATATAAATCGTTATAAGCTTTAATTGACTTTTCAATTACTTCTTTTGCCTTATCTGCACCATAGATTTCAGTTACTACTGTTTCTTTACCTTCTAGTTGCTTATAAACTGTAAAGAAATGCTTAATTTCTTCAAAGATATGGGCAGGTAGCTCTGAAATATCATTATAGATGTTCATAGAAGGGTCATTGATACATACAGAAATAATCTTTTCATCTGCTTGCTCTTGATCCATCATTGTAATAACACCGATAGGTTTACATCTAACAAGTACTAGTGGGTCAAACACTTCATCACATAGGATAAGTACATCTAGTGGGTCCTTGTCATCAGAATAAGTTCTTGGAATAAATCCATAGTTAGCTGGATAGTGAGTTGAAGTATAAAGTAATCTATCTAGGATTATCATACCAGTTTCCTTATCTAGCTCATATTTTTTCTTACTACCCTTTGGTATTTCTACACAGGCAATAAATTCATCTTTTGTGATACGATCGTTATCGATATCATGCCAAATATTAATCATTTTTTTCTCCTTTATTCGCTAAAAAGAAAGCCAAGCGGCTTTCTATTTTATTTTATTAGATTGACGATTGACATTACTTCGTCTTGTAATTCTTTTAATTTAGCAAGTGCAGCATCCTTGCTGGCACCCTTAACACCATAATATACCTTTAATTTTGGCTCTGTACCACTTGGACGTAATACAAACCACATATTATCATTTAGATAATATTTTATAACGTTAGATACTGGAAGATCAATCTTAGTCTTCTTATCATTTTGTGTATAATCAGTATGAACTGATAATTTAACATCGTCCTTAGCTAAAATCTTAAAGCCTTTTAATGCGATATCAGTAGTTCTGAAGAAATCCATGATTCTGCCAATCTTAGCTTGTCCTTCAAGACCAGCTAGACCAATATTATTGATTCCTTCAAAATAGTATCCATATTCTTTATAAATTTCTTCTAATGCTTCAACTAAGTCTTTACCTTTTTCTCTCCAGTAAGCTGTTAATTCACATAAGATTAGAATTGCTTGAATAGAATCCTTATCTCTTACAATTGGAGATACAAGTGAGCCATATGATTCTTCAAAGCCAAATACATATGTACCACGGCCTGTTTCTTCCATTTCACGAGCCTTTTCGCCAATGAACTTGAAGCCTGTTAGGGTAATTTCTACCTTTAAGCCATATTTTTCAGCAATTGCTACAGGAAGTGTAGATGATACATTTGTAGTAAACATATAACCATCCTTAGGTAATGTACCTAATTCTTTTCTTGTTCTACAAATATAATCCATCTCTAAGGCTGCTGTTTGATTACCTGTAAATAGGATGTATTCTCCATTATGTCTTACAGCGATACCAAGTCTATCAGCATCTGGGTCTGTAGCAAGTACGATTTCAGCATCATAAGCCTTAGCTAAAGCGATAGCTTCATCGTATGCTTCTTTATTTTCTGGGTTAGATGTCTTAACACCTGAAAAGTCTGGGTCATTAGTCATTTGACATGGAAGTGGTAATACTGTATAGCCAGCGCTATTTAATACATCAGCTGCGAATACTTGGCCAGTACCATGAAGTGGTGTATAAACACATCTAAAGTCTTTCTTTAAATTTGGTCTTAAAATAATCTTTTTAACATCAGCAATGTATTTTTCATCTACTTCTTTGCCAATATAGTAAATTAATTCATGATTCTTTGAAGAATCAATTTCAAAGTAGTTATCAATTTGATTGATTTCTTCGATTACCTTGCTAGCATCTCTTGGAACTAATTGGCAACCAGTTTCATCATAAATTTTATAACCATTATATTCCTTTGGATTATGTGAGGCAGTAATCATAATACCACCAATACATTTAAAGTTTCTTACAGCATATGAAAGCTCAGGAGTTGGTCTTAAAGATTCAAATAAGAATACTCTAAAGCCTAGTGTTGCTAATACTTCTGCACTCTTTCTTGCGAATTCAACAGATTGATGACGATTATCATGGCTAATTGCTACACCACGAGATTGAGCAACTGGAGATTGTTTTAAAAGGTATCTACCAAAGCCAAGTGTAGCCTTCATAACTACATAAATGTTCATTCTGTTTGTACCAGCACCTAAAATACCTCTTAAGCCACCAGTACCAAATTCTAAATCATTTGTAAAAGCTTCTTTCAATTCGGAATCATTCATTTTATCTAATTCTGCCTTTAATTTTGCATCTAGATTTTTGAAATTTTTCCACATTTTAACTTTTTCTAAATAATCCATTTTTATCTACGCTCCTTAAGTTTAATTATACTAAAAATTTTCGTAATTATCAAGAATTCAATAATTATATTATTGATTTTATAACGATAACATATTTTAACATAATTTTTACGTTTTATTATTATTCATTTTTTGCTATAATAAGTTAAAAGAAGGTGATTTCTTTGAAAAGACGTATTATAGGAGCCTTTCTAGGGCTAGCTTTAGTGGTTAGCTTATCAAGCTGTTCATTCATTGATGGTTTGATTGTTCGTACAACTACTACGACAACTACACAGCCAACATCGACTACAGTAACACCAACTGTTACTACTTCTAAACAAACAGCTTATGAGTCTACAATTCCATCAAATAATCCTAACGGCTATAAAATTAAATATATAAATAATAATGGTACAATCTATACTTCTACATCCAATAAAGAAAACAAGATAATTGAGCCTGCTGACCCAGTTAAAAATTACGCAACATTCCTATATTGGTGTTCAGATGAAGAATGTAATAATAAATATGATTTTAAAACTATTGTAACCAAAGAAACTACCATTTATGCTAAATACAATATTGATTATAAGGCATTAACTAATGCCATATCATCAAATAGTATAAAAGCTAATGTTCAAATTAATCATCAATATAGAACATCAGGCTTTGGTGGTAGTAGCGGTATTTCAACAGGTAGTGGTGTAGTATTTTCAAAGACTAACAGCTACTATTACATTTTAACAAACCACCATGTAATTTGGCCTGAATCTGGCTATAATCAAAACCTATCAACTTATACAGTTGATGATTGTTACGACCAAAGCTATCAAGCAACCCTAATGTATCGTGATGTTAATTATGATCTAGCAATTCTAAGAATTAATAGATTATCTGGTGATAAACAACCAACAGTAATTGAATTCTCTGATGCATATTATCTAAATGAGGATGTAGTTGCCTTAGGTGAGCCTAAGGGACAAACAAACACAATTACTTATGGTGAAATTAGTAGAATGTATCATTTTGAAGCTGATCCAAAAACTGCTGATCAATCAAATATAGATTTTGATGTAATTGTCCATTCAGCCAAGATTGATAATGGTTCTTCTGGTGGAGTACTTCTAGATACTAACCTAAAGCTAATTGGTATCAATTTCGCATCAGCTGAAAAAAATGGTGTATACCAGCATTCTTATGCTATTCCACTTGCTAAGGTTAATGAATTTGTAAGTGCGGCTGCGACTTCATTAAGAATTTCATTCTAGGAAAAAAATAAGAGTCCAAAATTTAATTTTGGGCTCTTTTCTTTTCGCTTTCTTTTATGTAATTCATAAATATTTTTCTCATATCATAGCCTAGGTAGGCAAATGATTGGAAACCTGCATTTGTGTTAGCTTCACAAAAGATTAATTCATTCTCTCCATACACGAAATCAATTGTGATAATTTCGCCTTGTAAATCCGTTTTTATCTCTCTAGCTTTGTCGATATCGCTCTTTTTTAGGCTGACCTCATAGGTAAGTCCACCTTGAGCAATATTTGAGATAAAGCTATTCTCATTTCTACGCTCACAGGCAGCTATAAATTGGTCACCAACGAAATATAATCTTACATCTCTACCATAAGATGTTATGATATATTCTTGAGCTAAGAAATTGTTTTTATCGATTGTTTTAACAATGCTCTTAAATTGCTTTTTATTCTCAATTAAATAGATATCTTTACCTTGAAGGCCATCTCTAATTTTTAATATAAATACTGGTCCAAATAGTTTAACTAATTCTTTATATTTTTTATTTCCTAAGGTAACAGTTTTAATACCTTTATAACCTAACTCATCTACTATTTGATGAGTTAATAATTTATCTTTACAATGCTTAATACTATAAGAATTATTGATAACACGAACATTTTTAGATTCTAAAAATTCGGCAAGCCAAATTTCATTGCATCTTAAGAATGCTACATCAGGGAAGTTTTCTACTATATTATCCTTATAATATAGATTATTACCATCTACCCTAAAATAATTAAAATATAGAAGCTCTGATTCAATTCCTTGATTTACTGCTTCAGCAAGCATTCTTTTAGCTGGATTATCAGCTTCTTCATCATATTTACTTGAATAAATAATCCATAACATATTATCTAATCTCTTCCAATGTATTTAAAAAATCAGTAAAGTACTGTGGTAATTCTGATGTGAACTCACACCACTTACCTGTGCGTGGATGCTTAAAACCAATTGTTTTCGCATGTAAGAATTGGCCCTGATCTCCAATTACCTTTCTTCTACCATATACCTTATCACCAACAAGTGGATGATCGATATATTCAAAATGTACTCTAATTTGGTGTGTTCTACCTGTTTCAAGTACACATTTAACAAGTGTAAAGCCCTTATAGCGCTTTAAAACCTCAAAATTAGTGATGGCTTCCTTACCTTCTTTATCGACAGCCATCTTTTTTCTATCTAGCTTTGAACGAGCGATAGGAACGTTAATACGGCCTCTATTCTCTTGAAATTCTCCATAAACTAGGGCAATATATTCTCTTTTACAAGAATGCTCCTTTAATTGCTCAGTCAAAGACTTCATAGCCTCTTCTGATTTGGCAACCATTAAAAGACCTGTAGTATCCTTATCAATTCGGTGTACGATACCTGGACGTAAAACACCGTTTATTTCAGGTAATTCATCAAGCTCATAAAGTAGGCCATTAACTAAGGTTTTAGAATAATTACCACAGGCAGGGTGTACAACCATACCTTTAGGCTTATTAACAACCATTACATCATCATCTTGATATACAATATTTAAATTTAAATCCTCTGCTTCTACATCAAGTGATTCAGGCTCTACATCATTAATTGTTAATACATCACCCTCTTCACCCTTAGTTGAAGGCTTAAAAGGCTTATCATTTAATAATATATCGCCATTTTCAATCATCTTTAAAATTGTAGAACGACTTTTATCAGGTAAAATAAAAGTTAAGGCTTTATCAAGCCTTAAACCAATATAATCACTTTCTAGATTTACTTTTAACATAAACTCTAACCTCAGTTACGATTAAGTAAAGGATTAATAAAACTAATCCTGTTACTAAGAAGAAATCAGCTACATTGAATATTGTAGTACCTAAATGTAATGATGAAGTAAACCAATCAAACCATGACCATTTAATCATATCAACTACACCTGGTCTTGCAGCCTTAGTAAAAGGTAATACAGATACCAATCTATCATATAAATTACCTACACAGCCTGCAAATAATAAGCACATAATGAAGCTTTTAAATTTTTCTTTTTTCCAATTATTTTGCATTACAAAATATGCCAAAACAACTGTAGCTATAGCACTTATTATTACAAGTAGCCAGGTTGCGTTATCTAGCATACCCCAGCCAGCACCAGTATTATAGATTTTTGTGATTTTTAAAAAGCCAGGGATTGCTTCTCTTACTTCTCCCTCAGCTAAATTTATTTCAGTTAAATATTTACTACCTTGATCTAACATAAATAAGATAAAGATAACAATTAGTGAAATAATCATTAGTTCAACACTCCAGTCATATATATGATTAACACTGCAATCATAACTAATATTGACATCACTAAGGTTTCACATAACGCTACTACCCAAGTATTTTTAACCATATTCTTTGTTATAGCCTGATAATATAAAGCCATAGTAATAAAGAATACCAAATCAATTATTAATCCAAATCCAAAAACTATAATCTTACGATAATCTCTAAATATGAATAAATTAATAAGTGTGAATAGTGGTAATAACACAATTATTAAACTAATAATAAATGATATTATAAAAGTAGGTATCTTCTTCCTTAATGGTACATTAAAATTATCAATTCTATCAGATATTTCTCTATAAGTTAGGAAAGTCATTTTTATAACCCTCCTTCAAATAATTCAAGCAATCATAAAATGTTTCAACCCTAATTAGCTTCATCTTAGCTGAATTAGGTAATGATTTATATGCTTTATAAGCATCATCATAATTATCTGCTACACAAAAAAAGATATCAATATTATCATCGATGGCTGTTGGGATTTTTTCTTTTATACCACCAATTGCCCCAACTTTACCATTTCTTGATATTGTACCAGTTCCTGCAATTTTTAAGCCATGAGTTAAATCAGTATTTGTTAATCTATTATAAATAGATAATGTTTGCAATAATCCACCAGATGGACCACCAATCATATTATCAGAAAATTTAGCCTTAGGCTTAATAGTATCATAATTAATATCATATCTTGCATATGCATTGAAATATTTACCATTAAAGCTAATATCTTCTTTATTACCATTTCTTATAATATGAATGATATCACCAATATTCATCTTATTAATAGCCAAGGCTAAAGCCTGAATATCAGAATTATCTACTTCACCTACACCAATTATTTTATCACCAATTCTTAGATTACTTTCCCTATCATAATAAGTCACATCATATGATGAAAATTTATAATCTATATAAATATTATTATCTTCCTTTTTAGCTTCTTCATAAGCTAAAATCATTGATACATCAATTGATGAATAATATTGTATTTTAGAGGCTGCCAATGATTCAAAATCATTTATATGAGTTGAACCATATGAGATTTCATATGATTCTACTGTCTCAATTCCAGTAACCAAAGCATTTTGAAAAGCTGTTGAATGCTCCATATTGATAACATAAATAGTCGAAAAAGAGCCTTTTTCTTCATTTTTAGTATCAATTTCTACAACACTTTCAAACTTTAAGGTATCACCCTTTAAAATAATCGCATAATTACTTCTAAATACTAAAATAGTTATAAATGGTGTAATTATAAATACAAATAATAGTAATGGCTTTAAATAACGACTAAATAAATAGTCCATTACTTAATAAGTACCTCAAATGCTTCCATTTGACGGTATTTTACGCCTGCAGAATCTAGCATTTTTTTAGAAGCTTTAACAGATACGCTATCAGCATGCTTATCTGATAAGTAGATAACTTCCTTGATACCAGTTTGAATTAAAAGCTTAGCACATTCGTTACATGGGAATAATGTAACATAAACACGTGCTCCCTTTAATTCCTTTGTACTATTTAAAATTGCATTAGCTTCTGCATGTACAACATATGGATATTTGTTATTTAATTCATTACTATCAGCCTTTCCCCAAGGGAATTCATCATCGCTACATCCACGAGGAAAACCATTATAACCAATACCAATTATTCTATTGTCTTCATTTACAACACAAGCACCAACCTGTGTAGCAGGGTCCTTACTTCTCTTTGCAGAAAGTAAGGCTACACCCATAAAATATTGTTCCCAAGAAATATTCATAAGATCCTCCTATGGATTTAATCTATCTGGTCCTCTGAAGATGAACATTGCATCTTTAATACCTAGGTTGAATAAAATCATAGTGATTCTATCAATACCGATACCAAATCCACCATGAGGAGGACAGCCAAACTTGAAGAAGTCTAAGTAGAACTTAACATCCTCATCAAGACCTTTTTCTTGTGCTTGAGCCTTTAAAATCTCATATCTATGCTCTCTTTGAGCACCAGTTGTGATTTCACAGCCCTTCCAAATTAAGTCATATCCACAAGGTACGCCCTTTTCATCTCTCATATGATAGAAAGCACGGCATTCCTTTGAATAGCCTGTGATGAATAAGAATTCATGTCCAAACATATCCATAGATAGCTTTTGAACCATTCTTTCACCTTCAGTTGTAAGGTCACCCTTTTCTGAATCAGGAACCTTATAACCATATCTAGCTTCTAATTCTTTATAAACATCAGCTAAATCCATAACTGGGAATGGAAGTGTAGGTACTACAACATCAATATCGAATACCTTCTTAATTTCATCGCCATATTTTTCTTTAACTGCGCGAATTGCATATTCAAGCATTTCTTCTTCCATATGCATTACATCATGGAATGAATTGATATATGAGAATTCTAGGTCAAATCCAGAGAATTCAGTTGCATGCTTACGGCTGGCGAACTTTTCAGCTCTGAATACTGGACCAGATTCATAAATACGTTCGAATCCTGCGGCCATTGCCATTTGCTTATAGAATTGTGGAGATTGTGCTAAATAAGCGTTACGATCGAAATAATCTACCTTAAATACACCAGCACCTGATTCTGATTCAGCACCGATTAGCTTTGGTGAGTGAATTTCAATGAAATCACGGTCATTTAAGAATTCTCTACATTTATTAACAAATAATGATTGAGTCTTGAACATTAATTGGTTCTTATCAGTACGTAGATCAATCCAACGATAATCTAGACGTAAGTCAATATTTGTTTCTTCTCCTTTAGGGGCAACAATTGGAGATGGTTCAGCAATTGTATCAATTAGAACTTTATCTGGATACATTTCCATACCATTTAATTTAACATATTCAGAAGCCATAATTGGACCTTCTGCCTCAATTACACTATCAATTGTGATTTTGCTAAGTGTTTCTTCTAGCTCTGGATGTTTTTCTTTTTCGATAGTTAATTGTAATTTACCAGAAATATCTTTTAAAACTATGAAGCACATAGATTTTTTATTTCTGATATTTTCAACAAATCCTGCTACCTTATTTACTTGTCCTAAGGTAATATCTTTAATCATTTTTCTTTCCATTGTTTTACTTCCTTCCATTACAACCAGCACATGGATTTTCTGGTTTAATTTTATTCATTACATATTCAAATATTTCATTTAATTTAATTGTTTCTTGTTCATCAGTTAAATTATCTTTAATGTTAACTACTCCGTTTTCAAGCTCATTATCACCTAAGATACATGTAAACATCGCATTAGCATTATCAGCATGCTTAAATTGAGCCTTTAGGCTAGTTCCAACATAATCCATATCACAAACTAAACCTAAATTTCTAAGTAAGGCAATTTGTTTTAAGCCTTCAGCCTTTGCTTTTTCACCTAAAGTTATGAAATATACATGTACGAAATCTTTACTCTTTAGTGATTTACCACCAAATTCAGATGCCATCAACAAACGTTCTAAGCCGAATGCCATACCAACACCTGTAATGTCTGGTCCACCAAGCTCTTTTACTAGATTATCATATCTACCACCAGCACCGATTACGTTTTGAGCACCGAATTCAGGAATATTAACCTCTAGCTCAAATACAGTGTGTGAATAATAATCTAAACCTCTTACTAGATTAGGAGAAACCTCATATTCGATTCCTAAGCTATCAAGAGATTGTAATACAGTTTCAAATCTCTTTTTAGATTCTAGATTTAAATAATCATTAATCTTTGGAGCATTTATGAAGAATTCTTTATCCTTACATACCTTACAGTCAAGTAATCTTAAAGGATTCTTTTGAAGTCTTTCCTTACAATCCTCACAAAGCTCATCTAAATGATTAGAGAAATGCTTAACTAAAACATTTTTATAATTCATACGTGATATTGAATCACCAAGTGAATTTATTTTAACCTTTACATCCTTTAAGCCAATTGCTTTAATTAATGTAACACCAAGTGATATTACCTCAACATCTACAAGTGGTGAATCAGAACCTAGAAGTTCAACACCAAATTGTGAGAACTGTCTATTTCTACCCTTTTGTGGACGTTCATATCTAAACATTGGTCCTACATAATATAGCTTAGATAATGGTTCATTAGCGTAAATCTTATTTTCTACATAAGCTCTAATAACACCTGCAGTTCCTTCAGGTCTTAAAGTCATCTTACGTTCACTTCTATCTTCAAAATCATAAGTTTCCTTATTAACCATATCAGATGAATCGTCTTGACTTCTATGGAATACATTATATGATTCGAAAATAGGTGTTCTAATTTCTTTAAAATTATATAATCTACATACTTTTCTAATTGCACTTTCTAGGTTAATCCAACGTTCAGATTCACCAGGAAGTACATCATATGTTCCTTTAGGTTTAGTATTCATACATCTCTCTCCTACAATTTTATTTTATAACAAGATAAATATTCTAATTTATCTCTAATAATCATTTTTTCCTCATAAGCTTTTTCAAATCCTAAATTATTTAATAATTTAAGGCTTTGAAAATTGCCATTTAGTATTTTAGCACAAATTTCATATATTTGGGTATTTTTCTTTAAATATTTTATAAATAATTTAAGAACCTTACTCATTATACCCTTTTTTTGATATTCAGGTAACAAAATATATGAGATTTGAGCACTATTATTCATTATTTCAAATATATCAAATAAGCCTACTACCAAATCATCCTTAATTATCACATAGCCATATGATTCATATTCTTTAGAATAATATAAATTCTTAAGCATATGAAGGGCAACATCCTCATTTTCAAATTTATCAATAGATAAATATTTCATATTAAGATTGTCACTATATAGCTTGTAATAATCATGGTAATCAGAAAGCTCAATAGGTCTTATTTTAATTTCATCATCCTGATATGAAAAATCAGCTAACATAACTATCTTCATTTTCTGATTCTTCATCTATTTCTTCTTCATCCTCAGGTACTAGCTGATTGATAGTTGAAATAAAATGAGATATAGCATCTAAAAGCTCTACTATCTTTTCTTTTTCTTCTTTTATTTCAATATCAACATTGAAAACATGAGAAATAGAATCTATGATTTGCTTATCCAAATCACCATCTAGATTTAATTCTACCTTAATTTTCATTTCCTTGAAGGTTTTAGCAATATAAGAATAGAATCTACGATTATTGATATAAATTTCTTTTGGAATATGGTATTCATCAAATACATTTAATACAACATTCCAAAATTCTTCTTTGTATTTCTTTTTATTACAAATCATATAAGCCATTTTATGGTAATTCTTCTCTGGATAATAAAAATATACCATAACTGGCCTTACATTATCTTCCTTACATACAATTGGAGAATATAAGATATTTATAAAGCATGAATCCTTTTCTTTTTTGATTTCCTGTAAGGATTTTAATGCATAAGGGTAGACCTTATGATTTGTAATGGGTGTCTCTAAATAAGGTAGGTCACCAAATGTTAGATAATAAGATCTTTCTTCTTCATTTACGAATGCTAAAGCTGATAATTCTTTAGCGAAGTTTTCTTCTAAATCAGCTAAATTATCATTTAGAATATCAGATAATACATCTAAAAATCTTAAGATGTCTACCTCTTCATTGAAGTTAGCGTAACGTCTACCATAGCCACTTTCAAAGCGGTATAAAAGCAGATTATTATCTTCTTTTACTCTTACGCCTCTTTCCTTTAGATAGACCTTATCATCAGCTGAAAGTGAATTCTCCTCTGATAATATGATGCATAAGGCATCACATTCAAATTCCTTAACTAAATTGATTTCTTCATCCTCTTCAGTGAAGATATCAGATAAATAGTTCATTCCATCAGCTGTGTTATAGATTTGAATACCAAAGGAATCACCATAAAAATTGCTGATAAAAGAAGCTACATATCTTTTATTATCAATCATAAAATGAAAGATATCGTAGTTAGTAAATTTATTCCAATATTGTTTTTTTAAAAAGCTTCTAATTTTAGTTAGAATTTTTTTATAAAAATCATTAATCATTTTTTCTCCTATAAACTACTACTCTTTTAATGCCATATGTTTTATCCTTTAAGATTTCAAGCTCATCAGATAAAACTTCATATTTTGATTCCTTACCCATTTCAAATATTATTTTTCCTTTTGGTGTAAGATGAGGCATAGTTAGCTTTAATATTTCTTCTATGTTATTCATCATATAAGGTGGATCTAAAAATATAAGATCATATTTTTTATCGCATCTTTTATAAAATTCTTGATAATCAAGGTTATAAAGTGAATAATCTGTTATTTTAAGATTATCTAGATTTGATTTAGTAACATTGATAGCCTGTTTATTTAAATCATTAAAATCAGCATGGGCTATACCACGGCTAATAGCTTCTATTCCCATTGCGCCTGAGCCTGAGAATAGGTCTAGTGCCATACCGTCCTCAAAATATTGGCCAAGCATGTTAAAAATAGCCATTCTGACCTTATCTTGAGTCTCTCTTGTGGTATCTAAATTTGTCATTTTAATCTCACGATGTCGGTATACACCAGCTGTAATTCTCATAAAATAACCTCGTTTAAAAAAGTTAAAAAGTGGACATCATCCACTTAAAAATAGGACTAGGAAGTAACGTAGAGAACGAATTCTTCCTACGGGCGGGTAATCTCTTTTTAGATACCTATTAGGGTCCTCAAATACAGAGTTTCCAGCACAAGATACCTCTCGATTCCCATTTAAATGTGTTTGAGCTCCACGGCCTTCTTCCTAGTAATTTCATTATAACCCATAATACTCTTTATTTCAATATATATTGAAATAGGAGATCATATAGGCTATAAAACCACATAGGATTAATAAAACAGATACGACAAGCATTAGCTCATCGCCCTTGCCACCCTCATATCTACGTTTAGCAACCTGAGTCATTAAAAATGCCATAATACCTATTAAGATTAAGCTTGTTCCTAAGCTAAAATGCTTAACAAAGTAGCTTGGCTCATGATTTGTCATAAACACAAGTTCAACTGCTGCCTCAACTGCGATTGCGACTACACAAATAGCTAAGACAAACAATATTATTTTCATTATTTTTCTACCACGATCTGATAACATATAATCACCTTTTACGCTAGTATATCACTATAGTGATATAATATCAAGAAAAACACCTATATAAAGAAAAAAATTGCCAAATTGGCAATTAGTTTTTCTTTTCTTTCTTTAATACAACTACGTTTTCTTTAGATGCCTTTTTAGGGTTCTTAACGCCTTTGTTAGAAACTTCAACAAGCTTCTTGAATGCTTCAGGATCATTTACAGCTAATTCAGCTAACATTTTTCTGTTAACTACAACATCTTGTTGAGCTAAACCGAAAATGAATTGTGAATAGTTAGTTCCGTTAAGCTTACATGCAGCGTTGATTCTTTGAATCCATAATCTTCTGAAATCTCTTTTACGAGCTTTTCTATCTCTGAAAGCATATTGTAATGAACGCATTACTTGCTCATGAGCAGTTCTATAAATTGTATGTTTTGAGCCTACATAGCCCTTAGCCATTTTTAAAATAGCTTTTCTTCTTCTTCTAGTTGTGTATCCACCTTTAACTCTTGGCATGATAATCTCCTCCTACTACTTTAAGTTAGCGATTAGTTGTCTAATACGCTTTTCATCAGTTTTGTCTACTAAACCTGCTTTAGCAAGTTGCTTGTTTTCCTTGTGAGTCTTGTTTACCTTAAGGTGTCCTGTGTAAGCATGACCACGTTTAATCTTACCAGTACCAGTAATTTTAATTCTTTTCTTTAATCCACTATGTGTTTTTGCTTTTGGCATAATTCTATTCTCCTTATTTCTCTATTTTTGGGGCAACTACAGCGATAAATGACTTACCATCAAGTTTTACTGCAGATTCTACTGTTGTACAATCAGATAATGCTTCTACGAAGTCATCAATTACCTTTTTAGCAATGTCTTGATGAGCCATCATACGGCCTTTTAATCTTAAAACAACTCTAATTTTGTTACCCTTTTCAATTAGAATTGTACGAGCCTTTTTAAGTTTAGTCTCGACATCGTGCTTCTCAATTGTAGGTGATAATTGTATTTCTTGTACTGAAATAGTCTTTTGTTTTTTCTTCATTTCCTTAGCTTTCTTTTGTTGTTCAAAGCGGAAACGAGAATAATCCATCATCTTAGCTACTGGCGGATTAGATTCTGGAGATACTAAAACTAAATCCATATTTCTAACTTCAGCCTCTTCAATAGCCTTATTCTTAGATAAAACTCCTAGCTTTTCACCTGTTTCAGTGATAACCAACATTTCTTTAACACGAATGCCTTCATTTACTTGTGCATCATTGTTCTTTTGATTTTGATTAGTAATAATACTAAACACCTCCAATTAAAAATCTAAAAGGGACGTCATGAACGCCCCTTTAATTACATTAATATCAATAAGTTTATTAAATGACATTTGCCTACCAACTCAATTATCGATCAGGCGAGAAACGGGCGTTTCTGCTTTCCACTTTTATTTACTCAACTATTTTACTATATTTTTCCTTATTGTCAAGCAAATATTTTATATTTTTACAATATTTTTTTCTCTACATCAAACTTTCTGTTTTTTCAGCAACAAATAAGGATTATTTAAAGCTTTTTCTATTTCTTTTTCATACAGTTTAGGATTATCTATCATTTGAATTGTGTCTATTTTATTTCCACCATCTTTAGATGAGCCACCACAGTGATATATAATCTCTTTTTCTTCTTTATAATCTAAAACTATATATCGCGAATGAAAAACATTATTATTTTTTATTAATGACAAATCAATTTTATTTTTTTCTTCGAAGTCACATATAAAATCAATAGATAAATGTTTTTTAGATTTATTATCAGATATTATTGTAATCTCTACATTATCCTTACTAGAATTTAAAAGTTGAAATGTTTTTGTATCTATATAATCATCTATTATAATTATTGATTTCTTAGCCATTTTGTAGATAGTTTGATATGCGATATCTGATTCTATCTTGTCACCATCTAGAATTAAGAAATGTTTAAGATTAGATGGATCTATAAAATTCTCCATAACCGCAGACAACTGATTTTCAATTTTTAAAAATCTTCTATCCTGCTTTTCAAACTTATCATTTATTAAAGATATATTACTAATACTTCCGTTATTCTCTATTATATAATCCTTCATAGCTTTAAATGTGTCAATTAGCATAATGCTTTGTTTAGTAGCTAATTCACCTTTCAATACAGTCATCAACATATAGATACCTTGTTCAGTAAAGGCATATGGGAGATACTTGAAATTATATCCTCTACCATTATTCAAGGTCACATTTTGTGACCATGAAAGATTGTTAAGTTCATCTTTTGTTAATTTAAACATATATCTTGAAGGAAACTTTTCAATGTTACGTTGAACCTGCTGATTAAAAGCTTTTGTATCATATCCATATAGTTCAGCAAGCTCAAAATCTAGCATTACACGCTCACCACGTATATAGTAAATTTTTGATTTTACGTCTTCATCAAGCGGTATTTCAACTAGTCCATTATGTTGGTTGTTGTTGATGAGACCATTAACCAACTCAACAAAAGCATTACCTGAAATTGATTTGTTACGCTTTAATATTTCCTTTATTATAGAAAGATTATATAGTTTCATTTTATATGTTTTTCCATCAAGACCAACATTACTAACTATAGCTTCAGTAGGTGACAAATTGTCACCAACTGCACTTGTAACTAGTGAATCATGCACTCTTTTTATTGTTTGTTTTACGTTGTCCCTTGATATGTCAAACACAAGTGCTATTTCACTTTGGGTTAACCATATAGTATGATTTTCTTTATCAAATCTTACATCTATATTCAAATTATCCTTTGAATACTTAATTATTTCGTACATTTCATTTTACCTTTCTTATATTAATTCTTATTACAAGTCAGTCATCAACATATAGATTCCTTGTTCAGTAAAAGCATATGGTAGATATCGTTTTCCACCCCCCAACTTGAGGTCACAAATTGTGACTTCAAGATTAAATTTAGTTCTGTATTTATTAGTTAAAACATGAAATCAGGCGGGAACTTATCAATATTACGTTGTACCGAACACAAGTGCTATTTCACTTTGGGTTAACCATATAGTATGATTTTCTTTATCATACCTTACATCAAATGATGCATCATTATTTACATACTTTATTATTTTATAATTATTCATATTAATTATTCTTAAGCTCCTTTACTGAATATAATAATGAATAAATAATCATACCTATGGTTATATAAAGTATTCCAAATAATACTCCATACATATTCTGATTATTTAGATCAATTAAAGGCACAATTTTACTTAATAAATTATATAGATTATCATTGTTTTGAATAATTATTCTATAAACAAAAGCTATTACCACAACAACTAAAGGGGCAGTTAAATGAGTAAATATTGTAGATATAATATATGAAATAATTAATTCTAAATATGTTGATATAAACAGTACTATAAAGCATAAAAACATATCATCTATCTTGAAATATTGATATTTTTCTAACGCAAATGAGAATAATACAACTATTTCTAAATAATTAATTATAAATATGATTATATAGCTTAAGGATAGCTTAGTTATTGTAATCTTATATCTTGAATTATTACTTACAAATAAAACATCATAGCCTACTGAATTAATATTAAAAGTATAAGATATTAAGAATATAATAATTGAATTAAGAATATAGATTATTAACAAACCTTGTTTTAGATATAAATTATGGAATTCATCAGGATTATATAAATAACTAATTTCTGAATAATTATTATTAATCATAATTAATAAATAGCATATTAACACAATAATTATTCCCACAATAAAGATAATATTTAATCGATTGATTAAATAATTTAGATATAAATTTACAAGTGAATTATTCTTTTTCATATAAGTTACCATTTACCATTTCTAATTTTTTTATATCTATATCTTTTATATCTACATTAATATGACTTACTAAAATAACTATCTTTTTGTTGTTAACTAGATTTTTAATATCTTCCTTAACTACTTCTTTTATATCTATATCCAAGCCATCAAATGGCTCATCTAGTAAATATACATCTACATCATTCATCAGAATCATAATAATACCTATCTTTTGGTAATTACCTTTAGATAGGTTTAATATTAACTTATCTGGGATTAGATATCTTTTCATATAATAATTAACTAATTCCTTATTATTCGAATAAGAATATAGATAATTAGAAACCTTCATTAATTTTGGTAGATTATATTTATCAGGTAGATAACAGATATCTACATCACTCTTTATTGTTCCTTTAGTTTTAGATATAGCTTTAGCTAATATCTTTATTAAAGTTGATTTACCAGACCCATTTTCTCCTTTAATCATATATAAATAGCCAGGCTTAAATTCATAATTAATATCATTTAGGATAAGCTTATTACCATATTTTTTATATACATGTTCAAGCTCTAGCATATGTGATTTCTCCTTTACTTGTAGTTTTTGGATAATCTGATGGGCTAAGCTCATTAACTAAATATGAAAAATTATCTATATAATAATCTTTTCCATCTAATGTTAAGGTTATATAGCTATCTTTTAATATATAATTCTTTTTATAGGTAATAGGTATAAATAAATCATTATAGGCAAGTCCTAATGTATAATCCTCTTCTATCTTATTTATAGAATAATTATTAATATAATTTGTTATATTAATGTTGTAATCAAAGCTTTGGTTATACATTGTTTTAGATAAATATCCATATCCATATTTACCTAGCTTAAAGCTAGTTAAATAATCAAATTTTTGATTGAATTTAATATTTATACCAACTAATCTCTTTTCACCAGAAATATTATCAAAGGAGCCATATAATCTATCTACAGATAATAATTCATAATTTGCTTTGTTAATTACACAAAATGTACCTATATCAAATTCAACCTTATATTTTGAATTACTGATTCTTAATTTAGCATTTTCTGATGATAACTCATCATTTGGCTTAGGTAGGTCAAATTCAAATTTATATAGCTTATCCTTTACACCTTCATATTTATTAACACTAACATTATTTAATTTAGATTCATAATCATCTAATAATAAATAATATTCATTTTCATTTTGATATGTTATTAGACTACTATCCATATCTGAATAAATAGTTACACTAAATTTTCTACCTTCTTCATAGATATAAGATCTATTTTCCATAACTACATAAAAATTATCAGTAACATATTTATTGTTTGAAGCTACAATCATAATTACTGTAACAGCTATTAAAAAAATAAATAAAAATGAAAAAACTATAATTTTAATTATTCTCTCCATATTGTGTCCTTCTCCAATCTTGCGTATTGTGAATTAAGTGTTACTACCTCATAGCCTCCACTACAAATTCTATAAAAGAAACCATAGATGGATATAACACCATTAGAGATAGTTAATTCACCAGTTAGGTAAATAATCGCCCTAGAATTGGCTTCTACTACTAAATTCATTTCCTTTTTCTCTTTTATACTTTTAGTAGTCTTCTCTGAATATTCAACTGATGCCTTAGCGGCTGCTTCTGCCTTAACCTTATTTAAATTAAATCCACCACTCGCACTAATTGATCCACTTGTAGAAAATGAGACAGTGTTATTTGTCTCTACCTGAATTGAGACATCATATTTAACGTCTGTAGCACTCTTATTCTCAACACTAAATAAAGTATTAGAAATATATGAGGCTTTGACGTTTTTATTAACCTCTTCAATTACTACATCATAAAAATGTACACCCTCATATGTTTTAGCTAGCTCTGCCTCTAACTCTTCATCTGTAAAGTTTTTTAAAAGCTTTCCAGAAGACATTATGATTTCAACAAATGTCTTATAATCATTGTTTACATCATATAATTCTTCTGCCCCTACAGATAAAAATCTAAGTGGAAAAAAGATAAAAAAGATTACATAAAATAATATTATTGTTTTGCGCATTTTATCACCTCATATATTTAGGTAGTACCTAAGGGGTGATTTATTTTTTATAACTTTAAGTATTTTTATAGCGGTTTTCACAAAAAAATATAGTTTAATCACATTCGACTTAATTTAAGCAAAATAAAAAGTGTCAACATAATGTTGATACCTTTGAATAATTAAATTTTTTAGAATTCTTCTACTGCTTTTCTTACTTGGTCGAATGAAGATGTATCAGCCTCTTCAAGCTTACCATTATCTACATATTTAGCAAGTTCTGGGTTAATTGGAAGTGAAGCAATTGGTCTAATATTATAATGATCAGCTACTTCAATTAGCTTAGTTGGTCCAAATGGATAAATTGGATTACCACAGCATGGACAATTCATATAAGCCATATTTTCAACTAAACCAACAATTTTAATCTTCATTTGGTCGCACATATTAACTGCCTTACCAACAATCATACTAACCAAGTCTTGTGGAGTTGAAACTAATACTACTCCATCAACTGGGATAGATTGGAATACAGTAATTGCGACATCTGATGTTCCTGGAGGCATATCGATTAATAAATAATCTAAATCTTCCCATAAAGTATCAGAATAAAATTGTTTTAATGCACCAGCAAATACTGGTCCTCTCCATAATACTGGAGCCTCTGGATTATCCATTAATAGGTTAATTGACATAACCTTAATTCCCTTAGCAGTTTGTGCAGGAAACATTAATGAATCAGTTCCACCAATTCCACTCTTAAGGCCGAAAGCCTTTGGAATAGATGGTCCAGTAATATCTGCGTCTAAAATACCAACCTTATATCCTTGATTTGCAAGATTTAGGGCAAGCATTGAGGTAACCATAGATTTACCTACACCACCCTTACCAGATACAACACCAATAATCTTTTTGATATCATTTTCAGGATTTGGTTCAAATATTAAGCTAGTATTTTTACCGCAGTTTTCACCGCAACTTTTACAATCATGATTACAAGCCATTTTAATCTCCTAGTTTTTATTTAAATCTCTTAACATTTCATCAATTCTATTACCTGTAGCTAATGAGTCATCATGAACAAAAATTAGCTCAGGCATTTTTCTAATTTGTAATTTCTTTGCAAGAGTTGAACGTAAATATCCTTTAGCATCCTCTAGATACTTTTGGAAGTTTTCAACCTTTCCTTGATAAAATGTGTAATAAACTTTCATAAAAGATAAGTCATTTGTGATTCTAACCTCTGTAACAATTACATGACGTAAATGTTCATTTTTAGAATCTTGATTTAAAATGATAGATAATTCTCTTAAGGCAGTAGATTCTAATCTTTTAAGACTTAAGCCCATTATCTTTCTATCTCCTTCATAATAGATGCCTCAATGACATCTCCTTCTTTAATATCATTGAACTTTTCAATTGTAATACCACATTCAAAGCCGTTCTTAACTTCCTTAACATCGTCTTTAAATCTGCGTAGTGAAGCCATTTTTCCTTCAAATACAACTACACCATCACGTAGTACACGTACAAGTGAATTACGTTCAATAACACCATCTGTTACATAACAACCAGCAATTGTACCAAGAGATGATACCTTGAATGTTTGTCTTACCTCAGCTTGACCTGTAACAACTTCTTCAAATTCAGGAGCTAACATACCAGTTAAGGCAGCCTTAATATCATCAATTACTTGATAAATTACATTATATAATCTGATTTCAACACCCTTAGCTTGTGCTTCATTTCTTACTGCAGCCATAGGACGTACGTTGAAGCCGATGATAATTGCATCACTAGCTTCAGCAAGTGAAATATCAGTTTCTGTAATCGCACCAACTGTAGCACGAATTACATTTACCTTTAAATCTTCTACATTAATTTTTTCAAGTGAACCCTTTAATGCTTCTACTGAGCCTTGAACGTCACACTTGATGATTAAGTTTAATTCTTTTGATTTATCCTTATTTTGGATAGCAAAAATATCTTCAAATGAAGTTGGCTTCTTAACCTCATTTAAGTTATTCTTAGTATTGAATGCACGCTTTTCAGCAGTTTCTCTAGCAGTCTTTTCATCCTTGAATACCATGAACTTATCACCTGCTTGAGGAACCTCAGATAAGCCTGTAACTAATAATGCTGTAGATGGAGTTGCTTCATTATAGCGGATGTGTCTATCATCCTCCATTGTTCTGATCTTACCGAATGTGTTACCACATACAATAACATCACCAACTTTTAATGTACCATTTTGTACAAGAAGTGTAGCAACTGGTCCTTTACCTTTATCAAGCTGTGCTTCAATTACAGTACCTGTAGCTACTCTAGCAGGGTTAGCCTTAAGCTCCTTCATTTCAGCAACTAATTGAACCATACTTAATAAATCGTCAACACCCATACCCTTTAGGGCACTGATTTCAACGAAGATTGTATCTCCACCCCAAGCTTCAGCAAGTAATCCTAAATTAGATAATTCTTGCATAACACGGTCAGGGTTAGCATTTGGCTTATCAATTTTGTTTACTGCCACGATAATTGGGCAGCCTGCAGCCTTAGCATGGGCAATAGCTTCCTCAGTTTGAGGCATTACACCATCATCTGCCGCAACAACTAATATAACGATATCAGTAATTTGAGCTCCTCTAGCACGCATCTCTGTGAATGCAGCATGTCCTGGAGTATCAATAAATGTTACCAAGAAGCCGTTATGATTAACTTGGTAAGCACCGATATGTTGAGTGATTCCACCAGCTTCATTCTTTACAACACGTGAGTTACGGATTGTATCTAGAAGTGTAGTTTTACCATGGTCAACGTGACCCATGATTGTAACTACTGGAGGTCTACTCTTTAAATCTTTTTCATCATCTTGGAAAACCATATCCTCAAAACGAGTTAAATCAGTAACTACTTCATCAACTACAGAATAGCCAAAGTCTACAGCAATTAATTCTACTGTTTCTTTATCAATTGATTGATTTTGGTTTGCCATAACACCAAGCTCCATTAATTTCATGATAACTTGGCTAACTGGTTTATCTAGCTCGCTTGCCACTTCAGAAACAGTCATACCCTTTTTATAGGTTAAAACTGTGCTTTTTTCCTTTACTTCTGTTTTCTTGGCAGGCTTCTTTGCACCTTTGAATGGGTTTTGTGATACTTTTTTCTCTTTTGTATCCTTCTTTGCCATTAAATCACCTTATTTCTTTAAAATTTTTAAAAATCCAGCTGATGTGATTCCTATAACCATCCTATTATCTTGTCCAATTGCAGATGATAACTCATAAGATGTATAAGTATCATCAACTGTTACATTATAAAATTTAGCTTTGTCAGTGATCATCTTTTTAGTGTTTGCAGATGCATCACTAGCTAAAAATATATAATAAATCTTTCCCTTTTTTAAATAATCGATAACAATGTCACTACCAGAAACCAAACCCCTTGCCCTATTGCAAAGGCCTAAATTACTAAGGATTTTATCCATTAATAACTTTTTCTAACTCCACATATATTTCTTCTGGAACCTCAACTTCAAGTTTCCTATCTAAAGCCTTACTCTTTTTAGCAAGCTTTAAAACCTCTAAGTCCTTCTTTAGATAAGCTCCTCTACCGTTTGCTTTTCCAGTTAAATCTATTACAACGTTTCCTTCTGGAGTTCTGACTATTCTTATCAAATCTTTTTTCTCACATACCTCTTTTGAAACAACACAGGTACGTAGTACTTTTTTCTTCTCTTTCATATTACTTAATTAATAAATCGCGCTCGTAAGCTTCACTTACTGGCATAATATCGATTTTCCAACCGCATGATTGAACGGCAAGTCTAACATTTTGACCACTCTTACCAATTGCTAAAGATAAGTGCTCATCTGGTACGATAACTACACTTGATTTATTTTCTTCATCAATTGAGTAAACCTTAGTAACATTAGCTGGTTGAAGTGAATTAGTAATTAATTCAACTGGATCCTCGCTCCATTTATAGAAATCAATCTTTTCGCCGCCTAAAGCATTAACGATTTCTTTTGTACGATATCCACCTTCACCAACACATGAGCCAATTGCATCAATGTTAGGATCATTTGAGAATACAGCAATCTTACATCTATCACCAGGGTCACGAGCTAAGCCCTTAACCTCGATAATTCCTTCCTTGATTTCAGGAATGTTAGTTTCAAGTAGACGTGTAACTAGGTTTCTATCAGCGCGTGAAATAGTGATTCTAGGATCCTTGCTAGTTTGTTCTACTCTCTTAATGTATACTCTTAGGTTATCACCGATCTTTGGATGATCGTTAGGTAATAATTCATTATTTGGTAGAATTGTTGTTACACCAAATCCTAAATCAATACTTACGAATCTATCAGTGATATTAGTAACCTCACCTGTAACCATTTCATTTTCTAATTCCTTGAAGTGGTCATAAGCAATTTGACGTTGCTTACTCTTGATTTCTTGTGTACATACACTCTTAGAAGCTTGTACAGCAGTTCTACCAAAGTTCTTGAAATTAATTTGTTGTTCTAAAATATCGCCAACTTTTGCAGATGCTTTAATCTTCTTTGCATCCTCAAGTAAGATTTCCTCTGGTTCTTCAGGATCTGGTTCAGCAGATAATTCGCTAACTACCTTATGAATACCAATTAATAGGATTTCATGCTTTTCTGGATTAATAGTTACTCTACAAGATGTACTTCCATATACCTTCTTGTATGAATTAACTAAACTCTTTTTAAATATTTCATAGACATCTTCAACACTGATGCCTTTTTCAGCTGCAACTTCTACAGCATTTTCAAAAAAACTTTTGTTGATCATTTTTGGTAACTTCCTCCTAAATTTTTACCGCGTATCTAAAAAATTTAATATCCTTTAACTCAATTTTTAGGTTCTTAATTCTTCCCTTAAAATTAACCTTAATGGTTACAACCTCACCATCAAAATCTAGTAAATAGCCTTCATAGAAATCGCGCTCAAGCTCTACATGAACATAAGCATTAATTGCTTTAGTGATTTCTTCATTATTTCTAATTTCTCTTTCTGCCCCTGGGGAAGAAACTTCTAGATAATATGGTGGTAAATCTAAATCCATATTATCAAGTATGCTAGAAATATAATCGTTGGCCTTTGCTAAATCCTCTAAAGTGATATTATAATCGTCATTATCGATAAAGATTCTTAGAAAATAATCTTCACCCTCACGTTCGTATTTAATATCATAAAGAACTAAACCATTGCTCTTAAGATAATCCTCAATACTGAACTTAAGTTTATCTAAGTTCAAATTAGCACCCCCAATCAAATAAATAAGAGAGGATTTGTCAACCCTCTCTTTTTCAAGCTACATTCATTATATATCATAATGAAGAAAAATCAAGAGTTAATTTTTTTGAAACAGATTCAATATCCTATCGTTTCCAATTAGGTTAGCCAAATCCTTTGGTTTATAACCAAATTGGTCACTTCTATTTAGATTTCTTATAACTAAATTCTTCTCCACTAGTCCTAGATCCTCAATAACTATGGAATAATGAAGAGGAAAATTAACCTTATATGAATTGAATTTATAAAATTCAGATTTTTCTTCTATGTATTTTGTTATAGCGTTTGTTGGTGCTACATCATAAACTGTTTGGCCTGATTTTGATTTACAATCAGGATTAGCTCCATATTTCATAAGTAAATCAATAACCTCTAGACTCATTGATTTAGCTGCATAAAATAGTGGTGTTTCATTATTGTTATTCTTTGAATTAACAAAGGCTTTATGCATAATTAGATATTCCACTATTGCAGCATCACCACTTTTACAGGCGATATGAAGTGGTGTCTCACCTAAATAATTCTTTTCTTCAATAATCTTATCGTTATATCTAACCTTTTCAAGTAGGTTGATATTTCTACTTCTTACAAGAGCCATAAATAAGGTTTCATCCTTATTATCCTTCTCATGAAGATCAAAATTAATAGATTCAAGTAATAAATAAACTATCTGTTCTCTACCTAAATAACAAGCCTTAAAAAGCGCAGTTTGACCATCATTATTTCTAACATTCAAATCTGCCCCATGTCTAAGTAGGTTTTTAACAAAACCCATCCTGTTATTAGTTACAGCATACATAAGTGGTGTTTCACCATAATTATCAGTTATATTTACATTTATATAATTATCTAAAAGGAGTTCAAAAATTTCTGGATTATTAAAAATAATGGCATTATGAAGAAGGCTCAAGCCTCTTTCATTTTTAATATTAATATTTCCAGTGGCTAGGTATTCTTTTAAAGCTTCGATATTGTTACAATAAACAGAATCAAATACATCCATATTTATCAAAAAAAAAGAGAGCAGAGATGCTCTACTTTTTGTCTACGCGCTCCTTAAGTTGCTTGCCTGCTCTGAATGCAGGAGTTTTTTGTTCAGGAACAGTGATAGTTTCGCCAGTTCTAGGGTTTCTACCTGAACGAGCTACTCTAGTACGTACTTCAAAAGTACCGAACCCTGAAATAACTACTTTTTCTCCTTTTTGTAATTCAACTGCAACTGCTTCTAAAACTGAATTAAGTGCAGCTTCTGCTTTTTTTCTTGAAACTTCAAGTTCATCAGCAAGTACAGCAACAAGATCTGCTTTAACCATTTTTATTTTTCCCTCCGTTTTAAAATCTACCTTAATTATACTACTATAATAAGATTATGCAAGCGTTTTTATCACAAAAATTGTTGATTTAAGCCATTTTTTTGCATTTTTTGTCGTGAGAGGGCCATTAATTGATAGATTTTTCCATTTGACTATCATAAATGTCCTTATAAGTAGGACATTCTTGGTAAAGCTTATCATGCTTTCCAACGCCAATAATGTGGCCATTATCCACTACAATTATCTCATCTGCATCAGCAATTGTAGATAATCTGTGAGCGATAATAAAGGTTGTTCTTCCCTTAGCAACTAAGTCCATTGTATGCTTTATTTTTATTTCAGTTTCTGTATCAATATTAGCTGTTGCTTCATCTAAAACTAAGATCTTAGGATTTCTTAGTAAGATTCTAGCAAATGCTACTAATTGTTTTTCACCTAAAGATAAATTCTCACCTCTAAATGAAATAGGCATATAGATACCATCTGATGTCTTATTAATTAAGTCTTCAGCCCCTACCTGCTTCAATACATTAATTACTTCTTCATCAGAATATTCTCTATTCATTGTTACATTACTCTTAATAGTTCCTGCAAATAAGGCTGGAGTTTGTAAAATTATACCTAGATTCTTACGGTAAGATGCCTTATTGTATGTAGCAATATCTACTCCATCAATTAATACCTGACCACTATCTACATCATTATAGCCTAGTAGTAGGTTCATAAGTGATGATTTACCTGAGCCTGTATGTCCTACAATACCAATCTTCTTACTTGCATCAAAATGTACTGATACATTATCAAGCACTACCTTACCAGGTATATATGAGAATGTTACATTTTTAAATTCTACCTCACCCTTTATTTCATCTGGTGCTTCTTCACCATCAAAAATACGTGAATCTGGTGTTTCATCGATAAAGCCTAGAGCACGAGTAGCACCTACAAGTGAATCCTCAAGCTCATTTAGGTTATTGAAGATTGCGTTAATTGGGTTAATCATCTTATCTAGATTTTCAATAAATGCTGAAATCATACCAATAGATACAGTAGTTCCTATTACATCAATTGAGTTGAAGCCCAAGAACATTAATAGTGATATTTCAGCTGCCCTTTTAATTAAAGATAATAATTCAAATCCAAAATAGATATTAATGATATTAGCTTTACGGTCATGCTTTACATAATCATATGCTAAATCCTCATATTCTTGTTGCATATCATCTTCTAGATTGAAATCCTGGATGATTAATGTACCAGTAATTAATTCATTTAGCTTACCAGTTATCTTAGAGCCAGTTTCACGAAGCTCTACATAATATCTATGTACCTTTCTACGATATAAGGTAACCCATAATAAGATAATTGGTACAATAATTAATATTAAAATACCAAGCATTGGATTTAAGATTATTACACCTATGTAAACAATTAAGATGTTTATTATAGCATTAATAATCTGGAACATCGTAACATAGAATGTCTTAATACCAGAACAATCACTAGTTATTTTAGCAACTATCTTTCCATCAGGTTCTAGTGAATAATAATCTACGGGAAGATAATTAATCTTCTCAATTGCCTGTTCACGAAGTTTCTTCTCAATTTTCATACCTGTTAAGGTTATTACATACTGGAAGAAATAACGTGAAATAGATAATACTAAGATTAATACCAAGTAGAATAATAAATAATATACAATCATTAAATATTTCTCTTTTGGTAATAAATCATCTAAAATTGATTTAGTAACAAATGGTGTAAAGGCATTAATACCAGATATAACTAATGTTAGGAATAAAGACAAGAATAATAACTTCTTTTCCTTCATTACATAAGGTATTAATCTTTTAAATAATGCTGATTTTTTGATGATTTCGCGGTTCTTACTCATTGTCTTCACCACCATTCATCATCTGAGCATTATATTGATCATAATACCAGCCTTTTAAATTCATTAATTCACTATGGTTACCACTTTCTACTATCTTACCATGCTCTAAAACAATTATCTTATCAGCAAAAGATAAGCATGATAATCTATGGGCAACTATAATATTAGTCTTATTTTTACGATATTTTTTAATATTTGAGGTAATCTTCTTCTCTGTTTTACCATCTAATGCAGAAAGTGAATCATCCAAAATTAGAACATCACTATCCTTTAAGAATGCACGAGCGATTGCCACTCTTTGCTTCTCACCACCAGATAGGGTTACACCATATTCGCCAACTATAGTATCTCCACCAAGTCTTAATGAAGCTAATTCATCCTTTAAGGCAGATGTCTCTACTACACGCTCAATTTCTTCATCAGTAGCATCTTTCTTACCAATTTTGATGTTTTGGTATAGACTTTTAGAAAATAAGATATGTTCTTGTGGTACATAGCTTATATGCTTTCTAATATCTTCTTTTTTATAAGCCTCAATTGGCTTACCATTAATGAAGATTTTACCATCCTCAGTAGGTATTTGACGCACAAGTTGTCTGATAAGTGATGATTTACCAGAGGCAGTTTTACCTACAATACCGATAGTCTCACCACGGTTAATAACTAAATTAATATGATCTAAGACATCAAAATCATCATTTAAATAATGGAATTTGAAGTCTCTAAATTCAATTGTATCAACCTTATCTAATGTTTCAGTACCTGAATTAATAGTACTTTTTGAATCATATACCTCATTTAATCTTTGGGCAGAAATCAATGATTGATAGAAATTATTAATCATATTACCAATCATTGTTAGTGGGTTTTGGAACATATTTAAATACATGATAAATTGAATTAATAAGGCTATCTCTGTAATTCTATGTATCTTATAAAAATACGCACCTACCGCATATGTAATTATTGTTGATATAGCAACGATAAATTGGAATAATGGTTGGAATACAACATTGATTTTTAAATTCTTCTTTTCTACATTATAAGCTACAGTTGAATATTCAATATTAGATTCATAATCTTCTTTTTCCTTAGAGAAGGCTCTAATTGTTCTAACATTAGTTACAGATTCTAATATTTTATTACCCATTAAAGAATGTTTTTCTCTAACAAGCTTCCAATTTGATTGTACCTTACGCTTTAAATAAATATTTGATACAAAGATTAAAGTAAGTGGTAGGAACGCAAATGTAGCTAGTAATGGATCAATAAATGTCATAGCGATAAACGTAAATATAACGCCCATTATTTCTACAAAGATATTTAATAATCTATTACCACCACTAAATTTTACTGTATTAATATCACCTAAGGCTCTTGTTAGAAGGTCACCAGCTTGATATTTCTCAAAGAATGTCGCATCTTGAGATAAAATAGATGCCATATATCTTCTATGTAGGGCAAAATATAGGGTAGTTGTTAATCTGTTTTGACAAAATCTTTTTGTCGTAGCTAAAATATATATTCCTATCATTGTACCAACAAATGGTAACAGTATATTATAGATAAGAATATGTGTTGTTAGGGTATTTTGTTCAATACCTCTAGTTAGGTTTGCAATAATAATTGCCGGAACCAAATTCGCAAAATCAAGTGCCAAGCCAAAAAATACTACTAAAACATAGCGGTACCAGTTTGGAATTATGAACCATTTCATTGATTTTATAAATTTAATCATAGTATCCCTCGCAACTAAATTATACGATTATTAAGTGATAGAAAAAAGGAAAATTTAACTCATTTTTATTGTTAATACTTATTTTATATTTTTAAAAATAAAAATAAGTGATATAATAATTGCCAACGGGAGGACATAAAATTATGTATGGTAAAAATGCTTGGGGTAAATACTCAGGAAAAAAATTAGACAATGTTATGGCATTTAATGAAGAATACAAAAACTTCTTATCTACATGTAAAACTGAAAGATTATGTGTAGAATATGCTGTAAATTTAGCTAAGAGTCATGGTTTTAAAAATATTAATGATGTAACTACTATCAAGAAAGGTGATAAGCTATATGCTACAAATATGGGCAAGAATGTTGCAGTATTTGTAATTGGTGAAGAACCTCTTGAGAATGGTTTAAACATCTTAGGTGCTCATATCGATTCACCAAGAATTGATATTAAGCAAAATCCATTATATGAAAAGAATGATTTCGCAATGCTAGATGCTCACTATTATGGTGGTATCGTTAAATACCAATGGGTTGCAACACCTCTTGCTATTCATGGTGTAGTAGTTAAGAAAGATGGCAAAATTGTTGATGTACATGTAGGTGAATCTTTAGAAGATCCTGTACTAGTTATCACTGACCTTCTTCCACACCTTGCAGCTGATAAGATGCAAAAGACTGGTGCTAAGGTAATTGAAGGTGAAGACTTAGACTTAACTATTTCTTCTATTCCTATGGATGGTGAAGAAAAGGAAGCTTGCAAAAAATATGTATTAAATCTATTAAAAGAAAAATATGACATTGAAGAGGAAGATTTCGTTTCTGCTGAACTAGAAATCGTACCTGCAGGTCCTGCAAGAGATTTAGGCTTTGACCGTTCTATGGTTTTAGGCTATGGTCATGACGATAGAGTTTGTGCTTACACTTCTTTAAGAGCTGTATTAGATGCAGGCGAAACTAAGAGAACTTCTTGTGCTTACCTAGTTGATAAAGAGGAAGTTGGTTCTATCGGTGCTACAGGTGCTCACTCTAAATGGTTTGAAAATGTAGTTGCTGAGCTTTTAAATAAGCAAAACAATACATATAATGATTTAATGCTTCGTAGAGCTTTAACAAATACATATATGTTATCAAGCGACGTTTCTGCCGGCTTTGATCCACTATATCCAGGTGTATTTGAACCAAAGAATGCTGCTTACCTTGGAAAAGGCTTAGCATTCAATAAATACACAGGCGCTAGAGGTAAATCAGGCTGTAACGATGCAATGCCTGAATTCATGGCAAAGATTAGAAACATCATGGATAATGAGGATGTTAACTATCAAACAGCTGAACTTGGTAGAGTTGATGTTGGTGGCGGTGGAACTATCGCTTACATCATGGGTAACATGGGCATGAATGTAATTGATGCTGGTATCCCAGTTCTTTCAATGCATGCTCCATATGAAGCTGTATCAAAAATCGATGTATTTGAAGCTTACAAGGGCTACATTGCATTCATTAAAAACATTCAATAATAAACGAAAGGGACACTAAATTGTGTCCCTTTTCTTATTCTATATAAGTTATTATATTTTTGAAGTTATCTAAATATAGTAAGCTATCCGCAGTTAGCTTATTAGTATTATATACTTCTACTTTTGTTAGGCTATCTAAATGCTTTAATGAATCTATATATAAATTATTAAGTGATTTAGGTAATCTAATTGTATTTATTTTTGTATAAGCAAATGCTTCACTACCAATTGATGATATACCTTCAGCAAGCTCAATAGAGCTTATTTTTTTACATCCATAGAAGGCTGAAGCACCAATGTTTTTAGCTGATAGCTTAATAGCTTCTAAATTAAAATCCTCTGAAAAAGCATTTCTTTCTATTTCTTTTACATAAGATATATCAATATTTTTTAGATTAGTGCATTCAGAGAATGCGAGTCTTCCAATATATTCAATATTAGAAGCTTTTTCAAATGTAATAGTAACGATATGCTTATTTGTGTAAAAAGCTTTTACATCAATTCCTACTACCTTTTCACCATTAAAGGTTTCTGGTATAACATATTCATTTGCCACACCATATGCTTTAGCTACTAAATAGCCCTTGTATTCTTTAGAATATGTATAAGTTAATCTTGGTAAGAAAGAAAATATTAAAAATGATACAATGGCTGTTAAAACTAAAATAGCACTAGGAATGATGTATAACAATTTCTTTTTCATAAATCACTCCATATGCTTATATTGTAATTCATATAAATTATGATATAAGCCTTTTTTAGCTAGTAGCTCTTGATGTGTACCAGATTCCATAATCTTACCTTTATTTAATACGATAATCACATCAGCATGTTGTACTGTAGATAATCTATGGGCAACAATTAGCATTGTTCCAACATTCATCATCTTCTCAAGTGAATCTTGAATCAATACTTCTGTTTCTGTATCAATATTAGCTGTAGCTTCATCTAGAATGATAATATTAGGCTTATGAATAATAGTTCTAGCGAAAGATAATAATTGTCTTTCACCACTTGAGAAGTTAACACCACGTTCATATACCTTATATTCAAGCTTACCATCTAAACGGTTAATTAATTTATCAGCATTTACATATTTAGCTGCTTCCATTACCTCTTCATCAGTAAATCTATCATCCTTTAATGTGATATTAGATTTAATTGTACCAGAGAATAGGAAAACATCTTGTAGCATTTGTCCTACATGCTTTCTTAAAGATTCAATCTTAATCTTATTAACAGGAATACCATCAATTCTGATTTCACCCTTTTGGATTTCATAATTACGAACTATAAGAGCTAAAATTGTAGTTTTACCAGCACCTGTAGCACCTACAAAGGCTACTGTTTGTTTAGGTTGGATAGTAAATGAAACATCCTGTAAAATCCAGTTTTCATCATTGTAAGCAAACCATACATGGTCAAATTCAATCTTACCTTCAAAGTGATCAATCTCTACTGCATCTTCTGCATCTACGATTTGAGGCGCTGTATCTAAGATAGCAAGAACTCTTTCAGATGATGCAAAGGCACTTTGAAGTAGGTTAAATTGATCAGCAAGCTGTTGAATTGGGTTAAATAAGTTACCTGTGTAACGATAGAATGTTACATAATTAGCGATACTTAATTTGCCTTGCTCAATAATACCAAATCCGAAATATAATACGATAATTTGGCAAATTACATATAGAACATAGATAAATGGTCTAAATACACCAAAGATTAATACTTCTTTTATAGAGTTTAATCTTAATTCATCATTCTTATCTTTAAATTCTTTGAATTTCTTCTCTTCTTGGTTGAATATTTGAGTAATCTTCATACCACTTAGGTTTTCACTTAAGAAGGCATTAACATTACTTACACAGCCTCTAACCTTACGGTATTGACTTCTAGATACCTTATTGAAGATAAATGATGTAACCGCAAGTATAGGCATGATAATAGATACATATAATGTTAGGATAGGTGAAATGATAATCATCATTACATATACAAATACAATTGTTAAGATAAACTTAGCTAAATTAATAAATACATTTGTAAATAATTCACTTATCGCATTAACATCACTTGTAACTCTTGTTACTAGCTTACCAACTGGAGTCGAATTTATTTGGCCAATTGATAGCTTTTCAATATGTTCAAATAAGTCCTGACGTAAATCAGTAACAATACGTTGACCAATCTTTTGTAACATCATTCTAGATACATAGTTTATTACTGCTGTAATTAAAGTGACTAATACAAAAGCGCCAACCATAATCATTGAGCCGTATAGCTTAAAATCTTTTAATGACCAATTAAAATTAGTTATACAGTAATTAGCAATTTTAATCAATAGCTCATCTGACTTTGCTGGTTCATTTAAATCAACATTTAATAGACCGATAATTTGACCTTCTACGATTGCAGGTAAAAGCTCAATAAAGACAATCATTATTGTTAAAATGATAGCTACAATAAATTTAGGTAGATGTGGCTTTAGGTAACGGAATAATCTTTTAACAATGACTCTATCTTTATAAACTCTTACATGCTTATTGTCATCAAAATTACTCATTTACATCACCGCCTTCCACTTCTTTTTCAAGCTCTTGAAGGTGATACATCTCTTGGTATAGCTTAGATGTCTTCATTAATTCATCATGGTTACCAATACTTTCTATTCTACCTTCATCCATTACGATGATCTTATCTAGATTCTCAACTGTTGAGATTCTATGGGCAATCATTATGGTTGTTTTACCAACTCTTACTCTTCTTAAATTAGCTAATATCTTAGATTCAGTATCTGTATCTACAGCTGATACTGAGTCATCAAAGATTAGAATTGCAGGATCCTTAATTAGGGCTCTCGCAATTGATACACGTTGTTTTTGACCGCCAGATAAAGTAACACCACGTTCACCTAAAACAGTGTTATATTTATCCTCAAAGTCAGTGATATTGTCATGGACATCAGCCATCTTGGCAGCTTCCATAACCTCTTCATCTAATCCCTCAGGCTCTAGGTGAGAGAATGCAATATTATTAGTTATTGTATCACTGAATAAGAAATTATCCTGTGGTACATAGCCAATTGAATCTCTAACCTTCTTGTATGGAATATGCATGATATCCTTATCATCGATATAAAGCTCACCATCATGAAGGTTATAAGTTCTAAGTAATAAGTCTACTACTGTAGTCTTACCACAACCTGTCTTACCAATAATACCAACCATTTGACCAGCTTCTATTGTAAATGAGATATTATGTAGGACATCGATATCCGCATCAGGATATTTGAAATTAAGATTTCTAAATTCAATTTTACCTTGAATTTTATCTACATCTTCTACATCAACATCCACGATATCAATCTTTTGATCCATGAATTCAGCAATTCTTGAATAAGATGCATAAGCTTGTGCACGCATTTGAATTAGCATTGAAATAGCCATGAATGGCCATACTAATGTATCAAAGTAGGCAACAAATTCAAATAGCTTACCAGTTGTGAATAATTGGCCCATAAATTCCTTTTCCATAATTACGAAATAGGCACCACCACCAACTAGTAAGGCGATGATTAGGGTAATCATCATTGTAAGTAATACATCAAGTAAAATAGAGAAACGTAGATAAGCAATATTCTTATCATAATTTTTCTTATTTATTTTAGCGAAGTGCTTTACTTCTATTATTTCTTTTACGAAGGCTTTAATTACGCTAATACCAGAGAAGTTTTCTTGTGCGAAATCAGATAATTCCTCATAAGCTTCCTGTCTTAGCTTAAATTTCATCTTCATCATTTTACCAACAACTGTTGAAATTAATACAATTATAATCATTGGTATTAATGAAAGTAATGCTAATATCCAGTTAAGCATTAGCATCTTAACAAGGGCAAATGAGCCTAAGAATATAGCATCTATTAACATTACAGTACCACCACCAAAGGCTTGACGGATAGTTTGTAGGTCATTGGTGAATAAAGCCATTAAGCCACCGACCTTGTTCTCCTTATAGAACTGATGAGAAAGTGATAAGGAATGAGCGAACATATCCTCTCTAATATCACCCTCAATTCTAGCTGCTACACCAAAGATACAATATCTCCAAGTGAATCTACCAGAAAACATTATAATTGCGATAACACCTAAATAAATCATATGTTGGCTAAGGATTCTTACACCCTCAGACTCAAAAAGTGTACCATTTTGTACACCATCAATAATTTCTCCACATATCTTTGGTATTTCAAGCTGGAACCAGTCGACAGCTAGTAAAGCGATAATACCAATTAAGAAAAAGAGAAAATATTTTTTATAGAACTTGTTGACATATTTGCCAAATAACATATTTTCACCTCAAATTAAATTCCTTTGGTACTGCACATTTTACTTCCATTAATTCATTGGTATAAGGATTTTTAAATGCTTCAAAATATGAATGCAGCATTACTCTAATAGCGCTCTTACCACCATACTTCACATCCCCTATAAGTGGATGATGTAGGTATGACATATGAACTCTTATTTGATGAGTTCTACCAGTGAATAATGTTAATAAGACTAAAGATTTATTATCTTTATAATCTAATACCTCATATTCTGTTTTAGCATATTTTCCATTTTTATAGACAATATAGCGATTGCTGTTATGTCTATCTCTACCAATAGGCATTTCAACAATGCCCTTACTTTTTTTAAATTGTCCCTCGCATAAAGCGATATATTGACGCTTTAAATTATGATTTAAAACTAAATCATTCATATAGCATAAGGTTAATAAATCCTTACAAAAGATAATAACACCAGATGTATCTGTATCTAATCTAGATGCATATTTAACACTTAAATTGATATTATTCTCTTTATAATAGTTAGCAACAATATTACATAAAGAATCTTTTTCATCATGAATAATAATATGAGCTGGCTTATTAATGATTAAAAAGTGTTCATCTTCATATAAAATATCTAAGCTACCTTCAGTTGGCTCGAATCCTAATTCCTCATTAAAATCAATTGTGATGGTATCACCAGGGTTAAGTTCACAATTTTTTTTAACTAAAGAACCGTTCACATATAAAGAATCTAACATTATTTTGTAAATGTTAGATTTACCTAGCTTAAAGGAATTTAAATAATTTATAATTGTTGTCTTTTCTAATACAGGATAATTAATCTTCATTTTCTATATACTTAGTTTCAATCATACCAATATAGCCATTCTTTTTAACTAGGCTATAAGGATTTGCCTTTATAATAACACTTATTTCATCACCTTTATTTAAAGATAAGAACAAATTAGTCGCATCGTATGTACGATATACACCATTTTTATCTTTAAATAGATAAGATGAATGAACCCACAGCTTTTGATTTGTTTTCTTTTCTAATACTAGATAGAAATCCAAATCTTGATCTAATACTTCTACTTCATTATTTTCAAATGATAAGCTTACTATTTTTTTTGGATTCTCATAGTTGACATCACAAGTCATCTTATATTTTGGATAATGGTCAAAATACTTATATGAAAAATTCATATTCTCTAGATTATCCAAAATCAAGAAATTGATTTGTCCACCCTTACATACATGGTTACCACCATCTATTGAGAATATCTTCTTATCCATATCTAAAATAGGATTACAACATGCAATGTCATGACGGTAATTACGAGTTGGGTAATGACCTACAATCGTAATCATAGGCATTTTAGGCCCTAAATCGTAAAACTTATCATATTTTAGCATTGATAATGAATACTTAGGTAGATTATTTATATCATCTACACCACCATGAACTAATACTAGCTTGTCATTAATAAAGATAATATCATCAAGTGAATCAATGAAATCTAGACAATCATGATATTTAGTATCAATAAGATGCCTAAACATATCAAAATCTAGATTACGATCTACCTTTATACCTTCTATATCAGCTATATCATTAAGGACTGAATGCTTTTTATCTACAATGTAGTATAAAAATCTTTCCTTTTGATCGTCAGGCATAATAAATCTAAATACTTCATCACAGTTACCTGCCATAGGATAGACATTAGGCTTCTTTGCTAGCTCCTGGACATATCTTAGGGTTTTTAGATTCATTCCGGCATCACCCTTTTCATAGATGTCACCAATAATGAATAAATAATCATTTTGATTAAATCCTAAGCTCTCAAGTCCATTCTTAAAGGTATTGTAGTCACCATGAATATCACTCACGAAGATTATCCTACGATTAGTCTCTATATTAAGTTGTCTTTTCTTAGTTACCTTCTTTAGAGCGATCATAGGCTTTCCTCTCGTGTAAAGAATATTCACAACCACAATAATCTTGCCTGTAAAGATTGTATTCCTTTGACATTTCTATTGATTCTTTATATCCTTCTTCCTTTTTGAAGTTAGAATATAAATATTTAATGCCATACTTATCTTCAAGCTTGTATCCAATTTCGTTAATCCAATCACTATTCTTATGAGGAGAGATAGATAAGGTAGTTGAAAAATAATCATAACCTAATTCTTTAGCCTTTTTAGCTGTCTTTTCCATTCTTAGGGTATAACACTTATAACATCTTATGCTTCTTTCTCCATCCTGCTCATGACCATTTACTGCCTCATAATAATCTTTGTCATTATAATCATCATAAATGACCTTGATAGAATCTGATATATTAGATGTGAATCTAATAATTTCATCTAAACGTTTATCATATTCAGATTTTGGATAGATATTATCATTAGAATAAAAAATAGTAATATCAAAATAGTTTGACAATAATTTGATGACATGAGTTGAGCATGGCGCACAACAAGCATGCAACAAGATTTTAGGTCTATTATTTAGTTTTTCTAAAAATGCTTTAAAATCCTTGTAGTTATCTATCATGTCTATCTCCAAAAATGTCAATATATTATATAATAATCGTCAAAAAAAGTATATATCAAAAATTAGTTTTTGAAATTTTTTATTATATATGATATAATAATTATGATTATTGGAGGCCGAAATGTATCAAATTGACGAAGTTGTTATCTATACAACATATGGCATTTGTCAAATTAAAGAGATTAGAGAAATTGCGATTGGAGACAGAACCAACCGCTATTATGTGTTGATACCACTATTTGAAAAGAATACCGAATTGACAGTTCCAATCGATAATCCTATCACTAATTTAAGGCTTCACAAGCTTCTTTCAAAGGATGAAATCAAGGCTATAATTAATCATATCCCTGATTTAGAGCCATACTGGATAGAAAATGAAAATGAAAGAAAAAAACAATTCTCTGATATCATAAAAGCTGGTAACAGAGAGGAAACCTTAAAATTGATTAAATCAATTAAATATCACGCAATTGATATTAAGGATAAGAATCGTAAGCTTCACGCAATTGATGAAAATCATATGAAGGAAGCTGAAAAGCTAATCGTTGATGAATTTAGCTATGTCCTAGAAAAAAATAAAGATGATGTTACAAACATCATCAATGAAAGCATTTATGCAAATCTATCTGCCTAGAAATAGGCAGTTTTTTTATTCCTTAACTAAGAAATGCGTGATCTTGCAGACAAACATTGTATGCATATCACCATCTTTATAATATTTATCCTTTAAATAATCTGGTAATTTATCATAAGGTATATCTAGCTCATATATCTTTTTCATTTTTAAGACATATTCTGCTTCTTCTAAATAAAATCCATCGTAATCTGGTTCATATGTCTTATGTAAGCCACTTACTGCATACTTATCGACATCTCTACCACTCTTATTACCGAATACCTTTTTAGCATTATCGTATTCATGTGGTAAGAATGATAAAGTAAAGCTATCACTTCTCTTAGCGAATTCATAAGTGTAGCGAGATTTACGGATATAAACTATTCCTACCTTTTCACCCCAAAGAATACCTGTATTACCCCAAGATACGGCCATAGAATTACAGCCTATCTTCTTATCACCGACAGTTAGGATTCCCCATTTATCTTCTAAATCAACAAATAAATTTTTATCAAACTCTTTTAAATCTTTTTTTAACATTATCTTTGTCCTCCATAGACTAAAATAACTGCCAAAATATTATTAAACATATGAGCTAATATAGTTGAATAGATGTTAAATCTAGATAGATGATAGATACCACATAGCATAAAGGCAGATAAGAAATAAGGAATACTTTGAAGTAGCCATGTACCTACATTGTCGATTGGTGTTGAGACCATGTGAGGTAGGGCAAAGGCTATAATAGATATTATGTAGCACCAAAATACACCTACTTTATCCTTAGCTAATGAGAAAATACATTTACGATATACAAGCTCTTCTGCGACAGGGGCAAATATGATTGTACAAATTACCATAAGTGGGCCTGCTGAAGATGTCATAATATCAACAATTGTATTTTGGTTATTTGATGAAGGTACTATCTTAGAAAATAAAACATCAATTAGGTAGGCAATACCTGTAAAAGCAATAGCCATAACTGGGATTAACCAGCCTAAGGTAGTTCTTCTTTTTATTACATCATCAAAATCATCTTTAACACTATCTCTTGTATAAAAAACAACGATTATAAATGTTAATAAATATGTTATAAAATTAGTTACACCCTGAACAGCGTATCCAAGAGGTAATAATTCCACATTATATCCATCTTTTGATTTTGAAATTGCCTTTAAAAGGTCATTAAAATTAACGTTGTTAGCACTTGAGAAAATGAAGGCTACTAGATAAATTAAAACTGTACCTATAACAAACATTATTAAAACATAAGCAAGTAAGGCAACTACCTTATTTGGTCTAAAAATTGATTTATTTACACTTGGTTTTTTATTTTCATTATTTTCCATATTATTCACCTAAAAACTAGGTTTATTTTATCATAATAAACAATATAATAAAAGAAAAAACTATGGCTCACACCATAGTTTAATTCAAAATCATAATTCTAGAAGAATACAGCTCTTGCTTTTTCTTTAGTTTCTTTAGAAGCGATGAATGGAATACGAGTTGTATAACCTTGCTTAGCAGCTACGATTCTCTTAGCTGGCCATACGAAGATTTCCTTATTCCACATTGCAACTGTATCATTGTATTGTTCTCTAGCAGCTGTAATTTCTTTTTGTAAGTAAGAATTTTGTTGGATAGCATCAGCAATTTCTTGATGAGCCTTTAATTGAGGATAGTTCTCAATTGCAACATTGATACGGTTGTTGATTGTATCAGCTTGTTGACCAGCAGCTATTCTTTCTTCATCAGTCATGTGGTTAGTTACAGGCTTGCCACTTCTAGCTTCTGCTAAAGCTACGAAAGTTTCTTTGTCTAGTTCTACTGCTTTATTTACTAAACCTACAAGGTTTTGTAAAATGATAACTCTTTGTTCTAGATAGTTATCGATTTGAGAAGCATCATGTTGAATCTTTTGTTCAATTTGCTCTAAATAAGTACGAGCACGAACCTTAGCTAATGTAAAGATTAAACCTGGAATAATAGCTAAGCACCATAATACTACTTGGAATATTGTAGAACCAACGCCTACAGTAACTGGGATTTGTTTTGCGATGACATTAACGTCCTTACCTTCTTCTCTGATAGGACCAGTCTCTTCATCTAATAAGTTTGCCATTTTTTTGTTCTCCTTTATCTTCCTTTATTTATATTCTATTAGATTTACTAATTAGAATCAATCTTGATTTGCTAAATCTTCATTAGATACATTCATATCTACTGATTTTTCAGCTTCTTTTACTGCCTCTTTAACATCATTGGCAGAATTGTTTAAAATATTTGTATTAATATTTGAATTATTCTCAACTACAGATGACTCAATATTTGAAGCCTCATTTGGATTCATTGCCCTATTTAATATGAAGGCAAATAATCCTCTTTGGAATACATAATTACCATTTAAGCCTGAGATTAGACCCTTTAGCTGTGGTCCCTCAATAAGGGCTTTAAAGGCATTCTTTGATTTACCAGATACAACTGTTGCCATATCTGTTTCCTTTTCAAGTGGTAGGTATTCATCCCAGTGTACTGGAATTGTATGTAATCTACCATCTCCACCCATCTTAGTAACATACTCTGTACGACTTGCTTTATCAAAGCTGTGGGCAGTTACCTTAACACTATCAATCTTACCATTTGAGTGATCAAATGATGTTTTTAATATCGCATCAGTTTTACTATTTGCATGCTTGAATAAGCCTCTATCAAAGCTATTAGCAAGCACCTCATGCTCATAGCTTACCATATTAGAACGATAATTATCTTTATAAATATATTTTAAAGATTTTTGTTGTTGATAGATAGGAATTGAAATAATTGGGCATAAATCATAGAAAAATGCTTGGAAATATAAATCATTATATTCTATGAAATGCTTTCTTGCAGCCTCATAATCATAGCTATAGAAGAAATTAGGGCTTGGATTATAATTCATACTTTGAGAGTGTCTAGATTGAATATAATTAAGTTTTTTCTTCTTTGTGAAATAGAAATCATCACCATAAGGCTCTGGATCCTTAATTAAATTAATAAGGTTCTTTTGAGCTAATGGTGTAAATAATAATCTGAATTCTACTTCATTATCTCTATTTTCTCCACCAAATAATGATTCAAATTCATCATTGCCTAAACGAGTATAATTTGTTGTAGGATCTTTATCCATCAAATCATGCTTAGCCTTCTTATCTAATTGCTTAGTTTCCTTCTTAACCATTTTATTAATGGCCTTTTCATCCTTACCAGAGGCATTTGATGGGCCTCTAGAGAATGATAATTTAGGAGCTGCATCATTACCATATACTAGATATGTTACATATCCGTATGATGGGGCAGGCTTTTGAACTGATGCGGTTAGGGTTTGAGTGTGATGAACTGTTCTTGTACCATTCTTGTCGTGAACTACTGATGTCCAGTGAATTGTAATACTACCAGTATAAGTCTTTTGGTACCAATCCTGACGATAATCTCTACACATCAAGAATGGGTTACCATAGATTTCACCAGATTGTACCATTACAGTTGAGACATTCTTCTCATCATTTTCATCTAAGCCAAAGGCATCATATAGATATTGGAATTTTTCAGCATCAAAATATTTATCAAAATGAATTAAATCAGAATCCATATTACAAATTGTTGATGGAATATTCCAATCATATAGATTATTTAAGGCAGACATTTGTGACCAGGCTAAATTTAAAAGCTTTTCTGCTTCACCTTCCATATTATTAATTTGGTCAGTTAAAGCCTTTATTTTCTTATTTAGCCATATAAACACTATAAATATCAAAATAAAGATAATACAGCACATTACACGCCAGAATTTAAGCCAGCCTCTTTTCTTCTTAAGCTTCTTAATTTCTTCATTGATATTTTTGTATTTATCAACTGTCTTTTTATTTTCTTCGATGTTAATGCCGGCTTTTTTAACAAGCTCATCAAAATATTTTACAGTATTTTCATGATGCTTATTCTTATAAAGCTTCTTATACGCTTGTTGAGGCTCTAATAATAATTCATCGGCCATATCATCACCTCTTTTTAGCTAATCTTAAATCCTTCAAATAGGGCATACTTAGGACCATTATAGGCACTAGTCTTTGCCATTTCCTTAGAAAATTTAACTTTATTTAATACATCACTAAATGAAGCTGAAACTGAAATTCCTGTAATAGGAGTTATATTACCACCTTCATGGATGTAGGCAAGTCTTACCTCACCACCAATATAATCGCTATATTGATCAAATTGTAAGCCTGACATAGATACTACTTCTAAGTAAGGCTTTGTATAAGATTTGAAATCAACGCTACCTGGTTCTAAATCTACGCAAGATAGAGCACCTGTAGGCTCCTTCTTTAGATAGTCTGCATAACGTTTTGAACCAAAGCTTGCAGCTACTACACCATCTTTAACAACCTTAGTATCAACTAGAGTTGAACCATCGCTATCAAATAGTGCAGATTCAGATAAGCCTGCAATCTTACCTCTTAATGTAAGATTAATCTTATCATATTGAGGAGCAGTTTGTAGCTTATCACCAACACTTAGTAAATTACTATGAGAATAAATTATACGATAATTGAAGTCATATACTAATTCACCAAATAATTGTTCAAGCTCTTTAGCTCTAAATGCAACATTCAAATCTAATTCTTGAAGAGGTTTAACAGCGTTATATCTGTTTTCTACTTCTTCAAGTTTTTCTTTTATTTCTTCTCTTAGCTTATCAAGATTTAATTCTTTTGTCTCGATAGCCTCGTAAAGCTCTACTGAATCACCATCTTTAGTAAATGTAGGTATAGCTTCAACAAATAAATTACTTGTATGAACCTTTCTATCTACACCACGTGAATTGATGATACCACTTGTAATATTGCTAGCGAATACCTCTAATGCATTAATACCAGATTCTTTATCTGTTTTAACATCAAGTAGGGCATTACCAACCTTTTTAGCAACATCTAAAAGCTTTTCACCTTCAAAGATGAAATCTAGCTTGTCATCTGATTTAATATTTTCTACTAAATCAAATTTTTCATTTTTAATAGTTCTAGCTACTATTTTAGCTTCATTGATTTTTTGTCTGATTTCATCATCAGTTGCTGTAGAAGCTACTAAGAAGCTCTTTAAGCCTAAAGTACCATCATGTTCGATATAGATTGTAACATTAACTGTTAATGTATTAGTTAATCTTACTGTTTCAATCTTATCGAATACATAGAATACTTCGCCAGATTCTTTCTTATTATAATTAATTTTGAAATCTGAAAGTTCTTTATCACTTCTTAATATATTAATTAATCTATCCATCATGATAATTTCACCTTCGCTTTCAAATATGGGCCACCAGATGATACTCTAACCCACTCTTTATAGCCCTTACCACATGAGCCTGAGCCCTCTAGCTCAAATTCATCTGATATCATAGAGATTGACTTTAATAAATCAGGTACATATCCACTCATAACAACTGGAGCTACATAATTATCAGTTAGCTTACCATCTACTATTTCAATACCATATTCAGCAGTACATTGGATAGCCCAGTTTTTAGGATCCTCCATACCATTGTTAGTTTCAAATAAGAAATAACCATGCTTAACTGATTTAATCATATCCTCAAGCTTATCCTTACCTGGTTCAAAGAATGTATTAGTCATTCTTGTATAAGCCTTTCTCTTATATGATTCTCTTCTACCATTACCAGTAGGTTCTACACCAAGCTCTCTTGATGAAGTTAAATCACAGATACCTTTTACAAGGATACCTTTATCAATTACTAATGTATCATGAGCTAATACACCATCATCATCAAAGAAATATGATGCAGTAGAGAATCCTGAAGATGCACCATCATGCATATTTGTAATTGGAGATGCAACATAATCACCAACATATTTCTTAGCTAATGCTCTTTCCTTTACGAATTGATCCATTTCAACACCATGTCCAAATGCCTCATGAGCAATTAAGCCTGTAATAGATGGATCAGTTATAATATCATAAACACCTGGTTTAATTTGTGTAGCCTTAACAAGATGTCTACCTTTATCTATAACCTTATCAAGAAGGGCTGGAATCTTATCGAAACACTCACCAATCTTATTTGAATAAGCTTGTTCTCTAGGCTCTACAACCTTATCACCATCACGGTAAACTACCATTACATATACGTTAGCCCAAGTATAATGTTGATCCAAGCATTTTTCTTTGCTTACGAATAGCTTATTAACCTCAAGCTTATTTAGATAAGCAAATGAATTTAATACATGCTCATCCTTAGCTTTTAATTCTTTAACATAGTCATCTAGCTTAGTTAAGATCTCTTCTTCTGAAAATTTGTCAAAATCACCTTCACGTTCAAATGATTTAACTAATTTTTCTTCTTTTACTTCTAAAGCATTAATTTCTTTATCATCTGGTGATAAATAATTATCCTTCATAACCTTAACGATAGAATCTACATCATCAAAGTTATCAAATGAATATTCATAAAATGCTCTACCATTGTTAACTTTTACTACAAAGCCTCTTTCGGCTGACATTGAATCAGAAATATCTTTACCACGTACATCAGCACGATACATCTTGTTATCAACATCAGTTCCTAAAATACTTACGTATTTGAAGTATTTACCTAATTTTGATACAAGCTCAGTTGCTAAAGATTTTTTTGATTCCAAAAACTTAGAATGCATCCTTTCTCTCCTCCTTAACTTCTTAATGGTCTTGTAGATGCGATATGTTTTAGAGAATCTAAATATGCCATATCCTCATCTGCAAGCTTAAATAAATTGTTAATATTATCTATAATTCTACTCTCAGTCTTACTCTTAGATAACAATATATGTCCTTTTGTATATACATATGACAAGCATATGTTAGCTGGAGTAGTATTATACTTCTTAGCTACTTCTTTAATAATTGCATTATCAACAAGCTCACCAGTAGCTAGTGGTGAATATGCTGCGATAATAATATCATGAGCCTTACAGTAATTTACTATTTCATCTTGGGTATTACCAACGAAATATCTAATTTGATTTACTACAGGCCATACATTTGTTTTATTTACGATATATTCAATATCCTTTGGATGGAAATTAGATACACCAATTAATCTAATTAAACCTTCCTTTTGGGCTTCAATTAAGGCTTTCCATACTTCAACATTGCCATCGCTGTAATCTCCACCGACATCACTCCAAGGCCATGGAGCGTGAATCAAGCACATATCTAGATAAGGTGTATCTAGATTCTTAAGGCTTGTATTTATTGCTTTCTTGGCACCTTCATATGTTTTAATATCTGCAGGTATCTTGGTAGTAATAAATAATTCTTCTCTTTTAATGCCGTATTTCTTGATTGCTTTGCCGATTACATCTTCATTTTGATAAGCTAAAGCTGTATCAATATGTCTATAACCAGCCTTTAATGCATAGATTGTTCCATTAAAACAATCTTCTCCTGATAACTGCCATGTTCCAAATGCTACTTGAGGTACTTCTATTCCTTTAATTGTCATTTTAAGCCTCCTGGAATGTTATTGTTACTCCGTTATTAGTTATTTGTATATCAGTTATATCGCTTAATGAGAATGCTGCTAGACCAAAGTCATTCTTTGTAAGTCTAATTGATTGACTTCCAAATAAGCCCTTTGGCTCATCTAATGTTAGTTCATTTATCTTTACACTCTTTACAGCTAAAGATAATGCACTAAACTTATTACTTGTATTCTTTTCAACTGTTACTTCAAAATCGACCTCGAATGGAATTGATGTATCATTGATGAACATTACACCCTTTAGAAGTGTACCATCAATATAGAAATAACAATTTTGGAAATCATATGTAAATGTCTTAGTTCCAACCTTGAAGTTCCCTTTCTTTTCATCTAATGTCTTTTTTAGTGATGAATCAATTAAAGCATTAAATTCAGTATTATTAAGGTTAACCTTATGAGTTACAGTTGCTGCTAGGAACTTAGCTGCAAGAGCTGTCTTTTGAGCTGTTGTAACTGCTGGAATATCTTCTGTTGGTTTACCAAAGATATTTGAAGTACTAATATCAAATACAAGCTTCTTATTCTTTACATATACGTTATATGTACCTTTATTTAATATTTCTTTTAATAATGTATTAGAAATGTTAGGGAATAATACCTTAGCAAGATCTAGTGATAATACATATTTACCATCAACCTTACCAAATGCTATATCTCCACTCATTTCAAATCTATCTAGAATCAAGCCAGTTAAGAAATCAGGAACATTTAGCTTTTGTCCCATCTTTACATTTTCTACTTCAAATGCTAAACGCTTATTACCATTTGTATCAGTGATAATTTTTGGATTTGCATAAATGTTCGCAATTGTATTGTAGAAGCCAAGTAGCTTAGCACCTGCTTCAACATTAACCTTGTTATCATCTGTAAATAAGATTTCAAGCTCAGTAATCTTTGCTTCATTGCTACCTAAGATATATGTTTTATCATTAGGATGCTTATTATATGCATTTTCAATAACAAATGTATAAATGAAATAATTCATTTCATCCTGTGAGATATCTACTGATATTCTGTTATTAACTGATTTATAATCACTATTTTTAATATTCTTTAGTGATGTTTCTAAATCATCGCCAAATATATTCTCAATAGTTTGAACATTTGTATAGTTTCTATTAACCTTCTGCTTCTCACCAGAAATAATGAATAATATAATTACTATACCAATAATTAGTAATAACAATAGGATACCTAATGTTATAAATAACCATTTAAAAAACTTTCCCATATTATCTTGTAAATCTACCTATTAAAAATATTGATAATAGTAGAGCTACTCCACCTCCTATTAATAAAGGTAAGCCACCACCTAGATAATCCTTACCATTAACTAGTAGGGCAACTCCAATCCATACAGCAGCCATACCAAGTGATCCTAGAAAGGCTATCATAGTTAATTTAAAGTTAGATGCTTTTGAATGTGATCTTTCAAGTGATGTATTTCCCATAATATCCCTCCTATTTTAAATTGAATGCAAGTATGATTAATACTGCTAAGCATACTGCCTCAAGTAATAAACTAACATAAATTGTAAAAGAAAAATATTTCTTATCTGTTTTGTGGTGAGCAACTAATCTACCAATAAATGCTCCTATCGCACCACCAAATACAGTTGCACCAAGCAATGTTTTTTCTTTTATTCTAACAGGGCCACCACCCTTTTGTGCCATTTTTTTATCTTTTAGGAATAGACAAAATGTAACTAATGAAACTAACGCTAAATAACCAACATAAGCTATTAGCACAATAATTCCTTTTTCCATAAGATTCTAAATCCTCCTTAGCGGTTATTATATCATTATTTAATTATTATTAAAATAATTAAAGACCAAAAATTATAAAAAATTTCAAAAATATCTATCAAGAATAATTATCTATTATTTCTAAATATTTAACATGAAACATTTTTTGATAATTTTTACATATTATGAAATATAATTTCATATCATACTTCAAATTTTGATGCATATTTTATCATATGCTATGTCACAAACCTGCAACATTAAAAATATATAAAAAAAGCTATGCATAAATGATTTTATATAATCATCAACGCATAGCTTTTTAATTATTCAAATTTTTGCTTGTCAGCATCTATCTTCATAAAATATTTATTTGTATACATTCTCTTATCAGCTTCTTTAATTGCTTCCTTGATATTGGTAAAATCCTTTGTCATTACATATCCAAATGCGCAGCTAAATTCTGTTTTAGCAAGCTCTTCTCTCATATAAGAAATATAGCTTTCAATATCTTCTTCCTTAGCTCCAAAATAGAGTAGGCAGAATTCATCGCCACCAACACGATAAGCTAAAGCATGATTTTTGCTTTGTTCATTTAAAATATTACCTACAGCTTTTAAAGCTTCATCACCTTTGTCATGACCATATTTATCATTAAATATCTTTAAATTATTCATATCTACTGATACAACTGCAGAAATCTTAGCGCTGTTTTCAGACATATCATTATAATATGATTGACGATTTAGCAAATTAGTTAAAGGATCAACATTAGCCATCTTAATATAAATTAACAAATAATAGAACAATAATGATGATGTAAATATAGGTGTATAATCCTCATTATCATCAATTATCATATAAAGTAATACACAAGCAAGTGCTCCACCTGTGATAAAGAAAACAATTAAACGATACTTAATAGGTGAATATCTTAAATAAGCGATATTTTGAATCATAAATACAACTAAATAAAAACCAAATACTACATAAGGTATAAAGAATAATGGTCCACCTCTATATATATTTTCTGGTAGGAAATAAAATACTAAATGTGTCCATTGAGATGTTACATAAATTGGGATAGAAATTATAAGTGGGATAGCCATTATAATCTTCCATTTTAAAGCGAAATCCTTATACTTTTTGGCAAGTATTTGAATCATAATCATCATAACAATAGGGAATATAATATATTTCATAATTGTTAGAACAACTCTCCAAGGATTTAATGTTTCAAATGTATGTGTCCAAAGTTCTAAATTGTTAATTACTGATGCTAAAACAAGAAGCAAGCAAACTAATCTAGTATACCATCTTAGTGATTTAGAAATATGAGCGCTTATTGATAGAATTAGTAATAGACCAAATACCTCAAATAGCATTACGTAATTTTTCAAAAAGTAACCTTGAAAATCCATTTCTTCTCACCTCCTGGCAAAATATCCGCTTTATTATACCATAAATCTTATATCTACGCTAGAAAAAAGGCAAAGAAAAAGAGGGATTTTCTCCCTCTTAGTCCACAGAGATTCTAATTTTCAGTTTCAATGACAGCATAATTGCCATCATCTCTTAGATAAACTACATTAGTCTTTCTAGTTTCTCTATCTAGGAATACGAAGAAATCATGTCCTAGAAGTTCCATTTGATCGATTGCTTCTTCCTTAGTCATAGGTTCAAGCTTAATGTGCTTATCACGAACAATTTGTCTTTCGTCTAAATTAGGTTCTGCAACATGCTTAAGGCCTGTCTTGCCTAATTTATCCTTTACTCTATCATTCCATCTTTTTACCTGAGTAACTAGCTTATCAACTACACCGTCACATGCTGCGATTGCATCAGGATTTGTAACCTCTGCACGAAGTTGAATGTTCTTAGAAGGGATAGTTACTTCTACCTTGTAGTATGTCTTATACTTTTTGAATACTACTCTTGCAGCTACATTATCGTAGTCTTGTAAGATACCTTCCAATTTCTCTAATTTTTTGCTGACGTATTCTTTTTGTTTTTCATTTGGAGTAAAACCATTTTTACCTAATACATCGATTTTCATATATATCAACTCCTTCTGATTTTATTATACAAGAAAATAAAAGCGTTTTCAATGCTTAATACAAGCAAATTATTCAATAACCACGCGATTTTTACGAATAATCAGATACAGTTAAGCATAAAATGATTAGATTACTTTCTAACATTTTAGAAATCCCATCTATTTCTTCTATCTTATAATCATCTAAATATAGATGATCTTCAAGTATTACATGATATTCCTTTTTCATCATTAATGAGATAAATATTTTACTATATTCATCATAAAATAAATTATAATCTATCTTCTCCTTTCTCTTAAACATTGAGACAATCATCACATCATAATTCTCTAAAACAATCTTTTGAAATGATAAGCTAATTCCATACTTGTCCAGACATTTATTACAAATATTTTGTTCGTGATTAGTTTTTAAAAGCTCCTTAAAGCTTCTTTTTATAAAGAATTTATTACCACAAATTTTGCATATCACAAAAATACACCTCCATATATATAGGTAGTCGTTTTTTCCAATTTTTTTAAAAAATAATTAAAAAAAAGTAAAAAAAGTTGACACTTAGGAGATTTTATTATATAGTATTCAAGCAATTAAGGAGAGATTAATATGCTTAAAATATATGTAGATTCAGGTTCATCTATTAAAAAAGATGAAGCTTTGGAGTACGGTATAAAAATTATCCCTTTAAAATTATTATTAGGGAATAAAGAATATTTAGATAATGGTGAAGATTTATCTATGGAGGAATTCTATCATCATTTAGTTGATTTAAATGAATTTCCAAAGACAAGTCTTCCTAACCTATATGAATACGAAGAAGAAATCACTAAGGAAACTGAGGAAGGAAATGATGTAATCATCATTACTATTTCTTCTCATATTAGTGGCACTTATAACGCATTTAGAATGTTGTTTGAAGACAATAAAAAGGTTCTAGTAATTGATTCTAAGATGGCTGTTGGTGGTTTAAGATTCATTGTTGAATTAATTTTAAAGAATAAAGATAAATCACTTGCTGAAATCAATGATTTAGTAAATGAATTAATTCCTAGAATTCAAACAGTTGCTATCCCTGAAACATTAAATTATTTATTTAAGGGTGGTAGACTTTCTAAAGCTGAATTAATTGTTGGTTCAATTTTACAAATTAAACCAATCCTTGGCTTCAAGGAAGGAAAAATTAAAGTTCATGGAAAATCTTTAGGACTTAAAAAGGGTATGAAATTCATCTTAGATGACATTGAAAAGAATGGATTTGATCCTGAATATGGTATCATTGCTTCTTATACTCATATTAAGAACAATGTAGATGAATTAATTTCTAAAGCACCAGAGGATGTAAAGGCTGCAGTAAAGGTATATGATGACCTAGATCCAGCAATTGCTAGTCACTGGGGACCAGGAGCATTCGGATTTATATACGTAAAGAAATAAAATAAATAATAAAGCCTAGGCACTTGTTGATTTCAACAATTAAGCCTAGGCTTTTTCTTTACAAATAATTATTTAATTCCTAAATCCTTTTTAAGAGCTTCTACCTTATCTAGATGTTCCCAAGGAAGATCTAAGTCAGTTCTACCGAAATGACCATAGGCAGCTGTTTGTTTGTAGATTGGACGCTTTAAATCAAGAGTTTCAATAATTCCCTTTGGAGTTAATTTGAAGTTCTTTCTAATTACATTTGATAAAGTTTCTTCATCAAATTTAGATGTACCAAATGTTTCTACAAGTAAGCTTGTAGGTTCTGCAATACCAATTGCATAAGATAATTGGATTTGACATTTCTTACAAATTCCTGCAGCAACCAAGTTCTTAGCGATATAACGAGCCATATATGAAGCACTTCTATCAACCTTAGAAGGGTCCTTACCACTGAATGCTCCACCACCATGACATGCAGCTCCACCGTATGTATCAACGATAATCTTTCTACCAGTTAAACCACTATCACCTGCTGGACCACCAATAACGAAACGGCCAGTTGGGTTGAAATAATATTTAGTATCCTTATCAACTAAATTTGCAGGTACTACATAATCAACTACCTCACGCTTAACATCCTTAGCTAGTTGTTCCATAGTTACTGTATCAGCATGTTGTGTAGAAATTAAGATAGTATCGATTCTAACGATATTATCATTATCATCATATTCTACTGTTACTTGTGTTTTTCCATCTGGACGTAAATATTTTAAGATACCTTGTTTACGAACATCAGTTAATCTCTTAGCTAGCTTATGAGCTAAAGATAATGCCATAGGCATATATTCAGGTGTTTCATCACAAGCATAACCAAACATAATACCTTGGTCACCGGCACCTTGTTCGTGGCCTTCTGATTCATCAACACCCATTGCGATATCAGGGGACTGTGGATCAATTGCTGATAAAACAGCCATATTTTCAGCATCGAAACCGAATTTACCTCTTACGAAGCCAATTTCAGTTACGGTGTCTCTAACAACCTTTTGTAGGTCTACATAGTGTGTAGTTGATATTTCACCAAATACCATTACCATACCAGTTGTACAAATTGTTTCACAAGCTACACGGCCGTTAGGGTCATGAGCTAAAATGTCATCAAGTATTGCATCACTGATTTGATCGGCGATCTTATCAGGATGTCCTTCAGTTACTGATTCTGATGTAAAAAATCTTCTCATTATTTTAAATTCTCCTTTAATGCTTTTGCTAATTGGTCTGCACAGCTTGTAGGACGTGGACCGCAAGTATTGCCCTCTAAGATTTCAATAACCTTAGTGGCTTCCATTCCTTCAACAAGCTTAGATATTGCCTTTAGGTTACCATTACAGCCACCTAAGAAGCTTACATTATGTACACGGCCATTATCATCTATTTCAAAATTAATTTTTCTTGAACAAGTTCCGCTAGTTATATATTCCATAATTACTCTCCCATATAAATATTATCAAAGTCTGTATCAAATTTCATAAATCTATCAAATAATACTGGCTCGAAATAATATTTACAATGCTCTTCCATATATTTGATTGATTTTTGGTGGTTGAAGCTCTTCTTAAATGATTTAGTGCTTCTTAAAATTACATATATTTCACAAATTAGAATAATCTGTGAATAAGAATCATTTTGAATCTTATTCATGCTTTCTTTAAATTCATCTGTATCAGATTCCTCTAAAGTAGCACGAATGATATCCTCGCTCTTACGCTCTAGCTGATAACGAGATATCAAGGCTGAGCCTAATTCTGTTTGTTGAGATAGCTTTTCGAACTTCTCTTCTTCAGTTCCTTCAGGATGGAAGGATACCTCATGATCGATATGAATCATTGAGAAATTATATATATCCTCACATTTATCAGGATCCAAGCTCATAAGTGACGCCATCTTCTTAGCCATTAAGGCAGTTAATTTAACATTTTTAATATCTTCAGATGTTTTAGTTCCCTGTTGAAGGGTAACATCAAATATTTTAGTGACAACATTAGTGAAGTCCTCTTGTACCTCACGACGCTTAATAAGCTCCTTCTTTCTTTCATTTTGCATATAATTGTTCATTCCTACATATATATTTAAAACAATCATAAACATTACAAGTAACAAGGTTCTTAATAAGATATCCTTAAATTCATTAGATGTAAAGAATGCACCTAAGAATGTTAAGATATTTTGTCCTGATGCTGCCTTAACAATATCATAAGTAATTGTAAAATGTAAGAATGTTACTAATATTAACATTATTTTACATACATTCTTCAGCATGTTCTTATCCTGATAGAATGAACATATTGCTAAAGAATAATAAAGTAGGATATAGCCAGATTCCTGCAAGAATACTTGGCTACCATTCTTTAATTTCACATAGATTACTAGTGATAATAAGAACATATAAAAGCACGAAGCATACATGGCTATTATCTGAGACAATTCATCCTCTGGTCCCTTCTTTATAAGCTTAGATAGTGTCGAGTTTACAAAGAATGTGATTGGGAATAACAGGATTGTTAATAACCAGTTAGAATTATCACCAAATGAAATTATTGTAAATAACAATGTATAAATTAGGTTTGATACGAAGATGATATTCTTAATAACGACATTCTTACGATATAAAAGCTGTCTATCATCTGTGATATCAATACCACTTTCAAATCCAAAATGCTTCACGAAGAAGGTATTATTTTTTAATTTTTTGAAAATTTTATTTTTCAAATCAACAAATTTCAAAAATAACACCTCCAATCTTTGTTATTTTACCACAAAATCAGATATTATTCTATAATATCTCCTATTGAAAACACTTTTTGTCCATTTGAAAAATCTTTTCCACTTAACATTTTTTTACCAGGAAGTAAGATTAAATCCAAAGAAACCGCCTTATCCTTAGCTTTAATTAATATTTGTTTTTTGATGTTTAAAACACTACCAGGCTTAGCATTTGAATCATCCTCTACAACAGATGCATCAAATACTTTAATCTTTATTCCTTTAAATTCAAAATGAGCACCTGGCTCTAAAGATAAGCCCTTAATCTTATTAACAATGCTTTGAGCTTCCTCATTAAAGCTTATAATTTCTTCTTCTGGTGCAATATTATAAGCATATGTTACCTCTTCTTCATTTTGAGGAACACCTAGGTTTCTACCTTCAACTATATCCATGAAGCATTCATCAAGCGCTTCAACACCTACATCGGCTAATTTCTTAAATAGTGATGTGTTGTTATCCTCAGGTAGAATTTCTAATTCCTTACATAGATATACTTCACCAGCATCCATACCCTTAACCATACGCATGATTGATACACCAGTTTTCTTATCACCATTCATAATTGAACGTTGAATTGGGGCACCACCACGATACTTAGGTAGGATTGATGCGTGAACATTAATTTGTTTTTTAAATAGATTTAAAATCTTAGTTGGAATGAATTGACCATAGGCAGCTGTAACCAAAATATCTGGCTCAATAGCCTTGATATCTTCGTAGATATCGCCTATTTTTTCAGGCTGTAATAATCTTATATTATTATCAGCTGCATATTTAGCTACCTCTGTAGGTAATAATTCATTTTTCTTCTTTAGTCTGTTTGGTTGAGATATTACAAGCTCTACTCCATATTTATGGAATAAATAATCTAATATCCTAACAGAGAATTCAATTGTTCCCATAAAAACAATTTTCATAAAATCACATCCTTGTTATTTGGATTTCTACATCCTTATTACTTTGATATAGTGGATAGATAGCCTTAAGCTCATCTAACACTCTATCATCTGTTACATTTATTTCTATTTTATATCTATATCTATCCTTTAGCTTAAAGATAGTATCCTCAGACACTCCAAGTATTTCAGATGTAGTATTTAGTCTAACTAGCTTATCTTTAATCTTATTAGCTTCCTGATATGCTAAATTTACATCTTCTGATGTTACCAAAACCTCCAAAAGCATTGAAAATGGAGGTAGATTAGCTAGCATTCTCTTTTTAATTTCTTCATCATAAAACTTTTCATAATTATGACGAGCTGCATATTTTATTGCATAATGCTCAGGATTATAGGCCTGGATTATACATTTACCAGCCTTTTCTGATCTACCAGCTCTACCAGATACCTGTTCAATTAACTCAAAGGTATCTTCAGATGCATCATAATATGGATAATTTAAGGATAATGAAGCATTTAAGGCACCAACTAGGGTTACATTTTCAAAATCTAAGCCCTTAGTAATCATCTTAGTACCTACAATGATATCAGCCTCTTTATTCTTAAACATATCATAAAATCTTTCATAATCTTCCATATTAGAGGTTGTATCCATATCAACACGAAGTACTCTAGCACTTGGTATTTCACGTTCTAGTGTCTCTACAACTTTCTCGGTACCAGAACCAACAAATCTTATCTTATCTGAATTACAGCTTGGGCATTTAGCTACATTATATGTTGTATAACCACAGTGGTGACATTTTAAGATATTACTATTCTTATGATATGTAAGAGCCATATCACAGTGAGGGCAATTTACTGTCTCTCCACAGCTACGGCACATCACAAAGCTATTAAATCCTCTTCTGTTTAAAAATAGAATTGATTGTTCACCACGGTTATATGTTTCCTTTACTTCCTTTAAAAGCTTACGTGAAAATACTGATTTATTTCCTTCCTCAAGCTCTTTTCTCATATCTACTACTTCAGCAGAGCCTAGAGTTAATCCGTTAGTTCTCTTTTTCATAACTAAAAGCTCATATTCACCCTCAATAGCCTTATAATAATCAGCTACCTTAGGTGTGGCACTACCTAGAATTAGTGGAATATTGAAGTTTTTAGCACGGATAGTTGCGATGTCCTTCGCATCATATTTAGGATTATTTTGTTGAATATATGATGAATCATGTGCTTCATCTATAATGATAATTCCTAAATTGTCAATTGGGGCAAATATTGCTGATCTAGCACCAATTACTATTTTTACTTCATTATCAATTATCTTCTTCCACTCTATATATTTTTCATATACAGATAATCTTGAATGGATAATTGCTACATTTTCTTTAAATCTAGCCTTAAATAGTGATGTAATTTGAGGAGTTAAGGAGATTTCAGGAACTAACAAGATAGCCTTCTTACCAGCCTCTATTACATCCTTAATCCAGTGCATATAAAGCTCAGTCTTACCAGATGATGTTACACCATGTAGTAAATAAGTCTTATATTTATCATATTCGACTTTTTTATAACAAGATTCCTGTTCACTATTTAAAGTCTTTTCTTCAGATATGGTTAAATCCTTTTCTTCTTTTTTAGGTTCTAAATAAAATAGCTCAACTACCTTATTATCTACTAAATAAGTAATATCAGATGTTTTATATCCTAAATCAGATGTAATAATTTCTTTTTCAACAGGCTCTCCTGCCTCATCAAGATAATCAATTAACATCTTAGCTTTTTTACTTTTGGTTTTAAAATCAGGATTAATTAGTCTTACATAAGCAATCTTATCATCATCCTTGATTCTTTTAATTTCAGTATCAATAATGATGTTGTTTTTCTTAACCTCTTCATAGATTAAATCTAAAACCTCAGGCTTTAGATTATCAATGATTAGCTCATTTTTTCTAAATAATCTAGTTAAATCTGTAGATACATTATCCTTATTAATTAATTTAGCTTTTTTACGATATTTATATTTTAAGGCTCTAGGTATCATCGCATCTAGACATGATGCATAATAAGAAAAATAATTTTCAGAAATGTATTTAGCAATGCCTACAAATTCTTCATTTAAGATTCTTTTTACATCTACAATATCGATGATTTCCTTAAGCTGATAGCCAGAGTCATCTTTTTCTTTAAATCCAATCACATAGCCAATTCTTTTCATTCTTCCAAATGGTACATATACACGCATACCAATTTGGATTAATCCATCGAATTTATCAGGGATTAGATAATCAAATGATTTATTAAGTTGTTTGTTTTTGATATCAACTATAACTTCGGCAATCATTTTAGCTCCTAAAAAATAAAACCATCCGTTTGGATGGTATTTCGTACCATCAAACAAGCTTTAGCACCTTGCATATTGTAGGTTGCTTGGTAGTCATCGGGCTTGTCCCTCGTACCATCTTTATGGCGATATAGATTATACTATTAAGATAGTATAAATTCAAGAAAACAATTTAAATTATTGTTACATTTTTACTTACTTCTTCATCTATTAAATTGAAGTTGTAGGCAATGATTGTAACAGGCTTAAATACTATAAATAATAATATAGATTGAGGTAATAAATATACTAAATTCTTAGGTAGCTCAATTAGGAATGTATAATCCAAATAAGCTTCAAAGCTAAATGAATTAATAATTGCCCACCAAATAGAGCCTAAGAATACATTTATAAACATACCTACTAAAAATCTAGCATAAAAGCATTTAGCGAATGTAACCTTAGTTTTATAGAAGAATATTCCATAAATAAAACCAGTTAGCATTGCGCTTAGGGTATATGGGAAAAAGAATGGATAGCCTGTAGGGAATAAAAAGAATCCTAATATATCTGAGAAAAATCCAATTACTACTCCTACTACTGGTCCAAATAACATACCTATAATTGAGAAGAATATATAAGTGAATCCTATACCAAGTTCACCAAAGCCTGAAGGTAATCTTAAAAGCTTTGCTACTAGCATTAATGCGAATAATAACGCAATTAATGTAAGTGATGATAGCTTCTTAAAAGGCTTAATAGTTTGTAACCAATAAGATTTATGGAATGGTGTACGATATATTGTCTCATTATTAGATATATCTTTTATATCCTCAAGCTTACCCTTTTTATCAAGTAAGAATATTACAAATATTGTTATAACAAGTGATGAAGCCATAAATATGGCACCAATAATATAAGGGTTTTGGTGATTGATGAGGGTTGGTGTACCCAAGGTTACATCAACCATACCAAGCTTCTTACCTTTTATATTATTGTAATAAGATAAATAATTATTGTATTCAACAGTGTACTGATCCTTATATGCCTCAAAGAAAGTACTTAAATCAGTTAGGTTTTTATTCATAACATCTTCTGTTCTACTCTTATCATAGATAGCAGTCATAGTTTTATTAAATTTAGTTAAGCCATCATTTAATTTAGTTTTAGATACAATTGTATATCCATATGATTTTTCTTTAACTAAAATCTTCATTCCACTATCTGTCTTTTGAATAGATAGATTGTTATGAACATCCTTTAAAGACATAACTGTCGATACACTGATATTTTTGATTTTAGCATCACTAAGCTTTTTATCAGTTACAAGCTTATTTTGAATGCTGACGATTGAATTATAATCAGATAAATAATTATAATATTCATTTGATACATAATATTCATCTGTTAGATTAGTTTCAATCATATAATTTGAAAACAAATTATTGTAGGCAAAATCAGCCAAAAAATATCCTAATATAAATGAGGAAATAGTAATTAATAATATAAACATTTTGAATTTAAATAATTTTTTTAAAAACATATTTCCTCCTAAAAAAATGATATGAATATCATATTCACATCATTTATTCGTTTGCTAATTTAATGTAATCATTAATAATTTGGTCTACTTCATTCCAATCCTTTAAAGTAGCACCACATGCTTGTAGGTGACCACCGCCACCATATTTTTTAGCAATATCAACAATATTGATATTACGAGATCTAAATTCACCAACTACAGCGTCTTTAGTTACATCATATGTGAAATTAAGCCAAATCTTAATTTCTTCGATACCTGCCATAACGCCAACCATACCTCTAGAGATATCGCTAAATTCTACAGGGAATTTTTCAAATACATCCTTATCATTCTTTAAGAAGGCTACGCCATCCTTAACTTCGAATTTATTTGAGAAATAATTAGTCATTTCTCTATTTTTTAGTGATTCTACATAAATATTTGAATAAATATATTTATCATCAGCACCACATTCAAGTAGATAAGCTGCAATCTTTAGTGTATCTGAGCGATTATGTCCATACATGAATCTACCACTATCAGTTACGATACCACCAAATAATTTAGTAGCTGCATCCTTATTAATCTTTAAATGATTATCCTTTAAAATCATTGTAATATATTCAGCTACAGCAGCTTTATCTGGATCACAAATCCAGTTTTCTGTTACATCACATTCATTATTATGATGATCAACAACAAATATTTCTTTTGCTAATTTATATCTTTCATCAGATACCATATGAGATACTGCAACATCGACGATGATTGCTAGAGCACCTTCATATTTAGAATCATCAATTTCATCCATATCACCGATAAATTTATATTTAGCAGATACATCACCAACTACATATACTTCCTTATTAGGGAAATTATATTTAATGGCATCTCTTAAGCCTAACTGAGTTCCTAAGGCATCTAAGTCAGGTCTAGAATGTCTATGAATAATGATTCTGTCATATTTTTTAATTTTTTTAATTAATTCTTTGATTAGCTTTTCTCTTTTTTCCATAAACTACTCCATTTTATTAAGGTTATATTCTAACCATTTTATAGATTCATCACTCCAGCTACTAACATATGGAATTACCTTTTTAGGATCTCCACCACTAGTTTTCTCATTTGATAGTGACAATCCATGTCCACCCATAGGATAAACATGATATTCAACATTAAGATTATTTTTCTTATAAGCTTCTAAAAGTAATATTGAGTTCATAACATCAACGCTCTCATCTGTCCATGTACCCCATAGGAATAATGGTGGAGCATTTTTAGTTACTTCCAACTCTAAAGATAATCTTTTTAATAATATCTTATCTTCAAATTTGTCGCCTAATAAGGCTCTAAATGAACCCATATGTGCATAATTAGGATTTGATGTTACAACTGGATATGCAAGCATCAACAAATCAAATTTAACACCATATGTATCAGGATGTAAGGCAACCTCTAAAATGTTATGCCCTCCAGCTGAAAAGCCTAAGCCAATTAAATGATTAACTCGTTTATCATTTTGATATAGCTTAATAACATTAGCTAATACCTCTTGTGGATATGGGAAAGGCAAGTGTTCTTCTGTATAATGAACAATTACCACATGATATCCATGCAAGTTATAAAAATCTTTTACTGGATCTGATTCTCTAATAGATGTGTGGTCATAGCCACCGCCTGGAGATATTATAATTAAATCTCTTTTATTATCATCTATAAAGAAATCATCATAATAACATTTTGAAAAATTATAATAATGTCTCATTAGATTCTTGCTTCTTCTTCAGTATATTTATCTCTTAATGTATCTAAATCATCATCAGATACACCACAAACCTCATATAAGAATGTTTCAATATTACCATATACATCCTTAATATAATTTAATGCAGATTCTAGATATTCCTTTTTAGCAATAAAGATATTTCTAAATCTTCTTCTTACCTCATGCTTAAATAAAAACCAAGATAAGATACGGTATCTAACAGGGAATACCTTATGCTTATTTGTATATAAATAATCATACATTACTTCCTCATCAGATAAGCCTAGGGCATATTCAATAATTGCAGATACTATTCCACAACGATCCTTACCAGCTGTACAATGCCACAATATGGCACCTTCCTCATTATTGATAAGAATATCAAATATTTGTTTCCAAGGGCCTGATTTATCTTCCTTAACTAAATATGGATATAATACCTTTAAATCAGGTATTCTTTTTTGTTTAACCATATCCTTATCTGCGTTCTTTTCATGAGATAAGCCAAATTCCTGGTGAGAAATTAGGGGTATATGATAATACTTTGCGTTTGGTATTTCAATATCTTTTTTCTTAATTTCTTCGTCGGTACGTAGATCTATTACAATCTTGATATTATATTTTTCAGCTAAAATCTTTGCTTCTTCAGGAGTTAATTTATTTAAAGCTTCACTTCTGACAAGTAAATTTTTCTTTATATTTGCATAAGAAATGTCTCTAGCATTTCTTAGTCCACAACCTTTTAATTCATACATAATACCACCACCAACTTCTGGTGCTCACTATAGGAGTCGGACCTATCCTTCAGCCTTACCATGGCTGTGTACTACCGATGTACTAAGCGAGCATTTATTGGCCAAAAATGGCCAATTAATTTAAAATCTTACGATAATCAGCAATTAATAATTCCAAATTATCTTTTTCTTCTATTTTTTTAATGTTTTTTAGTGCTTTATTAAATTTATCATATTGTTTTTGATAATAATTTATAAAGTCTTCATCCTTTTTCTTAAGCAAAATAGGGCCATATTTTATTTCAAATTCAGTGATATTCATTTCACCTGGTATGGCTACTATAGCTTCATAGAAAATAGATTTATCATAAAAAGCATATTCATCGATTATTTGAAAACCATTATTTGTTAAAAATAATCTAACATCATAATAATCACGATTAGGAGATAATATTAGCTTTTTATTCTTAATTTTATCTATAGATGATTCTAAAATATCTTTTATTAGTAGACCGCCCATACCACTAATGATTAGGGTATCAAAATCATCTTCAACTTGTTTTAAGCCATCAGATTTGATAGTTTTAATTCTATCCTCTAAACCACTCTTTATAATATTGGCTTTAGCAACCTCAAGTGGTCCTTCAGCTATATCTGAGGCGATAGCTTTCTTAACATTATAGTTTTTACAGGCAGTAATAACTGTGTAAGCATGGTCACAGCCTACATCTAATAAGATATTAGAATCACTTGCTAGACTAGCAAGTAAATCAATTCGATTCATTTTAATATTTAATTAAGAAATCTTTTAATTTCTTACTTCTAGATGGATGTTTTAACTTTCTTAAAGCCTTAGCTTCAATTTGACGGATACGTTCACGTGTAACGTTGAATTCCTTACCAACCTCTTCTAGTGTACGAGTTCTACCATCGATTAAACCAAAACGAAGTTGTAATACTCTAGCTTCTCTTGGAGTTAATGTCTTTAGGGCATCATCTAGTTCTTCACGTAGCTTTTGTTTAGCTGTATATTCATATGGATCTAGTGCACCTGGATCTGAAATGAAATCGCCAAGTGATGAATCTTCTTCCTCACCTACTGGAGCCTCTAAAGAGATTGGCTCTTGAGCAATCTTACGAATTTGTTGAACCTTTTCAACAGAAATTCCCATTCTTTCAGCAATTTCATCATCATTAGGCTCACGAGATAATTCTTGAACTAATTGACGTTGAACTCTAACAAGCTTGTTGATTGTTTCAACCATATGTACTGGAATACGAATAGTTCTAGCTTGGTCAGCTACAGCTCTTGCAATACCTTGACGAATCCACCAAGTTGCGTAAGTAGAGAATTTGAATCCTTTTTCATAATCAAATTTATCAACAGCCTTAATTAGGCCCATATTACCTTCTTGAATTAGGTCAAGAAGTTGTAAACCACGTGATGCATATTTTTTAGCGATAGATACAACCAAACGTAGGTTGGCATTAACAAGCATATCCTTTGCATGGTTAGCAAGCTCAACTTGTTCTTCTAGCTTTTCATATTCTTCAGCAGAAATAGAATCATAATTTTGTTCTGCTTCAATCTTCTCTAATTGTTCTCTAGCTTTTCTACCGATAACTACTTGTTCAGAATATAATTTTTCTTGATCAAGTGTTAATAGAGGAATCTTACCTATTTCCTTTAAATACATTCTAACTGGGTCATCAACTTTAACTGATGTAGGTAGAACGTCATAGTTAGAAATATCTACTTCTTCGACATTTGCTAGATCTGGTTCTTCATCAACATCTACATCCATCTCTACTTCTTTGATGTCGATATCCTTATCTAGAAGGATCTTTTCGATTTTGTCATAATCATCACTTTCAAAAGGGAAGTATTTGACAATGTCTAAAGTAGTAACGACTCCATCGTTGTTTTTGGCAATTTCTTCTAATTTAGCAATTGCCTCTTCAAAGCTAATTTTGTTTTCTTCCATTAGTTTCTCTCCTTACGTTTATTTTGTTTTTTTAAAGCGACTAATTTCTTTTTAAGCTCAAACACTCTATTTACATAGGTGTATTTCTTCTCTTGAGTAGCCTTTTCCATCATCTTATTTAGCTTCTCAATTTCTTTTTCTAAAGCCACAATCTTAATATGCTCGATACATTTATTCTCATCTACTTCATTATATGGTGTTTTATCTTTTCTAACTGTTTCTAGTATTTCCATATAGAAATTAAGCTCTTCAACATTCAATATATTAATGAATTTAGATTCGCTAAATTTATCGTTTACAGCATAATAATCATTTATAAGCTTTATCCATAAATTGATTGAGTAAGATGAAAAAGCATTCATAATCTCATCTTGGATAAGATTATCAATTCTTAAAGCTCTCTCCTTAGATGATTTAGCATACATAAATAATCTAAGCTCACATGGAGAATTCCATTTTTTCTCTTCGATTTCCTTTGGTTCTACCTTAGGCTCATCCTCACTAACAAAGCTAGGCTCTACCTTGTGCTTCCTACTTGTGTGAGTTCTAACATAGAAATCAAAGTCATTTGATAATGCTAAGCCACCAACATTAAGCTTCTCGGCTAATTTGGTTAAATATTCTTCCTTTAATGTATTTGATGGAAGGTTATTCATCATTTGGAAAAGCTCATCCTTAACAGCTTCCACAACGATTGAATCCTTTAAATCCTTACCAATGAACGCAACATTGAATTCATATTCATAAGCATCCATCAAATTATCATTTAAGAATTTTAAATAACCATCTTTACCATATTTTTTAACATATTCATCAGGATCCATTCCATCTGGGAATAGGATTAATCTTACATTAAAGCCTGCCTGTAGGAATAAGGATATTGCCTTTTTAGAGGCCTTTATACCAGCTTTATCACCATCATAGGCGATAACTACATTATTGGTATATTTCTTTAATGTCTGTACATGGTTAGTAGTTAATGCTGTACCAAGTGTACAAACTGCTTCCTTGATTCCACTTTTATAAGATGCGATAACATCCATTTGGCCTTCATGTAGAACTACACGATTATTCTTCCTAATAACGCCTTTAGCTAGATTCAAATTGAATAATATTTCATTCTTTTTAAATATAGGAGTTTCAGGTGAATTGATATATTTAGGATTGTCTTTATCTTTAGGATCGAATATTCTACCGCTATACGCAACTACATTTCCAGTCTCATTAAAAATAGGGAACATTATTCTTCTTGAGAATACATCGTGATATCCTTTTTCATTAGATGCGACTAAGCCTAAATCCTCCATATCAAGCTCAAAGTATTGATATTCTTTTAAAACTCGATATAAGGTATTACCAATATCAGGTGCCAAGCCAATTTTAAAGTCTTTTATTAATTCATCATCCATTCCACGATTTTTAAGATATTCTAATGCCTTTTTACCATCATCAGTAGATTCTAGATATTTTTCATAGAAATCTAGTGAAGAATTCATAATATCATAATATCTTTTTATTACGGGACTAATCTCTGTTCTTTTTACATTACTAAGCTTAACTCCTGCTTCATCTGCAAGCTTTGTTAGAGCCTGATTGAAATCCACATTTTCAATTTGCATCACAAAGTCTATGATAGTGCCACCACCACCACAGCCAAAACATTTAGCTAATTTCTTGTCGGGAGAAACAACAAAGGATGGTGTCTTTTCGCTATGAAAAGGACACAATCCCATATAGTTCTTTCCTGATTTTTTTAAAGGTAGATATCTTTCGACAACTGAAACAACATCAGTTTTATCTAGGACTTCTTTTATTTCTTCTTGAGTTGCCAAAATACTACCTCCATTTCATATTTTTAGAATACTAATTTTTCTTGGATATATGGAATTACTTCATCAACTGACATAGTAACTTGTTCCATAGTATCTCTGTTTCTTACAGTTACTGTATTATTTGCTAGAGTTTCATCATCTACGCAGATTGCATATGGTGTGCCAATTGCATCTTGACGACGATATCTCTTACCGATATTTGCAGTTTCATCATAAACGCATGTGAAATATTTAGAATATAAGTCAAATAATTCTAAAGCCTTGTCAGCATGGTTCTTCTTAATAAGTGGTAAAATTGCTACCTTGTATGGTGCTAATACTGGATGTAAGTGTAATACTGTTCTAACATCCTTAGAACCATCAGCCTTTGTTAATTCTTCTTCATCATAAGCACTGAACATTACAGTTAGTAATACTCTTTCTACACCAACAGATGGTTCAACTACATATGGAATATATTTTGAATTATCAGTTGGATCTAGGTAATCTAGTGCTTCACCACTATGAGTTTGGTGTGCCTTTAAGTCATAATCTGTACGAGAAGCAATTCCCCATAGTTCACCAAATCCCCAAGGGAATTTGAATTCAATATCTGTAGTAGCATTTGAGTAGAATGCTAATTCCTCAGGATCATGATCACGATATCTTAGCTTATCTTCCTTAACACCTAAAGATAATAAGAAATCGAAACAATATTTTCTCCAATATTGGAACCATTCAATTTCAGTACCTGGCTTACAGAAGAATTCTAATTCCATTTGTTCGAATTCTCTTACACGGAAAATGAAGTTACCTGGAGTAATTTCATTTCTAAATGATTTACCAACTTGGCCAACACCAAATGGCACTTTCTTTCTTGTAGTTCTTTGGATATTCTTGAAGTTAACAAAAATACCTTGAGCTGTTTCAGGTCTTAAATAAACCTCATTCTTATTGTCCTCAAGTACACCTTGATGAGTTTTGAACATTAGGTTGAACTTACGGATATCAGTGTAATCTAGTGCACCACAGTTAGGACATACAACCTTGTGATCGTATAAGTATTTAACTAAATCATCATTACTCATACCATCGCCTGTGATTTCACCATTTGTAAAATCTTCAATTAGCTTGTCAGCTCTATATCTACTCTTACATTTCTTACAATCGATTAGTGGGTCGTTGAAAGATGTAATGTGACCAGTAGCTACCCAAACCTCTTTATTCATTAATATTGAAGAATCTAGACCTACGTTGTATCTAGACTGCTTAACAAACTTCTCCCACCATGCTTTCTTAACATTGTTTTTTAGCTCTACACCAAGTGGGCCAAAATCAAATGAATTTGCTAAACCGCCATAGATTTCTGAACCTGGATATACAAATCCTTGTTCCTTCATAAATGCGGCTAATTCTTCTAATGTTATTTCTTTCATTCTTTCACCTCTACAAACAACATAACATTTTATATTATAAAATGAAACAAGTCAAAAGTAAAGGACAAAACTATAAAAAAAGCCTTTTATTAACGGAATTTTTGGGTAAAAATCCATCAAATTATTATATAGGTCAAAAAAAGAGGTAAAAACGCAGTGATTTTAAGACTATAATTATTAAAAATAGCGTGTAAAAACATGCTAGTTATGTTATAATAACTTTTAGGTGGTGATTAAACTTATGAAAGTTTTAGCATTAATATTTGAAGGCTTCGAGGAAGAGGAGGCAATGGCTCCTTTTGCAATTCTTCGTAGAGCAGGTATAGATTTAACAATTGCTTCTTTAGGTAAGACAGTAGTTGGTTCACATGGTATCGCATTAACTAATGTAAATAAGCTTGTAAAGATCCCTTATAAGCAATATGATGCATTATTAATTCCAGGTGGAGCACACTATAAATACTTAAAGGTATCAGGATTAGTTCATGAAATAATCAGACATTTCTTTGATGCCGATAAATATGTATTTGGTATTTGTGCCGCACCAACAATCTTTGGTATGCTGGGTTACCTTAAAGGTAAAAAATACACATGCTTCAAGGCAATGGATGAAGACTTCGGTGGTACATTTGAACGCATCGGTGTTGTAACTGATGGAAAGCTAGTAACTGCTACTTCTGTTGCATATTCACTTGATTTTGCATATGAAATAGTTAGAGTACTACTAGGTGAAGATGCCCTAAAAGAGCTTCATAAGCACATTTATTATGAGAAATAAAGGTGCCATCAAATTAATAGATTGGTACAAAAAGTCAATATCCCCAGGCCTTTCTCCTCGCTGTAGGCATATACCTACATGTAGCGAATATGCTAGAGGCTGTTATGAGAAATTTAATTTCTTTACTGCCAGCTTCTATACAGCTAAAAGGGTATTAAAATGTAACCCTCTATTTAAGGCAGGATATGACCCTGTACCACTAACAAGAAAAGAAAAAAAGATGTATAAAGAGTTAGAAAATAAAGAAAAATAAAAAATTCTTTATTTTTTTTGAAAAAAATTAATTTCTTATTCGTTTATTATAATGTAGGAGTGATGTAGGTATGTTAAATGACTTAGCCATGAGGTATAAAAATGGCGATACTAAAGCATTCGATGATCTTTATAAGAAAAGCTTACCGATTGTCAGGGCAGCAATATTCTCATATATTAAGGATCCAGAGGATATGAAGGATTTAGCCCAGGATGTATATTTAAAACTAACAACCAAGATAAAAGATTATGAATCTGGTTCATTTGAAAACTTTATTTATACAATGGCCAAAAATACCGCAATCGATTTTTTAAGAAAGAAAAAGGAAGAAAAAATAGATGATATTGATACTATTTCTTCTTCACCCGATTTAAATCCTTGTTTAAAGTTTGCGATAAATCATTTAGACGAGGATGAAAAAAACATATTTTTAATGAAAGTCCTACTTAACACATCTACTAAACGTCTTGCTAAAATATTTAATTTAACTCCATATGATGTAAATAAAATTTTCAAAAGAGCTAAATTAAAGCTAAAAAAGGAGCTGACTACATTATGAAATATTCAAAATTTAAAAAAGAATTAAAAAATGAATTTAATGAATCTTATAACGAAGAAAAATTTGAATGTGTAGCACCTGTACGTAAACATAGAAAAATTGGTAAGGGTGTTATAATACTTGCTTCTCTTGCTGCTGTAGTATTAACATTATTTGCAGTGCTAGGAATAAATTCACTAGTTGTAGATAACCATAACGCTAGGGTTATGGCAAAAATCAATGAAGATAATAAAGCCATACAAGAAAAGGAATACTTTAAGCTAGTATCTACAAATTCAAGTGATATTAATAAGAAAAAAGATGAATATAAGCTTATGAGTAAAATAAAGCTTCCAAACCCAATCCAAGGTTGTGGTTCTGGTAGCGCTGCGGTGACTATGCCCGTCTCAACTGCTGTAATTGAGCCTACTGATTCTGAAACTCAAGATCCAGGTTCTAATGGCTTAGATTCATATGAAACTAATAATCAGGTTACTGGTGTCAATGAAGCAGATATCGCTAAATTTGATACACATTATGTATATTATTTATCTAAAGAATATAATGATTATAAATTTATAATATATGATTTAGAAGGTAATAAAATCATAGAACGTGATATATCAAGTATCATAAATGAAAGAACACAAATTGAGCATGGCTGTATATTATATGCAAGCTATGCACCAACTTATTTTGTTCAAAATATAAATATGCAAATCTATCAAGATAAGATTGTTTTATATAGTGATTATTCATTATCTATATTAAGTTTTAATGGTAGTGAAATTAAAATTGAATATTCTACTGATTTCGCTTCTATTAAAACCACTAGATTAATTGATAATTATTTATATATAGTTGGACAATATAAATATGCTACAGGCTTATTATCAAATTATGTATATACAAGTGAAACATTAACTTCTATTCCTAATTCAATATATAAAATGTTAAAGATCAATTTAAATGATTTAGATATTAAAGAAGTTGATTTTGCATGTAATTATACATCATTCATTTATATGAATAAGGATTATATTGTAATTCCATATTATTTAACTGTTAAGGCCTCAATTGAGCAAAATAGATATTTGTATCAAGGATATACATTACTTAATATATATGATACTAATTTAGATCCAATTGGTTCATTTAAAGTAATGGGAAGTATAATAAATCAATATTCAATTGATATTAAAGATAATTATTTAAGAGTTGTATCAACTAATTGTTCTACTACAGCTTATGAAGTAAATCAATTAAATATATTTGATATAAATAAAAAAGAAAAAACTGGATGTATCACTAAAAATTTAGGTTTAGGAAGAGAAACTGTTAGATCTGTATCATTCAATAATAATCTATGTTATGTAGTGACCTATATGACGACAGATCCACTATATGAAATAGACCTATCAGATCCTACAAATCCTACTATTGTATCACAGTTAAAGGTACCTGGATTCTCTGAATATACATATAGTTTTAAAATAGGTGAAAAGGATTATTTATTAGGCCTTGGAAATACTGATAATAATAAAAAGAAAATATCAGTATATGAAGTTAATAATGGTGAAAATAAACAAGTTGGTAAAGATTATGTAATTGCATATTCATATTACGCACGCATATTAGCAGATGAATCAGATTTATATGTAGAATCATTTAATGCTGGTTTATTCAAACAAGGATACAAATTATGGTTCTTCAACTATGAAAATATTTTATATTTCGGTGTATCATTAACACCTAAAGATTATGTAATATTTAAAATTGATGTTAATGGTGAGGATGTTACAACATTATATAAAAATTATGTAACCGATAATGAAACAAGATTATTCTTGTTTAATGGAGTAATATATGTACCAACTCCAACAAAGCTAATTATTGAAAATTGGGCATAAAAACAAAAAAACATTGGATTTCGGTCCAATGTTTTTATTTTGTTTAAATTATATTATGCTTTGTTTTCGCTGCCTAATACTTCAGTGATCTTATGTTTAACTACAGATTTAACATATTCTCTACCATCACCTAGATATTGACGTGGGTCGAAATGATCTGGATGTTCATCGAAATGTAATCTGATTGCAGCAGTCATACCTAAACGTAGGTCTGAGTCAATATTGATCTTACATACAGCTCTCTTAGCTGCTTCTCTTAATTGGTCTTCAGGAATACCGATTGCATCTGGCATCTTTCCACCATGTTCGTTAATAATCTTAACATATTCTTGTGGAACTGAAGATGAACCATGTAATACGATAGGGAATCCTGGTAATCTCTTTTCTACTTCCTCTAGGATGTCTAGTCTTAGTGGAGGTGGAACAAGAATTCCTTTTTCATTTCTTGTACATTGTTCAGCTTTGAATTTGTAAGCACCATGAGATGTACCAATTGCGATTGCTAAAGAGTCAACGCCTGTACGAGTTACGAAATCTTGTACTTGTTCAGGATCAGTGTAGCTTGATTTACCGAATTCAACTTTTACTTCGTCTTCTACACCAGCAAGTGTACCAAGTTCAGCTTCTACTGTAACATAACGGCCACGAGCTTTAACGTCATGTGCATATTCACATACTTTTCTAGTTACTTCTACATTTTCTTCATATGGATGACCAGAATAGTCAATCATAACTGATGTGAAGCCATCATCGATACAAGCTTTACATAATTCGAATGAATCACCATGATCTAGGTGTAATACGATTGGTAGATCAGGATAATTTTCGTTAGCAGCTTTTACCATGTGAATTAAGTACTTAGAATTTGCATATTTTCTAGCACCCTTTGATACTTGTAAGATAACTGGAGAATGAAGTTCACCAGCAGCTTCAGTTATTGCTTGAACGATTTCCATGTTGTTAACATTGAAAGCACCTACAGCATAACCACCTTTGTAAGCTTTTTCAAACATTTCTTTAGAATTTACTAAAGGCATAAATAATTCCTCCTATTTTACACACTAGGTATATTTTAACACATTTTTTCTAAAAGTGTTATATAAATAGTAAAAAAATATAAAAAAGTTTTATAAGGCTAACAATTTTGTAATAAATATGTCAATTCTTCTAATCCGTGTATAGTTTTTTTACTGTTTTTTGCAACAATTGTGGAGCATAATCCTATTTTTGAATCATTAATCGCGAATAAATGATATTCATTATCATCAAAAAATAAATCTTCATATGGCATATCTATTCCATATTCTTTACATAGATCATATAATCCTTTCTTGTTACCATCCTCTAATACTAATACTACCCCATTAATTTTTTTCATCTTTTTCTTTTCCTCTTTTCAAAAAATTCCATAAAGAAAAAGAAAATCCCATCGTCTGATAGGATTAAAAAGCTTATTATAAATCCCATCGTTCAAGCTTTAGCACCTTGCATATTGTAGGTTGCTGAAGATTCACAGAGCTTGTCTCTCATCTTCTCTTTATGGTACTTATATTTTAAAATAACATAAGTTGTTTTACAATCATTTTTTTATGTTTTTTTCGAAAACTAACGAAAACATTGAATTTTACTCAATGATATAATCATTGAAAAATACTTAGAAAAAACATGAATACGTTTACATAAATTATACACTTAAAAAATCACGTAAATTGAATTATCATATAAATGGAAATTGAATAAAGCCAATATATACCTTTGAGCTAGTGGTGAAGGAGTTTCTACCGTGTTACCGTAAAACACGACTATTGGATTAAATACTAAAATAGTAAGGCTATTGTAGTATTTTTTTGAGTGTGAAATTTAAGCGATAGGTATATACTTATCGCTTTTTCTTTTGTTTAAGGAGACTTATGAAGGAATTAGAAAACAAGATTCTTGAATGTGGAGAAATATTACCTGGTGATATTTTAAAGGTAGGTAGCTTTTTAAATCAAAGAGTTGATGTTAAATTACTTACTAATATGGCAATCGAGGTAAAAAAACATTTCAAAAATGTAGATAAGATTTTCACAATTGAAGCTTCTGGTATTCCATTTGCTACTGCTGTTGCTATTGAATATCAAAAAGATATGATATTTGCTAAGAAGGGTATGACATCAAACCTATCTGGTAACATCATTAAGGCAAAGGTTGAATCCTATACTCATCACAATACAGTTGAAATATTTTCCAACAAGGAATATTTCAAAGAAGGTGAAAACATCTTAATTGTTGATGATTTCCTAGCCTTAGGTAATTCCTTAAAAGCATTAATAGATTTAGTTAAGCAAGCTAACGCTAACTTAGTTGGCGCTGCTATATGTATAGAAAAAGAATATCAAAATGGAGGAAATGAATTAAGAGCCCAAAACATTGACGTGTTTTCTTTAGCAAAAATTGAATATATGGGTGATAACACCATAAAATTTAAAGATTAAAAAAATAATTTATTAATTTAGGGAGAGAGAAACAAATTATGAAAAAAATCTTTGCATCATTATTAGCAGGTGCTGCTGTATTAAGCTTAGCAGCTTGTGGAGCTAAAGCAGCTACAGGTACTACAACAAATTCAACTGGTGGCAATACAACAACTACAAGCACTGCTACAACTACTACTGAAACTAGAACTAAGGTATTCACACCAGTTAGTAAAGCTAACATTAAGGTTGGCTTAATCACTTTACATGATGAAACTTCTACTTATGATAAAAACTTCATTGATTCAATGAAAAGAGCAGTTAGCGAACTTGGTCTTAGTGAATCACAGTTACTTGTCAGAAGTGGTATTGACGAAGACAATTCTTGCTATGAAGCAGCTTCACAACTTGCATTAACTTGTAATGTAGTATTTGCTGATTCATTCGGTCATGAGGATTATTTAATTGATGCGGCTGAAGAACACGAAGATGTACTATTTGCTCATGCAACTGGTACTAAGGCTCATACAGAAAACTTAACAAACTTTGGTAATGCATTTGCTTCTATTTATGAAGGTAGATATCTAGCAGGTATCGCTGCTGGTATGAAGCTTAATGAAATGATTCAAGCAGGTCAATTCCAAGCTTCTGAAGCTAAGATGGGCTATGTAGGTGCATTCCCATATGCTGAAGTTATTTCTGGTTATACATCATTCTATTTAGGTGCTAAATCAGTTTGTCCTTCTGTTACAATGGAAGTTCAATTTACAAATAGCTGGTTTAATATTGAACTTGAAGGTCAAGCAGCTAACAACCTTATTCAAAGAGGTGCTAAATTAATTTCTCAACATGCAGACTCAATGGGTGCTCCAAATGCATGTGAAACTGCAGGTGTTCCAAACGTTACTTACAATGGTTCAACTGCTGCTCATTGTCCTAATACTTATATCGTATCTTCTAAGATCGATTGGACTCCATATTTTAAATATTTAATTCAATCAAGAATTGATGGTTACAGTGTTGAAAAAGACTGGACTGGTAATTTAAGCAATGGTGCTGTTGCTCTTGATGCTATTGGCTCTCATGCAGCTACAGGTACTCAAGCAGCTATCGATGCAGCTAAAGCTCAATTAATTGCTGGTACACTTAATGTATTTGATACATCAAAATTCACTGTTTCTACTCGTGGTAATGGTACTACTACTTTCTTCAATTTAAATGCTACTGTTGATTCTAGCAACCGTGTTACTGGTTATCTAGCTGATGTTAACTCAGATCCTGATTATACTGGTGATACTCAAGTTGTTGCCAACGGTGTATTTAAAGAATCAGTATTTAGAAGTGCCCCTTATTTCGATTTACGTATTGATGGAATTACTACTTTAAACTAATGAATTAAGGCAGAAAAAACTGCCTTAATTTTCTAAATAAACGAAGGAGTTAGGTTTATGGAAGGACAAAAAATAATTGAATTAGTTGGAATATCAAAAAGATTTGGTGACATCTATGCTAATAAAGACATTAATCTAACTTTATATAAAGGTGAAATCTTATCTGTTCTAGGAGAAAATGGATGTGGTAAAACCACATTAATGAATATTATAAGTGGTATCTATAAGCCTGATGAGGGTGAGATCATAATCAATGGTGAAAATGTTAAAATCAAATCACCTTCTACTGCTTATAAATACGGAATAGGTATGGTACATCAGCACTTCAAGCTAATTGATGTATTCACAACATTTGAAAATATTATCCTAGGTGACGACAATCACCTTGGATATAAAAATAGTGAAAAGAAAAAAATAATTTTAGATATTGCAGAGAAATATGGATTCAATATTGATTTAAATAAAAAAATCCATGATATATCAGTATCTGAAAAACAAACTGTAGAAATTGTTAAAGTATTATATAAAAATGCCAACATTTTAATTCTTGATGAGCCTACTGCTGTATTAACTCCTCAGGAAATTAAGAAATTCTTCAGTGTCTTAAGAGCAATGAAGGAAAATGGTAAATCAGTAATCATTATTACTCATAAGCTTGCTGAAGTTATGGAAATCAGTGATAGAGTAATGATATTAAGAAAAGGCGAAAATGTTAAAACTGTTAACACAAGTGAAACATCACCTAAGGAATTAACTGATTTAATGGTTGGTAAGAAAATAGATCTAAAATTAAATAGATTATTAATTAAAGCAACTTCTCCTACCCTAGAGGTAAGAGGACTTAATGTAATGAAGGATGATGGTACTAAGGCTATTGAGGATTTATCATTCTTCTTGCGTGGTGGCCAGATACTTGGTGTTGCTGGTATCGCAGGCTGTGGTCAAAAGGAATTATGTGAAGCCCTTGTAGGCCTTAGAGGATACACAGGAAACATCGTTCATCAGGGAAGATGTATAAATGGCTATACTGCTGAGAAAATCAGGGAATTAGGCGTTTATATGAGCTTTATACCTGAAGATAGGTTAGGACTTGGTCTTGCACCACACCTATCTATTACAGATAACCTATTACTTAAAAACTATAATGAAGGTAAATCTTCATTTGTTGATAGAAAGAAAGCTCGTAAGCAAGCTGAATATCTAATTAGTAGATATAACGTATCAGGTGCTACACCAGATACTCCTGTTAAAAACCTAAGTGGTGGTAATGTACAAAAGATTCTAGTTGGTAGAGAAATTGGCACAAACCCTACTGTATTAATTACTGCTTATCCAGTACGTGGCTTAGATATCAATTCTTCTTATATGATTTATGATATTCTAAATCAAGAAAAAGAAAAAAATACAGCCATCCTATTCATTGGTGAAGACTTAGATGTATTACTAACATTTTGTGACAAGATAATGGTTTTACATCAAGGTAGGAATATGGGCATAGTTCATACAAAAAATACTAATAAAGAAGAAATTGGTTTAATGATGACTGGTGCCTTAGACTTAACTAAAGAAAAGCCAGATAAGAATTTTGGTTATGCACAAGATAGTAGCTTAACTGAGGAAGAGTGGAGTGCATTAAATGAAAAATAAGTCATTCTTTAGAGAGATTAAAAACATTTTAATAGGTCAAGATAAAACTCCTACTTGGATGAAGGCTATATTTGTGTTAATTGCGATAATATTCTCATTCTTATTATCAGTATTAATATCTATGATAGTTGTTAAGCAAAATCCAATTGAAATTATAGTTAATTACTTTGATGGTGCATTCAAAAGACCATATAAGTTCTTCTATGATGCGGCTATCTTACTAGCATTTGGTATAGCCATTGTTCCATGCTTTAAAATGAAATATTGGAATATGGGTGCTAATGGACAGTTCATTGCTGGATCTATTATTGCTGTACTTATAATGAATGGTATGGAAAATTATGGTAAAACATCTACATTCAATAATGTAGTAGTAATCATATTAATGCTTATAGGAGCTGTAGTAGCTTCTACTATCTGGACATTAATTCCTGCATTCTTTAAGGCAAGATTTAATACAAATGAAACATTATTTACCCTAATGATGAATTATATAGCAGCAGGATTACTTCTATATACAAATACAATCCTATCAAATGGTAACTCATCAACAGGTAAAATAAATAGACAATCTCATGTAGGCTGGATAGCTGCCAATGATAAAAACATGGCATATCTAATAGTTGTATTAGCTTCACTTCTATTTGCCTTCTTTATATATATATTTATATCAAAGACAAAGCATGGATATGAAACAATAGTTTTAGGTGATAGCTATAAAACAGCTAAATATGCTTCTATGGATACAAAAAGAATTATCAGTAGAGCAACAATTATATCTGGTGTTATAACTGGTGAGCTTGCATTCCTAGTTGTATCAGTTATCAATAGATCACTTTCTGATAGCTTTGCAACTATAAGCTTTAATGCGATATTAATAGCTTGGATGTCTAATTTTAATATTGTCATAATGATATTATTATCATTATTCTTAAGTTTTACAACCAATGGTATGGAATATGTAATTACCTTAGGTGGTTTATCAAATAACGACTTAGTTAACTTTATATTTGGATTATTATTCTTTATACTTCTATTTGCTGAATATATTATTAAATATAGATTCAACAAGAGTCGTCTTATGGAGAATTACTTGAAAAAGCATGCTAAGGAGGTAATTTAGATGGATGTATCTTTAGTTATTCAATCAACAATTACCATAGCAGTAATCTATCTATTTGGTTGTATAGGTGAAATACTAAATGAGAAGGTAGGACACTTAAATCTAGGTATTCCTGGAATAATGTCAATTGGTGCTTTAGGTGGAATAGTTGGTATTAACGTATACCTAGCAATATTTGGTGAGGTGTTCTCAACAATCGGTATTCTTACAATGTCTATATTATTTACAATGATATTTGCAGGATTTGCTGGATTAATCTATGCCTTCTTCACAATTAAGCTAAAATCTAACCAAAATGTTACAGGCTTAGTACTTACAACATTTGGTATAGGTGTTATGAGAGGTATTGGTAAATTAGTTTACCAAAAGGAATTACCTTATAGTGCGGTAAGCCTAGCAATGAAAAAATGCTTCCCAGGATATGAGAAGCTAGGATGGTTTGGTGAAACATTCTTATCTTATGGATTCTTAGTTTATCTAGCATTCATTCTAGCAATCGTAGCTCACTTTGTTCTTAAGTATACAAAGGTAGGCTTATATGCTAGAGCAATTGGTGAATCACCTCAAACGGCAGATTCACAAGGAATCAATGTAGAAAAATATAAATATTGGTTTATAGTTATTGGCTCTGCCATAGCTGGGCTTGGTGGACTATATTATATAATGGATAAAACAAATGGTACTTCTTTCTTGGAACTTGATGTTTCTCCATTTGGTTGGGTTGCGGTAGCACTTGTAATATTCTCACTTTGGAAGCCACTAAGTGGTATCTTAGGTTCATTGATATTTGGTTTTGCATATGTAATAGGAAGCTTCATTCCTGGTATACCAAGCTCAATATTCGGCATAGTTCCATATGTAGTTACAATAATAATTTTAATTATTACTTCAATAATAAATAAAAAAGGTAGTCAAGCACCTGCCTCACTTGGATTAAATTATGATAGAGAGGAAAGATAAAAACATGAGTGATGTTAGACCAGAAAGCTTAAAAAGAATTACAAATCAAGAATTAGCAAACAAATTTATTGATGATGCAGTAAAGGAATTGAAAGAGCAAATTAAAGATGATAAAGTATTATTAGCATTATCTGGAGGTGTTGATTCTTCTGTTACTGCTGCCTTATTAATTAAGGCAATCGGTAAAAACTTAATATGTGTCCATGTTAATCATGGTCTACTTAGAAAAAATGAAAGTGAAGGAGTTATCAACACATTTAAAAATGAGCTTGGTGCTACATTAATTTATGTTGATGCGGTTGATAGATTCTTAGATAAGCTTAAAGGTGTAGCTGATCCTGAGCAAAAAAGAAAAATCATTGGTAAAGAATTTATAGATGTTTTTGCTGAAGAAGCTAAAAAGCACAATGATATTAAATTCTTAGCTCAAGGTACAATTTATCCAGACATTTTAGAAAGTAAAGGTATTAAATCTCATCATAACGTTGGTGGTTTACCTGAAGATTTAAAATTTGAATTAGTTGAACCAGTTAAATTTTTATATAAGGATGAAGTTAGACAGGTAGGTCTAGCCTTAGGTTTAAAGGAATCTATGGTATTCCGTCAACCATTCCCAGGTCCAGGTCTAGGTGTTAGATGCGTAGGTGCAATCACTAGAGATCGTTTAGAGTTAGTAAGAGAAAGTGATGCAATACTTCGTGAGGAATTTGCAAAATCTGGTTTAGATAAAAAATTCTGGCAATACTTTACAATTGTTCCTGATTATAAGAGTGTCGGAATTGAAGATAATAAGAGAAATGAAAAATATTTCGTAGTTATCAGAGCGGTAAATTCAGTAGATGCTACTACTGCTACAGCTGATGAAATCCCATATAATATTCTTACTAAGATTAGAGATAGAATATTAAAAGAAGTTAAAGGTGTAAATAGAGTACTTGTAGATATTACACCAAAGCCTACTGGAACAATCGAGTGGGAATAAAATAGGTTATATCATCTTAATTGATGTTATAATAGATAAATTAATTTTATAAAAGAGGGAGAAAAATATGGTTAATTTAACTTATGGTGTTACAGATAGACCACCATTTCCAAAACTACTTCTATCTGCGTTGCAACAAATCCTAGCGATCTTAGCTGCAACAATCGCTGTTCCTGCAATTATCGGAAACGGCATGAGCCAATCTGCTGCATTATTTGGTGCAGGTGTTGGTACACTAGTATATTTATTATTTACTAAATTTAAAAGCCCTGTATTCCTTGGATCTTCATTTGCCTTCTTAGGTTCTATGTCAGCTGCATTTGCTGGCGCAATCACTGTTAGTGCTGGCTATATGGGTTTAATCATGGGTGCACTATTTGCTGGTTTAGTTTATGTAGTTCTTGCTTTAATTGTTAAATTTGCTGGAACTGACTGGATCAACAAATTAATGCCTGCAATCATCATTGGACCTACAGTTGCAATCATCGGTTTATCACTTGCTGGAAATGCAGTAGGCGATTTAATTGGTCATCCAGTTGATGGTGTATTTACAGAATTCAATTATGCAAGCTTATGTGTAGGCTTAGTTACATTATTTGCTACAATCATCTGCTCAGTATATGGTAAGAAATTCTTAAAGATGATTCCATTCATCATTGGTATTATTTGTGGTTATATCGTAGCTGCAATCTTAACTGGTATTGGTCATGCAGCAAATGTTGATGGCTTAAAGCTTATTGACTTCTCATTATTTAACAATATGAAGTGGGTTCCTGATTTCACATTTGTAACTGCATTCACTAATTTAGGAGACTTTGGTGATGCTGGAACATTCTTCACTTACATGGGAACAATCTTTGTAGCTTATGTACCAGTAGCTTTCGTAGTATTTGCTGAACATATCGCAGACCACAAGAACCTATCTTCTATCATTGGACAAGATTTAACAAGAGATCCTGGTCTACATCGTACACTTCTTGGTGATGGTGTTGGTTCATTTGCTGGTGCTTTCTTCGGTGGTTGTCCTAATACAACTTATGGTGAATCAATCGGTTGTGTTGCAATTTCTGGTAACGCATCTATTTGGACAATCTTAACTACTGCCATTATGGCCATTATTTTCTCATTCTTTGCACCTTTCGTAACATTGCTAGCAACTATACCAGCTTGTGTAATGGGCGGCGTTTGTATGGCTTTATACGGCTTCATAGCTGTATCTGGCTTAAAGATGTTACAAGGTATAGATTTAAATGACAACAGAAACCTATTTGTTGTATCTGTTATCCTTATCGCTGGTATCGGTGGGTTAGTAGTAACATTCGGTAAAGTAACTATTACTGCTGTTGCTTCTGCATTAATCCTTGGTATCGTTGTTAACCAATTAGTTAGAATTAAAAAACCTAATAAAGAGGAAGAAGACAAGTTTATTGAATAATTATTGAAGTAGCTTTTGCTACTTCTTTTTTTAGGGCAAACTAAAAAGACATCACTATTTGAGCATAGCTCGTAGGTGATGTCTTTTATTATTTACTAATTAAAAAATATATTGCATAATATATTAAAAGAGGTGTGATCACAATGAATAATCCATTATACTCAATTAAGAATACTATCCATTTATCTACATTTAAAAAAATTGATATCGAAGAGATTTTCAATTCTGTAAAAAAAGACGGCATAAAAATTGTCACAAAATATAACAAACCAATTTGTGTTATGATACCTTATGAAAAATACAACAATATGATAGATGAAATTGAAGATGCAAGATTACTACAATTAGCAATGGAACGTGAAAAATTACATGCCAATATACCATTTATTTCTTTAGAAGAATTAATGAAACAAGAAAACATTGAAATTGACTCTTATGACGATGTAGAAATTGAATAATTATTGAAGTAGCTTTTGCTACTTCTTTTTTAGGGCAAAATAAAAAGACATCACTGTTTGTGCATAGTTCATAGGTGATGTCTTTTATTTTTTAATTAATCTTCACGTGTATAGTATTTAAACTTATAGGCGTGATTTGTAGGTTTATAGTTAGGATTTTCAACTATATCATGTGCAGCCATTACGTCAGCAACCAATGCGGATAAACGCTTCTTAGATAATGTTGATTTAACTACAAACGCAAATGGGGTTTGCATATGGGCTTTCTTATCAGATAAGTCCTTGTGAGGGTATTGCGCTTGAGAATAATCACTAGAGTTAAGTGGTAATAATACCTTTATACTGCTCTTACCAATATAAATCTTCCCAATTATTCTTCTATTATAATAGAATTTTTCATAACTCTTAATAATATCACAAGTTACATTTGCATATTTCAAGAACTCATTTTTAACAAAGTTATATAACCCCTGCATTTCCTCATCAGCATCTCTGACTTTTTCTTGGAAGTTTTTACTTACTTCTTCGTCCTCTGATTGTTCATCATCGATATCATCAAGTGGTGGAACAATTGGAGTAACGACTCTAGCAGCTGGTTCTACGCAAGGCTTAGATTGTGCTGCTAATTGTGCTTTAAGACTAGCCAATTCTTCCTCTAGCTGGCTTTTTTCGTCCCTGGGAGAAGATTGTTGGCTTTTCTTTAGATTTTCAATTTCTTCACGTAATCGTCTAATTTCCTCACTTTGATGAGAATCAACAACGATTGGTGTTCCCATACCCATTCCCATTACAGGCTGTACATATGTTGGTTGAGCATATGCAGGCTGTGGTTGTATAGGTTGTTGTTGAGGCTGATTCTTAAGTCTTTCAACCTCTTGTTGTAGCATCTTAATAGTTGCAGCTTGCTCAATTTCTTGTTTACGTTTTTCATCATCTTCATCAGACTTAGCTTCTTTTGGCTTTTGAGCTTCTGCTTGTACTCTACTAATCTTATCAGCAGCCATTTCTTGACGCATTTGATCAAGCTGCATCTTAATAAGTTCAAGTTCACTTGGTGAAACATCACTTTGTGCTTGAGGAGCAGCTTGAGGTTGTACGCCACCTTGTGGCTTAGCAACTGCAACCTTTTGTACAGGAATGTCTGGATAATCTAATGTGAAGACAGTTTGTAAGAATGCTTCGAAATTATTCTTAGGAATTGGCTTAGAGAAGCAATAACCTTGAATAATTACATCTCTTGATATAGTAGCTAAAATATCTAGAGTATCCTTATTTGAAATACCTTCACATACTACATTAACATTTAATTTGTTAAGTAGGTTAATTACGTTTTTAGCAATTGTCTTCTCTTTTTCAGTAGACAAGCCGTTTTTGAAGAATACCATATCCATCTTGATTGTATCAAATGGGTTATCAGCAAGTGAGCCAAGTGATGAATATTCCTTACCAAAGTCATCCATTGCAAGGTGGAAGCCCATATTTCTTAATTTCATGATGTTTTGAGAAACAAAGGCTGCAGATTGCATGATTGCATTTTCTGTAATTTCAATCTCGATATTCTTTGGTTGAATACCATATCTAGCAATAATTGCTGAAATATCTTCAAGTAAAGTCTTAGATTCGAAGTTAACTTTAGATAAGTTAACTGAAATAACGATATCATGATATCCTCTAGATACCAATAAACCAGCTAGCTCACAGCCTTGATTGAACATTTCAAGGTCTAGTTTTCTTACGAATCCATTACTTTCAAATACTGGAATGAATTCACCTGGGTTATACATAATATTACCATTTGAATCCAACCATCTAGCAAGAATTTCACCACCGATAACAACACCAGTTCTAAAATCAATCTTAGGTTGGATATAAGCTTGGAATTGGTGATTTGTTAGGGCAGAGTCCTTATTTTGGTTAATTAGTTGATAATTTTGCATTGCCATCGCAACACTTTGTGAATAGTAATAAATATTACCATCACTAGTTGTTGAGAAGTCAAAGATTGCAAGTGTAGCATCTACTGCAAAAGTAACATCACTAATACCAGTAACATCATTTACACCAAATTCTACGATGAAATTGTATGAACCGTAGTCAATAATATTTAAATGATTTAAACGTTCTTCTACCTTTCTACAATAATCCTTAACCTCATCCTTACTTCTACCATCAAGGATAGTTAAGAATTGAGAATTTGTTACACGACCAACAAGCTCTATATTATTTAAGCCTTTCATAAAACAGTCAGTAATACTAACCATCATTTTATGTTTGTCTTTAATAGTAGTTGAATATAAGTTAGTTATATTCACTATATGAATAGAAACCAATGTTGGGTTTTTAAATTTTTTACTATTAAGTTTTATGTATCGGATTATACCTAGACGATTGTAAACATCTGTTTCTAAATCCATATATTGCGTAACACGCATTTGCTGTCTGTAGTTGTGCCTAAACGCAAGTACGGCAACAACTACAATAGCAGCAAGTGCAAAGAATGCAATAATATGAGGTAATCCGAGATTTAGTTCTAGGAAGCTAATTGTTCTCATATTATTTACTTCCTATCTATTACTCTTTTTTACGATTCTTATTAACTCTACCATATTTATCTCTATTAACACTGATTAGGATAATTACTAATAGGACAATAGCGATAAGTAGAATAATCCACATTAATAAGTTAGATGAATCTGTGAAATCAAATGCATTATTAGTTTGCTTTGGATAAGTTCTATCTAGGTTAAGAGTAACGATTTCAGAGTCAACACCATCTTCAGAAGATACCTTTAATAATACTTCTGTAGTATTTTCATCAACATCTGATAATAATTCTACATTTAACTTTTGATCAGCATCAAACTTAATATACTTCTTCCAATCAGTTACTTCAGTTGGCTTAGCTGTATCTAGCTTAACTGAGTACTTACCAGATTGTTCAGTTACATCATATGAATATGCAGTCTTATCAACTTCATATTTAATCTTTTCACGAACAACAGTTACTGATAATTCTTCAGTAGTACCATCAGACTTAGTAGCTACTAATGTAACTTGGTTTTCACCAACTTGTAGATTTTCAGCATTCTTAGCAATGAATGATAACTTTTCCTTAGTATCAGGATCAGTTACTTCAATTGATAGCTTACCTACTGTTGAAGGAACCTTATAAGTTTGTTTTACATCATCGTTAGCATAATCTGTATTGAATTCAGAGATTTCATTAATCTTAATACTTAAATCACTAGCTTCACGAACAACGATAAATTCATGCATTTCTGTTGTACCATCTGCAGCAGTGATAACTAGGTTAACCTTGTTTTCACCAACTTGTAGATTGTCAGCATTTGTGAACTTAACTGTAGGTTGAGCAGTATCAGTCTTATCATGGTTAGTTACTGAGTAAGTTAAAGATGTAACATCAGCAGGAACTGTATACTTAGCCTTAATGTCGCTGTCAGCGAAATCACTCTTGAATGTAGGAATTTCATCGATAACTGCATCAAATTCATTTTCAGCACGTACAACGTGAGCAAGAATTGTTCTAGTTACTTCTCCGTTAGGTGAAGTTACCTTAACAACAACGTAGTTATCGCCAACCTTTAAGTCTGTATTGTTATATACATCTACTGTTGTACCATCATGATATGTAGTCTTACCAACTAATACATCATAATTAACATCTAGATTTCTAACCTTATTATCAACATATTGAGTTAATAAACCATCATATACATCTTGTTTTAAGTCTAGGTTATTACCAATCTTATTATCAAGAATATCCTTTGTATATTCGCCAGTTTCATGCTCTTTGAATGTTAATAATGTTAATTCAGTAGACTTAGCAGTCTCATCCATACGTCTAATTCTTACTGTATACTTAGTAGATTTAGCATTTGTATCAGTAACAGTTAAGATGAATTCATTTAATGTATCGCCTGTATTAGGTAGGCTTACACGGAATCCATATTCTTTACCGCTATCCTTAACAGAAGGTGTTAATGAGCTCTTAGAAGGACTACATGTAACTGTATGATCAGCAGATGTAGTTAAAGCCTTTAATGTAATTTCACTAACATCTGAAGCTACAGATGCGAATAAGTATTCATAAACCTTACCAGCAAATTGTGTTTCTACTCCTTCTGGAGTCTTAATTACTAGGTTAGTATCAGTATCGATATTAGCTAGAACTGGAGCTTCAGAATCTCTAGTAATAGTGATTGTATAGTTCTTTGGTGTACCATCTTGAGCAGTTACGTTAACTTGATATAGGTTAGGTCCTACTTCTAATATTTGATCACCAAGTGCACCAGTAATTGTTGCAAGTGGATCTTTAGCAGTAGCACCAATCTTAACAGATGTCTTAGTGTATGGTTGAACAGCTGAGATAATATAATTTAATTTATCTTCTTCAAATCCAGGAACCATTACACCATCAACTGTTAATGAAGCTAATCTATTTTCATTAGATGGAGATTCAGCAGTTACATTAACCTTATATACTGTACCCTTTTGGCCACTCTTAGATGTAGCATATACATCATGAGTCTTAGAATAGTTAGGATGAACGATTTGAGTTTGTCCAGCGCCAGTTACGATTGCAGGAGAACCTTCGTTAGTCTTAACTGAAATTGTATATGATTGGTTAGTCTTTGTATAAGGAATATTAACATTATATTCTTGTGTTTCAGGATCAAACTTACCTTCACCAATATATGTATTACCATCAGCATCAGTTACTAGGATATCAATGATTTCATTATCATCATTTGCATTGGCAGGACCACGAGTGATTGTAATATCATAAATGTTCTTCTTACCAAATTGAGATGTAACGATTACTTGTGTATTGATTGAATAATCAGCTGCAGATGTAGTAAGTGACTTAACACCAGTACCACTCATTGTTGATAATGTAGCGCCACCAGACTTAGTTTGAGTCGCTGCAATATTAACAGATGTAGCACTACCAACATTTTCAACATTAATTATGTGAGTTACATCAGTATCAGTATTATCAGCATCATCTTGTGTAGCATCCCAAATAACTGGATCTCCACCAGCCCAAGAAATTACTAATGAATCTAGTCTCTTTTCTTTATCCTTTTCGCCTCTAATTACAACAATCTTGAATGTTGTCTTAGTATCAGCTGCAGATGGATTGTATGTAGCATATTCACTAATTACTTCTACATTGAATGTATTAGTACCTTCAGTTACAGGCTTAAGACTATTAACGAAATCAACTCCATCAACCTTAACCTTAGCATATGAACCCTTAGGATTAATTTCTAAGAAGACTTGAGAAACTGAGTTATCAACATTGATAGTTGATGTATTACCATCACCAGGGAAGGCAATCTTTGTAGTACCATCTATATCAACGATTTCAGCAGATGCTGCATCAGTTTCCTTACCGTAAACTGATAATACATCTTTTTCAGTTTCAGCTGCATAAACATTGAATGTATATGTTTGTGGGTCACCAGTTTGTGCCTTAACAACTACATCGAATGAATTTAAGCCAACATGCATAGCCTTTTGTGCTGGTAATTCATATGTAGCATTATCAGAAACTGTTAATGTTGGATTGAATGTAGCTGTATTTCTAGGAACTATATAATCATAAGTGAATTTAGTCTTAGATAAATCAGGAGTGATATCTGTACCTGCATGTTCATAAGTTAAAATGTAATTTTCTTGTGAACCAGGCTTACGAGTAATATTTACTGGATAAGATGTAGGTGTACCACTTTCTGGAGTAACAACGATATTAACAGATGATGTACCAGGTTCGATAGGAATCTTTACATCAGTACCATCTTGTGGAAGTGTCTTAGTTGTCTTATTTCCTTCTGGATCAGTTACAACTACTTCTACCTTAACATCATTACCACCTGTAGGAATACCAGAAACTGTGATTTCCTTAACTGTGTAATCAACAACACCTGGAGATGCTGGATCAGTTGGATCTAGTGTATTTGTACCAGGAGTATATTCAGCAATTGGATTAGTTGGATCACCAGTATGGATTACAACTGATGTCATTGTACTCTTATGGTCTCTAACGATATTTAGCTTATATACATAAGAAGCACCACTTTGAGCCTTACAAATTACATCGAACTTGTTATCGCCTTCTACTAATTCTACACCAGGAGCTGTAGTAGGATCTGTTATAACATTACCTGATGCATCTTGATATGTAATAGTTGCATTAGTAGATTGAGCAAATGCTTCTATTGTTACATGTTCAACAGTGTTAACAACATTAACTTCGTAATCTTTCTTATCTTTATCAAAACCAGCAACAGTTGAACCATCAACTCTTAAGTCATCTAAGAATCTATTTGGATCCAATTGTTCAACATTGATTGTAACAACATAATTCATATGGTTTTGACCATCTTGTGAAGTTGTAGATAAATATACAATAGTACCATTACCAGCACTTATAGTATCTGTAACAGAGTTACCAGTTATTTCAGTTAATCTAGTTAGATCAGCATAAACTTTAGTATTAGCATCAATCTTTGTAAATACTACTGAATAACTTGTTGATGTAGCTGGTAATAATACTGAATATGTCTCATTCAATGGCATGAATGTATTGCTAGGTAAAGTAGATGATAAATAAGTCTTACCATCACTTGCAGTAACAACGACATTAGCTAATTTAGCTTCGCTGCTTAATGTAATTACTTGCTTAGATACGATAATATCATAAGTGTGTTCAGTACCTTTTTCCGATGTAACAACTATATGATAAGTATGAGATGCATTTACTGTTGGATCTGGACTTAAAGTTAATACCTTTGTACCAACATCACCAGTTACCTTCTCAGTGTCATCTGCTTTCACATATGAAATAGTTGCTATATTAGCATTACCATCAACATCAGAGATTTGGAATGTAGTTGATGCTACATCATCAGTACCATCACCATCGATATCTGGTTTCCAAGTTTGAGTCTTAGCCACACCAGTACCATTACCATCAGGAATTGTTATAGTGATTTCTTTTAATGTATTGATATCTTTACCTTCAGTTCTCTTAATGTTGAAGATGTAATCTACTTGTTGAGTAACTGGAGCATCAGCGCATAGCTTATGGAATTCAGATTCAACAGTTACAGTAATAGGTGTAGTTGAACCTGCAGTTAATTGCTTAAGAACACCATCACCTGAATGTTGAACATAAGAGCCTGTAGGCAATGTAAGTCTCATTTCTCCATGAGTTTGAGAATATGGAACAGTAATTGTCTTAGGATATGAATCTGTAGAACTATAAGTATAAATTACTTTTGTACCAGTTGCAGTTGGTTCTTCTGCTTCATTTCCATTTTGATCATATAAAGCGAATGATCCAATTGTTACGCTATCATCAGCCTTATAGATATTAATTGTATATTCATTATAGCTTGATGGTGATTCTGAAGCATTGTATTCAGATTGTACTTGAACCTTAACAGTTGCAACACCACCATTTGTTAATGTAACTGAATAATTTGAACCATTATTAGTTGCACCAATAACATTGAATGTCTTAGCCTTTTGAGAAACAGTGAAGTCTAATACTGCAGTATTTGATGCAGCTCTTGGTAAACGTACATTAATTACATTATCAAGCTTAGTATATGTGTCATATACATTTGTATTATTAGGTGAATATAGATTAATAGTTGAGTTAATTGTTGCAGTTTCCATGTATTGATCATGAACTGCATCTTCACGATAAATATTGAATGTATATTCAGTACCAGCAACCTTAGTCTCACTTTGAAGCTGAATCTTCTTAACATTTGGAGATCCAGCAGGTGTACTTGTAGGTGTACCAGTATTTGTTAATGGGAATGCTTGTTCCATTGTTGAATTTACAACAGTTGCAGTTGAAGCATCAGGAACAGCCTCTAATCTAACCTTCTTAACTGAGAATGGAACAATAATATCTGCTTGAGTAGGTGTAGCTGGGTTGAATGTGAATGGAATTGCAACAGGTGTTGAACCAGTTTCATCCCATACAAGCACATTCTTCATCTTATTATTGTTTTGTCCCTTGAATGTAGCTTTAACAGTTACTTTATTTGTTGTGTTGTTTTCAGCATAACATACAATGTAATATACCTTACCAACGCCAATATCATATGTCTTAGTTGGATCATACTTATTAGCATCAGAAACGCCCTTAATCTTAGCATCATTACTATCGTCAGTAGTTACATAAATAGTACCACCATTTGCTGGGTTAACTAATGCGATATTTAATGTGAATTTATTAGTAGGATAATCTGTTTCTTCTAGGTTATTGAAATTATATTCAGAACCTGTAGGTGTAGGTTTAGTTTCAGCAACACCTGAATTGTTGATTAAATCCCAAGTAAAGGCATTATCATTCTTTGCTGCAGCAATATTAACCTTAATATTTACTTGTACATTATTTCTTAATTCTGTATAAGCAAATACATGGAATGTAGGTGATGATGCAATTACTGACTTAGTAACAGGATTTGGATGTGCAACACCAGTTTCATCTACTACAGATGCATATGCTGTAGAACTACTTGTAAAGTTAAGTTTTGTAGGCTTAGCACCAGTAGTTGCATTTGGATACAATAGGCTTGTAACTGAAGTTACACCATAAGGAATAGTAATTCCACTCTTCATTGTATAGTTAGTATATGTAGAGTCAATTGTAAATGAAGTTGTATCAAGTGCAATTGTATGTGGATTACCATCATTATCTAAATACTCTAAATATGATGTTGTAGGATTTAATGAAATATCATCGTTAGCTGCTTTTCTAGTGAATGTAGCAACTAAAATGTTATGTGGATTACCTGCTTCATCTTTTGCTATTAAATTAAATGTAATTGAGCCAACAGCTGTAGTATTAGTAAATGTTTGTTGTCTTGTATAAGTACGTGTAGCTGTATTTGAGAATGCTGTAGTAGCACCATCATATAATGATACATTATCATTAATGAATTCGGCTGTACATGTAATAGAAGCTACAGTTCTTTCTAAATCTGCAGTTGTACCTGGTGTGAATGTTTGTGTAGTTTGATTCCATGTTCCAAGTGAATTACCACTTTGATCCTCAAATTTTAATTCTTTTAATCTAACATCTGTTTGAGGAGCAGCACGATTAATAGTTAATTTATATTCTGTAAATGCAGTAGAATCATCTTTTGACACTACTTTAATTACTACTACTTGAGAAACAGCATTTGTGCCATTATCAGTAATACTAACTGTTTGGCTTGTAGTACCATCATATGTAATTGTTTGACCAGTAGCATGACCATTAGCAATTACAGTAACTGTACCAACCTTACTTCCACTATGTGAATAAGGAATAGTCTTAGTCATTGTTGCAACCTTTTCGTTAGCAACACCAGTAGCAGTAAATGCAGATTCAGCAATTGTTTCTGAATTGTTTCCTGCAGGGCCAGACCAACTTAATTGAACATTTGTAAGTGATGAGTCAGTAGATTTAATTTCAGTTTGAATTAACTTAGTTGTCTTACTACTATTATCCTCAGCAAAACATGTTACATAAATATCTGTACCAATAGCACCTAATGTATACACACCAGTTGCTGTGATATCTGTACCATTAGGTGATACAAATGTACCAACAGAACTATTATTATGTACATACACTTTAGATTTATCTTTATCATAACCAGTTACTATAATTTGGAACTTGTTATCATTAAAGTTTGTTGCATCAACCTTATACTTATCTGTACTTGGAGTCGAATTAACAGGAGTTTCTGTAGCAATACCACTAGAATTCTTTAAAGTATATGAGAATGATGAAGCTGAAGATGCAATTTCTCTATATACAGTAATAGAGTGTGTAGCCTTTTGTGAAGTATCTTTAGCATAAGCTTCACTTCTTACTTCAAAATTAATAGTTACTGTACCAGCACTTGTCCAACTACTATAAGATTTATATGTTGCTGAAGTTGATGAGCTATCAAAATAAATCTTTGCATTTGTTGTATCAGTTGGTGTAGCAGATACAAAGATTGAATTTGTTGTAAGGTAAACAAGCTTACTTCCGCTTGTACCACTAGTTAATGTATCAGTAGCACCACTGTTAATCTTAGTTCCACCACTACCATTAACAGTTATATCTAAAGCTGATAATGATGTATCAGTAGATGCTTGTGCTCTCTTAACAACTAATGTATAAGTAGTCTTTACACCTGATGGTGCTTCTACTGTTATTTGTTGTGTACTATGAGTAACAGCTAGATAACTATTATCAGTGAAGTTGATAGTATTATTTGAACTAGTTAGTAATGTTGTTGAAGAAGCATTACCTTTATAAACTTTAGCTCCACTAGCTGTAGGATTAGCAGTTATAACATATCCTGTATTTTTAAACTTTACAGCATCAGGGAAAGTTATCTTATTTGTCGCATCAATTGTTGGTGTACCTGCAGAATCACCCTCTGATGAACCAGCAACAGATATACTTAAAGATGTATCAGACGATATATGTTTAACTGTATATTCATATGCTTTAGTTCCTGCAGGAGAATTCTTGTCAGTAACAATGATTGTTATCTTTGTCCCAGCAGCATGTCCAACAGATACAGTTTGACCATCACTAATTGTAGAACCACCAACTGTAACACTTGTTACCTTTGAAGTTTGAAAATTAACTTTCATCGATAATGCTGTAGTATCAGAGCCAATTTCAACATCACCAGCAATAGTATTTGAATCATTTGAGCCTTGAACGAACGTGAAATTAACAACTGGACTTGTAGTCGCTGTAGCTGTAAATGTTACTCCATCTAGAACCTTATACAATAATGCACTTGAAGCACTAAATGTTATATCATCCTCACCAAAATGAGTAGATGCAACATTTGAAGTATATGATGATGAACCAGTTCTAAAGTTAGTACTTGCTGTAGGTGTATAACTTACAGTAAATCCTGTAGAAGGTAAAGAGCCAACTGTAAAGGCTACTGCACCAACAGGAATTGTAGATCCAGCAGGAATAGAGTTAGATGTAGATTTATTAGCCCAACCCATTGTGAAGCAATTTGTATCTCCACCATCATTATTATAGATATTAGCAGTATCTGAACTGTCAACGCCAGCATCAGCTACACCATTATCAATAAAATCAGAGTTACCAATTGTTCCAGCAGCAACACCTAGTTTTGTTTGATCAATACTAATATGAATGGCATTAACATCCACATCAGAAGTTGCAGTAACACTCAATACCAAATTATCACCTGCTGAAGGTGCTTCTGATAATTGGAAACTAGAAAAATCATAATTTAATGATGTTGTATCAAATTCTATAGAACTTGGCATCCATTTAGTGTTGGCACCTACACCACCTGTTTTAACATAAGTTAAATCAACTGTAATTGTTGACGTACCAACAAGTTCAGTCAACTTTTTTCCAAAGTAGGCCTTAGCACTCATTGTTCCAGCAGCATCAGTAATTCCGTCAAGACCGTCATCCCAATATGTAGCTTCTAATGCTGCCAAATCAATAGTAACACCAGTAATTGAGCTTGGTTTAGCTGACTGCTTCTTCTCAGTTTGATATCCTTGGAACTCATCAGACCACTCTAAGTATGTTAGCAAACTAGCTAAAAATTCTTGCTTTTTATCCCAATTTGCTTGCGTATATACTTCATAATCAAATTCCACATATGTATCTGTTGAAGTATGAGGAGCAGCCTGTGCTTTGTTAGTCGCAATACCAACCGATATTGCGGTTGCCACAGCGGCAATAAATGCCGCTGTAACTATTAAAAATCGTTTAAATTTGTTCATAAAATTACCCTCCAATTTCCTGAACTATTAGACAGAAGTCTTTATTTTATCATTAAGATCATAGCCATTTTCCAAAACATTATATAAATCTAATGTTGTGGCAGTTGTTATCTTCGTTTGATTTCTATCTGTTGACATCGCAATAAGTGAAGACATATTTAATTCTTCTACTCCTGCGTCTATAGTTTCACCTTGAAGTTTAACATTAGATGTACCTTCAATGAAACTATAAACTGTAAGAACGTCAGATGTAGTAATCTTACCATCACCATCAATATCGCCATATACAACGCATTCAATTGAATCAATTAATGTACCATTATCATCGAATAATTCAATTAATGTGCCTGTACCAACCTTTGGAGCGGTTGGCGATGTGTCGATAACAAACGTAGAATCTGATCCATCCCATAATACTGTGCCTAATTTACTTGTAATCTTAATATTAGAATCATTATTCTTAATCATATCAAGTAATGTTTGAACATCAGTATTAACATCTAATTGTGATAGATAGAATGGAACGAAATTGTTAGCGCCAGTATCTTTATAATTATCTTTATTTCTTTCAAGAGTTAAATCTTCATTTACATCGAAGCCATCGGCTCTTGTATAATCTGCATTTATGAATCTAGCTGTAGATGTTGTCTCAAGCTCTATTAGCTTAGGGGCAGCAGATACGATTTCGAATTCTAGCTTCATCTTATTTAGTGATCCACCAGATGAACCGAAATCATAATTTTCTATACCATTAACATTACCGCTAATATAGATAATTGCATTTGGATTAACTAGGTTATTAGATTCGTAATTAACCTTGAAGTCTTTATCTCTTACTAATTCTTGTGTAGCTCCTGTCTTCTTATTAAATAATACTACACTCCAAGATTTAGGATTATCATCATGAAGTGGTTGGATGTATTTACCATTACCATTTTCATCAGCTTCATAAACCCAAATCTTCTTATAGTTAATCTTAACATCATAGTCTGCATCAGGAATCTGTCTTGTAAGAACATCGAATGTAATAACGACGTCGTTATTATTATCATCAACAACATCCCATACATTTGAAGTCTTATCCTTAAGGGAAATTGTTATTTTACCTGTTGCTGTTCCAGCATGATCATATACAACAGTGATTGTGTATAGATTTGGAACATAATTCTTTTGGTCTGTTGCATCCATTAATGCTGCAACTGATGAGCCGCCAGAATCTATGACATCTTGGATATCACCAATCTGGAATCCTAATCCAGCATTTGATGAATCAGTATAAATAAATTCATTATCAGATGAGTCAAGTAAGACTAATCTGTCTCCATATATAACTTCTAGGTTCTTCTTGATATCAGGAAGTGTTACTCTTCTTGGAGTTACCACTAGCTTGATAGTCTTATTTTGAAGCTCGTAGTTAGAATATGGAAGTGTATTTGCTTTTGGCTCTGCATACAATGTATACTCGCCAACCTCAGATAATGTTGCTGAAGCAAGATCCATCTTGACACCATTAATCTCAATCTTCAAATCAACTGCTAGACAACCATCAAGATCAGGATCGCCTGCGTTAATATTCTTAGTTGGATCAATTTGGTCATAATTTGTAAGAGCATGCTTAGCACTTACCTTTTCAAGTAAGTTGACTGCCTTGAACTCTCCAGTTGCTGAATCATATAATTCTTCATACTCAATTGGAATATAGATTTGATCAACGCCGCCAACGTTTCTTGTCTTAGTTTGTGGTAACCACTCGATATTTGCCTTAGCTGGAACTATTTCAAATGATTTAGTTGCCTTAGCAGAATCGTAGATACCATCGCCATCAACGATTACTTGAAGTTGATATGAACCAACATCAATCGGACCATCATTTTCGCCTACTGCAAATGGTGAATCAACACCAATTACATCGCCTAGCTTATACCAGTTATAATGAACTGTACCAGTTGATGTAGATGTTACTGTAGGTTTTGGATAATGATCGCCTGTGTATTCGTATGAAGCAGTGTCTAATGTAACTGAAATATCAGTACTTAGAGGTAATATTTCAATATATGAATGGAATTTACCATCATTTGGTGCTGAGGCTGAACCATTAAGCAATGGAGTACCATTTTGAATGATTAATGTTTCATAGTTAGGACAAGTAACTTGTACCTTAACCCATACATAATCAACATTCTTCTTTGATACCATGTTAGAGAATGCTGTATATGTAGCACCACCATCATTACTTTCAGCATATGAAATAGTGAATCCATATGTTGGTTTTGCATAAACAACACCATTATCATCTACTGCATCTATTAATTCAACCTTGATGCTGTGGTATGCACCATCAAAGTCTGAGCTGTATGGTAATACCTTAACAGCTAAGATACTTGTAGTGATTTCAACATCTAAATCGTAATCAACCTCATAATTTTGAGTTACCTTGTTTCCACCTTGATCAAAGATATCAAATGGATTAGATGTTTGCCATTCAATGTCACCCTTACCAGCATCACCAGGATTACCATCTACAAAGTGGTTATACTTACCTACTGCTGCTGAACCTGTAACTAGGTATGCATCAGCTAATGATGTACCATATGAACGCTTAATATAATGGCCTGTAATAATACCATCTAGGATGATTGTATCACCATTATCAATAATTGGTTTAGCCCAAATATATTGATCGTAAACCTTAGTATCCTTAACCTTAATTGTTAACTTGGCATGTGTAATATTAAAGTTCAAATATAGAGGTGTATATGTGTAGTTAGATGAACCACCATCCATATCTACCTGTAGGATATATTTACCTACATCAGTAGGCGATACTAATGTATTGATATCATTTGTAGTACCTAGAGGTGTATTTAAGTCAGTTGCTTTATAGTATGTCCAAGTATATGTTGCAGCTGCATCATCACTTGTTACATTTGGATTGGCAACTGATTTACCATCATATTGCTTTGATAAATCTGGGTTAGTTGGATTATAGAATGATAAAATCGCATTCTTTGGAGTGATTCTAATGTAGCCTGAACCAGGTTGTGCCTTAGAATCATCATTTTGAGAATCAATTGGATAAATCTTGAAGTATACGTAATACTTATCGTATAAATCATCAGTTGGACCTGGATTAAAAGTTAGCTTAACATCCTTTTGACCAAACATTTCATCTAATTGATCATCTGGTACAACAGTGTATGTACCGTTTTGAGTAGTTGAATACTTAATAACGAACTTATCAGCATCAGCATTCATAATTGTAACCTTGAACATATGCTTATTACCATCATATGGCTTATCATAGTCAGTTACATAGAATTGGATGTTAGAATAGTTGATTTCAGCATCTAATACTGTCTTAACGTTATAGTTACCTGTTACATCTATACCATTATTTTCAATTAAGATGAATGATTGATCTGTACCAGATGTAGCTCTTGAATTAATCCAATAGAATCCTACATTGATATCAGTATAACGTCCAACAGATATAGACTTGAATTTCAATTGAGAATTGATTTGATCGTTAACATCTGTACAAATACCCTTTTGAGATGATACATAGAATCCATATGATACATTACTTGGATCAGCAGCTGGACCATCAGGTATTTCGCTTAATAAACCATTCAAGTTAGTAAGAATTGGGTTATCAACATAGATTGTTTGGAATGTTAATCTAATTTCAATTGATCTAGCATAGATGTTGAATTGACGAGACTTATCTTCTGCTGCGATTTGATAATTGTCTAGTATCAACTGTATACCTGCATCAGCTGATGGTTTAAGTGAAATAGTTTGAATATATGTACCAACATTCTTATGAGTTGTGTCATATGCAGAATGTGCATTTTGGAATGTAGATTCAATAATATTATCTTTAATAATATCTTTTTCACTTAAAATGATTGAGTCAGCATTGTTATTCTTAACAGCAATAGTCATCGCTTTATCTTTACCATCATATTCAAATGATTTAATATTTCCCCAAGTAATATCTAAATCTTGCTTATCAATTATGAATTCATGCTCTAATGATTTAGCCTCATAGTTTTGAGTTTCAGGTACTTCTACTATTACCTTGTATTTACCAGCAAATACTGGTCTAGATAAGTGAAGCACTTGAGAATTGATAGTAACTGTTTCACCAGTAGTAACACCTTGGCTTGGGATAATTGTAGAATAATCTTCCCAAGTCTTTGTAGAGTCATCATACTTCTTGAAGTAATATGCATAGCTTGTAGTTTCAGTATTATCAATTGTGATATCTTCTGGCAAGCTGACTTCTTGACCATTATAAACCTTGTTCAAGTTAGAATTAATCCAACCAGTTGGAACAACCTTACCAATCTTGAATTGTGTAGTAGTTGTAACAGTTTCGTAGTTACCACTAGGATCAACAATTCTAAATTTAATGTCATAAGTACCAGCAGCAACATATGCAGCCGAAGTATAATCATTAGTCCAAGTATTTGTACTAGGTATGTAGTACTCAATAATTACATTTTGTTCTTCTGGCTTAGGGTTATTCATAATAACTGTAAATATTTGTGGAGAACCATTATAGCCTTTAGATAAATCAGTTACGATGAAATCCATTTGAGTTTGTTCGATTCTCATAGATGCATATCTTTCGTCATGTTTCAATGAAACTGTGTAGTTATCAGATTGATCTACACCGTTGCGATATACAACTGGAGTCATGCTTTGATGCCATAAGTATGTAGCATCTAATCCTGTATAATGAGCAGCACTGTCATACTTTGTAACCATAATACCTTCAACTTCAAAGTCAGGGTAAGTTAACTCAGCACCTAAGCTACCATCATCATTTACAAGATATGCTTTATAGAATGTAGATTCGCTTAATTTATATTGATATTCACCAACTACATCTACCTTATATATCTTAGAATATACATTAGTATTTGTTTCATCAGCATTTAATACTGCTATTTCTCTTGGCTCAATCTTGAATGTACCACTTACTCTTGTAACGTTGTAGCATGAAGATTCAGGAATAGTAACAGTGAATGTATATGTACCTGAATCAATTGCACCTACCTTAGGGTCAATTTTTTCTTTGCTACCAAACTTTGAGTAAGAAACTGTTACATCAGCATCTACAAAGTCATCAGCAATATATTTTCCACCGACCTTAACTAAATCATAATTTATACCAGGTACATAATATTGTGATGAAGGAGTTGTTGAGTATTGAGTATCTTGAGCTACGTTAGTAGTCATATGGGTTACAGTCTTAGTATAAACAGGATTACCTGTATATTTAACAGTACCTATATTAGTTATACCTGAAACGTTAGCATCAATTGCGGATGCTAAATCAAGACTTGTTATCTTTATATTAGCTCTATCAATCTTATTAATAGTTATCTTAAATGAGCCTTCTAGTTCCTCATAGCCTGTAGCAGTAAATCTATAATAGAATACATGCTCGCCAGGTTGAGTTGGAGATAAATCTGTACTAACAAGTTGAGATTCACCAGTATAAATCTTAGTTGGATCATTTAGATTAGATCTTGATGTTGCGAAAGTCTTAGTAACTTGAGCATCTGATGGATCTGTAGTTGCAGCCTTTGTAATAGTTGCACTTACAGGGTTACCAGTAAAGTCAGATGTAACATCCTCAATTGTGTATCCTTTTATATATTTATAGTGGATCTTAACATCAAATGAGAATTCAATGTAATAATTTCTAGATACATCTGCATAATTACCAGAGTCATCAATACGATACTTACTTCTTACTTCCCATACTAAACGGAATGGATAATCCTTATCATCCTTAGCACCTGTAGCAGCAAATGAATTCTTTTGTTGGTTAAGTGCGAAGCCTGATGGAATTAGATTACCATAAGAGTCAGTAACATATGATACTGTGGCTGGCATAAATGTGTTTGTATATGTGTATGAATTTCTATGTTGAGGACCATCAACATCACTATTGATACTTTCTTTACTTCTAATTGAGTAAGTTAAGATATCACCCATATCACCAGATACGATACCACCTTGACCATCAACGATAATTGTATCGTAATAATTACCGCTTGAATCAACTAGATATTGACCAGTAACTGAATCTTTTCTTCTAGAAATATAAGTATCATTTAATTCACTTGTTGTGATTTCTCTATCATCAACATAAGTTAATACATATTTAATAGGTGTAATCTTGAAATCTCTTGTAACCTTTAATGTTGTATAGTTTTGAACTCCTGAGCCTGTATCAGCTTGTGAAGTTATTTCAACCATGTATTCACCAGCATCAATTGGAGCTTCACCAACGATATTGCCATCAGCATCAGTCTTAACTGTTCCGATATTTTGAATAGTCTTAATACCATTAACAGTTACATATTCATAATATGTGTAAACTAGATCCTTAGCACCACCATTGAAGCCAATTAATGTAGATGGTGTAACACTAATAGGTGTACCATCATATACCTTATCTAGGTTAGTTGGAATTGCAACATATGAAGATGCAGGAACAATCTTTATAACAAAGCTACCTGTACCTTGTTCATATGCATTTGTACCAGTTAATGTATCATTAACACGGTATTCAATTTCATATGTACCAACATCCTTCATTGAAATGTCACCAATATGCCATTCCTCATCACCAGATACATTAGAGAATCTGAATGAGAATGCACATCTACTTGAAGGTAAGTTGTTATATGTAATGATATCCATTGTCATAACTGAATAGCCAGCTATAGAGTATGGCTTTTCAATGCTTATGATATCAACACTAATCTTATTAGATAAGATAATTGCAGTACCCTTAACATCAAAGATAATTGATGAAGTGATATTGTTACCACCGTACCAAACAATAATATCATCAAATCTGAAATTATTGCTGCCGGCATATGTACCAACATTATTGCTTGCAGTCTTTAATACTGGAATATCTCCACCGGTTAAGCTCTTTAAGCTAAAGCCTGTAGTTAAGCCAATAACATTAGTTGTAATAGGGATTTGAAGTGGACTATGTCCATCTGTATATTCAGATAATGTATACTTATTATCTTCATTACCAATTACTATTGTTATTAGACGCTTAGTAATAGTAAATTGTTCAAATGTATTAGTTAGGATATAGTTATCCTTCTTTAATGCATGTTGAGTAGTGCCTTGTGGAACTGTTACTAATGGTAAAGCAGTTGGCCACTTAGCATATGCTTCGTATTTACCTGAATCAGTCTTAGTAGATGATTCATTACCATCATCGTCGATAAATACTACATTTAAGTATAATTTTTCAGTTACAGGCTCACCTTGCTCATTAATTGATTTTATGTATTCAATATAAGCCTTAGGTGCTTTAGCTGTACCATCAAATTCTACTTCTGTATCTTCCCAAACGATTTCAGCAGATGTTGCAGTTATTTTAGCATAACCTGTTGGGTATGTCATATATGCAAATGATTCATCACTTGTATGGTAGTTAACTGAATCAACAACCTTTAATACTACTGAGTATTCACCAACATCTGATTGATGATGCTCTGGATTTAATGGAGCTGTGAAATCATCAACAGGATAATATGTAAATTCTACTGTACATAATTCTGGTGCTACATATTCTGGATATGCATCTAGACCATCATAAATCTTTGAATACATGTAAGTAGGATCAACTACATAGAATATATTAGCATTCAAATATGCTTTCTTAATTAATACCTTAACGTTATCACTTAATACTGGCTTATAGTTCTTAGCAACATTCTTGTTAGTTGAATCATAAATGTACATGTTACCCCAAACGAAGTCTGTAGGTCCTTCATAGAATTGACCAGAAACATTAGCATTTGGAGAATTAGTTGCTACTGAGCAGTTAATTAAGTTTGCTTGAGTATTAGTGAAGTAATGTCCTACAACTAAATCTTCTTCATGAATAGTTGAGCTTGTTAGAGGGATCTTATAAGGAGTTCCATCATAAGTTTTCTCAAATGTATAAGAAGTTGTAAGTGGAGTAAAGTCGATATGTAAAGGTCTTGGTTTTAATTCAATTTCCTTAATAGCAACGCTCTTACCCCAAGCTGTAGGATCACCAGCATAATATACTACTGCATAATATTTACCAGCATCAGTAATTTGTTCTAATGCATAATATGGAAGTGTTGTGTTCTCATCAAAGCTTGCATAGAATGCTTCTAGCTGTGCTTTAGATATATCATCAACACTATAGTAACGCATATGACCTAGTGATGATTTAGATGACTTACCTATATCATTTACAAAGTTATAGATAGTTACCTTCATATTATTAATAGTATATGTAGTATTCTTTGGTTCACCATTATATACATCATAATCAACCATGCCATCATATGCATCAGCAAGATCAGCAATTGTAATATCAAGTGGAACTTGCTTAATGATTAATTTAACAGTGAAGATGTAAGGTTCATAACCAATCTTTGATACCTTAACCTCATATGTGTAAGAACCAACATTGATACGACCAGGAGCACTTAATGAGAATGCTTCTGTTGTGCCGGCAGCTCTATATTCAACATAAGCACCACTTAGAGCAACTGGGAAGCCCTTTTGTTCTGTGATGTTAATTGAATGTGCTGCACCATCATAATTAACAACCTTATCTTCTATATCTTCTAATAAGTCTTCCATTGTTGGATTTGTAATAGAGATTTCTAGCTTAATGTAGCCGCCACCCTCTTCAAGAGTAGGGTATGAGCCAGATTCATAATCATAGAATTCCTTTACTGAGATAAACTTATTATCAGCATCTAATTCTGGAACATAAATTGTATTACCGTTACCATCGATTTGAGTTGTTACTTTTATAATATCCCATTCAATGATTGCCTTATTGATTTTAGCTTCAGTTGTTGTAGAGTCATAATAATATGTACCCTTAACATATCTATTAGTAGTTATACGGGCAATAAACATATGACCTTGTAATAATGAGAATTGTAAATTCCAAGGTAATGATAATGTTGTTGAGTAAGCAATACCATCAGTAACATTTAAGTTAGTTGAGATGAATTCAGTTGCAGTTTCATCATTAGCTGTTCTTAAACCGTATAATTCTTGCTTCTTAGTCTTACCATTATCATCTACATAAGTTGTGTAGCCTATGAAGTTCATTCTATCGTAGATTTTACCGTCATATACCTTTGAATCTACTATGTCAATGATAATAACACGTTTCTTAACTGTAATAGTAATAATGTTTTCTAACGCTTCAGTCTCTAAATCTGTATCAAGTACATAGTTAGGATTAACTGTAGTCATAGTTACCTTATATGTATATACGCCAACTTCATTGATATATGCATCTGTAGTTGGAGCAACTGGCTCATAATATAGGTTAATTGTATCTGGAGTACCAGTAATTACATATGGATCTGGATTATGATCTAATCCATCATATTCAATTACCTTAGTCCACTTAACCTCTAGGATTCTAGGTACTATCTTGAAGATAATGAATCCACCAGTAGGGTTATTACCATCAATTGTGTAATTGTTATCATGAGTGAAGTAAGCTGCTTCACAATTCTTAGTACCAGCAAATTCAACATAGACTGCATAATAGCCTAGTTCTTCTGGTCCTAAAATCTTTTGAGTTAAATCTACATCAAATGTACCACTTGTAGATTTAGTTACTGCGAAATATGTATAAGTTCTCTTACCATCATGGATAGTTGAAATCTTTAATTCAGATGGATCGATAGGAGCTGCTGAATATTGAATTTCAGTATATTCGTAGCTTACATCTGCCGCAAAGTCTGCAACTGTATATTTAGAAATACGAATATTACCCATATCAGAGCCATCACCAGCTATTTCATTTGCTGGGAAGTTCTTAACTGGATTAGAGCTATCCTCTGAAGGTGGATATAGAATCAAGTCTTCGTAGTTAGGAGCAGAAATCTTAACATAAACTCTTCTATTTCCAACATCCTTATATTTAAGGGCAGATTGATAACCGTAGCCAGCACTAACAACATTAGCACTTGCTGTGTAGCTAATATCTATATCAATCCAACTACTACCATCAAAATATTGATATGTGTAAGTTGGATCACCATATGCATCTAATACAGGAACTTGAATTTGATTCATTAATTCATCATATCCTGGTTCAGTAACTGGAATAGCTTGTAAGTTAGTACCAGTTAATGTAACTGTATGATATTTTCCATCAAATACATCATTATATAGATTGTATGAAATACCACTAAATTGTAATGGTTTAATCCATACTGTACCTTGGAATATATGAGACTTAAATTTCTTTGGAACAAGAACCTTAACCCATACTTGATAAGCATGTTCTTTATCCTTACATGCATCAGTGAATTCAATCCAATTAGTCCATGTAGCATCTTTACCAAGATCGCCATAATCAGCACTGTAATATACATATACTAAATCTTTATCAGTATCAGCAGCAGTTGCTTCGCTAGCTAATTTAAAGTTATATGTAATTGATGTGTTTGGATCTGTATATGGAATAGGAATCTCAACTTCGGCTGTATGAGCTTGACCATCATAAATGCCTTCGTAATCGATAAGTTTAAATCCATCAGTTTGGCCATCAACCTTTAGAGGTAAATCTGGTAAATTACGTTCAGAAACGATAAACTTAATGAAGTGTCCACTATAAACCTCATCAGATGTAACTGTTACATAGTTTTCAGCTTCAATCTTCCATTTAAAGAAACGAGGGGTATTATCATTCATTTCCTTTTGAGAGAATGGTTCATCGGTCCAATCAACGATAACTGCACCTGTATTACTTACTTCTTGATAATATACAGTTGCGTATGGTGGATTATTTACTGTAACTATATATTTATGTACATCACCATCATAATCAACAAAATATGTATATTCATCATCAATTATTTGACCAGTAGTATCTTTATTATCTGGATCTATAACTGCAGCTGGATCTTCATAATTAATTGTTAATTCTTTAATCCATATATCTAAAGAACCATAAACTGTTTCATGATGTGGAGCAACTACAGCATAATAAATCTTTGTGCCATTTGGATGTGCCTTAGTTACAGTAGGTGAAACATATGTTGGAGCAAATTTAGATAAGCCGCCAAATGATGTTGTGCCATTTAAGTCATAATCAGCATAATATACTGTGTAATTATATGTAGTACTACCTACAGATTCAGTAGTTACTGTAACGCCTGGATAATGTAAGAATCCATCATATTCGATTGCATCTGCTTGAGCATCCCAAGCTGAGCCAGCCATTTGAGGTTTTCTAATATGATTTTCTGTTACTGTTAGCTGCAATGGTGTAATCTCATATGAGCCAATAACTTCTACATCATAATTAGATGTAAATGTATTGCCTGCTGGATTATAAACAGCCCAGCTTACTTGATACCAAGTAACATTGCCAGTTTGATAGTCATATTGACCAACTTCATTTAATGTAGTTAAGCCATTCTTATTTCTATAACCAGTAACAAGTGTACCAACAAATTCGTCAGCTTCATATACTAGGTTACCATTCTCATCATATTCCTCGCCAAGTAGGTATCCTTTAGCAAGCAAATATTTGTTATCAGGAGTGAATGTTTGATATAGAGTATCGAACTTCTTACTACCTGTATTACCATTTGCTTCTGTGAATTGTTGATAAGTACCAGATTCTATAGTATTTCCGTTTGCATCTTTCTTTATATATAGAGCGGATAAATTACCTGATAAGTCTAATATAATCTTTCTACCGATAATATTACACTCTAGATCATTTTGATATGCATTAAAGTATTCACCCTCAGGAACAGTAATCTTTACATAGAAAGTACCAACATTGATTGGAGCAGTAATTACTTTTCTATTAGGATAGATCTTAGGTAAATCATAGAATACATATGTAAATTCACTAGCTTGATCAGTACCCATCTTTAATACGAATCCATCTTTAACAAGATCGAATGCATGTCTATCATATTGCTTAGTAAGTGGAGTCTTAATTTGAACATCACTCTTTACAGTATGTAATTGAATATATTGGTTATGAGTATTGTAATGTCTACCAGTAATATTAACGAAATCTTGAATATTTTGATTTGGCTTTTGGAATATTAATGGTTCCGGACCATCAAGTTGTGCCATTGATGTTGGATCTTGGTATAAATACTTAAGAACCATATCAGCTGGTTGATCAGCATTGTTAACTACTGCATATAATTGATAGAATTTACCATCAACTGGGAATGTTACGTCAATTTGATATCTAATACCACTTTCAGATGTAATAGTTTGTGCATCTTTATAAGTTGCAACCTTTACAGCTGATGAAGGATTATCTTTTTCACAAATGAAGTAATCAACATCAAATGTTTGATATTTAATCTTAACGTTAGATGTAACATCAATAATTACATCATAGAATTCATTTCCGTATTGATGCTCATCAATGTATGTAACAGTTTGATCAGTTTCATTTACTGCTGTTCTATATATATGGAAGGCTGCCGCTGTGCCTAATGTAGCATGGCCAGATACAGCTACAGTATTATTAGTCCAGTCAAAATAGTACTCTGATACTGTATTCAATCTATATGAATAGTCAGTCGGAGCATCACTAGATGTCTTTAGTGAACCAACTAAAATACTATTCTTACCTAAACCAGTTATAGTAATACCATTTGTTGAGCCATTTACTGTATCAATTCTACCAGTCCAATAATCTGCTGTAGTAGGAATATAGTAGCTATCATCATAAATCTTAATTACTACTGTACCCTTTACGATACGATATTCAACAGTTATTACTGGGCTATAAATAACACTACCAACAGAAGTTGCATTAGTGTTTGGTGTACCATCTTTATTAACAACTGTATAGTTAGCTGCTACATTTGGATTTACATATGCATAAGCATCATATACTACATAGTCAGATGGATATGTAGCTTCTGTTATTGTTTGCTTAGTACCAGCTAAAACAGCTTTATTAGTATAATTTAATTCTTGACCTAATCTTTCACCATATGAGTTAGCATCATCATCGTCACGATAATAATACATAGCTGCAGTAGGCTTAACGATTTCAGCACCCTTATAACCATATTCATAATCGCCAGGGTGTAATGTTGACCAATTACCGCCAGTCCAATCTAGGTAAACCTTCTTAGGTGTAATTGTAACCTTAACATAAATAGATACATCGAAGTTTCTACTTACATCGATACCATTTCTATAGATTGCCCACTTTTCAACCCATCTGAATGCATCTGGATTATTTACTGGAGCATCTGGATGTGTTGATGAATAGCCAGAATACATATCATTAGCAGTCCATAGATAAGTACCAACTGTCTTTGCTCTAGTAGCTAGAGTACCTGTGAATTGATAACCCTTTGTAGTATCAATACCAGTTACAGCATTTGCCCAGTTACTATTTGACCAAACTTCATTATTATATTCTTTAGTGAATGATGTAGCATAATCTAGCATTAAGTAGTAAAAAGTTAATTCTTCTTGTGAATAATCTGTAATACTTGGAGTCTTATAGAATACTTCTACTTGTGCTCTAGCAATGCTGAATGAAGACTTAAGGTTTCCACCAAAGTAAACCTTGTTAACTCTGTTTGCAGGTTGAAGTGTTGAATTAGCATATGTAAGTGAAGCTAAATAATCTTGATACATTACGCCATTTAATACACCAGTAATTCTTGCTGTACCAGCGTTAATATTGTTTTCATAAGTGTATGTGAATAGATCAGTATAATCTGTATCAATTCCCCATGAAGCAAACATATCAGGTGTGATAGCTGCACGGTTCTTATATGCTGGATCAGATGTTGTATATGTGAATAATGGATCTACCATTGCATCATTTAAAACAGTTCTTGCAGGTAAGAAGATTGCTAAAATCTTATCAGCAGTAATTTCATTACCTGTATATGTAGGATTTGCAGGAGCAAATTCTAATAATAATTCAAATGTAGATGCCTTTAATGTAGGAGTCTTAGAAACGCCAGTTCCTACATAATTCCAGTAATCACCATAGAAAATGTAGCCTTTTTCAATCCATTCACGTTCGTCTGTACTACATGTTGTAAAGCTACCAACTTGCCAGCCTTTACGCTTTTGATCACCATCTAATATCATCGTATTAGAATCCCACCATTGATTGATTGTTGAAACTGTACTTTCAAAATACATATCAACACGGTGGCCATTTGCGAATGTACCAGGTGCAATGTAGTAATATTGAGCTGGGATAATTACGCTAGTTATATCCTGTTGATCACTGATCTTTCTTTCGTATTCTGTTGTATTTTCAATTCTTGTACCAGTATTTGTAATACCTACTACACGTAGACCATCATGGTATGTAGGGAATTCAATTTGACCAGATAATGTCACGCCAGGTTCAGTACCTGTAATGAAGTATGCCTTGTCTGTCTTTGAATAAGCATATGTAAATAGATTACTATCAGTTGAGCCTAAAATGTATACTGGATAATCACAGTTCCAATTTTCTACCCAGCCCTTTGGCCAGTCAGCTTGTGCTTCATAAACATAGAAATAGAAATTAGGATTACAGTTTCCGTTACCCTTATCATCAGCCCATGCTCTTTGTTTGATAGTAGTTACTTCTTTTGGCATTGTCATGTATTCTAATCCTGTACAACCGCTGAATGCATAAGATTCAATAGTTCTTACAGTTGAAGGGATTAAGAACTTAGATAAGCCAGAACAGTTTTGGAATGCGCCTTCGCCAATACGAGTTGTATTAACGTCGATTCTTAAACCATCAGGAACAGTATTTGATTTACCGAAGTTAGTATCGAAATCAAGATTATAACAGCCTGATAATAATCCATCAGGAATATCAGTAATACCTGTTAAATCAATCTTTGTAATACCATAACAATTCTTGAATAAATATTTTGTTACAAATCCGTTAAGTGTAACATTCTTAAGTGATACACAGTTTTGGAATACACCTTCACCAAGTACAGTAGTTGAATTTAGGTTAGGAGTAATTTCAATTTCTTCAATGTTTCTACATCCTAAGAATGCATAATTACCAATCTTGTTGTAATTAGCTAAGTTAAGCTTTAATGATTCACCATCAGTAGCATTTGCACTACCACCAACTGATGTATAAGCGAATGCATAAGCACCAATTGTCTTAACTGAATTAGGAATCATCTCTCTAATATCTAGAATTGATGATACGTTATAGAATGCATAATCGCCAACTGTAGCATATTTAGCCTTTGGAATATTAATAGTACGAAGCTTTGTATCATTATAGAATGCATAAGCACCAACGCTTGATGTGAAGTTAGCGTTAGGGAAATGTACTTCTATTAATGATTTCATATTAGCGAATGCAGCGTTTGTAATCTTAGCATCCTCACGTTGTACCGTTACAGTCTCTAGATTATTTGGAATATAGAATGTTGCATTTTGACCAGCAGCATAACAGTTTCCATAGTTACCTTGGCCGAATACCCAACCAAGACAATATTGATAACCACTAATTGACTTAGAGTTAATATCACAGCCAACAAATGGAATAGTTAATTCTTTTAGGTTTTGGCAACCAACCATACAAGATTCAGCAATGTATGATGTTCTTGAGCCAAGAATGTTAATTTCTTCTAAATAATAGAAATATCTAAATGCATAAGTCGTGATTACTGTATCATTTGTTATTGTTACTCTCTTTAGCGACATTGGAATAGCCTTACGATAGCCATCATAATATCTTAAAGAATCATTGAAATATGAATTTTCAAATGAAGTTTCACTAAATATCCATTGAAGTGTATTTCTATAGGCCTTATCACGCCACCACCAATATGGACGATAGAATTCACCATATTCGTATCCAACGAATGGTAATACTAATTCTTCTAGGTTAGGGTTGTTATGGAAGATATAGCCATTCATAATACTTGTTTGACTAGAAATATCAACCTTCTTAAGAGATTTAATGTTGTAAAGTTGATATGAATAAATTTCGTATTGGTTTGTAATATAAACTTCTTCTAATTCAGCTGGAATTTGATATCCTTGTGCTGTATATGAATTAGTGTATACTTCTGTGCCAAAAACGATACCAATATGCTCACGGCTAGTTGAAGTTCTACCCATAAATGGAACACGAAGAATATTTAGACTAGCCATACCGCCAAATGCACCCGCACCAATTGATGAAGCAGAGCTGATACTTAATGAAGTTACTTCCTTTAAGTTAGAAAGTGCATTTTCAGCTATTGTTGTATCGTTTGTAATAGTTATAGTTTTTAACGATGTAGGAATTCTTGATGTTACGGCATCAGATGTGCCAGAAACATTTTGAACAACTACATATGAGTTAGAATCTAGACCATCTTCACCAAAGATGTAGCCAAACATATTTGTTGAAGAGTTTCCACCGCCTCTATAGCAGCCAACGAATGGTAGAGTAATAGCCTTTAATGAATAACAGCCATTGAATGCGCCTTTACCAATATATGCTCTAGTTGCAGTTTCCTCAGAAATGATACTAGATTGAGTAAATTGTAATGATACATCCAAGAAATGTTGACAGCCAGCGAATGCACCAGCACCTACATATCTTAAACCAGTTAAGTCAATTGTACCTACTGGTAATGCTGTATCATGAACGTCCTTAGGTTCGTTTGCAGGATTTAGATTATATTCATCTGCTGTATCATAACGATAAACATTCTCTAAGTTGTTACATCCTAAGAATGCACTATCTTGGATAGTAGTTACAGATGCAGGCATCCAAACCTTCTTAAGCGCTATATCGTTACCGAATAAACCGCTTGGAATTTGTGTTAATTCATTAGGTAATACAACCTTTAGTAAAGATTGACAGTTTGTAAAGTCACCTGTAGATAATGCAACATTTTGACGAGGTAGGTATACATATACATATCCACTATGTGCAAATGCATATTGACCAATTACCATTTGCTTAGAAGCATCATTCTTTAAAATTTCAAGTTCTGTTACTTCTGTTAAATTGAATAAAGCATGATTACCGATGTCATCATCATCAGATACGACGATCTTAGATAGGTTATATGGCATCTTATATAGAACTTTTGTATCAATTAAATCTTCAGTTTCATAATACTCAGCTATAACTGTTGCGTTATAGTCAGTAATTGTTGAGCTTGTTTTATACGCATCAATTGCTGCTTGATCCTTAAATCCGATGTAATCAAGTGCAAAACCATAATCGCCCAAAGTGTATTTAGGGTTGGAGAACATACAACCGATTGGGTCAGATACATAGTTGTTTGCAACATTATCAGAGCTATTCATACCTCTTGCTGATGAGCCACGAGATGTACCAACGAAAGGTGTTTTAAAGTACTCTAGAGAACCAAAGCCCTCAAATGAGTACTTAGCTATTTCCTGTACGGTATCTGGGATTGTCAACGCACGAATAACATAACGCTTATCGTAGCTTAGGTTTTCAAGTGGTGTAGTTTCAGTTACAGCAGTTGGATAAACAGATGCTGGATAAGCAGTATCAATCTTAGTAACTGTGTAAGTATCGCTACCAACCTTAATTGTTTCAGGAATACGTACGTGCTTGTAATAATTAGATGTTAAATTAAACAAGCCATCGTAGTTTTTAAGTGTTGCAGTATGCTTAACAGTATCCAATTCATAGTTAGCTTGGTTAGAAACAACTATAGTGTTAGATTCATCAAGCATATCCACATAATAGTTAGCAGCACTAGCGCCATAGAAATCTGTGTCTGTCTTAGCGTGCTTACCATATGTAACGGATGTTGTACCTGCAGCAGCTACATTTCCTGTCTGGATTGCCATGCATGTGAATGCGATTGACATACCTACAACAATTGTTGAGGCAATTATCCCTTTTCTCCTTCTTGTTAATTTCTCATTTTGTGTTTTCATAATAATCAACTCACTTTATGAAGATTTACGTTTTACTTTTTTGAAGTAACACGTTATTTCTCATATTTTTTGAAGCGTTTAATATTTATATAATAAATATGAAACCGCTACCACTTATATTGTAGCATATAATAATTAAAAATTATTATCAAAAAAACGCTTACTTTCACGCTTAAATGTTTAAAATTCACAAAAAAAGTCAATTCTTCACCAAATAAGTTGTGTGAAGGCATAAAAAAACGCCAAAACACTGATTGTAATTGGCATTTTCCTATTATTCAAGTATTAAATTTAATCTAAAATGTGATGTAAAAAATGAGGTGTTTGTTGTAGCCAGCTAGGCCAATCATGAGCATATTCATAGCCCCAATAATCGAACCATGCGTCTACACCAAACTTCTTTAATTCCCATTCTAATTCATGTGTATCATCAAGGCATTCCTTTTCCCAATCGCCTTGTCCTACAGCAACTATTATTCTAGCTCTTTTGTATAACGCAATATATGGGTGATCATAAGGCATATGCTTTAATGAATCAATTGGTGAATTATAGAATGTTAAATCATCTGCATAATTTGTAATGAAAAATCCTGAGTGATAAATGCCAGACAAAGTTAATACAGCATCAAAAATGTCTGGCCTTCTCAAGAAGAAATTCATTCCGTGGTAGGCACCCATTGAACAGCCAAATGTCATAACACCACTAGCTACTCCTCCACCATTTCCCCATGTGTTAATTTCATAAACACGAGGTACAATTTCTTCTATTATATAGCGGTAATAGGCTTCTTGAGCTTCCATGCGGTCTCTTCCCCATTTCCAATCCGCACTCCATGACTCTAAATCAATTGAATCTACACAAAAAACTTGAATTCTACCAGCATCGATGAATTCACGCATAGATTCAATTATTCCACGGTTTTCATAATCATAATATCTACCATTTTGAACAGGGAAGGCTATACAAGGCTTACCAGCATGGCCAAATACCTTGAATTCCATATCTCTGCCAAGATTGTAGCTATATTCCTTGAACCATTCGACTTTCATTATTGTTGCCTCTTCTTAGTGATTCCTTGAATAGTTACAAGCATGTTATCATCGATTGATTCTGTAATGAAAGTGTTACTGCCTATTGTAGTGTGATTACCAATAACTGTAGTACCACCAAAAATAGATGCTCCACTATAAATTGTAACATAATCTAAAATAGTAGGGTGACGCTTAGTTCCCTTTAAAGCTTGACCCTTAGATAGGGAATGTGCACCTAATGTTACACCTTGATAAATCTTAACATGATCTCCAATTACTGCAGTTTCACCTATAACAATACCAGTACCATGATCTATACAGAAATAGCTACCAATTTGAGCGCCTGGATGAATATCTATACCAGTAATTGAATGTACACATTCAGTTAACATTCTAGGTAAAACAGGAACATTTAAGTTATATAAAATGTGAGCAATTCTTTGTATAAAAATGGCTCTAAATCCAGGATAACAAGCAAGTATTTCTTTTGTAGAATGAGCTGCTGGATCTCCATCATAGATTGCTTGAAGATCAGTTGATAATAAGTTATATGTTTTAGGCAGTTCATCAAAGAATTTGTTGATATATTCATTAAATGTAGTGTCTTCTGTGAACTTTTCTAATTCATTAGTTTCATGAAGTAATAGCTTTAAAGAGCTCTTAACATCAGCTATTTTATTAGCTAAATACATATCCTTGTTTCCAGCATATTCACCGAAATTAGGGTATAAAAATGATGTTAATGAGAAGATAAAACTTTTAATATCTTCAGTTTTTACAACATCACATGAATAATCTTTTTCTTTGATAATTGATACCATTTGTTCAAATTCAATCATTTTTTCACCTTTAATCATAAAATATAATTATATTTTATTTCATAAACTCCATAATATCAAGGAATAATTGACTATTTCGTCCTTTGAGAATTATAAACAAAAAATAGGCGAACTAAAATCGCCTATTTTGTAGTGTGTAAATTTAATGATATCTTATGCGTTTTTAACAACTAAATTAGATGTTAAATCAGATGTTTTTTCTTCTATTAATGAAGTAAGTTCTTGGCTATATTTTTTATATAAATTAATTAGTTTTTCTTTAAAGTTTAAATCTTTAATTCTAGCCATTGGTTTTTCTAAAACAATATTGATATGCTTTTTAGATAATTTCATAATTAGCTTTTCAAACTTTTCAACAAATGATTCAACATCGTTATTTACGATGTAATCACCTTCACCAAGTGAAATTACTACATAATTATATTTTCTTTCTTTTGAGTATTCATCAAAATATTTAGAAGCCTGATCAATAGTTAAATTCTTTTTAGATACATTATCAACATTATATTTTGATTCTAAATTAAAAGCTCTTCTGTTCTTAGTAAGGCTGATTTTGCCTTTTTTAGATTCTACTTCTACAAATTTACTATTACCTAGTATAATCATGTTTTCCTTCATATGCTCATCTTCCTTTAATTACTTTCTTATCTAGTTTTCAATACTAGTATATATAAAGTCGCCTCTAATGTCAAGCGTTTTTAAAAATATTTGTTGTGTTTTTTAATAAATTATAATATAATTTTAGTGAATAAGAGGTGCAATTATGGAAAATATTAATAAATCAATTGAAAATTGGCTAAATGAGCTAGATAATTTCTCTTTTAAAAAGTATGAAGAACTTCCAGATATTGATTTATATATGGATCAATTAATCACATATATGGAGAAGCAATTATATGTTTTCCAGACTTCTACTCTTGATAAGCAAATTACTCCATCAATGATTAATAACTATGTTAAGGGTGAAGTATTAAAAGCTCCTATTTCTAAAAAATATAATCGTGAGCATTTAGCATTAATTGAAGAAATATGTACTTTAAAACAAGTTTTAACAATTGCTGAAGTTAAACAAATTGAAGATGAAAGATATAAAGAAGGCGCTTCTAACATGGATGTCTTCGATGGATTCAACGATTATAATAATGAAATGCTTGATAAAGCAATCAACGATGCTAAAGAAAAGCTAGCAAATATTGAAGAAAATAATAAAGATGAATTAATTAATATGGCAATGAAATTAGCATTACAAGCTAATGCTTATATCACAATTGCTAAAAGAGTTCTATTCTATACAAGAGTATATGAAGATTTAGAAAAAATTAAAGAAGCTAAAGAGAAAGCTAAGAAGAAAGATGAATAATCTTTCTTTTTTTATCTTCTTCTACGCCCTCATAAAATGCGTTTAAATTGATTTTTAATATAATTATGATACATTAATCATTCCAAACAAAAAACGCCACATAAGTGGCGTTAATTGTTTTTTATTTTATGCCATAGATTCTTTTATATCTCTTTAAGGCATCTTCATCAGACATATTATTGATTCTTTTATTAACTCTAGTTCTAAAATATATACCTAAAGGTATATCAGATATACCCATAAGTAGTAGGATAGCTCCTACAAATATTATTTCTACCTTAGATTCACTTATAACCATCATATAAATACCAAGACCAATTAAGCCTACGCCCATTAGTATTATAAATATCATAAATATTAGGGCTAGAGTCTTAATTCTTTTTTTATATTTAGTTGCATAAGCTAATTCAGTTTCATTCATAATACGCCTCAAAATGAAAGAATCGCAAAATGCGATTCTTATTTTTTATTGTTGAGCTTTTGCTGCTTCAGCAATTAATTTTTCTTGAATAAATGATGGAGCTTGTTCATAGCTGTAGAATTCACGGTTAAAGAAGCCTGCACCTTGAGTCATACTCTTTAAGTCATTTACATATTCAATAATTTCTGCTTCAGGAACTAAAGCTGTAATCTTTTGGTTACCAACAGAGTTTACATCCATACCAATGATCTTACCTCTTCTTTGGTTAAGGTCAGACATGATATCACCAACTACATCAGATGATACAGTAACAACAATCTTAATAATTGGTTCAAGGATAACTGGCTTACACTTCATATAAGCATCTTTAAATGCTAGAATCGCAGCCATCTTGAATGCTAATTCGTTAGAATCAACTGGATGGTATTTACCATCTTTTAGGATTGCATGTACACCAATTACTGGATAACCTGCAAGTAAACCTTTTTCACAAGCCTCATAGAAGCCTTTTTCAACAGCTGGGAAGTAGTTTTTAGGTACAGCACCACCAAATACTTCTTCAGTGAAGTTATTTTCTTCAGCTGGTTCGAAATCCATTTGAACAACGCCATAGAATCCAGAACCACCAGATTGCTTAACGTATCTACCATCACCTGTAGCACGTGCTTTAATAGTTTCTCTATAAACAATCTTTACATCCTCAGTCTGTAAATCTAGTTTATAACTATTTCTCATTTTATCAAGTAAATAATTTAAATGTCCTAAACTTAATGTACCAATTAATTGTTGGTTAGTTTCAACATTACGTCTAATTTCTACTGATTTATCTTCAAGCATAATCTTAGCTAATACTGAAGATAGTTTATCTTCATCTTGTTTTGTCTTAGGAAGTAATCCACGATAGTAAACTGCAGATGGGAAGTCAATTTCAGGATATTTAACAACGCTCTTAGGACTGCAGATAGTCATAGATGTTTCAAGTCCATCAACCTTAGTAACGCAGCCGATATCACCAGCATGTAATACTTGTGCAGGAGTAAATTTACCGCCAAGTACGCTGAATAATTGTGATACAGTTACAGTTGTACCTAGTTGTGATACATAGATTTGATCACCTGGCTTAATTGAACCAGAACAAATCTTGAAGATTGAAGATACACCACTATATGGATCCACGATAGTCTTGAATACGAATGCACTAAATGGCTCTTCATCTAATGTCTTTCTTTCTACCTTATTACCCTTATCATCTTCTGCGATAAGTGGATTTAATTCACTTGGATTAGGTAGATAGTGGATAAGCATATCAAGTAATGTATTTAAACCGATATTTTTAGCAGCTGAACCGATAACGATAGGAATAATACTACCATCGAATACACCTGTTCTTAAACCACTCTTAATTTCTTCATCAGTTAATGGTTCTCCAGCAAAGAATTTATCTAGTAATTCTTCTGAAGTTTCAGCAACTGCCTCAACCATTGTGTTATGAAGCTCAAATACACGACCTTTTTTATCATCATATACTTCTACATCTTCACATGTCTTACCATTGTATTTTCTAGCCTTTAATGTAACACAGTTAACGAAGCCGTCGAATGCTTCACCATGACCCATTGGATAACAGAATGGTACAGCGTTCTTTCCTAATCTATTTCTGATTTCTTCTACTAGGTTATCAAAATGGATGTCTTCCTTATCCATCTTATTAACATAGATAATTGTTGGGATATTTTTCTTTCTAAGCATATTCCAATGCTTAACTGTTTGAACCTCTACACCACTAGCAGCATCGATCACTAAGATTGCGCCCTTAACAACAGAGATTGCAGCAATAGCTTCACCGATGAAATCATCAGATCCTGGTACATCAATTAGATTGATTTTATGATCATTGTACATAACAGGAACGATGGCTGATTTGATAGAGTTCATTTTTGCTTTTTCTTCAGGTGTGTAGTCACTAATTGTAGTTCCTTTCTCAACAGCACCTTTGGCAGCACCTGTAGTCATTGAATATAAAGATTCAACTAATGTGGTTTTGCCTGATTGCAAGTGACCTAGCACAGCAACATTTCTTAATTTTTCATTTCCCATATATTAAATTTCCTTTCTGTAAACGTTTCCATAATTATAACACAGAAATGGCACCATTAAAAGAAAAAAATAGCCATTTAGACTATTTTTTTACCTCATTTTCGTTAAGATTTTCACTTTTATCATCAGTTTCTACTTTTGACTCGGTTTCTAATGCTATTTCATCATTATTTTTTGATAGGTTTTCAGTATTTTCTACCACCGCATTTTCTTGCTTCTCACCTATTTGTGATAAGAAATAGCTACCAAGTGCACCCATGATTAGGAACACAATAGCAAGTGATATTTGAAGGCCATCAAAGTTAGCTTCTGTTACTTTAAATTCTGCATTATAGAATAGACAAAATATTGAAGCAATTACGAAGCCTAGGATAGCAAACATTGTGCCCTTAGGAAACTTCTTTAGAATAATTGACATAATCTTACATGCTGTAAAGATACCAGCTATTACCCCAAGTGCGATTGGAAGTAAGATTAATACATTTTGACCAAAATTACTAAATAGATGTGAGATTGCATTCATAAGTAATTGGTAATATCCAAATATTTGGAACATCATCATTCCACTTATACCAGGTGTAACCATAGCTACACTGGCTAAGAATCCACATACAAATAATAAGAAATAATCAACCGGTTGTAATTCTGTTTTATTACTTGATACATTTAATCCAATAAATAGCATACCTATTACTACTGCCATAGCTAATATAAATACTACAACATACTGCCATTTTATTTCATGGATTATTGGTTTTGCCAAAAATGGAATTGTACCAATAATCAAACCAGCAAATAGCATAGCTACTGGAAATGGTATTTTATTAGTAGCAAGTACTAATACCTTACTGCCAAATACAACTGCCACTGCAGCACCCAAACCATATACAAGTAGGAATAGAATTGATGGTTTGAACTTCTTAAATAAATTATTTATAGAGCCTAATAGTTTATCATAGACCTTGGTAATTACTGCCATAGTACCACCAGATACACCAGGAATTACATTAGCAAGGCCAAACAGCATACCCTTTAAAAATATAAATAATTGTTTGAGCATAATATTTTTCTCCTATTTATTTCTAACCATTTTCATAATTGAGAAATAATCATTTCGATTTATTATTAAGTGATCATATAGATAAATACCTAAATTATCTAAAACATCCTTAATACATTTAGTCATCATAATATCATTCTCTGAAGGAGTTAAATCACCTGAAGGATGGTTATGAACTAGCACTAAGGCAAATGCCTTATTGTTAATTGCTTCTCCAACAATATCCTTAATTGGGAATTCAACCTTTAGTGAATCAGTTGATTTATATTTCTTTTCATAGATGATATTAGATTTTTTATCTAAATAAATAACGCATAACATCTCAGTAGATAAGAATAGATAATCAGCTTTAACATATTCAAAGATGTCACTATCATCATTTATATGTGTTCTTTTATTATCTAATTTATTTACTCTTCTAGCTATTTCAAATAAAGCCATAAGCTTACAAGCCTTAGCTTCCTTTATACCTTTAATTTGTTCTAGTTCAGAATATGTCATTTTAAAAAGACGAGAAAAGCCATATTCAGAAATTAGTCTACTGCTTAAATCAAGCACAGACTCTTCCTTGGTACCACTATCAAGCATTATCGCAAGTAACTCACTATTAGATAATACTCCAGGCCCATGGGCTATTAATTTTTCTCTAGGTCTCTCTTTTAATTCTATGCTTTTTAGTTTCATTTTTCAAACCTCAATCAAATTATAACTGAGGTTTGAAAGATGTCAATATACAAAAGTTTTCTAAAAATTTGGCTTATTTATTGAATTTTTCAAGGGCATCAAGTATTTCTTGATATTGTCTCTTGTAAGATTCATATTTAGCCTTTTCAGCATCAATTTTAGCCTGAGGAGCCTTAGCTAGGAATGACTCATTTGATAACATTCCTTCACTTCTCTTGATTTCAGCTGCGATCTTATTTTGTGATTCAATAAGCTTTTTCTTAGCTTCTTCCTTATCAACTAGGTCTGCAAGTGAAATATAGATGTTTAAATCTGATAATACACTTACCTCATAATCATCCTTATTTTTGATATCTTCAGTGATGAATTTTAATTCCTTTGGATTAGTGAATTTATTCAAATAATGTGTTGTATCCTTAATCATTTCAATAGTTTTTTCATTTTTTGAATAAATAGTTATATCAATTGGCTTAGAAATACTCTTATTTGCTTTAGCTCTACTATTACGAATTGATGTAATAATTGAGATCATTTCTTCAATTTTATTTAAAGAAATTTCATCATCGAATTCAGGGTTAGCCTTTGGCCAATTAGAAATTGAGATTGATGCATAATCATGTGGGATAGTTTGATAAATCTCTTCTGTAATGAATGGGATGAATGGATGAAGCATCTTAATAATTGATTTTAAAACATAAACTAATACATTCTTAGTTGATTCGATGTTTTCTTTATCATCTGATTGTAGATCTACCTTAGAGATTTCTACATACCAGCTTGCGAAATCATCCCAAGTGAATGTATATAATGCTTTGGCTGCTTCACCAAATTCATATTTATTCATATTATAATCTACGCTTCTAATAACGTTATTTAACTTAGCTAAAATCCATTTAGAAGCTAGATTACATTTATTAAATTCAATCTTAGAAGGCTTGAAGTTCTCACCAAGATTCATAATTACATAACGAGAAATATTCCAAATCTTGTTTAGATAGTTCCAGCTACTTTCAACCTTTTCTTCATCATAACGAAGGTCTAGGCCTGGCGCACTATTAGTTGTTAAGAAATAACGAAGTGAGTCAGTACCATACTTAGCGATAACATCGAATGGATCTACACCATTACCTAAAGATTTGCTCATTTTCCTACCTTGAGTATCACGAATTAAACCATGAATTAAGATATCCTTAAATGGCGCTTTACCAGTGAATTCGATACCTTCAAATAACATTCTAGATACCCAGAAGAAAATTATATCATAACCAGTTACTAATACGCTAGTTGGATAATATCTAGCTAGATCATCAGTCTTTTCTGGCCAGCCAAGTGTAGAGAATGGCCATAGAGCACTTGAGAACCATGTATCAAGTACGTCTTCATCTTGTACCCAGCCTTCACCTGGACAAGCAACTTGAACCTTAACCTCATCGCCCTTGTACCATGCAGGGATTCTATGTCCCCACCATAATTGACGAGAAATACACCAGTCTTGGATATCAGTTAACCAGTGCTTTAATGTATCATTAAATCTTTCTGGTACGAAACGATATTCATCATTTTCAAGTACTTGCTTAGCTAAAACATCCATCTTAACGAACCATTGCTTAGATAATCTTGGTTCAACTACTACACCAGTACGTTCAGAATGGCCTACAGAGTGGATCATCTTTTCTTCTTTAATAAATAATCCTGCTTCTGTTAAATCCTTAATTAATGCCTTACGACATTCAAAACGGTCCATTCCTTCATATTTACCAGCCATAGCGTTCATTGTACCATCTTCATTCATACAAAGTGGCATAGCAAGCTTATGACGAAGACCTACTTCAAAGTCGTTAGGGTCATGAGCTGGTGTTACCTTAACAGCACCAGTACCAAATTCGATATCAACATATTCATCAGAAATAACTGGAATCTTAACTCCTGTATTAGGAATATATACTTCTTTACCAATTACATCTTTATATCTTTCATCTTTAGGGTTAACCATGATTGCTTGGTCAGCAAACATAGTTTCAGGACGTGTAGTGGCAATTGTGATTCCACCCTTACCATCAACATATGGATAATTGAAATAATAGAATGCACCTTCAATATCCTTGTGTTCTACTTCAATATTTGATAAGGCTGTCTTTGCTTCACAGTCCCAGTTAATAATTCTATTACCTTGATAAATATATCCTTTATTATATAAAGAAATAAATACATAATTTACGGCTTTATTTAAGCCTTCATCTAATGTAAATCTTTCACGTGTATAATCTAGTGATAGACCTAGTGCTGCCCATTGTGCACGGATGAATTCAGCATATTCTTTCTTCCATTGCCATGCAACCTCTAAGAATTTCTCTCTTCCTAGATCATAACGAGAAACACCTTGTTCCTTTAATTTAGCATCGACCTTTGCTTGAGTTGCAATACCAGCATGGTCCATTCCTGGAACCCATAATGCATCATATCCTTGCATTCTCTTCATACGGATTAGGATATCTTGTAATGTTGTATCCCAGCTATGTCCTAAATGTAGCTTACCAGTTACATTTGGTGGTGGAATAACGATTGTAAATGGTTCCTTACTCTTATCTCCTGCAGTAAAGAATCCACCCTTTAACCAGAAGTCATATTTGCCTTGTTCAACTTCTTTAAAATCATATTTAGGCTTTAAATTCTTCATTTTTTATCTCCTTTTCATATTCTTCCTTAGTTAGTGAATAAAAATCCACATCAACAACTCTATCATCATATAGAGTTTTATATTTTCTAATTCTTCCATCATATTTAAAATGATTCTTTTCAATTACTCTTTTAGAGCCATAATTAAATATTTCATGGCAGACCTCTATTATCTCTGTGTCAGTCTCTTCAAATAGATATCTTACACATAGGCCTAAAGCATCAGTCATGATTCCTCTGTTCCAATATAAATTAGATAAAGAGAATCCAACCTGCGTTGCATATTTATATTTTCTTAAAAGATTTTCATGATAAAAAGAGAATGTACCAATTAATTTATTATTCTCCTTTAATGCAATCGCATAGACGTCTTTAGCATATATGTAAGAGTTGATCACCCGTTTTGCCACCTTTAAGCTAGGTACAGGCTTCCAACCAGCACTAGGACCAACTAAATCACTGCTGGCATACTCATAAAATGCTTCTGCATCATCATATTTTAAATCTCTTATTATGATATCCTTGCCAATTAATTTCATAAAAAAAGTCCTTAAAATAAATTTAAGGACGAATTAACCGCGGTACCACCTTAGTTCCACACATTGTGTGACTCTCAATTATCTTTAACGCAGAATACGTATACAGCTACTTTATTCACCATATCCACTCCATAGCTACCTTCAAAAATACTAAATTAATGTTTTCACCAACCACATTATCTCTAGAAATTAGGATTTTTTACTCCTCTACTTCATCGTGTTTATTTAATTTTATTAAATAATTAGAATTTTGTCAAATGAATTTAATGTTTAAGCTTAGATGAACAAAGTTCTCATAATAACGCATTATTTCATTAAACAATTCTTCGTAATTAGAATCTTCTACATTTAAATAACTAACCTTGGCAAAATAGAATTTATACCAATCCTCATAATTGCCAACATTAGGTCCACAGCTAGAACATAAGCTAACTCCAGCATCCACATCAAAGAATACTAAATTATCCTTTTTCTTACAGTTTGCACATTCCTTTAGGTTAGGTGTTACACCAAATGAATATAGCATTTTAATTAAGAATGTTGATAATATCTTTTTAGGATTTTCTGCTAGATTTGTTAAGATATTTTTAACAAAGTTATATGTTCTATAATCATTAATGTCTTCAGGTAATTGATTTAATACTAATATTACTACTCTTAATGCCTCCAAATATTCTAAATTATCAGAATGATTTAAAGGAGATAATATCATATCATAATCAATTAGGGTAGGTACTCTTGTATCAGAATAATTATATTTAACAATGTTTCCAGTTATTGGAAAGCTTTTTAAATTATTATTCTTCTTATTTAAGCCTGATACCTTTACAGATACCTTACCACCTCTTGTATATAAATATACTATTTTAGATGTTTCTTTATAATCTATTGATTTATATACAATACCTTCTAACATTTTTACATCTCATCCTTCGAATAACCAAAAATTGAAAGATCTAAAGGCTTATCTTTCCAATCCTTTTTAACCTTTACCCAAAGCTCCAATGTAATCTTTTTATCTAAAAGCTTTTTAATCTCTCTTTTAGATAAATCCTTTACTTTCTTAATTAAATCACCATTATGTCCAATGATGATTCTCTTTTGAGAATCACGTTCAACATAGATAGTTGATAATATCTCATATTCATCTAATTCTTCATCATATTTCATATCAGATACAACCGCAATTGAATGTGGTATTTCTTCTTTAGTTAAATATAAGATTTTTTCTCTTATAATTTCACTTACCAAGAATGAATTAGAATGATCTGAATACATATCATCAGGATAATATTTAGGACCAACTGGTAAAGTTTTAATTATATCATTAAGTAGCACATCTACATTCTTATTTTCTTTAACAGATATTGGATAAACACCTGCGAAAGGATATAAGTCCTTATAGATTGCGATAGTTAAATCTATATCATTAAATTTCTTTAATTGATCTACCTTATTAATTACTAAATAAACTGGTATATGCTTATTTTTTAGGTTAGATAGGATGATTTCATCACCCTTTAATACGCTCTTTAAAGGCGTAGTCATAAAGATGATACCATCAACATCCTTAGTAGCACTATATGAAGCATTTACCATTCTTTCTCCAAGCAAGGTCTTTGCTTTATGAATTCCTGGAGTATCTGTAAAGGCTATTTGGTAGTCTTCTTTAGTTAATACACCAAGGATTTTATTTCTTGTTGTTTGTGGTTTATCACTCATAATAGCAACCTTTTTACCAACTACATGGTTGATAAATGTTGATTTACCAACATTAGGTCTACCTATTATCGCAATAAAGCCAGATTTAAAATTATTTTGCATTATTATAAATCACTATCATCGAATTGATAAGGAAGTAAATCCTTATTTAAGAATTCTTTGAAATCACCTTTTAAATTAGCTAATACGATAGGTGTATTAGGACTTAAAAGCTCACTCATAACTTGACGACAAGCACCACATGGTGAAATTGGATCCTTTGTATCACCAATAATCATCATTGCTTCTACATCATCCTTGTTATAGCCTTCTGAAATCATCTTGAATAATGCTGTACGTTCAGCACAGTTACATAAGCCGTAAGATGCATTTTCTACATTACATCCTAAAATATATTCACCATTTTTAAGTTGGATAGCAGCACCAACCTTAAAATGTGAATATGGAGTATAAGCAAAGCTTCTACCTTCTTTTGCTTTTTCAAATAATTTTTCTATATCTTTCATCTTGTTAAACCTGCCTTATTTAAAATATCTTCTTGAATTGAAAACATCTCTTTTTCATCCTCAGGAGTCATATGGTCATAGCCATTTAAATGTAGATAAGCATGAGTTGCTAAAAAAGCAACCTCACGTTCTACGCTATGTCCATATTCTTTAGCTTGTTCAAATGCTTTTTCTAAAGATAGGAAAACATCTCCAAGCTCTCTTGGATCATCATTATCCTCATCATCACAGTTAGCAAATGATATAACATCTGTAGGACGATCGATGTTACGATATTCTTTATTTATTTTATGAATCTCCTCGTTTGTAACAAACATGATATTCATATATTTAGATTTACTACGATTTTTTAAAACACGCTCTATTAATCTTTGATATTTAAATGTTGATAGAGTAGTTTCATTATAAAATCTAATCTTCATGTATTTCCTCGTATTCCTTCATGTACTTAGTTCTTAATTGTTCTTCTTTTGCTTGAATTTTTGTCTTTAAAGCAATATTTTCAATGCAAAGCTTAACTGTATTCTCTAAGCCTGATCCTTGTGAATAATCAGCACCATAAACGAAATTAATACGGCTTTCCTTTACAAGTTGTTCAACGTGATGCTTATCACCTGATGGATATACAGCGATAGCAACACCACCCTTATCCTTAACAACTCTCATTGATGGGATATCAGTTAATCCATCACCAATGTAAATTAGATTAGAATATGGGATTTTACGATCATCAGTGTGCTTATTTAAAGATGCATCATCTCTAACATCAAGTACACCTTTTGAAATTCTAAAGATGAATTGAGTTTTTAATGTGAAGTTGATTGCCATAGATGGCCAGCAAGCTTCACCATTTTCATTATAATAGAATTCACATCCGTAAATCTTTTTAAAATATTTAGCGATAGATGATCCTTCTAGTATTTCTTTATTACCTGATGAAATAATATAATGTTCAATATTTACATCATTTTCTTGACCAAATTGATTAATTCTATCAAACCAAGTATTAACACCACGGTAATAAACAATGTTTTTACCGCATTCATTAAGATATTCTCTTGTAAGCTTAATACCTTTTTTCTTACATTCATTTATCATAACAAGCATATAAGCTAGGATTTTATCCATACCTTGGCTATTTGTAAGCTTTGCAGCTTCACCCCAGAATTCAGCAGGTGTCATACCTAGATTTTTGATAAAACCATATTCTTGCATATCTGTTGTTGATAAAGTCTTATCAAAGTCATACATAATTGCGATTGTTGTTTTTGCCATAGAATCAACCTCCTATTAATCAAAAAATTCAAATTCGAAATCAAAGATTCTTACTGTGTCACCATTTTGAACTCCAAGTCTACGAAGTTCATCATCGACACCATGGTAACGAAGCTCTCTTGCGAAACGGAATCTACCAGTTTCGGAATCGAAATCAGTCATATCGAATATTTTTTTAATTCCATCACCTGTAACATCGAATACGCCATCATCACCACGAGTGATTTCGAAGAATTTCTTTTCTTCTTTAAAGCCATACTCTTTAACCTTAATTTCTTCACTATCAAATAATGAGAATTCAGGTGTTGTATCTAATAAATCTCTAACCTTATATAATAATATATCTAGATTATCATTTGTTAAGGCAGATATTTCGATTATATCTTCTTTTACTTTCTTTTTGAATTTAGCTAGATTTTCTTTTGCTCCCTCTAAATCCATCTTATTAGCCACTAGGATAGTAGGTCTTTCTGATAGATTCATTTTGTAGCTTGCTAGCTCATTTTTAATTGTTACATAGTCTTCATATGGATCTCTTCCATCTACGGCTGCCATATCGATAATATGGACGATTACACGGCATCTTTCAATGTGGCGTAAGAATTCTAGACCTAAGCCTAAGCCTTCATGAGCACCTTCAATGATACCAGGTAAGTCAGCCATTACGAAATCTCGACCATCTGGAAGTCTAACCATACCAAGATTTGGAACTAAAGTTGTAAAATGGTAAGCAGCAATCTTTGGTTTAGCACTTGATACACGTGAAATTAATGTTGATTTACCAACTGATGGAAATCCTACTAAACCACAATCAGCTAATACTCTTAATTCACAGCGTAGGAAGAAATGCTCACCAGGTTCGCCCTTTTCACAGAAATCAGGACACTTCAAGGCATTTGATTGGAAAGCCATATTACCACGGCCACCTCTACCACCCTTAGCTACTTCAACCTCTTCACCATTTTTAGTGATATCACCAAGTACTTCACCTGTTTCATCATCAAAGATGGTTGTTCCAACTGGAACTAGGATGTAAGTATTAGGGGCATTCTTACCATATTGACCTTTATTTTTGCCTTTTTCACCATTTTCAGCTTTAATGATACGTTTGTATCTTAAATCAATTAATGTTGAAAGACCCTCACTACCTTTAAAGATAACTGAGCCACCACGACCACCATTACCTCCAAAAGGTCCACCATATTCTATTTTTAATTCACGTCTGTAGGCAACAATACCATCGCCTCCACGACCTGCAAAAACCTCAATTTTTGCCTCATCTATAAACATATCATCACTTCCAAAACTTTATTAATAGAGAAAAAAATTGTCCGTTAGGACAAAATTTCTCCATTATTATGCAGGGTAAACAGAAATTTGTTTTTTGTCTTTTCCCTTACGTTCAAACTTAACAGTACCGCTAACCATAGCAAATAATGTATCGTCACCACCGCGACCTACATTTTCACCTGGGAAGAATTTAGTACCTCTTTGACGGAATAAAATTGAACCAGCAGTTACATTTTGTCCATCTGCAACTTTTGCGCCAAGACGTTTTGCTTCTGAATCACGGCCGTTTTTAGTAGAACCAACACCTTTTTTAGAGGCGAATAATTGTAAATTAATTTTAAAAAACATCTTTTTTTCCTCCTATTATACTTTCTTAATGAAGTCTGGGTAATCCTCCCATAATCCATTCATTGAGTCGATTAAGTTATCGACAATCTCATTTAAATATCTATTACTTCTTTTAACTTGTAATCTAAAGAACCCTTCAGATATCTCAATATCTAAAATTTCATATGTGAATTTTAATCTATCTATAAGATTATAAGTGAAATAACAAAGAGTAGAAATTCCTGCACATACGATATCATAGCCCTTAGGAGCAGCTCCTGCATGACCAGATAATTCGATTAATGTTTCGGTCTTAGTCTCTTTTAAAAGATATTTTGTCATATTACTTATTAATAGCTTCTACTACTAACTTAGTATATGCTTGACGATGACCTTTTTTAGATGCTGAATGCTTTTTAGGACGATATTTGAAGATTACGATCTTCTTACCTCTGCCTTGTTTTTCAACTTTAGCAGTAACAGTAGCGCCCTTAACATAAGGATTACCAACTAAAACTTTATCGTCAGATACAAGTACAACTTTGTCAAAAGTGTAAGTTTCACCTTCAGCTACTTCTAATTTTTCAACGAAAATAGATTCGCCTACTACAACTTTAACTTGCTTTCCGCCAGTTTCTACGATTGCATACATATGTCTTTTACCTCCTATTATTAAGACTCACTATTAAGGTAGATTTCTCATCATTTATGACCTTTTCTAAGTGGTGCACATACGAACATTGTAATTATATATTATAATTATACAAGTGTCAAACATTTTTTTCACTGCATAACCATTAAGAAATATTCTCACTTACTTTTACAAGTCAAAATACGTGCAAAATATTCACATTTTTCAAAAATTTTTCTTTTTATTGCAACCGAATAATGATATACTTTACCTTGCGTGCGCAAAGACGCAAAATTATTAAAAAGGGATTATTTAAATGAAAAAACTATTATCAATTTTATCAATCTCAGGAATAGTAATTTTAGCTAGCTGTTACGGCGGAAAAGCTCAAACAACAACTACTAATACAACTACTACTTCTGAGGTTACACCAACTACAACAAGCAGCACAACTACAGCTGAACCAACAACTTCAAATACAGAACCTGTTGCTACTTCTACTGAACCCGTTGTAAACACTACATCAGAGCCAGTTACTACAACAACTGATGAGCCTACTGTTACTACAACAGAACATGTAACAACTACAACTGATGTTACAACAACTACTACACAAGCTGAAACAATTGATTATGCAAATGAATTATTCATTTCAGAATTCTATAACATTAGTTTTAAACCAAATGTATATACAGTAGCTAACAGTAACAATAACAAGGCACTAGAACTTTACAATCCATCAAATAACGAAATTGATTTATCAAATTACACTATTATTCTATATAGTAATAAGCAAAATAAAGAATTAAAGCTATCAGGAACAGTTCCTGCAAAAACTTGCTATACATTAGTAAATAGCTATGCTTTAGACTTTTTAAAAGTAAATGCTGACAAATTAGATGAAGTTTATATTGGAGATAAAACTAGAATTGGTTTGTATAAAAATGGTCAATTGATCGATGTTTTTGGAGACATAAACACACCAGTTGAAAATGGCGAAGACTATGTAATTAATGGCGTTGCCTCAGCTACAGACACAAACAACATAACAAGAAATGATGGAGCTAGAGGAAGCGTAACATTTGTTGATACTGATTGGACAGTATCAAGAGATGGTGATGGTTCTACTCTTGGCATCCATGAGGATGATCAAACAAACAATAGTGTAGCTAAAACAGATGAAGAAATCAAAACATACTTTGATAATTTCGTTTTAGAAAACTATATTGATGATGAAGGATTCTCAGGAGAAAAAATCGAACTTATAACTGAAAAAGATGGTTATACATTCGAGTATGAATTTTTATACAGCGATGATGTAATTCAACAAGATGGTACAATTAACTGGGATTACATGAAGAATTATACTTCTGGGTATTACACCATAACAGTTGCAATTAAGATGAAAGACGCAAACGGCAAATTATTATATGAATCAAACTATGATGATATAGATTCATATGGCTATATATTAATTTTAGTGGCTGAATAATTAAAACAAAAACGAGCAAATTTGCTCGTTTTTTTACGCCTTGAATTGTTCTAGGAATGTAGCTAATCTATCAAAATCTGCTTGATTAGGACGTCCCTTATTGATAAATATCCATGAAGCTACTGTATGGAATTCCTTATCGCTCATTGAAATACCATATTTATCGCATGTTTTCTTTACTGCTTTATAAGTAGATGATCCACTGGCAGCACTATTAACATTAACAACTTCACCAATGTTATCCTTGTTATCTTTTAAGAAATCTTTAATTCTATTATCGATATCAGCTGCATACATTGCGTTTACTAAAATAAGTGTTTCAGTCTTTTCAGTAAGTGGATTAGTGATATCAAGTGCTTCTACTCCTAACTTCTCGCTAATGAATTTAGCAATCTTTTCTGTATTACCTTTTTTACTTTTTGTAAAATAACGAATTACTACTGACATATTCTCCTCCTAATTTAATTTTACACTATTATATCGCGTACAATTTAATTTGTCAATAAACAACATAAAATTTATTTAAAATAAAAAGGCCGAGTTGGCCTTTTAATCCTTATATAAATATAAGTCAATTATCATTTGTTGGTAAAAATATTGATTTTCACCTTTGAAACAATATCCATTTAAGCTAGCATTACTACCTTTATAAGGAATGATATCATCTCTTTCATCAAAATATAAATATAAGAATAAATCAGTTTCCATATTTACTTCTGTTAGATGTAATGTCTGAGCCTGAGATAATGGATACCATGTTCTACTTCTAGCTCCTTTATAATCAGCAATTAAATCTGGGAATTCAGTTTTAGCTATCTTATTATCTTTTCCTTCTACTATAGTGAAGTATACCTTATTTAATATATTGTAAGAGATATCCTCATAGAAGCTTCTAAATATTTCTCTTTTTTCATCATCAGTAAGATATGCTTTATTACCTAAGGTATAAATAGTGTCTCCCGCAACTACATTTGATGTATATGTATAATATTCATCAACTAAAGCTAGCTTATCTAAATCTGTGTAAGTTAGGGTAGTTGCTAGATTAGTTCTAATCTTGGTAGTAATCTGGTCAAATATACCAGTGTTCGCATCCTTATTTACATCCTTCCATTCTACTGATGGAGTAAAACGTAGATATGATTCCGTATCAGTGTTTAGCTTAACATTGATTTGTAGCTCAGTTAATTCACCAGGAATTACGTTAGTACTTCTACCATCAAGAGTTGTATCCATATCAGGGTTAATAGAGATTGTATGACCTGTTGCTGGGTCATAGGCTGTTGAGGCAGTAAGTCCAGTAGCCCCTACAGATGATGATGCTACATACCAGCCATATCCTGCAAATACTAATAATAGTGAGCATAATATTACTGATATAATTGACATTATTAAGTTTGCTTTTGGAGATAGCTTGCTTCCGCCCTTTAAGAACTTAAACATTATGCTCACTTCCTTTCATTAATGATTTTTAAAATAAGATGAATATAGGTTGATATATTCTATATCATAATAGAAATATTGAATTCTAAAATTAGGATTTGATATCTCTTGTCGATATTGGAATTCAATATATTTATCATACATGGCTTTATAATCTAAATCATATACGCCAGTATCTGTTCCAGCAATTGCCCTTGCTGCATCTACATTATGCATCGTAGCAAAGTTATCGATGCCTGTTTTGATATTAGATAGGATGAAATTAACTCTTATCTTAATATCTACATAATATCTACTATAAGAATCAACTATGATACCATCACTATATTTTTCTTTATACATTAATTCTGCTAGGTTTTGATTCTTATATTCAACATATGATAGGAAGTTATCAGCAACATCCTTTTCTTCTGTTAATCCACTAAGTGGTAATGTTCTACCATTAATTGTGTTATATGAATTATATTGCATTTTATAAGCATTAGCGTTTGAATGCTTAGTTTGATAAATATTGGTATCTGAGATTTTAGTTAATTCATTACCTTCACTATCATATATATCTTGGATATATGTCTTAGTTAAATTAACTCTATCAGTTGATACCACACCATTTTTAAGCATTCTAACAAAGGCATTATTCTCATCATATTCAAGAGTATATAGGTTAGCACCATCTGTTAGATGCTTAATTGGATTTCCATATGTATCATATAAACCATCATTTATTAAATAAGTATAGAAATCTTTATTATTATCTAGGTGAGTTTCACCCATTTCATTAATCTTTACACCATTTTTATCGTAATATGTATGATTGAATACATTTACAAATTCTAGGTTAAACATAATCGCATTATATTTAGTAATAGTTGAGTTTTGTAAGAATTCAAAATATGGATTAATTCTTAAGGCATGTTCTGTATCATTATTTACTACTAAACGATATGTAATAATACTACCATCCATTAGACCATTAACCTTATCAAAGGTTGAATTGGCGTAATTGATATCAATGAATTTATCATTTAAATCTGTACTCTTACGATCCTGAGGCTCTAAGGAATCCAATGCTCCGTTAAAGTCAAAATCATATCCACGATATAGATTAAGTGTTAATCCATCGATGTTTTCACTTTGTACAATCGGTGACGATGTTACATTTACGTTGATGTACCATGCGAATGTAACACTAACCATCACAACAACAAATAAGATTATTGCGGTTACATATAACATTATATAACGTCGCATATAAATTCCTCCTTTCTCAAGATTTTATAATTAATTGTATGAGTCAATCACAAAATGAATTTGTCTCATAACCTTATAGCCATGTTCAGTCATTACCTCAATAATGGCACTTGTGATATTAGCTGTAGATGAATTAAATAATCCTACTATATAATTATCCCCTGCATCTTTATATTTTTGAGATGCAACAGGCGTTAATGAAGTATATGAATAATCATCACTTGATACATATACATTTACTTCATTAAATGAAGACATAATTAGTGATAAATCCAAATAGAATTCTGAATCATATTGATTTAGATAGCTTATTGAATTTAATACATAGGCTGCATCTTTAAGCTCTGCAGGTGCGCCAAAGATATATGAATAGAAATCTTCATCAACTAATTCATTACTATCATAAATAGTTAATAGTGATGTAATATTTAACATACCTGTTGTTGTATTTCCTATAAAATATGCTCCACTAGGGGTACCATAAGCCTTCATGCTAGTTGCTAAAGTTATAGGCTCTGAAGCAATATTACCATCAACATATAGATATTTAATCTTAGTTAAACCAATTAATGGTTCAAATAATTCTATATTATTATTGGATAAATCAATGTATTCTAGGTTAATGCCTTCATTCAAATTATCGATTCTATGAAGTCCAGCAATACCAGTTATAGTAAGATTTTCAAGTTTACGATAAATCTTTGGAGCTTCACTCCAGTTCATTCGCGTATCATTTTTAATTGTTAATGTTAATAAATTAGTAAATTTAGAGAAATCTAAATATGTAGCTCTAACATTTTCTGATAAGGCAGGCATCATATTAACATTATCAAATGATAATTCAACAAGTCGAGTTGCTAAAGTTGATCTAGCAAGCCTAGATAATCCGTCATCTAACCATGTATTTGAGCCATTTCTATCATCTATAAATTCAGCATTCTTAATCTTTAATACCGTAAGAGATTCTAAGGATGCTAATTTAGATGGATCAAGTCTCTTGTTTGCCGCATTAATTTCAAGTGATTCTACATTTTCTAGATATGATCTTAATAAATAATAATCATTACCATTAATCTCTTTAAAGCCATGATTTGTAGTCTCATCTGTAATAGGTGCATAATTATCAAGTAGATATGTATATAAGTCATATCTATATGTTTCAGATGCATCCATATCATTTAAGTCACTAGGCTTATAGATTGCAGGAACAGTAAATGAATAATTTTGTACATATACAGTTAAGACACTACCATCCAATTTAAAGAATGTAGTTTGTTGAGATTTACTTCTAGCATAGATGTCTGAATGAGTTTGATCAACTGAGATACTCTTACAATGAACACTTACGCCTGATGTGTAATCAAATGTAAATCTACCACCATAGATGTCTGCTTCAGTCACTGGATCACCATTATCATCATATAGACCATTTGCTAGATTATAATTATTTGATGTAATTCTTACATTACTAGAATTGTAATATTCATATCTGTTATCAGAGAAGTCTACGAAATAATCTACATTTGTAGGATTAGAATATGTATCATACGTAAATTCCATTCTAACCTTACCAAATGTCATTTCATCTACTTCTTCACCTTGAATAGTCTTAGATGTATATAGGCCATTCTCTGGATTAATACGCATACCAATTTCAAGTGTTGTGTATACATAACCATCATAATAATAACCAATTATATTAACTGTAGCAGTATCAAGATGGTTACCATCATATGTAACATCTGTTACTACATTTGAGCTATTATAAGTTAAATAATATGTATTCTCACCATTAGTAATCATAGTGATTGGGTTTTTATTTGCATCAAATAATCCGTTATATAAATTAATTGATGAGGCTGCTAGGGCAGCACTTCTTAATTCATCTGCTGAATCAAAACTTCTATCTGTGATATAGGCAACGACATTAATCTTATGATCAACAGAATCAAGCATTGTATTATCAGTTAAGAATACTACATGGTTATCCTCGATTGAATCTGTTAGGGCAGGTAGTCTATAAATAGCCTTAGTGCCTTCTGGTATATCAGATTCACTTGATATAGAATGCAATACATTATCACTATCTATATAATAATGACCTGTTGAATATGCATCTAACCAAGTTGTATAAGTTATCTTCTTAAGTAGCTTAACAACTGTATTAGAATCCATTTCCATATAGAAATATCTATTACCATTCAAATACATTTCATTAGATAGACCAATGAATGTAGATATCTTATTGAAATCTTCTTCAAATGTAGATGAGAAATATTCATTTTCACCATCACCACCAGATGAAGCTGAAGTGAATAAGATTCTATCTGTATAGAATGTTATATCTTCACCACTATTAAGCGTTATTTCTACCTTTAAATAGTAATTAGATGTAGAGGTTGCACTTATATTATTTAAGGCATAATTACTATCAACCTCTAATGCTGGAGATGGTGCATATTCATCCTCGAAATAAATAACTGGAGTATATGTGATAGTATTAACATTATATACACCTAAATCTGTAGGAGATTTTAATTCATATGTTGTATTAGAGCCCTCAAAATAGATTGTTCCAATCTCATTTTTAATAAGCTCTATATATGAATCTCTTGAAATCTTATTTAGATCTACATATACATAATATGTATTAGCATTCTCTCTAATGATGAATCTACCAACACCATTATCAACAAATGTATAATTTAATCTTTCGATTTCTAAATATTTTTCATAATATGTATCATTACCATAATCTACAACACTTGTCTTATTATCAAATAATACATAATTGTCTCCAACCATTTTATATAGGTTAGATGTTTGATTACCATTAATAGGTGTATTTACTTCTAAATATACAGTATTAACATAAACATTATCATAATTTTCAAATGTTACTGCTGTATCACCCATAACAAGCTCAATTAGCTCATAGTTTACGTATATTCTAGAGCTATTTGTGTTTCTATAGTTTTCGTTTATTTCATATTGTAGCTTTCTAGCTAGTGAATCACACTTAGATGCTGCACTATCGCCTTTAATCCAAACCTTGTAATCTTTTGACTTAGAAGCACCTGTTTCATTATTGGTTGCTTCTACTGTTATTTCAGATTTCACAGTATTAGTGCTATGTGCAATATGGAAGTCTTCTCCAGTATCTTTAAACTTATAAGTTATAGTTACGTCCTCATCATAGAAATTCTTAGGTAGGATTGGGAAGCCTGTGAATAAATGATAATCTACATCATTCTCGTTTAAATCCATCTCCAAGTAGCCATCAACGAAGTCAAGTACATCATCTAGTAGATTTGATGTTTCTTCATTGAATTTAGCTGCAGGGAAGTATTCATTATCTGGATGAACTAAATCTGAATTAGGTAGATTATAATTAATCTTACCGCTACCAGCCAACCCACCATCAAGACCTAAAATAGATGAATTAGAGAAATGAATTGATGATTTATAATAATTCTTAATATCTAAATCATGATTTAGAGTAATGGTTCTATTTAATAAATTCATATGGAATGGCATTATTAATTCAATATCTTTATCAATTGAAATATTATTAAGAAGATAAATGTTTCTAAATACTTTAGATGAATAAGCTCCACTAAATACCATACCATTAGCAAATATTGCCTTGTCCAAATCAACTGTTGTAGGAGCAGTTGATGAAGCTAAAGCGACACCATTAACAAATACGCCATCTGGTGTGAACACATAATAATATTCATCATTATTATAGAAATATTTAATAGCTGGAACCTTTGATGAGTATCTATCAAATAGTCCAGTTACTTCTCCATGACCTAAGGTTACATCAAAATTAGCTGATGTATATAAATTATCGTCATAATCATAAAAATCATTAGCATGATATTTAGTCAAATCAACAACTGTAGAGCTACCTACAGGTAATTTAATACAAGTTGTACCATCAGTTATACTCTTAATAACCTCTCCATGATAATCATATAAGCCATTTATTAAATCATAGGAATCAAGATTAGAAATATATTCACCTCTTGATGTATAGAAGCTTAATGAATCACCGATATTTAAGTCATCATTCATAACGATATGACGATGTTCTAGGTTTAAAAGCTCTAAATCAGCAGCTGATGTGATGTATCTATTATAATCATAATGTCTTACAGCCATAATTACGCAAGGCATAAGTGATGTTAGCTGTGTCTTTTGGGCAGTTGTAAATGAATATGATGTATCAGTTAGATTACTACCAACTACCATACCACTCAATGCTGAATCACCTTCAGTTATGGCTAATAAGTCATAAGCCTCATAATTATTATTTACCTTCACTGAAGCTAGGCTTAACGAATAATTTACATAGTTAGTCCATGTTGGGGTTTCTGTAGGCTTTGAAACCTTAAATTGCTCATCGTTTAAGGTGATGTTGTGTTTTTCAATAATACCATCACTCATGGCAGCATAAATAACTGTAACTGATAAAGCAGTTATCATTACCGCAAAGCATGCAGCAATTAGTCTCTTTAGTTTTTTCATACAACATCACCTCCTTCGATGTTTATTTTTTATTCGTAAGCTGAATCTAGATGGTCTACATAGAAAGATAGTAATCTTTCATATGAATATGGTGTGTAAACATATTCTGCACCATCATAATAATCAGTTTGATATGTTGTCTTAGCAGCTGCAGATGACTGATCTATAGCTAGTATTTCATTCTTATCTAACAATTTAGAATTAGATTCTATCTTGATTGACAACATAATATGGTTAGTTAAGCAGTCTTCAAGATTCTTGAATTCTGCATAAATCTTATAATTCTTAACGAAATCATAGTCATCTACTCTATCTGGATTAGCTAGAATAAATGTCTTATATCTATTGTCATATTCTATTTCTGTTATTTCAGTATCTGTTTCATCATAAATATGAATATCTAAGAAGTTAGATAATGATGAATAACGAATCTTATAATATAAGCCAGATGAATAGATATATGATGGTAATAGATATAAAGTATCTTCTTCTATCTTAACTGAATTCTTTAGTTTTAATTCATAATTATTAGTGTATTCAAAATCACCACTAATATTTTCTAAATCATCTAAGATAGGTACAGCTGTGTTTATATCTTGTGATACAGATAAGTCACTAGCTGTAATACCAGACCATTTATTTGTATAAGTTTTTACATAATATGAAACTATGTTAGCCTTATGCTTTAGATACATCTTAGTAACAAAATACTTAAAGCTTTGAGTGTTTTCTATACCTGGCGCACCAATTAGGATTACCTTTTCCAAATTATCAAATGAAAGTAGGAATGAGAAATCATCATGAGTAGTACCATAAGTTTCATCGTGGTTAATATAAACACCACCATAAATAAATTTAGTTAAGGTATCCCTACTATTAAATAGGAATGACCAGTCACTAATACTTATAGATGTATGCTTAAATGCTAAAGTAAATTCAACAAGCTTCATATCCTTAAGGTATGATAAATCATTACCCATAAATGCTCTATAATATGTAGTTGTTGATTTCACATCTGATTCATTTACATAACCAAGTCTAATATGAGTTAATGGGAATATTTGGATTCCCTTTAAGGTTGCTTGAGCTCTGAAATCAAGTGATGAACCATTAGTACCAGTAACTGAGAAATAATGAACCTTAGCGATTTGTTCTTTTGTTAAGACATATGAATCAATTCCATTTATAGTTCTAACAACTGGGAAGAATTCATCATTTGTTCCATCAATCTTCGCATTATGCTGTAAATAATCTGTTTCGCCAAATGAAATTGTTCCGCCATAGAAAATATCTGTCATCAAAAGTTTTGAATCAAATACATCATCGGCTAGTAAGTATTCATATGTGCCTTCTACTTCATCTACAAGACTACCAGGTATAATGTTACCTTCATTATCAACCTTTACTTCTACATATAGGTTGGAATTCATTGTAGGTACATTCTCACTTACAACCAGTGAATTACCCACAACCGCATCAACCTTAAATTCGGCAACAGTAATCGAATCGAGTTCAATTCTAATAATTATGTTCTTTCTAGTTACAGGATCGCTTGGTAATTTAAATCTAGTATATTTATCCTTTACTTCTATAGTTAAATAATCTTCATCATCACTATCAGCAAATGAATAAGTTAAATTATGAGGAGTTCCCAAAATTGTAATTTTATTTGGCAACTCTAAATTATTTACATTTGTAATTTGGCGATTACCTGGAACAAGACCTGCGTTGATATCAACGTAGAAGCTATTCATAAGGGTGCCTCTTTTATCAGTTAAAGCACTTTGATAATAAGTCTTACTACCAGTTGAGAAGTCAGGTAAGTTTTTAGCTTTATAAACATCAAACTTATAGTTATATGCAGTAACATCAAGACTCTCATTAGTAAGACTTATAACCCAGTAATTTGGATATTCAGTGTATAAGAATTTATATAATCCGTTAGATTCTTGATTGTAATAAACAACTGTAACAAATTTACCAGATGATACGTCATATAGTTTCCTTGGCAATACAAGTGTTGATGTTGCATCCATTACATAATGTGAATAATTCATTGGTGCTCTATCCTTTGTAGCATAATCATTATTAGTTACGCTTGCACCATTACTGTATGTCTTAATGCCATATGAATTAACTGATGTAATTAATGTAGTTAACACTGGTATAGTATCAGTGATAGCTATATAGTTTGTAGTATTATATGTATTATTCTTAAATGAATACCTATTGAATACAGTATCATTTATTAATGTACCAGTTCTACCTGTATCAAATAGATTAGTGCCACCTAAATTAATTGGGTGGTTTTGAATTTGATGATACATAGTAATATTAGTTAAGAAGCCTTGATTATAATATTTTTCTCTTACATTTACACTTTGATATAAATCAGAATAATTACTATAAATCTTTGGACTACTACCGGTTATTGTCTTTAATATTTCTTGTTTCAAATATAAATAATCGAAATCATCGGTATTATTAGAATTCTTATTAACAAATAAATTCTTTGTCTTGATATCAGTCATGCTGACATTAAATGTCTTAGTTGTATTTAAAGTTAAGCCAACTGATGGATCATATTTTAAGTAATTATCTTTAACTCTTATATTAGTACCAAGAACAATCTTTGCACCATCAACTAAAGCTTTATCAAATCCACTTATGTCATCAAGTGTAGATGATCTATTTAGGTTAGGAATTGAAAAATAAACAATAGTTGGAGATGCAATTGCAGCGCCAGTTTTAATTACCTTCTTTAGATAGAAGGCTTCTTGACTTGAATTACTTGGTGCATATAAATTGATGCCTTTATATGGCAAGTATTCAAATCCCTTCATATCAAATGTTGTATAATCAAATGCTTTAATATAAGATTCTGCACCTGGATATTTAGAAGTTAAATACTCAGTATTAACAATTAAATAATATACATCCTCGCCATTAGGGCCAGAATTATCACCTATGCCTTTATCTAAAATATAAGCAAAGCCTTGTGATTGTGCTGTATAGCTTGAAGTATTAAATCTTACATTATCTTTTAATACAATTACTTCTTTATCAGCATAATTTTTAGTGGAATATACATAACTATTAGATAAACCAGTTTCCATTCTTGCCATTAAGAGATTAACAAATTTTAAATCAAATTCTGAAATATCATGAGCGTGGGAATCAAGTTCAGCTTTAGTATAGCTCCAACTTGCTGTATTAATAGCGGTTCCTTCTTTTATTGAATCAAATGTTGTAATTTTTATAATTGGGACATCAGATGTGTCTGTAGAAGTATAGCCTGTTAATTCCTTTAAAACTATTATATTAAGCTTTCCACTAATCTTTTTATCTACACCGACACTATATGTGACATGTACCATATTACTTGATGGCCAGAAAGAATCTGAGGATACTGGTTTACCGTTATGTGTAATGTGCTGAGGAGCTCTTACTGAGCAATCAGCTACACTTACAGCTTGACTATAGAAATTAGTGCTTTGGCTTAAATCGATTGCTCCAACAGGGTTACTAATTCCATCATAATAAGTTTTTAAATCAGAAATTACACTAGAGACATTGTAACCTCTATCAGTAACTCTATAATTTTCACCAATGTTACCATATGTACCAACCCTATATGTAACATATGGATTTATAGACATGCTATATAAATCTGTAATTGAAGCAAAATACATTTCAGCATCTACTTGATTCAATATTGTCATTAAAATAAGCTTACCATCATTGTAATAATTCAAAACATCTTTTCCAAGCAAAGCTACAGTACCATCACTTATACCATTAACGACAAGCTGTTGTAATTTTATTGTATCGCCAGGTGAAACATAATCCTCCATATAAAGCACAGAGTCTGTATGCGCACGCCATGAACCAATATCAGTTGTTTCGGTAGCTGTTAAATATGCATGTGTAACATTAGATTGGAACAATCCGCCATAATTGTTAACACCATACATAGGTCTTATTTCAAGTCTTGTTAATGTTGATGGGAATCTATCAGGCAAATATCTAATGTAAGAATGACTTAACTGTAGTCTTTCTATTTTAGATAGCTTATCAAAACCATCTAATGTAAAGATTTGAGAAACTAAATGCTTTAATCCGTAGAATGTCTTAAATGGTGAATTTGCGGCAACTGTAAATACGCCATTAGTTTCAGTTCCCCACACTCTTGCCATGGAGATAAAGATACTAGCAAAATCACCAACTGTAGTTGAAGAATACTTATTATTGTTGTAATCCCATTTTTTACGAAGAGATACTTCTTTTGTATATGAACCACCAGAAAGTAATATTAGATATTTAAATGTTCTATCAACAACAGAATCATAATACTCTGGAATAGATCTATCAGCTAATGCCGGATATTTAGTTTCATCTAAAGCCTCTAAATTACTATATCTAACAGTTTCTAAGTCACGTGCAGCTTTATATGTCTTTTCTTTAAATGACGTAATAGTAACTGGATAAATTAAGCTTACCATTCCACCTACAGCAGTTGAATAAGTTTCAGCGGTTGTAATGTAGCCATTATTAGTGCCATTAGTATTATAGTTATAGAATGACGTAGTTGAATAAGTATCAACACCATCTGACAATTCAACTACACCCTCAAATACATAATATCCAGGCTTGTCAATTTGAAGATAAATATATTTTTCATATACAAATTTATTGTCGCTATTTGGATAAGTAAATAAATCTTCATTAGTAAGTACCATTGAAAGTGGTTGTGATGAATTTATAGCCAAACCACCACCTAAATCAACTAATATATACCAAGTAATCGTAAAATTACGATATTGATCAATTGATGATACTTTTGTCAAATATTCTTCATAAACAGTTGGTAATTTTATTTTTAAACCAGGCTCAAAATAATCAGAATAATCAGTATGATTCCAGTTAATTTCTGAATATTTAGTACTAGATGAAAAACTATTGGTTGCAGATCCATTAATTTCTACCTTACCAACAGCTTTACCACCTATTGTAACATTCAAATCTGCGATTGTTGGTGCTAATTCGTCATATTCTTCTTCTACATTTGTACTATAAGTAATTTCCTCATATTCAGGATAGAAATTACCTATATTGGCTGTACCAGCTGGTGATGCTGTTTCACCAATAAAATAGTAAACACGTTTTGATGTTGAAGTTAAGTTTTTATAAATTTCTCTTAATGTTATTTGTTGGTTGTAAGTATTTGAATAATATCTAGCTTCACCAGCAAGCTTGTAGTTATTTAAATGTGCTTCGCCAACATGTCTAAATATATTGTATGATGAAGGTAATTGAGTTCCTGATGTTGTATCAGTATAGATGTATGAATATACACCATTTTCTGTATCAAATACGTCATCATATTCATCAATTACTGATTGTGTTAATTCAGTAAAGTCTAACCCATCACCATAATACAATGGGTGGAATGGATCAAAGTCTGTTGTGGTAGTCTCATCAAAATAGTAATATTGCTGACCATCATTACTATCTAACATTACACCACCGACATATTCATTACCATTTTCAGTATGGTAATAAACATAATTGTTACTACTATCCTTCTTATAGATTTGGCTATAAGGGATATATGAATATGCTAGGAATGCACTCCATTCATAGATTTTGCCTGCTTCACCTTCGCCATCATAATAAAATTCAACTAGGTTAGGCATGTATACTAGGAATGTCTCAACAAGCTTATTAGGGTTAGAGCCTAAGTCATTTTCAATGCTCATATTAGAACCTTTACCCTGAGCCACGATTAATATCTTCATATTATTAAGAACAGTCTTGAAATGAGACATATCTAGGGCAGAATAGTCAATGAATAGCTCTTCTACATTTATTAAATCACTACCATCACCAAGTGTAGCGTCACGTCTGAAATAAATCTTATTTAGCTGTGGAAGATAACGTAGGCCATCTACTGCTGAAGTCGCAGTTGGCATAAAGTTACATGCGAAATAGAAATATTTACCTGACCAACTAAATGATGCTACATCAGTTGAAGTGACTTTATATGAATTTGCATTATAGTTTTCAGTTGTCTCTTCAGTTATTGTACCATCTGCTGCAGTAACATGATATTTATAGCCTCTACTACCAGATGACAATTGATCAGACAATCCATTCATAACATAAAGTAATGTCTCAACACCACCAAATATTGTATTAAGTGGTTTATCATTTGATGGATCCGTATTATCAGCACTATTAACAAATACATAATCGTTATTGTATTGCATAAACAAGGTTAGATAATAATTTGAAGATAAGCTAAATGTCTTTCTTGTATCGCATAGCTTAGTTGCTGATAAAGTCATGTTTAAATAAGCTTGGTAATCTTTATAAACAAGCTTTTCATATGTTATTTCAATTGTTGAAGATGTTGTTCTAATATCAAAATATGACTTTAATTGATGATTAGATGCAGCAATGAAATCAGTATCTACTGCACTAAGCTGATATTGATTACCTTCCTCATCGTAATAGTTGATATATCTAGAATCATTAGGTTCTCTCGCATTAACTAGGGCACCAGTGTAGATATATTCGACACTTGATATTGCACCATTAGATAAAGAGAAATGAGTAGGATATAAATCATCATATAAATAGAAATCATATTCGTTATTAAATATAATCTTATCCGCATAATTAATGAATTTAGCTGATGTAGGAAGTGAACCTAATAATTTAGTTACTTCTTCAGTTACTGGATTATATGTGGCTGTATCAGATGACACAAAGATACCAGTACCATTTGAATAAGTAATCTTATTAGTTAAGAAAACATGATATAGTTGTTGCTTAACTTTATATGTATCTAGCTCAAATGCACCCTTTACATATAGTTTTGTAAGATTAGTTAAACCATAAGTTAGGGTAACATTATTGCCATCTACTTCAAATGTAGTTTCTGATGTAGTTTTATAATCAGCTCCATCTTTAACTCTTGTGTAATACAATAAATCATCAAAATTAAATAATTGACCATTTAGATAAAGTGTATTTAGATTAGTTAAATAAGCTACTTGTTTAATCTTAGCTGTACCATCATCATTCTTGTATAAAGTGTTACCTCTTAGATTTAATAAAGTAATACCAGTAAAGAATTGAAGGCCTTCTAGATTCTTTATATTAGCAAATTCTAAATCTAGAGTTGTGGCTGCGATTCTTTCAGCATTAGATATCTTCTTATCATCGTTTGTATCGAATGTTAAGAATATTCTCGCAAGTAAGTTCTTATCAGGGACAAGTACATCACCATCAACCCAAACAGTTGTTGAGGCATCTGTTGCTACCTCTATTTGACCAAATTGTGGATCATCAGATGTACCTTTTAAAATCTTGAATTTAAATGGACGATAGAATTTAGAACCGTTTAGTCCAATTGTATTTGCATAAACAATAACATCTACATCTACTGCAGTTGGATTAAGTGTTATATTAGTAACCTTATTTGAAACATCTCTTTGGATATCAATATAGCCAGAATAGTTAGGGCTAATATATGTTATTTCATAATCTTCTAATCCAGATGATGATATGATTGTTGGAAGAACAATCTTGTTATTGGCAGCATAAATAGGTTCAATTGTAGATAATACGAACGCTTCTGTTAAATCATATTCTTCAAATACATATGCATTATCATCATTGATTTCATATAATAACAAGTTAGAATCTTTTTGTTTTAGCAAATTGAAATAATACTGATTACCTTTAATCACATCATTATAATAGCCACTACTTGTAGCCATTGAAAGATCAGCAGTAACGTGTCCGTCTGTAGTAGTATTGTTTTGTACATATAAATTCCTTAGCTTTACTAAATCCTGAACAGGTGAGAAATCAACTATATTATTACCTGATGTTCTAAGCCTTGTAAGATTAACTAGGTTTCTAATTGGCTCAATAGATGTAACTTGGTTGCTACCAAATGTTAATGTTGATAGCTTATCAAGATATTTAAGGGCAGATAAATCAGTTAAATTATTAGAATTCAAATCAATATAAGTCAATTCAGTAAGTTCAGCTAAATCTTCAATATTTGTAATCTTATTCTTTTCTAAGTCAAGTGTCTTAAGTTGTTTGAAATAACGTAAGCCTACTAAAGAATATATGCCTCTGCTACGGATATAAAGCTTAGTGTTTGTACTATTCTTAGCTTCCAAATCTGTTAGTATTAAATCATTGTTAGCATCATACATGCCAAGCAATTCAACATAAAGGTTAGCATCTTCTATTTCTCTACCATTATGTAGGACACCAACACATGTGAATGTTAAATAGATTGGATCAGTAGAACCTTGGATATGAGCTTCAATAGTTACATCATTTGTCTCAGCTGGAACATTAGCTACTACAACCTCTAATGTAGTCGCATCACCAGTTTCGTTGATTCTTACGTAATTGCTATATTTTGCAGGTACGACATATGTAACAGGTGTGTCATTAAATGATCTTACCAAATTAAATTGAGACTTGTACTTGTTATAATGTGGTTCTTGATAAGTAACACTATTTCTAGTTACTGTCTCTGTTGTATATGTAGTCATATAGTCGGTATAAGTATCAAATGGTACACGAAGTGTATTAGTTAAATCAACTAAAGTAACCTCACCAGCTTGTGAAGTGATTGTAATAGGCTTAGTTCTAGTTGCTGTATAACCATTTTCAAACTTATAATCAGCCTCATAAATAATTGATGTTAAAGTTTGTGGAACACCATTTTGTTCTACTTTTGTTATAGAGCCATCAGTTAAAGTATTAACTAAATAAATTGAATCAGCTGTTGAAGTAACAACTAAAGGCTTATCAGCAAGACCTAGCTTAGTCTTTAACTGAGATACAAAATCTGCTTCATCAGTTGCTGTAATGTTGAAATATGTAGATGCAATATCTAATACGTCGTTTGAATTATATTTTTGTTTAATTAAGCTAATTAAATCAAAGTCATAAGATGTATTAGTTTCATTATCGAATACTACTGCAGAGAAATCGTAAAGTAGATTTGCTCTTTCTTCTTCAGTTAGGATTACTATTTCGATATCTTTAATTACACCTGAAATTGTTTCGCCATTGGCATCAATAATATAGGCAAGTGATACAGTCTTAGATGCCCAGTTATCTAAATCAAAGTATCCATTAGGTAGTAATGAGCCCTTTGGAGTAATTAGATTCTCATCATATGATATCCAAGTAATATAAGCATCAAAGATTGAAATGTATGTTGGTAAATAAATAGATCCTGTTAATTTTGCTGGAATATAATCATGGATATATTTATCTGCTGAATCAATATCATTAGCATAGAAATCTAGGTTAGCATTTACGACCTTAGAATTAAGCTTAAATGATAATGATGCCTTAACTGCTTTACCAATACCAGATAAGCTAATCTTATAATCAGATGTAAATGATGATGTAATTTCATCTCCATTTGCTGCTACTGCATAAATATCAGATGGAGTTACACTATTCCTTACAACGTAATATTTTAAATTGCCTAGATAGTCAAAAGAGTAAGCCCCTGCGCTTACTGTTTTTTTAGTTTTAGCAAAATTATCTAGATTGTCCTGTACGTATGATGAAAAGGCATCAATACCTACATTTTGAATGATGATATTTGAATTATCTAATTTTGCTGCATTTTTATAGAAGACTGAGTCAATATCCATAACTGACTTAGTCATATTAAGCTTAATTGTTGAATTTACGAATTTACCAGTACCAACACTATCTGTTATCCAACACTCAGGATGATACTTAGTGACATTCATTGCACTATCGCCTATAGTCAACGTACCACCAGCTAAATCTAGTGTATGTCCATTTAAGTCAATTCCGACTAAATGAGTAAAGTTAATATTAGTTGCTGAATCAAATTCGATATCACGCATTAGGACAATGGTTCTATCATATACATCTGGTGTATCAACTAATCTCTTGAAGATACTCTCAGCTGTTTCACCACCAGCATCTCCTGATGCACCCATATCGTTTAGGTAATAATATGGGAACTCACTTGATGTTGTAGTTACTGTTTCAGATATTGTAGAAACCTTTAATGCGAACTTTGTATTTAATGATTCACCAAGTGGATATACAATTAGGAACTTTTCAGTATGATGAGCATTTGTACCTAGATAATCTTCATATACTGAAATCATGTTATCATCTGTAGATAAAAAGGCACCTAGCTTACCTAGATATTGATATGAATCATTATCGAATCTATATAGGTCTAGCATCTTAGCTACATTGGTAGAATCAGAAACCTCGAAGTACGTGTTATATTTCATCGCATAGTTGGATACGAATTTACCATCTAGTGAATAATTAAGTACTAGCTCGTAGCCTGATGTAGGATTTAATACATCACCAGAGCCTTGTACTAAATCATCTTCTGTTATGTATACAACACTCTCGCTAGATTTAATTTTGTTACCGTTTAATTCAAATTTAACGTTTTCAAGTACAATGTCAGAACCTTTTGCTTGATAAAAGAAATTAAAGTAGGCAAAAACAAAAACTCCAGTTAAGGATAAAACTAGAGTTAAGATTGATATGAAAATTATTAATTTCTTCTTCATATTACTGCCTCTACTTCAAAATTTCATAAATTAAATTCTTTAATTTATTATACAACTAAACGATTTTCTAAATCAAGGCTAATTAATATAATTAATTAAGCTAAGAGTCTAAAAAAAGCCTTTTTTTGTGAAAACAAAAGAAAAAACGGCAAATTTTGCCGTTTTTAAACTCTAACTTCAAGTAAAACCTTTAAATTAGGTAATTCTAAAGTCATGTTTTGAAGTGAATTATAATCGCTTTGAGTTAGGGCGAATGCATTAGGACCAGTAGTACCAAAATGGGAAATTAATGCATCATATGATTCCATTTCAAATTGGAACCAAACATCCACAACATCATCGTTAATATCTTTATTTCTGTTAACGATACCTTTTACCTCTATCGCTTCATCATCAGAGCCAATAACACTCATTCCATTAAAGTTTGAAGTTATTGCATCTTTGAAGTAATACTTATCTGAGAAATCAACACTTATATTTGATGATGTAATATCCCCAGTTGAATTAACTACTTTTCCTACCTTAACACTTAGACAGCTAAGTAGCTTTAATTCATTTTCTGTATAGTTTTTAGAATCAAATGAGAAGCTTACCCAGTTGATACCATCTGAGTTATTTAAGACAGACATTTTTAAAGTAGATACCATTGTAGGGAAAATTCCTTCAATCGAATAAGGAATCTTTTGTTCATCAGATACTTCAGTAGATACTGCGTATTGATATCCTAAATATTTAAATGCTTTGTTTTCTTGATAATATTCTCTCTTACCTTCAGGATGACCACTATTCATAGCGGCTATCTCTGATGCAGTGTAATTAGAAAGTAAATCAGGTATACCATTGTGATTTACATCAAGGCCTTGGTAAACATAGATTTCAGAATCGATTCTAGTTACCTGTAGAGCCACATTTTGAACATCAGCCACATAAGTTCGCCATGCATAGACAGATGTTGTAGTTATAATGATGGCGATGATTGATAAACAAGCCAACATTATTTTAATATAAAATTTTCTCAACCTCGCCACCTCCTTTTTTTAGGCAACTAATCTAATTTTGCCTATAATTAATGATTTTTCACTTAAAGCATTCGTTATTGCATTAAGCTTAGCATAATATTGTTCCAAGTTTAATTCAATTCTAAATGTAGTGCGATAATATAGCGTTGAATTGAATGTGTCAGTTTGATCTGTAGAGAACTTACCAGCCTTGATAAGCACCCTATCATAGCTTGTATCACTTAGGTAGTCACCGTTGTATCCACCAAGCCAATTGTAGCTCATTTCTTCTTTTACTTCGCCAGTTCTAAAGACACCTTTAATAGAATGCTCATAAGCAACATTGTTATTATCATAATTATAAAATTTTCCGTTAGTATCATCAAAATCAGTTAAATACAATGAATAATCATCTGTAGATATTTCTCCATTCTTTCTAAACCACATAGTAATATCTATGTGCTCTGTAGGATAAATAGAATAGATATTCATAGCTACTTTATTACCATTATCAAGCACATATGATGAATTTGTCATATCATATTCGTAATAATAACCATCAGTAAATCTATGGTAATTCTTCTCAGAGAACATATTACCAGCCATATAGCGCTTAATATTGATTATTTCTCTTATTTCGATATTTGCATTATCAGATGATACATTTAAACCAGATGCGGAAGTTCTTTGATTATTAATGTACCATGCAAATAATGCTGTAATTCCTGATGCTAAAGTTATAACAAATAATATTGATGATACTATAACATCTTTATATTTTTTCAAAAATGCCTTCATACTAGTACCTCTCAATATTAAATTTTATACTTAAATTGATAGTGATATTTGTTGATTCACCATCGCTTAACGTAAACTGATAAACAACTTCAAATCTCTTTGCAGTTTCTTCATTTAATTTCTCATAACATCTATATAAATCATCATCTGAAGGATCAGTTAACTTAGAATAACCTGATGCTGCTGTTGTACTCTTAACATAATATGTTTTTGTAGCATCAACCTCAGTATCTGTAGTTAATTCATATAGAACTGTTCTAAATGTTATTCTTCTAGAATCTTCTACTACTGTTAATGTTCCTTCTTCTCCAATAATATTATATGAAGCATCTAGATGATAATCATCTGGGTTTGTTGTGAAATCAGCATAAACATTTGATAACTCAATTCCAGTCTTTAAAATTGATTGATATACAATACCATTTTTAATTCTAGTATAGTCATTTACTGATTTTTCGTTTTCAAACAAGATTTCGCTAGTACCTTGAGTAGTTGTATATACTCTAACACCGGCATCAGTTAAATCACTAAATACTTGGTAATTAACTATACCAGTATTACCATAGAAGTTATTGTAGCTTTTTTCACTATAAATTACTTGATTAACGATATGTACTTCATTTAACCAAGTCATATTTTCTAAGAAATTAAACAATATTACATTACAGCCATTCATGTTTAATATCTTTAGATTTCTTAGTTTAACAAATCTAGAAATTGAGTCATTATCATATTCTGTTGCTTTCTTTACATCTTTACCATCTGTAAAGCCAGTACAGTTGGTTAAATCTAGTTCCTCTAGATTAGTCATTTCTGCGATTTCTCTAGCAATTGTAATAGCTGTATCCTTATCAGTAATTAAGCCATTATCATTTTCATCAACTAATCTTAGTACTCTTGTACCCGTTAGATACTTTAAGCCTCTAAAATCCGTTACAGATGCTAATGTAGAGTCTGTTTTGGCATCTACACTTATATTTTGATTTAACGCATCGATTAAAATGTATTTACCATTATTTACATAGTCGCCTTCTGTATATGTATCACCACTAGTATTGAAGTTATCATAAATCCACTCATAGAATGTTTCATCAAATACATCGATATTCAATTTTAAAATACCTGCGATAGTTAATTTAGTAACTATTTGTTCATCTTCTGTAGAATTCTTACAAAATGTAATCCAACCTGGAGTAGTATATTTGACTTTATAATTGTATACAAGTCCGAATCTCACATTTTCACTAGCTACAGAATCAGGATTTAGTTCAAAAATATATTTTGCATCACCATATGCAAGTATCTCTTTTAATTTTGCAGCCCTCTTAGTTTCGTTAGTTCCTAAGAATTCATCAAGTTCCTCTTGATATGATGTTGCTTTTTTGAAAGTAAATGTATGTTGGACAGCCTTATTATAGTAAAGCTTAATTGTAAATATATTTGTGTCTGTTGTGTTAATTGGAAGCTCTTGATCAGCTAAAGTTTCATAATTATCAGGCAAAACAACTAAATCATATACTACAATTGGACCATTATTGTTATAGGCAAATGGTACCTCAAATGATTTAGAAATATAATTATTGTAATTTGCTTTAATTAGCTCATCATAATAAGTGTAATATGGCAAGAAGGCATTTTGAGTGTCTTCTGAAGGTGTCTTAACAGTGATATTTAATTGTAAGTTAACATTCTTTCCATAGATTGTAAAATCAACTGATAAGATTGCAGTTTGAACAAAGTTCTCAGGAATCTTACCAGCTCTAACTGATAATAATTTACGATTACCTGTCTCATCATCTAATTGATATAATTCATAATTATCATTAATTATTTCATAGCTTAATGCTGTTATTGGATAAACAGATGTATCAATATCTTCAAAAGCGTTTAAAGTCTTAGATTCGTAAATATGATTATCCACATCAAGCTCTTCTAGCTCTATTGTTCCACCATACCAGTCATTCATTAAGCTTCTAGCTATAGATGTCTCATTATTGACAATTAAATTAGAACTATGTACTTTGATATAGTGGTTCTCTCCAGCAAAGCTCATACCTAGGGCACTAGTCTCATTTGTCGGAATGAATGAATCATAATAATCATCAATACTTACAACGTTGGCAGGGCCTAAAGATAAGTACTTAGTTGAGTCGCCATCAAATAGTGCGATTGCCTCATCGCTTGTAGATACACGATATGGAAGGTATGTGATATTAACACCATAAATAGACTTAGGTAGTACTACCTCACGTTCGAATCTAAAGTATTCCTCATCAGTATCATAATGAGCCTCTAAATATGAATATAGGCATGCTTTTACAACTCTAGATTTAGCACTTGATGTTTCATCAAATACAAATAAATTAAAGTCACAAGTAGCTATATATTGACCATTATATTTAATAGCCACAGTAAGAGTAATCATTGTATTTTGAGTTTTATCAATTACTCTACCATAATTATCTAAGATTCCTTCATCAGATGAATAATATTCAATTTCTACATCAGTGTCATTTAGATAATGAAGTGGTAAATCAATATCCTTATTAACAAATGAAACTGTATCATTTGGTGAATATTCATCAAAGAATGGTTCAAGACCAATAATGAAATCAGGAATAAATAATTTAGAATCAAATACATTTAGATTATTAACTGTAGATATGTCAGGATTAGAGTCTAATTCTTGATACGATAATCTACTAACCTTTGGCATATAATCATTTGCTAAAGCATCAGAAACCATATTATAAACATCATAAGCGATATATTTAGGACTATATGGAAGCTCTTTAATATAGTTTGACAATGTTAATGATGTTCCATCAATATCTTTAACTAAAATGTTCTTATGGCTTAATAAGACATTGTTTTTAGACATAATCTCAATATGACCGTAAGCACCACCATCAACCTCATGTAATTCAGCATCTACTTCATTTGGAATAATAATTCCAGATGCAGTATTTGAATAGATTTCAGTAGTTCCATAATAATTATATGTAAATACCATATTATGGCCATTTAGATATAATTTATAACCATTTAAATCAAATGATACGTTAGATGTAATAAATAAATCATCATATAAAACAACATCTTTTATTAGCTTTAATGTTTTTCTTGATGCATTATTTAATTCTTCTACATCTAAATTATCGTTATATTTCTTTTCTTTTGCAGAATCATATAAATCATCAAATTCATCAACTTCAATAATATCAGATTTGAAATCATGATTTATATTTACAGTTTTTGTATTAGAAGTGATTTGGAAGTAGGCAAATACGCTTACTGACATCACTAATACTAAAATAGTAATAATTGATGATAAAATTATTAACTTTTTCTTCATGCGTAATTGCCTCCTTTCTTCTAGCCTATTACATTAACCAAGAAATATCTTTCGTAATCCATTCCACCAACAGTAATAATAGCCTTTAATACTGCAGTTCTTTCACCACCTACACCATAAGTGTAAGTTGATGTATTATCTCCAGTATCCATGTATCTAACAATGTTACATACAGCATTAAAACCATTTTCATTTTGGTTTGCTAATTCCTTTGAATAAACACCTGATGAAGCATTAACTATATCAAATTCTTTAGATAATTCACCGAATTTGATAAATTCATATGCACCAGTTTCAGCATTTTGAACTACTTTATACCAAACATTAGTTCCTTGTGTCATAGCGCCACTAGATTCACCAGTGTAATAATAGATTTCGCCAATATTAGCTGAAGTTAATGAAGTTACCTTATTAACAACAGTTTGATAATCTCCAGTGAGTTCCTCATATGCTTTTAAATGTACCCACACAAATTCACCGTTAACTACATCCAGATAATAGATATGGCTTTGTAAGTATGTATAGCCATTATACGTAACATCATCACCAGTGTATGCGTAATAATGGTGATAATATAATCCATACTTGCTTGTGTTAATATTAGCATTTGCTTCTTGCAATATCGAATCCATTTTAGCAGCATATTCAAGTTCAGTAGACATACTAGATGCATCAGTATATGTAAATCCACCAGATGTAGATACTCCTACAGCTCTTATTCCAGCAGGAATATCACGATTTGTTCCACCTTCATTGTAGGATGCACTAGCTACATCAAAATACTTTTTATTAAGCATTGTTTCTATTTCAGATGCAACGGTAGCATTAATAACCATAGTGTCAATATAATTTGAAGTATTATCTATCTCATTGACCGTTTCCTTAGAACTTAACTCAGAACTTTTTTCAACATCATTAACTACTTCCGTTGTAACCCTATTTCCACCAAATAGTTCATAAGTTGATCCACCTATTACTACAGTCGCAGCATTAGGATATTCTTCAAATATGCTTTTATACTTATAGGTCTGCCATAAGATGTAATTGCTATAATCATATGAATATACATAATTATAAACAGACTCATTGTATGTGGTTTCCATATTATGCTTTGTAACATTAGTATATGAAGTATAATTGTAAGTAACTTCTTTAACAACATAATGTCCGTTCTCTTGAACTGCATAATACTTCTTTGGTGAAACCTGAACGTGGTCGTATGAATAATAATAGTTAGAAGCAACTGTTTGTCTAGTGGCTTTAACACTACTATTATAATGGAAACCGTATACTGTACCTAGTGTGGCAATTGTGTTACCATCGCTATCTTTAATAACCATCGTTTTTTTCGTAGTACTATTTCCTACAAACGTACCAGTATAATCATTTGTGCTAACATTCGAAAATGCACCAGTAACACTGCCTGTTATAGTTCTTGAATCTGAGTTATCTCCAGATTGTGAAGCAACTCCAGATGTATAATATGCTATTTCTTCAGGAGTTAGTTCTGCAGGAATACTATCAACAATTTCTACAGCACCTATATCTTGATAGCTTACAGCATCACCAACTAGCTTAATCAAATAAACATGACCAGCTACAAAGTCCCCAGAATCTGCTGTGGCCAAGAAATAATCTGTATATGGAGTTAATGTATCTATCGTTCCACTTTCAGTAACTAAAGTAATACTGTTGCCTTCTTCTATAGCCCACTTAACATCTTGGCTACCACTTTCAGTATAAACAATCTGAACTAGGTTAGTACTTTCAGTAAGCATTTCGGAGAATTCATCAATATAAATTAAGCCTTCAGCAGCTGGCTCTAAAACATTTTCAAATTCTATTCTTGAATTTGCGTAATAAATAGTTACCTGAGGCTGTTTATATTTAAGTGCTCTTAACGTGAAATCAGAATATGTGTTAGATACATTTATATCAGCCACATCCACATATCTTATATTTGAATAGTTAACCTTTAGTAAATGACCAATATTAGTTATACCTTGGTTATGATATAAATCTAAATTTATAAGTTCCTTTAAGCTTGAAATATTATCTATTTTAAAGTCAATATTAGAATCAGATGCATATTCAATCGCCAGATTTTTAATCTTAGTATTATTTGATGTGATTCTATTAAAGAAATTAGATAGTGTATTAGTTAAATGGAATGTCTTTAAGTTATTATCATAATCACCAATTAGATATAGTGTCTCTAAATTTGTAAAATAATCTAATCCTGCAAACGATCCATCTAAAGCTGTAATATGTGGTGTTGTAACTGTATCACCCATTACAGTGAATGATGTCATTTCTGCCTCAAAGCCAGTACTGCTACCTCCACTTACACTCTTATCTAAATCTTTATAAGCTTGTGCAATTAGTTTAACAATACCATCATCATTAAAATATGTTGGAATAACAAAATATGTATCTCTAAGGTCTTTTATATATGCATATGCAGCATTACTTGGAGAATAACTACTATTAGTTTTAAGGTTTAACAAGAATGCCAATATTATTTCTAATTCACCATATGTAATATATGATGTATCATCTTCTACATACCTTGACACTGAATTGTAATAGAACGAATTAGTATAACTGCTTGGCTTTGCCTTAGGTGACCAATTATCAGTTGTAACAAGAGTATAATAATTTGAAGTGTTACTCCATGTAGCTACACCTATAACACCATAGTTAGGGGCAATACCTTTATTACCGCCAAGAGCTTCAAAGTCTTTATCATTATGAGCCCACTGTATAACTTCTAGGAATTTGTTATACCCATTTACACTTTCTGTACGATTTGTTCCGTAAGTTGTTGTATTTGTAAAATATGTCTTAACTGAGCTTATAAATTCAGCACCATTAACTAAAATCTTCTTAGAATTACCATATCCATCCTTTACTACATTTGTAATGGTTTTAAATAATTCATCAAACGCAGTTCCATCATTTTTGATGCATTGTAAATAATAATTCTTTAATAAAGCTTTTTCTGAATCTGAAATATAATCTTTTCCGTTACTATATACATCATAATTATCACTAACAAAATCGTTAGGAATACTTATATCACCTGTATAGACTAATCCAAATTTTTCTACTTTATCAGATAAAATGAAATCAATAATTTTATATAAGCCATATATCTTATGATTATCAGTTGATGTAACACTTTCTACATTTGAGAATGCTAAAGTCTTACATAATGCTGCATCATGACGTAAGATATAAGCTCTTGTATGATTTGTTATAACATTTGATGATGTTGTAAATGATGCTGTATCAGATGATAAAGTGTAATCATCTTCTCTTACATCACCATCAACACTCTCATTTTCAACGTTATTTGCAAGCTCATACCAAACCTGGTATTTAACTGAATTGAAGATAGATATATTTTCAAAACCATAGCTATCTGGCTTAATTACGCCCGGTGCCTTGAAATATAAATCTCTAGATGCGGTATCTGCAGTATTACCTGTCGGCATTACTAGAGTTGTAGTTATCGCAAATGAAGATTCTGTATTTTCAAAATATTCAGGGTTAAGTGATACTACATATCTTGTACAAGCTAGTGCCTGCTCAATTGTAAATGTTTGATCGCCAGTGATAACATACTCATCAACTCCATTCTTATCATAGCCAGTAATCGTAGTAATGGCACCTCTACTAGCTAATGGAATTGAGTATGTAATGTAGTAAGTGTTATAAACACCATCTAACTCAAAGTCACCTTTTTCAAGTGACATACCATCTGATTTACGTGTATCTAAGATATTTTGAAGTACATCTACATTAGATAAATCTTGATTAACTTTATTAAATACTAATTCATTTAATTCAGTTGAATAGCCTGTATTAACTAAAATGTTTACAACACCCTCATGAATTTCATCATCGCCCTTATATTTAGCCTTTACATTTATTTGGGCAAATGTTTGGAATGTAGCTTGTGATAAATATAGGGCTATACCATGATTTGAATTTGAATCTACAGCGTCAGTGTCTAAGCCAATGAAATTATAGGCTGAAATAAGTGTATATGTAATATATTCAAAGCCAACATTAGAGAAACCTGGCCAGCTGTATCCTGCCATACCTGGAAGTAAATCTTCAGTTTTAGGTGTGTTGTATGAAGCACGGTAATCATAGCCACTATAAGTAGGGCTATCCACATCATAATTAGAATCTACAATTGGAAGAAAATAATATGAATTTCTTGAGTTTGTGCCATCATACATTGTTTCAAGTCTAATTGGAGATAGTTGGGCAACAAAATCTTCAAATAAGGTTTGATGATTTTGAGACATCAATCTTATCTTGAATTCTTCTGTATATACTGATGTATTAACTCTTGTTGTTAGGTAAAGTGTAACAGTTTGGTTACCATCAAGCTTATCACTAATGATACCATCATCAGTCATTGCCTTAGGGTTAGAGCTACTCCATGTTAGGGTAGCATTTTTTGAATTAATTGCGGTAGGTAAGAATAAATCCTTAGAGTTTGTTCTAATAATATTACCTGATGAATTAATTTGAGTTAAGCTAACAATATACTCTAATTCTTCATCTAAAATAGATTGATATACTGTATCATCTGATGATGTATTAATCTTAAATGGTATTACTTCTTCACCAATAGTAATAGTTTCATTTTTTGAAGTAGTTGAAGCTAAAACTGAAATATTAGGCTTAGTATAAGAAAGCCCAGCTGATGTATTAATAGTTGGAGTATATGAAGATAACCCTTTTAAAATATCATATGATGAACCTACAGTTAATAATTTAGTACTTTCATTTTTTAAATTGTTAACTAATATTTCTTCAAGTAAAGCACTACTGTAAGCTGTGGCAGTAATCTTAGATGAAATATTTGAAGTAACTAAAGATGCAGTTGAATCATATAAATCTTCTACATATAAAAGTCCTTCAGCATTATTTACAACATATGAGCCATTTGTTGTGATAGTTGAGGAGATTGCTCTACCACTTCTAAAAGTAGATAAACCACTATGGCTAAATAGCATAGTGGAAGCATTATTAAAAGAATGTCCATTTAAATCTAGAGTAAATGGATATTTAATCTCTATATTTTCATTTATATTTAAATCATCAAGTAAGATAATTTTTGGATCAGATAGGATACCTGTATTCAAATCTTCAACTGAACGTTTGAATTCACTGAAACTTGATACATACATACTCTTAGAATAATCAACTGTAGATGAATATACTGATATATTTAGCGGAATAGATGTAGCACCATCATTTAATGAGCCTTCAGAACCACGTGCTAATGTAAATGTAATCTTATCAGTAAGTGATGTATAAGTAGATGATGCCTTATTTAGGTATCCTCCTAAATAGATATCTCCTTCTCTTACTTCACCATTTTGGTAACAGATATTGGCAAGTGTATTTATAAACTGTGAGTTGTAATAAACTAAAATTGATGAAGCTAATGATTCATCTTTATCTTGGTATGGTGAAGTTAATGAGAATTTATATCTATAATCAATTATTGAAGATGTTCTATTTCTAATTTCAAAAGATACATCATTAGAATCGTTTGCCTTGTTGAATGTTAGATTAGATGTAGCTGAATAAACTTCAACTGATGAAACATCAGATGAAACATCTACTACTTTATCTATAGAGCCTGTACTAATACTACCTTTTGCCACAATAAAAGATTGGAACAATGTAGATGCGTATACAGAAGCTACTGCAAAAAATACTACAAGCATTGATATCAAGGTTAAAATAGTAATCTTTTTTCTCATTTTCTTCACCTCCTTTTAATAAAAAAGTTGCATACTGTTAATATGCAACTGGCTATCTTTCTTAAGACCCTCTAGCTTTGCGTCACAGGATTGCTCCTGCTTTGCCGAACTATATTATAATATAGTTTATTTTTTTATGCAATAACTTTAATTAATGTAATTAATTACCGTTTTTCACAAATTATAAAAATATATGTGCAATTTTCTATAAAAAGTGGTATATTATTTACATCATTAAGGTGTTTTATATGGGTGAATTTGGTAATTTAATTAGAAATATAATCTCAACCGACAACTTCATATCAATGAAAAAGTATGTACACCATAAGGGAGTATCTACCTATAAGCATTCTATAGAGGTTGCTTATTTATGCTATAAGCACTATAAGAAAAAAGAAAGAAAATACCCTCTAAAGGATCTAGTTAGGGCAGCTCTTCTTCATGATTATTACCTCTATGATTGGCATCATACAGGTGAAGGTCATAGACTTCATGGTTTATTTCATCCAGGCAAAGCCCTTAGAAACGCCCAAAGAGATTATGGTGAATTAAGCAAATATGAGGTTGATGCCATAAAGCATCATATGTTCCCTTTAACTATTATTCCGCCAAGACATAAGATTGGCTGGCTTGTATGCTTATATGATAAATTATCAACCATAAGAGATTATAGAAAAAAGAAATACAAATAAAATAAGAAGTGAGTTTTTATCTCACTTCTATTTTTTTATTCAGGAATCTTAAAATACATTGATTCATTTACATCAGCAGGTGTCATCTTATCTGCATCAGTAACCTTAATCATAGCGATGAAATGATTTTTGAATACATCGCCTTTTAAAGCTAATTTTGCTTCTGCTCTATCCTTATCAATAGATTCGAAAGCTACTGGGGCAAATAATGGTACTAGACCTTGGTCGACTGCCTTCTTATAAAAATCTTTTCTAAATGAATCAACTAACCATGATGCTTCAGGATACATAGATACTCCCACTACAATAGCGTAAACAACACCATCTCTTTTACAAATGATTTGTGGTGGTGTTAAACGTGGGAATGTACGTTCAATTTTGAATCCTCTTTCAATAATAATATTACTCATAACAAAGTCTATTGCTAGACCCATTAAGTCTTCATTTTTTAATCTATCTTCATCTTTAATATTTGCTGGTACGCCGTCTGCCCAGATAGACTCAGGCACGTTATTAAGCTGGTTCTCCATCTAATTCTCCTCCATTTTTATTTGCTCCACTAAAGAATTTAACCATTCTCTTAGGGAAGAAGCCTACTGTTGCTGCTAAAACCTGTGGCATCAACAATAATGTTTCTTTATAAGCATTCTTTCTTATTTCTTCTTTTGTTACTACATTACCATCACTATATAGGTAACGTCTAGCAACACAACCAATTCTGATTGTTAGTAGTGCATTTGCTGCACCATCTATTACGCCATCCAAAACCTTACCAAGCATTGGGACATTACCAATCATGTCCATAGTAGATTTTGGCATAACATCAGACAATGTCAAATTATCAAGTCCATCAGCAATCAAGGCTGTTGTGAAGACCTTAACGGTTAATTTACTTAAGTTCTTCATAGAAGGCCTAAAACCGCACTTTTGAACCATTTCCTTAATCATCTTAAGGTTCACCGCAAAAACAGTCGTAAAATCAAATTTAGATGACTGGCAGATTGCTGTTGAAATCATTACTATCTTGGCATTATTGATAATAATTGAATTAAGCTGCTTTCTTACAGTCTTTTCAAAAACATAATTTAAGTTAATTAATAATTCATCATTATTTTTATATGATGTTAATAATACATTCTCATCATAGCTTAACTCATTATTCTTAACGATGTTTTTAGCTACCTTTTTATAGGTTTGAATTGCTGAACGAGATAATTGATCATCTACTGTTATAATCGCTAAAGATGGGCTCTTAACAATTATCACAATCGGTCTAATTATACCAAATATTAGAACTAATACAATAAATAGATAGAATAAATATTCAAAAACTGGTATATCTACTATCTTATATTGTCTTAGCTTTAATCCTAAATCTAATACAGCATTCAAAAGTATTAGTAAGAATACTACTAATGAAGCTATCGCTAAGGTATACCAAAGGTATTTAATTTTATCAGTTTTCTTCTTTTTTATCTTCATATTTAAAGTTTGTATAGTACTTCACTATTCTTAATTCCTTAGGTAGTGTAGCATCTAATACATTTTCCCTTTCTAGGCTTATGTACTTTGTCTTATTCATAACAAGCTTAGCAAATTCAGCAATTATCTTTTCCTTTGCTCCAGGCACTGCTACTAAATAATTAACATCATACAAATTACCTATTTCACAACAGATGATAATTCCGTATACTTCCTTTTCACCTCTAAATACTAATCCCTTTAAATTAAGCTCATATAAATGCTCCATTAAATTCTTAGTATAATTAACTAAATCAAAATAATCTTTAGAATTTTTATTTTGAGATAGCTGATCTAAGAATAATATAACATCATTTAAATCCTCTTTAACCAATTTCTTAGGAAAGATATCAGGATGTAATTTAGAAAAATCATTTATCTTATGCTTATAATGTCTCTTTGAAAAAGACTTATAATTAGCTAACTCACTAGATAAATATATATAATTACCAATTTGTTCATATAATTCATAATTATATTTTTCATAATTAAATAATTCTTCTTCACTTAGATAAATTAGCTGATAATCAATGCCCTTTTCTTTGGCATCAAGTCTAATTGTATCTAAGGCTTCAGTTATTTTAGTTACGCTACAAATAGGTGGATAATAACAATATCCAATATCATCCTTATAAATTCTTATGTAGCAAACATCATTTGTAAATGATATTTCCATAGAATTATTTACAGATGATAAAAATATCTTAATTGGATTTAATTCATTAAGCCAGTAATTCTTACCATCTAATAGATGTTGTAATCTTTTTATGTCAAAAAAAGTAAATTTATGAAAATTAATCATTTACATCACCAACTAAATATAATTATATCAAATAATTATATTATTATCTACTCGAAATAATATCAAACATTATAATACCATATTTTTTTATTTCTTCTTCTGTATAGAAATTCTTACAGTCTTCCATTAATTCATCAAATGAATTATATAAACCCTTAAAATCATTTTCCCAGTTATCCTTCATGGCTTCATACCAAGACTTGTATAAAGTAATACCAGTAACCTCTACATCTAGAGTAACATTTTCATCCTCATTAGTGATTAATCTAATTGTATCACCAATTTTAATTGCGCGTCTTTCAGGCTTACCAAGCCTATATTCATGTTTTTTTGTACCTTCTTTAATTGATTCAAGATACTTATTTAGAATATGCATTTCATATATCATATTAATCACTCCATATAATGGTTATATTATAATATAAGATTAGTCTAATGTATATTAAAAAAAGCTTCAACATAATTGAAGCTTTTCATACTATTTACTATTTCTCTTATCATCATACATATTTCTATCAGCTCGTTTAAATAGCTGTGAATAAGATGTATTACTACCATCCTCTTCATATTCATATCCACAAGCGATACTTACTTCATAATCTTTTTGTGCTGTAGCAAATTCAGCCATTAGATTATCAATATCAGCCTTAGTAATATTTTTGATGATTGCGACAAACTCATCTCCACCAAAACGGTATGCTAGGAATGAATCATTGAAATTAAATGTCTTCATGATACAGTTAGAAGCACGTTGTATTAATTCATCACCTGCATCATGGCCTTGATCATCATTAATAACCTTTAGATTATTAACATCAAATACAAATAACGCAATACTTGTAGGTCCTACCTCTTGTTGGAAAATTGAATTTAAGGCATATCTACTTTTTAATCCTGTTAAAGCATCTGTCTCAACAGAATTAACTAAGTCCTTTTCATATATTTTCTTTTTCTCAACAAGCTCATTATATGATCTTGCTAGGACTCTTGTTTCATATAGTCCCATAACAGGAAGCTTTTCATCTTCTTCAATGTTTCTAGTATATTTAACAATCGGAATAATTATGTACTTAATTACAACAAAGAAGAAAGAAAATAATGTAAGAACAATCAATACAGTAAATACCCAGTTAAATACTTTATTGAGGTTCAATCTGTTATTTAATTCTATTTGTCTTACTGATGCTCTACTCTTTACTAAAGACATTGCTTGACTTGCATTAGATGAAATATCTCTTTTGCGAATTGAATAATCAGTATCCCATAGTAGTGATAATGCCTTTTCTAATTTATCTTGATCACTTAATGCTTTTTCTTCTTCAGATAGAACATAATCTGGAATAGCATCTAGTTGTCTATTATTAGTTGGATATACACTTCTAGTTAAAGCGATAGCATGATATTGTATTTGCATCATCTCTTTAACCTTTGTAGCGGCTATAGATGCATACTCATAAACATCATCTTGTACTCCTCTTGCCTTTATTCTAGCAAGCACAGCATCAGGATCTCTACTACTCTGAGCTAGCTCACTTGCATATCCTAAAAGTGGAGCTTCATTTACTGTTCCAGTTTCATCGTTATATGGCTTAATTATAAAGGATGTTGCAGTCTCTGATAACAAACTAAATCTAGATTGTAATGTAGAAATATCACTAACATTCTCGGCAGAATCTGTCATTGTTTGACTTAGCATGTTAGAGAGAGTGCTTATGACACTAGCGTTAATAATTAAACCTATTTGTAAGATGAAGGTCATTAATATCATTGGCAAAATTAGTAGCCAGGATTTTACACCTTTTCTCATAATACTACCTCTATTAAATTTCACTTTTCTAATATTATACTCCTTTTTACTTTAAAATGTAAGGAGAAAATATTTAAGAATAATAGCTTGATTAGTCAAGCTCTCATTATCTTATAATTCTATTGGTCCATCTTCCTTAAATAAGTCTTTTAACACTTGAGCAACATACTCTACATCAAAGAATTTAGCATAATCACCAATATTACCAACTGGTGTTTCTGTTGGTTCACCTAGTAGGTCAACTGCCACAGTTACACCACTATCAATATTATGACCAGCAGCATCTGATAAGCACTTATATGATGAACGAACATAATATGCGCCATCTGGCATTGAACCTATCATAATTGCACAAGATCCGCCACCAGTTTTTTCGCCAATTGTCTTATAACCAAGTTCTTTTAAAAGTGAAGGTAATAAATTACCACAAGAGAATGCATAGCTTGATGTAAGAATAACTATCTTCATAGCTTTAAATTTCTCTGCTTCAGTTTTATCAGCTTCATCATATTTACCATCTAAGTTAATATCAACCTTACAAATCTCATCTATTCTAAATTTATTAGTTGTATCGTTAAATGAAATTGTTGCATCAGCACCATTTAATAGACCAACTACGCCAAGAAGTGCGCTAGAATCGCCACCACCATTAGTTGTTAAATCTAAAACAAGGTATTCTGCCTCATCTTCTAATGCTTGATATAATTTAGATCTAACATAAGCAAATGTATCACCTGTAGTAGGAGCAGTTGCGGTGTCTTTCTCACCAGCAGCTAACTTATTATAATAAGTATCCCATCCAACATAATTTACTTCAAATTTATTGAAGCATAAATATGCAACCTTATTAGTTGTATCATAATGATAATAATCAGCATCGGCTTTTTCTAAATTAAATGCATCCTTTTTTGCTTCTCCTATTGCACCCTTATTATAGATTTTTAATACCTGAGACATAGCTGCATAAGTTATCATATTAACTGAGCCATCCTTTGTTGAATCATAAGATGATGCTCCGTTATTAGCTTTTGTATTAGCTGTCTTTGATAACAAGCCTGTATGTCCACCATCACCAAGTCCTAAGAATAAACTACTAACGCCAATATAATATTGGGTTCTATCCTTAGATAATAGCTTCTCTTTAATTTGTGGATAATACTTTTCTAATGTACCATTAAGCCCTAGTGATACCACATTATTATCGATAAATGCCATTTGAGTTGTATATCCTCTAAAATTATCAATTAATAGGCAAATTAGATTATATGAAAAATCAACCATATCTTGAGGACGCTCTGTAGTAGCATTCATTTGATCAGTAAATGTAGTACCATAATATTCTTCTGTTCTTTGAACGCCATCAAATATTTGGCCTTTATAATCAAATTCAAATAAATCTTTTTCGTTATAAACGACAGTAAATAATGATGCACCTGTTGATATATTAGCAAGCAATGTTAGCGGAACATAGGCATCGCCATCACTTCTATATGTGCTTATTGAATAGTCCTTCAAATCAATAGTCTTAGGCAACCATTGAGTCATTTTTGTTTCTACAACCTTTAAGAAAGTTTTAGATTTGTTTTCTTTAAAATCAGGGTGAGAACTAAATTTATCAATACCATTTATTCTAAATATTTCATCTGTCGTATCAAATTCCATATAAGATTTATCCCTAGTGAATTTGAAATGATCGTAATTTTGTGTAACATCTAATTCAGTTCTATAGAAAGCAGCAAAATATTGTTTAACACCAATATAAGGAATATTTGGTGTATCAGAGTAAAATCTCAATGGCACAGTTTTAGCAACCTTAAGATTACCATTTTCATCCTTTTCTCTATAATAATTTACATTCTTAGTTTGATAACTACCTTCATCTGTGATTCCTGTTGTGGTAATAGTTGTAGTACCTGCTGGTGTAGTTGTTGGCGCAGGTGTAGTTGTAGGTTGTGCAGTAGTAGTTGTTAATGTGGTAGTACTATTACCACCACAAGCTGTAACAACAAATATTGAGCATGTAAAAGCTATAACAGCTCCAGTTAATTTAAGAATTTTTTTCATTCTTTTACCTCTAATAAATTCTAATTAAATACAAACTCTGTTTTCTTTACGCCATCACCATAGATAGTCTTGAAGTCATTCTTCATAGAGATGATATTGTAGTTTGCTTCTTCCCATGCAGCTTTTCTTTTTGCTGTTTCAGTTAAATTAGTATGATCTCTTATTTCATCATCAGCAATTAGCATAAACACTTCTGTTTTATATTTTTGATTGCTCTTACAATAATTATGCATTGCACTATCACCACTACTATTACCAAATGATAATACAGGCACCTTACCAATTTCTTGAGCAATTTGTTTAACCTTATTAGTCTTTAAATTTTTAATAATTAATTCATCTGTTCTAATTAAGTATTCACTAGATTTCATTGTGTAGTTAACACCATCTTGGTCACCTTGTTCAGATGATTTTAAGACAACATCCATACCAATTACGCGGTTAGACTCAATTCCTAGTGATTCAACTAAGCTACGGCAAATGAATCTATCAGAGCCTGATACAACATAATATGTGAACTCGTTAGCCTTTAAATAATCAAAAACTTCAACCATTGGCTTATAGAAACTTGTTAAATATGTCATACCTGTAAAGCCAAATGGTGTACCACTTGCAAAGTTTTTTACATATCTATCAAATTCTGCAAGAGTCATACCTGCATATGCCTTTGCTGCTGCATGAGCATGAATCATATCAAATCCATCAGGAAGCTTTACACCATTTCTTACGAAATTTCTAATAGCATTTCCTGCTTCTACAACACTTGCATCCTTATTTGTGTAGGTAGGGTCATCTAAGGCTCTATATTCTAGCATATTATATTCAAAATATGATGGATATAATTCACCTATGAATGTACCATCCATATCAAATGTTGCGATTCTATCTTCAACTGGAATAAAATTTTTAGAATTTTTATTTGTAACATCCTCCACATAATTCTTAAGTGTAGTTAAAGAATCACATTCATTCCATAAATTGAAATATTCCTTTTTACCTTTACAGCTAACTAATGCTAGAGATAATACTGCTAGCATTACAAATATTAAAATCTTTTTCATTAATTTGTACCTCTATACTTCTTTTCTTTTTTTTATTTCCTTTTGAAGCTCTTTATCCTGTGATGGATCGTATTCTACTAGCTTCTTTAAATAATCAACTAAATGCTTACCTTCTTGTAAAGTCTTTATAATACCTATAACTACTCTTGATAAATCAATGTATTCAATTCGATCATTAATTAGTTGATCAGATTTATCAATTGTGTTTGTGATAATTAGCTTAGTGATTGCTTCACAATTACTTAGCTTTTCAATCGCATCATCAGATAATACACCATGTGTACAGAAAATATAAATCTCCTTAGCTCCTAGTTTCTTAAGCTCTGTTGCCGCTCTCATTAATGTACCGCCTGTATCTACTAGGTCATCTACGATAATTGCGTTTTTACCATCTACATTACCAATTACCTGCATAGACGATACTTCATTAGCTCTTTCACGATATTTATTTACAACTACCAAATTTGGTATACCAGCTGAATTCATAAATGCTCTAGCTCTTACAACACCACCATGATCTGGTGATACTACAACATCGTCATCTGGATTGAAATTAGGTGGACATGTCTTACGCCATATCATACCTAAAATCGATGATACTGGAATGTTGTCAATTGGAATACTATAGAAGCCTTCAATTTGTGGTGCGTGTAAATCAAATGTGATAACACGAGTCGCACCTGATGTTTGAAGTAAGTCAGCAACTAATCTAGCTGTGATTGGCTGCCAAGGACTCATACGTCTATCCTGCCTAGCATATCCTAGATAAGGCACCAACAAATCAACTGATTTAGCTGAAGCTCTTCTTAAGGCATCTACACAAATTAATAACTTCATCAAATTATCATTAACTGGTGTAGAAAATGATGCCAAAACAATAATGTCATCACCACGAACTGGTTCATTTAATTCTACAAGCATTTCACCATCTTTAAAGTGAGAATACTTATAAGATACGATATCTTCTTTTTTGAAAGCCTTTAAAACATTCTTTCCTAAAGAGCTCTCATCTAATACTAATATTCTATACATATAGGTCACCGCCTTCTTTCACATGATATATAATATCATATGAATTGGGACAAACATGGGACAAAATAAAAACCTAATCGTAAAAAATGATTAGGTTTTATATTATATTATTATAAAAAGTGGACTTTTTATAAAATTATGCTTTATTTCTTCTAGAAATATATAATTTATTTGAATCATTTATATCAATTAGACCATATTCATCAATAGTGATATATTCTTGTAATAATTCAAATGCATTATCCAAATATTTATTAATTTTACTACCAGCCTTGGCAAAGCCTAGTTGCTTACGAATAAATGAATATAAATCATTTTTTTCACATCTACCATTATATTCGATAGCCGCATACATACCATTTCTAATTTCATATGGTGATACGTATGAGATATCACCAAATACATTTGCTATATTCTTCCTCATTGATAACATCATAGAGTCACTAGTATATAGGAAGCCATCAAACTTCTTTACACCAATTTTAGATTTATAGCTTAGTTTAAAGTCTTCATATACTCTAGGTGTAAGACTAGATTGATGATACCATCTTTCAGCATATTTCTTTAATAAATATTCAAGTGATAATGGCGCTTCTACCTTTAATATCTCATCTACCATATCACTGATATTTTTAAATACATTAGTATGCTCATACTCTTTATATTCATCATATATTTCTACAGAGCCTTTATTCTTTTCTTTAGAAACATATTTCTCGCTTGCGTTTGTATCCTTAGTTTTATTATTACTTTCAGTATTAACCTTCTCTAAGGCTTTCTTACAAGCTTCAATTAAATTCTTCTTTTCTATTTCATTATCCTTAAACCAGTCAATAGACCAAATACGATAATAATCCCAGTTCATTCTTTCTAGAATTGATTTACGAAGTCTATCTCTATCTCTTGATGATTTAACATTATGATATGATTTACCATCACATTCAATGGCTAAAACATAGTCAGATGTTCCAGGTCTTTTAACTGCTACATCGACCTTGTACTTTGATGTACCAACCTTCAAGTCAGCCTCAAAGCCTTGGCTAATTAAGAAATCATAAATGTCTCTTTCAAATGAAGTCTCTTTACTTTGCTTACCATCAAGCTTATTAAGTGCTTTAGAACCAAATTCAGCATAATCCAGATAATCATGAAGTAGTTTAGGACCATCATGAGTTACACGCTCCATATCGATATCCATAGCCTTGATTGATGAAACAACTTTTACATTCATCTTAGCTCTAGTTATAGCAACATTCAGTCTTCTTTCACCACCAGCCTCATTAAGTGGACCAAAGCGGTGAGCGAACACTCCCTTATTATCCTTAGCATAAGCTATACTAAAAATAATTGTATCTCTGTCATCACCTTGAACAGTTTCAAGGTTCTTGATGAAGAATGGTTCCTTTACCTCATCTGAGAAGTATTTTTCAAAATCAGAGTTCTTCTCTCTTTCTATCATCCATAATCTTCTAATTACTTCTTGTTGTCTTATATTAAAGGCTACAACACCAAGTGATCTACTTGGATGATTTTTAAAATGATCAAAGATTAACTCAACCACCATTTTAGCTTCAGGTAGATTAACCTTAGTTTTATTATCCATATAGCCATCATCTACATAGATGAATTCAACACCCTTATCAGTATTTAAAGATGTTGGTGAAGGATAGGATAATAAATTATCATTATAGAAGTTTTTATTAGAGAAGGTGATTAAGCTTTCATCCTTACTTCTGTAATGGCATAAAAGTGATTTTTCAGGGAATACAGTTTCAGCTAAATCAAGTATAGATTCAAATGAATCCATATCTGATGTAGACTCATCATATTCATCCTCATAATCATCACTTAAGAAGAATTTAGTTGGTGGCATTTGTTTAGAGTCACCTACTACAATTAACTGCTTAGAACGATAGATTGCTACAATGGCATCCTCTGGGAATACTTGTGATGCCTCATCAAAGATAGTGACATCAAATTCTACATTGTCAGTTAAAAATGTACTAACACTAAGTGGTGACATCAAGAAGCATGGTTTAATCTTTTGAATGAATTCTGGAATAGTCTCAAAGATTTTTCTAATTGGCATTAGTTTACGAGTCTTCTTATATTCACGCTTAATTAGGTTAGCAGGACTACCAGCCATTTGGTAATTCAAATCTGGTCTTTCCTGTGACAATTTAGATCTAATCTTAGCTCTAGATATATCTAAACAGTTCTCATCCTTTTTGATGAAGAATCTAACATCATTATCATGATAAAATCTTGTATATTTTGATAGCTTATCATCAGTCTTAAATATATGATCTAAAAGCTGACGATAAAATGATTTAAAATATGATTCCTTAATTAGCTTTAAATCATATTTCTTATCTACATATAAATTAACAAATTCAGTTAATTTATTTTTATTCATCTCTTCTATTAGATTAGTATAATCAATCCACATACTCATAACCTTAAGGTTATTTAAAGTGTTATTTAATACTTCATCTCTTGAAGATAATTTCATTGTATAGAAATTTCTAATATTTTTATCGTAATAATCTTCTAGCTTAACAACGTATTTTTCCGCACTATTAATAGATGGTTGTAGCTTATCAATTAGCTTAGTGTCATATTTAGCTTCTAAATTAATCTTTTTGAATTCTTTATTATTCTTCAAATAATCAATTAATTTATTAAGCATATCTCTTAATTCATTAAAGTCAGTGTTATATGATTTATAAATATCTAAATTAGAATCTTTTAATTCATTATTATCAAATTCATTAACATATTTTTGAATATCAGATAATTCTATTAGATATTCAGCCATATCTTTATATTTAACCTTAATATTCTTATTCAAATATGAATGAATTCTTTTATTTATTATCTTAAAGCTACTACTAAATGTACGCTTAAATAAAGATGAACCTAATAATAAATAATTATTATAAAGCTCCTTTAAATTCTCATCGAATATTTCAGGCTTAAATAGATTATTAGTCTTAGTTAATCTATTAATTATCTTATTAGCTGATTCTTCTAATGAATCAAGTGATCCTAATAATTCCTCATCATAATTAACATCTAATAAATTAGGATTAGTAATCTTATATTTATCTACAAATCCAATGAAGTCTAAGAATGTATTAAGCTTACTTAAACTTTCTATTTTTGTTCCATATAAATCATTTAGCTTATTAACATAAGTAATTAAATTATTATTGTTCTTAATTGCTTTATTAAGTAAGTCTTTAATAGCTAGCTCATCTTCATATGATGAGCCCTTTGGGTTAAATCCATATAGATGACTATCCTTATAGAATCCCATATTCTTTACAAAGCTATAATACTTATCAAGTATTGTAGTATTTTTATTTAATAATTCTTCATCATACTTTTTTATTGATGTGAATATATAAGGTATTTCATAAGCATTAGAATAATGATTATATAATCCTAATAATTCATAGATAGTCTTATTTAAAGGCTTATAAATCTTATTTATTGCTTCATCATATTCATTAAGCTTAGATGCATAATTCTCCATCTCATCATACATCAAATTACTTTTATCATCTAAAACAGTTTTATCTAAAGTTAATGTATCATAGATTTGAGATACGAAATCCTTTTTGTTTGCTTTAAAGCTATGAAGCTCTAGAGCAAATTCAGAAAGCCCCACCTTCTTTAAATTGTTATAAACAATCTCTAGGGCAGCCATCTTCTCTGATACGAATAATACCTTCTTACCAGCATAAAGTAATTCGGCAATGATATTAGTGATAGTTTGTGACTTACCAGTTCCAGGAGGGCCTTGCAATACAAAGCTCTTACCACTAAGTGCATAATCAATTGCCTCTGATTGTGAGAAGTCAGCATCTACTACGTTGTTTTGTTTTATAAATAAATCTTTAGATGCTTCTTTTATTGTTTCTTTTTTATATCTCTTCTTAAAATCTTCATCAGCTTCAGCATTTGTAAGTACCTTAACGATAGGATTATTTTTAATCTTTTCTTTATTAGAATCAATATCTAAATACATATTAAGTTTATTGAATGAAAATGTAGCTAGTCTAGCTTCATTTAGTACTTCCCATTTATCATCAATTATTGACTTAATTTCATTTAAATAATCCTCTAATGGTTCATCATTATAATCAGGTAAATCTATGCCATAATTTGTCTTTAGCATGTAATTTAAAGAATTGTTTAAAATGATATCATCATCAATTTGTTCAATGAAGAAAGGTTTGTTGTAAGCTTCATTAGTTAGCTTAACAGGAATTAATAATATTGGTGATGTATAGCTCATCTTAGAATCAAGTGAGTCAGTCCATTTTAAAAAGCCAAATGCACAATAAAGTACATTGACACCACGTTCTAAAATAGACTCGTTAGATTTATGAAGTAGAGTCCTTAAAACTTGTCGTGTTGTAGTTGTTGAATTATACAATAAAACCTGTGATGAAGCCATTTTTTTAGAGTGTCTTTGAATAAAAGCTTCCTTAGTTTTAACCTTAGCACTATCATCAAATAGATCAGTTATATCCTCATCTGCGACATTGTAAATATGGGTCGATTGATATGATGTAATTCTATTAAAAGAGTCAAAAAAATTTGGAAATACTATTTCCAAAGTCGTTAATTTTGTATCCTTATAATTAATCAAATTATTTTTCTTTGATAAGTCCAATAATTTGTTTTTCCACATTAAAACATCATTATCAATTGCCATAATTTACCACCCAGTTTCTCATCGTTTGTGATTTTTATTTTATCACAATGATATTATGTAAGAAATATGAAAATTACATTTTTTAAAATATTTTTTTAGCAAAATTAAAAGCCTGAAATTTTTGTAATTTCAAGCTTCTTTTTGTTACTAATTTTCGCGTTCCTTTAGGTATACTTTTCTAGCATACATCATCTTATCAGCTCTATAGAAAACTGCGTTAAAAGTGTTGTCGTGATTTTTCTTAAACTTAGACATACCTGAAGCAACAATTGGTTTTTTATTATTAACATTTTCATCGATTGCTTTCATAAAATCATTGTGACACTTTTGAGCTCTATCTACTTCTTCATTCTTTAATATAACAACGAATTCATCTCCACCGAATCTATATATGATATCAAATGGAAAATAGTCCGCAATGATTCTTACAGAATTCTTGATGTAGTTATCTCCAGCCTTATGGCCTTGGGTATCATTTATGATTTTTAAACCATTTAAGTCAAAGACTACTACGATGAATTCCTTTACGGAGTTAGTTGCAATAAGTTTATCATACTCATCTTCCATTTCAACGAAGGCATGCTTATTCTTAACACCAGTAAGTGGATCTGTATAAGCTATAGATAATGCTTCATTAAGCTTTTCTTTATTATCCTCATTCAACTTAAATGTCTCTTGGTAAGCACTCTTGAATCTATCCTTTTGTTCATTAATTACATAGAAATCAAGGAAGCAAACACCAATCAAGTTACCAATTGGGTAATATGGAATTAATGGATTAAAAACTTGGAATTCTATACAAGTAAACATAATGATACTAAATGCTGCGATAGCAAAATGTCGTTTATAATTCTTATTCTTAACCTTAATAGAATATACAACAGAATAAAGTGTTAATAAGGCGTAGAAAAGTGATTGAATATAGAATATCATTCTTCGCCAAAATAGTGAAAAAAACTCTCCGGTACCTTCATCAATTGAGAAGAATATTGGTTTAAAGCAATTAACAATTAATAGTACTACTTCTAAAGTCAAAATTACAGTTGCGAAAAATATAACAGTAAACTGGAATGTCTTATTCTTCCACTGCAAGTAATTGATAACGAAGATAGACCACGTAAATACTGTAAGGCCCATACCGACAAAATATAATACCGTATCAACATATAAAGGGATTGTCATCTTATTCTCATAAAATACTCCCCAGAATATATCAGTAACATAAAAGACCGCAACAACCAATAAGAAGGCTCTATATTTCACCATAGCTGGTGTAGTGTTTCTCTTATAAAACATACTAATATTTATAATTATGTGGATTGCCAACGCAACTGTTGATAATACGAAATAAGGCATACTGGAACACCTCCTTATAACCACATAATATAATATATCATATGAATTGGGACAAACATGGGACAAAACAAAAGCCTAATTGCAAAAAATGATTGATTGTAATCTATATTCTATCTAATTTACCAAATATAAATTCTATCCTCTGGTTTGATATACATTCCATCACCTTCATGAATATCATAAACTTCTTGGAATTTATCAAATTGTGCAAGTGTTAAATTAACTCTTAAATATGATAGTGGATGTGGATTATTTTTAGTATCATCTACACCTTTTTCATGTGTATAAATATAGCTAAAGAATCTAGCAAATGATTCAAAGAATTTTTTATAATCAAAACTTTGTTCCTTAGCCGCAATTCTTAGCATTACCTTCATACCACCCATGTCGGCAGTAACCTCACCATTAACTAATTCACCACTTAGAGGTGAACTACTAAATGAGAATAAGTTATTATCGTAATATTTATCCATTTTTCCTATCTTATTATCAAATGTAGCTTTATCTTCTTCAGTCCACCAATTCTCATGCTTACCAACCTTATCATACTTACTACCATTTGAGTCAAAACCATGAGATATTTCATGTCCTATTACACATCCGATTGAGCCATATATGAATTCAGGAGATAAATCTTCATTATCCATAAATGAAGATACAATTGAGTGAGTAATGATTATTCCATTAGAAGAAGGGAAATAAGCTGCATTAGTTATATAAGGAGCCATTCCCTTCATCATATCTATTCTAACTAATTTATAATATGGAATTGTATAATCATAATAATCTTTATCTAGATCCATTACATTAGACTTATTTGTACTAAAAGCATCTACTTCTAAAAGTTCATCCTCGAAATATGTAATATAGAACATATTCTCAAGCTTTTCAATTGCCTTAGCTTTAGTCTCATCACTTAGCCAATCATTTTCAGTTAATAATTGTTTGTATTCAGCAATTACTTTAGCAACTATATCAGACAATACCTCTCTTGATTTATTATTGGCATGTTTTAAAACATATTCTCTACTTAATTCTTCAAAGTATCTATCCTTAATTGTGTTAGTTGCGAATTCTTCAGGAGTTGTTTTATCTAAGATAGTATCATCTTCAAAATATTCAAGCTTTGATAATTTTTCTCTATATAAATCTAGATAATCACTGGCACCTATTAGATATCTATAATAGAACATTTTAGTTAAGGCAATACAGTTTTTCAAAACATCATAGCCATTATTATCTACATAATCCTTTATAGCTTCTGTAAATGCCACTACGCCAGTACTATAATGAATAACATCATCATCTTTAAAGCCTAATTCCTTTAAAGCTTGTTTGAAATTAAATAGTTTATTAAATACTGTATCTAACTGGCCTACAGTTGTTTCTACGTCTTCTGTATGGTCATCTAATTCTTTATATACACCTAGTAAAGGCTCTATGTTATTATTAATAAATGCTTCTGTATCAGCCATTTCAAAGCCTTCTGCTTCTATAATATCACTAAAGCCTTCAACAAATTCATCAAGCATATTATAGAATTCAGCATAATAATATCCCATTGCTGCATTATTGAGATAATCATATGACAAATTAAGTGTGATATTTTTATCTCTATCGCCATAAAGCTCTACTATTCCTGCTGTATTATAAAACATATCTTTAGAACTAAAATAATCTTGAACCTGGGCACTTGTATAACCCATAACCTCATTAATAGATGCTTTAACATTATCCTTATCACCATTTAGATAATATGTATAGATTTGGTTCATTGGGCTAGTTTTATCAGTTAATATAGCCTTAACTCTTTCCTCAGTTAAATCACTACCTTCAAATATAGTGCCACCATATTTATTCTTACCATCTGGCATTTTTAGATTTCGAATATATTCATAATTTGTATATGCAAAAAAATCATCCTTTATACTTGGCTTTTTAATCTTAGACATAACACCTTCTACAGATGTATTAAGCCAAGGATAACCTTCTAAGAAATCTAAGTTTTCTACACCATCTTCAAGTGTGTAATAACGATAAGTTAGTTCCTTTGGAGATGTTGTAGTAGTTGTAGTAATAGGTTCCACTGTTGTTGTAGTAGTTACTGGTTCTACTGTAGTTGTTGTAGGTGCAACTGTAGTAGTTGTAGTTGTAGGCGCTACAGTTGTGGTAGGAGCATTATTTCCTCCACAGCTTGCAAGAGTAACTGATACTAATAATAAAGCTGCAACATTAAATGATTTTATGAATTTAGATTTCATATTTTTCCTCCCAGCTTTGGGGTTAATTATTCAAAGAATCTACCAATTATATCTTTACTTGCTGCACAAGTATCTTCCATATCACCAAATGAAATAATTTCACCTGCATAATATGTATTCTTATTACCTTGAAGTGCTTCTAACTTATCATACCAGCCATCAGCATAATCTTTAGATGAAACATGTGGACAATAATAAACTTCTTGAGCAAAATGCTTACCCTTAATTGGATAACCAACCTTAGCCATATCCTCATCCATCATCTTCATTACTTCATCATAGTCTTTATCTTTTGATCCTGTATGGTTAGCAAGTGCATATACAGTAGCTGGACAATCCCTATCAAGATATTGCCATCTATTATAATATACCATTGCATGACCTAATCTTTCAGGGACCATATTCTCTACCATATAGCCTGAAATATTTGGAGATTTACCTTCCTCAAATGTAGCAATATAATCAATATATCTTTCATGAATAATCTTAGAGAATAATTCAGTCTCTTCTGGAGTAGCATCTGCGTAATTCTTGAAGTAATCAAGTGGTGTAGTAACAATTAATCTATCGAATTCCTCTGTCTTTTCTACGCCATCTTTTCCTCTTGTTGTAACTAAGACCTTACCTTCAGGACGTTCTACCTTAACAACCTCAGTTTCTAAAATAGCTGGATGTTGTAATTTCTTATTTACATGTTCATAAATTTGTTGTGTACCATCCTGCCATGTCCAAAGCTTCATATTAATGAATTCTAGTGCTGTAGTTACATCTAGATATTTCATAACTAGGGCAGCTGGGATTTCATCAAAGAAGCCATATCCAAATGATGTGAATGGAGCAATCCAAATTCTTTGAACCTCTTCTACCTTATTAAGTTTACAGAATTCAGAGAATGGTAATGCTAGATCCTTTAAATTAGGATTCTTACCCTTTACGTAATTAGGGAATGATTCCTCAGGTACTGCACCACAATAGCCACTTACACCCTTAGAGATACCAAAATATTCACCTTTAGCAACACCGATATGTCCATAACAATCATATCCTTTATATTTTGTTTGCATAAGTTGATTTAATTTTTTCATTTGTTTTTTAAGCTTCAATAAGCCAAATAGTTTTTTAAAGCTGAAGTTAACTTTTGGTTCAAAAGGATGATCAACAGTACCATCTAGCTTTAAAAATTGACGACGCATATTAGGCTCGCCTTCTTTAAAATCTGGGCCCTTGTGGTAATATCCGCCAAATTCTTCCATCTCACTTACTGCGTGATAAGTGATTGCCCCCATAATGGCGCCTGTTTCAAATGATTTTTCTTCCTCAACACCATTATGTTTAACCTTCATTTTTGGAGACCAAGCTTTTCCACCAACCTTATTTAACTTTTCATAGATTGTGTAGTTTATGTATCCTTTTTTCTCAAGATACATCGCGCTTGAAAGACCTGCAGGACCTCCACCAATAATACAAATTTTCATATTTTTCTCTGTCATTTTCATACCCTCCTTGAAAATTGTTTTATCCTAAGGTTTATTATAACACAATTTTATTACTTATAAAAATAAAAAACTAATACAAAAAATGTATTAGTCTTTGATTAGATATAGATATATTAATTTTAAAGTATTTTCAATACCTTTAACATGAGTTCTTTCCATACCATGTGATGCAGAAACACCTGTACCAATTAATGCGCCCTTGAAGTCTACACCAGCGCGAGATGCAGCACCGATATCACTTCCATAGAATGGGAAGATATCAATTGTATAATTTAGTTTATTTTCTTTAGCCATATTAATTAATCTAGTAGTTAATTCATAATCATATGGGCCACCAGAATCCTTAGCACAAATAGATACTGCTTCTTCATTACCTGCAAGATCTAAGCCTACACAGCCCATATCAAGTGTTACAAATTCATCGATATCAGCACTTACCATTGAAGCACCATGACCTACTTCTTCATATACAACAAAATAGATTTTTGTATCATATTTGAATTTTAATTTCTTTTCTGATACATATTTAAGTAGCATTAATAATACTACTGCAGATGCTTTATCATCAATAAACCTAGTCTTTAAAAAACCTGACTTAGTTACCTCAAATTTAGTGTCATAGCATACTATATCACCATTTTGAATACCAAGCTTTTCAACATCCGCCTTAGAATGTACAACCTCATCAAGTCTAACCTCTAGATTATCAATATCTCTAGATTTAGTATTAGCATCAGGGAATACATGTGTTGCAGGTGATGTAGATAAGACAGTTCCCTCATATACCTTACCATCACGAGTGTACACCTTACAATATTCACCATCAAGTGTAGGTGTAATAGGTCCACCTAGCTTAGTTAAAGCTAGAGTACCACTTGCTTTAATAGATCTAACCATTAAGCCTAATGTATCAACATGGGCACTAGTCGCAACTACCTTAGATGAATCTTCACCTTTAACACTAACCTCTAATGCACCATTATTTAAAATCTTAGATTCAAATCCGAAAGCATCAACCTTACTTTTAATTAGATTAATTGCGTTATGTGTATATCCTGTTGGAGAATCACATTCAAACACTTCTTTAGCTATTTCTTTAAAATATTTTAAATCAAATTCAATCATATATTTTCTCCTTCTTTTTCTTCATCAATTATTTGATTATTTTCTTCTACGTATTCCTTTTCTAGATTTCTATTATATATAGAAATAAATACTGTATATATTACTAATAATATTGAAGCAATTAAATTTACTAAGTGGAATGTCTTATATCCAAATGATTCAATCAATATACCATTAACATTATTGAATGTGAATAATAAAATTGAATATAAAAGTGTAGCAAGCATTATACCCTTAGTAGCCTTTTCCTCTCCAAGTGCCTTAGTAATGTTTTGGAAGCAGACATGTAATATTATTGCATATCCAATTCCCCTAAATGCTGAAAGTGAAATAATAACCCATACAGGGGCATCAAAATAACAAGGGATAATTCTTATAATTAAGGTTAAGCTAGCTAATATCATTAATGTATAAGCTGATGCTTTAATCTTAACCTTATTTAAAATAATTAAAAATATTACTTCAAATAATACAAAGTAAGCATATACAAGTCCATATCCATCACTATCTACTCCTCTTGTTTCTAAGTAGGTAGGCAAGAAATTGGTACCTGTAATAACTAAAGCATTAATTACTGCATAAAATACAGCAAAGAATATATAGCTTTTATTTTTTAAGATTACCTTATAATCCTTAAAATCACTTTTCTTCTCTTCAGCTGGGGCTTCGTCTACTTCTATATTATGAAGTAATAGATATAAAATACCACTTATAATAAATAATGCACAGCTAAGCCCAAAGGCTAATTGATAGCTTACCACCTTACAGATGTAGCCACCAGTTGCTGTAGCAATAATATAGGCTGCAGAACCATACATTCTAATGCCTGAATAATTCTGTTTAGTCTTATCAGAATATACCGCAACAAGTGAATTCATAAGTCCATAATGACAAGAACCAAAAATGGACATTAAAATAGTTAAGGCACTTATTAGATAAAAGTCTTTACTAAAACCAATTGTTAAAATTATTAAGCCTTCTAATATAGATATTATACCTAAGGTTATTTTTACTTTTTTAACGTTATTACAAAGCTTAGAATAAATAGGATTCATTATTATCGCAAGTAATGGTGAGATACCAAGTATAAAGCCAATTCTAGCCTCTGTTAGTCCTCTAGTTACTAGATACAATGAAAAGAATGGATAAAAAAATCCATCTCCTAAATATCTTAAAGCTGTTAGTAATTTATATTTAAAATTTTCTTTAAACACGACGATTCCTCGCAATCTAGAAATATTATATATCAATCATTAACTAAATCAATAAAAAAAAGAAAATGCCTTGGTTTTCCAAGGCATTATCGTCATTTATTATTCTTGATTGTAGTAGCTACCTTCTCAAAATTGTAGAAGTCTGCTTCTGCTATTTCTATATCGACAGGAATTCCTGCTTCATTAGATAGATATTCATTACCACTCTTATATACGATATTAAATATACCTGATACATTAAACACTGAACCACAGGCATCATTTAATCTAAATACTGGAGATGTACCACCAGCACCCTTTTGACCAATGATCTTAACATTAGTTCCCTTTAGTACAGTAGGTAATGCAGTAGCACATGAGAATGAATATTGTGATGTCATAACATAGAAATTATATTTATCAGATAATGTAGTAGGTGTAGGATCACCATTTAATCTGATATTGTAATGGTATTCTGTTACCTGTCCACTAACAGTATCCTTAATATACATTGTAGGATCGGCTGTTGCCATACCAGCAATAAATGGTACAACATTTAATAGTCCACCAGTATTGGCAGTAATATCAAATACTACATTCTTAATTTCTGGATTCTTAGCAATTTCATTTAATGATGAGCAAACAATTCCAAGACCATTATAACTTTGACCTGCATAATCTCTTGGCTCATCTGTATATGAATCCATAGCTGATAATAAACCAAATGATGAGAATTGATTAAATGATATAAATGCAGTATCTCCAACTATATTAAGTGGATTAGCTCCAACTGTATCAAATCTCTTACTATTTAATACTCCAGTACCATATAAAACCTTATTATTTATTTCTGATTTATAGGTGTCAGCATATCCAACAAAGTCTACAGAACATGGTTCACCATATACACTTAGTGAGTGCATTGCAGTATGTGCATCATTTAATTCCTTTTGTAAAGCTTTTGTTAAAGCTTCATTATAAGTTTTCATATTTAAAGATTTAATATCATTCTTTAAATTCTTTGATGTAAAGAATTGATCAAATGATGTTATACCTTTATCTTCTTTTATTCCATAGAAATTATCAAATGTTAAACAAAGTAGGCCATAATTATAATCAGCAATCTCCTGGCTTCTTGTAGCCTCTCCATATCTAGTTTTATCTAGATTTACCTTTAAAGAGTGCTTCAACACTGATGCTTCAGTAACCTCAGTTACACCTAAATCAACATCATATGCATCAATTGATAATAGATTATTATCTACTCTATATTTAAATAATCTCTTACCATCACCAAAGTTATATTCTACTTTAGCATCTACTTCTTGATTAGTAGTAGTATCAAATGTTACTAATTTGCCTGTACCACCTGGATACAATACCACTGCAGAATAGAAATTACTTGATGATATAGTTTGGAAACGGTAAGATTCACCAGACTTTGGAGTTACCTTATAGAATGTTGTATTGTATTCATTTTGACCATTAGAATGCTTTGAAAAATATAAAAATCCTTTTTCACCTGAATAGCATAAAGAAGTATATTCAGGTGAATCAAATTTACTATTATCTTGGAAGAAATCTTTTCCATTATAAATATATGCTGGAGTAAATCCAGATAATAGTGTATTAGTCAATAATTCAAATGGAGCATAAAATTTACCATTTTGTTCATAGATATTAATTCCATATGGAGTTAAATCTATTGTCTTTAGGCTACCTGTCTTGGCTATCTTTGTTTTATCACTTTCACGAATATAGATAGTAGCATCTAATGCCAAATCAGGACCTATACCATTATTAGTCTTTCCAAGTGAAGCTAAGTTATTAATATTATTGAATTCAAGCTTATTATCTTTAGCATTAAATTTAATATAATCAGTCTTATTAGGAACTGAATAAGTTAACACTTTACCACTAACGCTTGGATCAGCTGTACTAAAAGCATAGCCTACACTTCCCATGAAGGCTTCAATATCAACATATGGGACATCACCCTTTCCAGCTGCATGATATGTTTTTAATACAACATCAGAAGTTGGAGTATTTTCAAAATACACCTTTGATGTAGCGCTATACTCGCTGATTACATTACCTTGAGCAGTTGTCGTAGTGGTAGTTGTAGTCGTTGGTAAAGGAGCTACTGTCGTTGTAGATGTAGCTGGAGTTATAGTTCCTGTAGTAGTTGTAGGTGAAGGCGTTGTTGTGGTTGTAGTAGGATTGTTATTACCACCACACGCTGTTAATGATAACGCTAATAATAAGCTAAGTGGTATTAACGTTTTTTTCATAAAAATCACCATAATTATACAGCATTTATAGCACTAGTAATTCTAGCATCCATTTCAGCATTTAGGTTCTTAGTCCATTTTGCAGGAGTGCCATGGAATACAGCAAGATAAACCTTAGTACCATTTACTAAATCATCATTAACACTTGAATTTAAATAATTAGTTAATTCTGCTTTTATAATTCCTGGTGCATAGAAAACTGATGAAGAATTTCCAGTTTCGGTTACTAAAATGAAGCTTAAGTCATCATAAGCTGCATCTCCTTCAAATGTCAAAGCACCACCAGATACATATGACATTGCTTGCTTATTAGTTATGGCAGCGTTGTTATATTTAAATGTAACGCCTAAATCATCATCCATAACATCAACTCTAAATTGATTATCACCAATGAATGTTAACAAACTAGATTGAACTGTAGTAGCTGTCGTAGTTGTTGTAGTTGGGGCAGGAGTTGTAGTTGGTGTAACCTCACCCTTTGAACAAGATACAGCAGTAAAACCAACTAAAGCTAATGCGAATAAACTTGATAAAATTTTTACAGATTTTTTCATATTGAATCCTCCTTTAAATAGATATATTAATATATCCCTATTTATTTAATGATAACATATTTTTATTGATAAAATCAACTTTTTAATTTACTGATGCTTATTTACAATTTCGATATCGTCTTCTTCGATGCTGATATCGTTATCGCTATCTAAATCTTCTTTTTTATTTGCTTTTACTTCTTCTTCAATTATATTATCTAGTTCATCTTGAAAATCTGATTGATCATCTTCAATATTCTTTCTTTCTGGCATAAATGCATCTTCAACTTTGAAATCTCTATTTCTATTATGGTACTTTAATTGATCCAAATTGTGTTCTTTATTTCTATACTCATGTAAAGATTTTACTAAGTTAATGGCGTAAACTACTCTTGCTTTAGCTTTTCCACTAAGAGTGTTTACCTCTTCTTCTGTTGGAAAGCCATTTTCTGGGTTCCAATTTGGAAGCTTATACATTAAATAAGTAGCAGCTGCTGTTTCTAATTCATTTGTATCACCATGATCTTCATGATTTGAATCATGGAAATTTTTTTCTGCTTGTTTGAAAGCTTTGTATTGATTTGAATCAAAGAATTTAGTTATGAAATTAGATTTTGTCGTACTTATAGCATTATTTAATGCACGTTTGCCATTGTATTTTTCTCTCATACGAATATTAATATCTAAGCTTAGACGTTTCTTCTCAAATTCTTCAAACCTTTCAGGTTCATCTCTATCGCTTAGCTCTTCAGCTACCTGAATATAATGGTCTCTCATTGCCTCTTCTACATCTAGTATTATATCTTGATCATCAATTTCTTGAGCCAGTTTCATGGCATGAGCCTTTAGGTATTGTAATGGGTAAGCCATGAATGTACGACCCTGCATATCATATGCATCAGAAGTTGCATAAGGGTTAACCACATCAGATCTATCGCCTATATGGGCATATTGATCAATTTCTTCATCATTATTATAATCTTCTTTTAAATCATAAGATGCATCAGCTATTTTAGCTCTTGCTGTATATAGTGCTTCATAAAATGATACATCTGGATTACCATTTTGACCATAAGTTAATAAATATCTTGTAGCGAAAGCTATCTTATCATCTATATTTTGAATTTGATTGATTCTATAAATAAAATCATCCATTGATACATATCTTACTTCGTTTAATTGTTGTTTTGTTAATCTTGGCATGCTGATACCTCCTAAATTTCATTCATTTTTCTATATTTAACTATATTATACAAAATAGATTGCAACAAATCTGCAACAATACCTAAATAGAATTCCCTAAGTAAAAAAAAGCCTTAGATTACTCTAAGGCTTGAATTATTAAGGATGGTGACCCGTACGGGGTTCGAACCCATAAGTGCATGCGTGAAAGGCATGTGTGTTAACCGTTTCACCAACGGGCCACTTATAAAAAAAAGGATGGCGCCCGCTGTAAGACTCGAACTTACGACACCTTGATTAACAGTCAAGTGCTCTAACCAACTGAGCTAAGCAGGCATAAATCAAAGGAAGCCTGGCAGCTACCTACTCTCGCACGATTAAACGTACTACCATCGGCGTAAAAGTGCTTAACTTCTGTGTTCGGGATGGGAACAGGTGGATCCACTTCTCCATCATCACCAGACTCTTTTTCTTTCAAAACTAGATAAATCGTTATGTAAGGTTAAGTCCTCGTTTTATTAGTACTAGTCAGCTCCGTATGTCACCACACTTCCACATCTAGCCTATCAACCTCATCGTCTTTAAGGAAACTTACTTCTTACGAATGGGAAATCTCATCTTGAGGTGGGCTTCACGCTTAGATGCTTTCAGCGTTTATCC
>JAFTDB010000032.1 GCA_017454375.1 Acholeplasmatales bacterium | reverse complement strand
GATAGACTACTTAGATTTGGATTCGAGCTTGTAGAATATTTTGCCGAACTTAATAATGTAAAGATTGAGGTACTTGATAAGATAGATAAAAACCAAGATCAGGAGTTAGTTGAGGATTTGGTACAGATAGTAACAGTGTTTTCGTGTAAGCTACAAGGAAAAAGAAAGAAAAAGACAAAGGAAATAATTAATGAATTTTCTCAAAATCTAGAAAAAAGTATCAATAATTAACACCAAAAACAAAATATTTCTAAAACCATAAAACTCTGTAAAAACACCTTCATTTGTGATATAATATAAGTATAGAAATGGAGGTGTTAATTTATGTATGCTTATAAGGTAATGATTCATCCAAACAATAAACAATTTACTAGAATAAGACGTACACTTAATAAATGTATTGAATGTAATAATATCATTTATGATTACTTAGATTCATTTATTAAAAAGAATGTAAAAATACCTTCATGTTCAGATGTTAGAAAATGGTTTACCATTCAAAAACAAATTAAAGATAATGAAACATTAGAAAAAAGATGTAATATGACAAATAAGGAATCTAGATATAATCATTTAGATACTCTTTTTTATGATGTTTCAAATGATGCCTTAAAACAAGAAATAAAGGATACTTACAATTCATTTGTTAGATATTTTAAGAAACTAAGTGATTATCCAGTAAGAAAAAAATTTAATTCATACAAGAAATCTTTTTATGTTGATCCGTTTAAAATAATATTCACAGAGAAAAAAGTAAAACTAGAAAAGATTGCAGTATCTAAAAAGCAAAATAGACAAGTATTAAACTGGATTAATATGGCTGAAGTTGGTAGAATTCCTGTTGGAGTAACTTACTATAATCCTAGAGTAGTGCTTGAAGGGAACGAAAGACTATATATAGTTGTGGGTGTTGATGACTCAAATAGTCCTAAGCATAAAATAGCAACCACAAATAATACTGTAGGAATTGATTTAAATATAAAATCAGTAGTTACAAGTGATGAAGATTATTATAAATCAGTAACTAAAACTAAATCGTATAAGAAAGCAATAAAGAAAGAAAAAAGAGCTCAAAGAAAATTATCACGTAGATATATAAAATCAAAAGAATTGAATAAATCACTAAAAGAATCTAAAAACTACATAAAAGAAAGAAAAATAAAGAATAAATATACTAGAAGGATAACGCACTTAAAGGATAATCATATAGATTACATAATTAAATCCATTATAGATAAAAAGCCTAAAAGAATATGTATAGAGGATTTAGATGTAAATGGCATGAAGAAAAAGAAAGATAAGAAAACAAAACAAATTCGAAAGTCATTACAACAAAATCCATTTAGAAAGCTTTTAACGAAGCTTACTTATAGATGTGAAAGAATAGGAATAATGGTAGTAAAAGCGGATAGATATTATTCTTCTAGTAAATTATGTAGTAATTGTGGAAATAAAAAGAGTGATTTAAAGTTAAGTGATAGAGTATATATATGTCCAAAGTGTGGACTTAAGATAGATAGAGATTATAACGCAGCAATTAATTTAAAAAAATATGCCCTAGCAAACTAGGACATATAAAAATACGTATACGTTCGTACGGAATTAACGCCTTAGGAGAGTTAATACCAACTATGGATATATTAACCGAATGGTTATTACCATCTGTAGGGCTCGTTGAATAAGGAATCAAACAAAAGCTCTTAATTTAGAGTTTTATAGGTTTTGAAGAACGGCATTCCTTGATTCATTTCAAAGAATGCCTTTAATTTTATAAATGGTTATTAAGCTTTAACTTTTCCAACTTTAACTAGGTATTCACCAATTACCTTATCAACCTTATGTTCGATAAGTTTAGCTAATGTAGGATATTTTTTGATATCTTCAACGTTTGCTTCAACGTTTTCTTGCTTTGCATATTCAGAAACTGCACCCCAAATAACGATATCTAGCTTTTGTGATAAATCCTTTACCGCAAATTCTAAATCTTCCTTTTTGCCATTTAAAATTTTTTCAAATTTTTCGGGTTCATTTTTAACTTTTTCTTCAATATTCATACTGCGTACCTCCTTGTTATTTGTATTGTAGCAAACGAGATGGGACAAATATGGAACAATAAAAAAATATCTCCAAATCACAATGTGAAATGGAGATACCTTTATTTAGAAAGAGGATTATAAAATTTCAATTTTAATTATTCAGTAACCTTTTCTTCGCTAGCTTCTTGAACAGGAGCCTCTTCAACAGGAGTTTTTGGAGCTTCAGGAGTCTCAACTTTTAATTCATTGAATGAAATTTCGTTGAAGTATTCTAAGTTCTTATCATTTTCCTTAGAAAATAAGTGAAGATTGTTACCAGTAAATTCAAGCTTAATTGTTTTACCAACATAATCTGTATAACCACCAAGTGTAGGGATTACTGCGATTACGTCTTTGTCTTTTACTGTTAAGTGTAGGTGAGCTTGTGTACCCATTAATTCAGATACATCAACTACACCTTCGATACCATCATGACCAATTGTCATATGATCTGGTCTAACACCAACAACAATTGATTGAGGTTGAATATTGTTTTCTTTTAGACGTTCTTGTTTAGCGTCTGATAGAACAACCTTGTAGTCATCGATTGCTACTACATATTTGCCTTTTTCTAGTAATAATTCACCTTCGAAATAGTTCATTTGAGGAGTTCCAATGAAACCTGAAACGAATTTATTTCTTGGATGATCAAATACTTCTTGTGGAGTACCGATTTGTTGAATGAAACCATCTCTCATAACAACAATACGATCACCAAGTGTCATAGCTTCAACTTGGTCATGTGTTACATAAATGAATGTTGTGTTGATTCTTTTTCTTAATTTGATGATTTCAGCACGCATTTGGTTACGTAATTTAGCATCCAAGTTAGATAATGGTTCGTCCATTAGAAGAACCTTAGGGTTTCTTACTATAGCACGACCGATAGCAACTCTTTGACGTTGACCACCAGATAGGCTCTTAGGTTTTCTTTCTAAGTAATCTGTGATATTTAAAATTTCTGCAGCTTCTCTAACCTTTTGATCAATTACTTCCTTTGGAGTATGTTTAATCTTTAAAGAGTAAGCCATGTTTTGATAAACTGTCATATGTGGATATAGCGCATAGTTTTGGAAAACCATTGCGATATCTCTATCTTTTGGCTCGATTGAGTTAACAATTCTACCATCGATATATAATTCACCTTCAGTGATTTCTTCTAGACCAGCAATCATACGAAGAGTAGTAGATTTACCACATCCAGAAGGACCTACTAATACGATGAATTCACCGTCTTCAATCTTTAAATTGAAGCTTTGAACGGCTACAACACCTTTATCAGTAATTTGAAGACTAGCCTTTTTATGTTCAACAGGTTCGACTTTTCTTTTTAATATTTTATCTAATAATTTCTTTTTAGGTTTTTTATCAACATAAGGATAAATTTTTACTATATCCTTTAAAATAACTTCTGCCATAATCTTTTCCCTCTCTTTTAACCTTTAACTGAACCACTTGTTACACCCTTAATGATAGACTTAGATAATATGAAGTAAACTATCATAACTGGGAATACTGAAATGAAAATTGCTGCATAAAGCATACCATTATCCATTCTTGCGAAGTCGGCACTTCTTAGAAGTGATAACATTGTTGGAAGTGTCTTTTTATTCGTATCATCAATTAATAATGTTGGAATATATAGATTGTTCCAAGAAGCAACAAATGAGAAAATCAATTGTACTGCAAGTGCAGGCTTCATAATAGGAAGAACAATTCTATTAAATGTCATAAATTCATTAGAACCATCCATTCTAGAAGCTTCAACTAGCTCAAGAGGTAATGTAGCTCTTAAATGTTGAATCATGTAGAAGAATGTAGCTGGAGCAGCAATACCAGGAATGATTAAGATCCAGTATTGGTTTCTCCATCCCATTTGGTCGCACATTGATACGAAACCAACTGATGCAACTTGTGATGGAATCATCATGATTGCTAAAATGAATGTTTCAGCAGCCTTTTTAAGCTTAAAATTATATGCATAAATACCATAAGCACAAAGTGCTGAGAAGTATGTAGTTACTATTGCAGATAAAGAAGCAATAATAAATGAGTTAAGCATACCTCTTGGAACATTTGCAAGTGAAGTTTTTTTCCATAATGATGATAAATTTTCAAAAAAATGAGTTGAAGGAACAATTGAGAATCCTGCTTGTAATTCTTTATGTGATCTTGTTGCATTTACAAATAGTAAATAGAAGAAGAATAAACACATAATTGTAAGGAAAATCATGAAAGTGTAAACTAATACTCTCTCAATTGTTAATTTTAATTTTGCTTTTTGATTAGCCTTTTCACCGAAGGTATCGACATTTTTAATACTATTTTCCATGTTTTTCCTCCTTACTCAGTCTTTCTTGAAATAGACTTAAATACAATTATACTGAATATACCAGTAACTATGAATAGTATTACAGCTATTGCACCGGCTAAACCATAATTCTTTGGGCCAGATAATTGGCTATTTAAGTACATAACGATTGTTCTAGAAGTATAATTTGGTGCACCTTCACCCTTTGTTAATACTTGTGGAACGTCATACATTTGTAAGCCACCAATCATTGATGTTATTAAAACATATACTAAAATTGGCTTTAATAGTGGCAATGTGATATCAAAGAAAACTCTATTAGAAGAAGCACCATCCATACGTGCTGATTCAAATAAGCTTTCATCAATTCCCATAATACCTGCCATTAATAAGATTGTTGTATTACCAAACCACATTAGGAAGTTCATAAATGCTACCAAGCCTCTTGTAGACCAAGTGTATGTTGAAACTAAGTCTACAGATTCTGTAATCCAACCCCATGATAAAAGCATCTTATTGATTGCACCTGCTGGATTAAACAAAGCGAAAAATAAGAAAGCAAATGCAGTAGCCATGATTAGGTTTGGCATATAGAATACAGATTTAAAGAAACCTGTGAATTTTAAATTTAATCTAGTGCTTGTAAAGAATAAGGCTAGTAACAATGAGAATAATAATTGTACTACAGCGCCCATTACCCACATAATTATTGTGTTCCATAAGCACTGTAGGATCATTATGGTTCCATTATCATCAGGTGTAAATAATTTTACATAGTTTTGGAATCCATAAGGATTAGGTCCTACAGCAGTAGTACCAACATAATAATATTCAGTAAAGCTATATACAATTGTTGTGATTTGAGGATATAAAGTGAATATCAAGTAAGCTATAAAGAAAGGCAAAATGAATATGTAGCCCCACTTGGCATAGCTTACTGATTTTTTCTTAGAAATTTTAGGCTTTGTTTCTAATGTTTTCTCCATAAAATTCTCTCTCCTTTTTTTATTAATATACGCAAAATGTGGCGGGCATTTTCCCGCCACATCTCCGTAATAGAATATAGTTTATATTAAATTAGTTAACTTTAACTTGACCGTTAGTCTTTTCTGTTACGTAAGTCTTGAAGTTATTTAATGCAACTTCTCTAGTTACAGAACCTTTTAAGAATTCTTGGAACTTGTTTTGTAAACCTTCATTGAAATATTGGTCATAAATTGTGATATTTTCAAATTTAATGTTCTTAGCACCTTCTAAGTATAACTTAGTATCGTTTTGTCCACCTAAGAATCCATTACCGCCTTCAGTTGCATCATAGTAAGCAGATACACCTTGGTTAACTTTCTTGAAGTTTACGAATTGGCTTTCACCAAATGCTAGGTTACGGCATACAGCTTCGTCAGAAGTGAAGGCTTTCATAGTCTTACCAACTAATTCATCATCATCGCCACCATTTGCAGCTAACATCCATGTACCACCCCAGAAGTAAGCAGCAGGACCTTCAACTAGACCCCAGTCACCGTAGCAACCTTTTTCTTCGTCTTGAGCATTGCCCATACAGAAGTTATAGTACCAAGCAGGTCCAAAGTAGCAGAATGCCTTACCTGTCTTGAACATTTCAGCTGTACATTTATCATCCCAAATACCAGCATCTAATGTATAACCATTCTTCATGAATAATTCAGCTTGATCCATCCAAGCAGTAATTTGTTCATCAAATTGTAATTTCTTAGTAGTTGGATCAACCCATGGTTTAGAAACGTTATTAGAGAATGCTCTATAAGTTTCAGCGAAAGAAGCAGTCATTAATTTGCCAGCAGCTTTCATTTGTGCAGCTACAGCATTGAATTTTTCCCAAGTATTGATTTTTTCTTGAACTTGTTCAGGTTGATCAACACCTAATACTGCTTTAGCGATTGATCTACGATAGATAACGCCTGCTGGGCAGCATTGGAAAGATACACCCTTTAATACTTTGTTTGAATCAGATGCAGCATCAATTGTATATTGATATTGATTTGCTAAATCCTTTTCATCGATTGCATTCTTTGATAATTTTTTAACATCTTTTGTAACTGTACTATTAGTATATTTTAAGATGTAGTCAGCTTCTGCTAAGAATAAGTCAACTTTTTCAGCTGGACCAGCAGATGCATTCTTTTCAAGTGCTTTATCTAGAGCTTCTTGATAAGCACCGTTATCAGATGGAACGATAGTAAATTTAACTTCCTTACCATCTAGATGGACAGTCTTTTCTAAATCAGCTGTCTTTTCATCTGATACATATTTGTAGAAAAATCCTTGGAACTCAGTGTTCCATGCATAGATGTGGAATATGTCTTTTGCTCCACAACTTGCTAGAGTAACTGTAGCTAAACCTGCTGCAGCAGCTCCTAATGCTAAACCTAAAAATCTTTTTTTCATAAATCCTCCTAAATCTCCTTTTTGAAAAAATTTGTTTTTTTACCAATCTTTGATTGGCCTTAGGTTCTTTTACTTAAACGTTTTCGTGTAAGAAAAAATTTTTACGACTATTTTTGTTCAAATAGAAGCAGAGCCTAGAAGAAAACGTTTTCCTTATAGGATGCAATCATTTTGATACTCAATAATCGCTCTCACTAATTACATAATACAACTATTTCAAAACATTGTAAATACTTTTTTATAAAAATCTTAAACGTTTACGAAAAACGCTTGCAGTTTTTGTTAACGAAAGCCATACGAAAACGAATATAATTTGATTTTTATATCGAATAGCAGTAGTGTTTTAGAATTTTATTCAACGAAAATCGTTCTTTCACGAATTTAATTAGTTTAGAAATAATTATAAATATTTTATCATTTCATCAAAAATTTCTTTATAATGGTAATCAATTAGACCGAAATCCATACGCTTATAACTCCATAAAGCACGTCCAATTCCATAATATTCGAACGCATGATTGATATCTTTGATCCAATTTAGGGTAGAAGCAGGGTCTGCACGGTCGATTACACCATATTCACCACAGTATAAGGATACCCCATTTTTCTCTGAATATTCGACACATTCTTTAAATAGATTTATAAAGAAATTGTCCTTTAATAGCTTTAAAGCGTTGTCTGGTTCACCTAAAGTTCCATTAGGAATTGATGGTACAATTTTAGCAATTTCACGATATTTTTTCTCGTCAACTGGGTATGGCATTCTAAAATCTAAAGGCATTTTATCTACCCAATAAGCACCCTGATGAGAGAAAGCCATTGGCTCATAACAATGTACGTTATATACAATATTTTTATCATATGGTGCTGGTATTAGCTTAACTGCTGTGACTGCAGAATAGCCTACTCCACCATATAAAATCTTAACATCTGGAGCATTTTTTCTAATTACTTTGATACATTTTAATGCTAATTTATTCCATGAATCACAGAATTTGAAGTCTGTAACCTCATTTAACATTTCAAACATCATCATATCTGAATATTTTGCATATCTTTTTGATAAGTTATTCCAAATATCTAAGAATAATGATGTTAATTCTTCATTATCAAAGAATCCTGAAGAATATTCAAAATCATCAAATACATAGCCTGGTGCCTTATGTAGGTCTAATACTACATTTAATTTATGTTTTTGGCACCATCCAATACATAAATCAATGTATTTGTAGCCTACAGGATTATCACATTTAGCTTTTTCATCATAAATGTTTTCAAAATCCACTGGTAATCTAAGGTGATCACAACCCATTTCTTTGATTCTTTTAATATCATCTTCTTTAATAAAAGAATCTAGATGCGATATTTCTAAAGACCCTTGTGATAGCCAACCGCCTAGATTGACACCCTTTTGATAGCCTTCAAGTTTAATCATTTTCTACCTCCAAGTTAATTTCAATTGATTCTTGAATTTCTTTATATTTTGGTAAAATGTCTTTTTTATCCTTAATGAAATCACTATTAATGCTGTTAGGAGCGTACATACATTCCAAGCATACAGCATAATATGGTTTCATTTTTCTATTATTATTCATCACATAATCACCAGGGTAATTACATGTATATAGTACAACACAAGGATATGTTGTCTTTATTTTCATAACTCTTTTAGATACTGAATCCTTTAAAACAATTGGATATTCTAAATCCTTCTCTAAAAAGTAAGGAAAATCATAGCCATTAGTATTATCAATGATTTCTTTATCAAATAAATGATCCTTTATTTTGTGAGCTTTACTAAATGAATAAATACCTTCTGTATCAAAAATACCACAAGGTAGAGCATTTTTTACATGCTCCATCTTTTTAGAATTAATGAATAATTCATGATCTAGTATATCTGATTTAGCATTACCACTTAGATTAAAATAAGCATGATTAGATAAATTTAATAATGTATCTTCATCAGATATAGCGTTATATGTTATTAATAATTTATTTTCGCTAGTAAATAATTTATAGCTTATTTTTAATTCTAGATTTCCAGGATAGCCTGACTCTAAATGCTTTGATTCATAAACAAAGATTATTTCATTGAATAATTTATTCTTTGACTTTTTTACTTCAAATTCCTTAAAGCTTAAGCCGTCCTTACCACCATGTAGACCATTTGGATCTTCTGATGGTATTTCATATGTCCTGCCATCAAGTCTAAATTTAGATTTGCTGATTCTACCACCAGTACGACCAATAGTTTTGCCTAAATATGGTGTGTTATTAGGGTAATCCTTTCTAGTTTTTGTTGTATATAGGATTGACTCAATTTTGCCATCCTTATCAGCTGTTTTAATATTATAGATTGAAGCACCTATATTACAGAGTGTAACCTCTGTGTTTAATTTATTTTTTAATTTGTAAAACTTAACCATAAAACTAATCCTTCTTTATAAGATCTTTATACCAGTAATAAGAATCTTTTTTAATTCTATTACCATTACGATAATCAATATAAATAAGTCCGAATCTTTTCTTTAATCCATAGCTCCATTCAAAATTATCTAGTAAGCTCCAGACAAAATAGCCTCTAACATCAATTTCTTTAGATACACGCTCAAGCTCTAGCATATATCTATTGATATAATCGATTCTTTCTGGATCATGTACTTTACCATCTAAAGAGATTACATCATTATTACAGAAGCCATTTTCACTTATAATAATTGGCTTTTTGTATCTTTGATATAAGAACTTAGGGCCATAATATAATGTCTCAGGTACAACCTGTAGCCAATCTACATTTCCTTCAGGGAATCCAGCATGGAATGGTAGCTTTGTAAGCTTGCCATCTACTAAATCATAATAATTACCTGAATAATAATTTTGATAAATATAATCAACAGGTTGAGATATAAGCTCTAAATCCTCTTTAGTAATCTTAGGTAGGATATCTTTAAATACTTCATAATATGCCTTTGGATAATCTCCTAAGAATACTGGATCACTATAAATACTTACAGTATTAGCAAATTCTTCATCATCAGTTAATTCAAAATATTTTTCATAGCATAGCTTTTCAAGTTCCTTATTATTAGGATCTTGTGGAATGGCTGGGCGTGAGCATGGAGCGAAGCCTACAGTAGAATTTTTAACATTCTTTCTGATGGCTCTTAGAGCCTTACCATGACATTTTAATAGATTGTGGATAGCATGAAGCATATCCTTATTATCATAATATGTACCAGGTGCGTGGTAGCAAGCACGATGTCCTGCAAATAAGATACATTGTGGCTCGTTAATTGTAATGTAATCCTTAACAAGACCATTTAAAGCTTTTGTCACAACATCTGTGTAATGCTCGAAATAATCTGATATATCATCACATAAGAATCCACCAAGCTTATCTAGCCATACTGGCATATCCCAGTGATATAAAGTTACATAAGGAGTAATGCCACGCTTTTTTAATTCTTTACATAAAATAATATAATAATCTAATCCTTTTTGGTTAGGTTTATTGTTTTCATCTATTACTCTACCCCAAGCAATTGAAAAACGGTAAGCTTTAACACCTAATTCGGCAATGGCTTCAACGTCTTCCTTATATTTTATATAGCTTTCACAAGCTTTATCACCATTTGTAGAGTCTGCAATTTTACCTTTAATCTTAGTGAATTCATCCCAAACTGATGGACATCTACCATCAGCTTTTGTATAACCTTCAATTTGATATGAAGCTGTAGAAACACCAAATATAAAATTTTTATTGAACATATGTTTTACCTCATAAATAAGGACAATGGTACAGCCATTGTCCTATAAAACATCTAAATGCTTTTAACTGTTTTTCCTTCTTGTAGGTAACCCTTAACAACGATTCTTTCAGCAAGAGATGTTTTAGGGTTTTCAATTATTTCAATTAGCTTTCTAGCTGATTGTCTACCAATTTCTTCAGAATCCTGAACGAAAGAAGTAACGATAGGTCTAAGTAATCTTGATAATTTGATACCATCGTAACCTACGATACTAATATCATCAGGAATTCTTAATCCGTTTCTTTCAATTTCAGTGATACCACCAAGTAATGAATAGTCATCTGGGTAAATGATTACAGTTGGCTTATCATCAAGCTCTAAAAGCTCTCTAGTGATAGAACCACTTACCTTAGGCATATGGTATCTACCTTGCTTAACATATTTTTCATTAACTGTAATACCATGTTCAGCACATGATTTATAGAAGCTAGATACACGTAGTTGAGTAACGGAAGTATCATCGCCTTTAATGAAGGCAATTTTTCTATGTCCTTGCTTAACTAGATAATCAACAATATCCCTTTCACCTTGGATGTTGTCAGATACAACAGAAGACTTACCATTGAATTCGTAGTCGATAGTAACAGTTGGAATATCACTTTCAACAAGTTTTACTACCTCAGGATCTTTAAAATCAACAGAAGCAATGATAACACCATCAACATTACGGTATTTAGCATGTTCGTAGAATGTTAATTGACTGTTTCTTAATCTATGAGAAATAAATGTTATATCGTAGCCTAAACTTTCTGATTCAACCTTAATAGCATTCAAAATTGTAGAGAAGTATTCATGCTCTAAGCCTGAACTAGTCTCATCTACGAATAACACACCGATATTGTAACTCCTATTAGTTTTTAATAATCTAGCTGAAGCGTTAGGAACATATCCCATCTCACTAGCAACTTCTCTGATATGCTCAGCAGTTTTAGGATTGATATCTGAACCACCATGTAGTGCTTTGCTGACAGAAGCAATAGAAACACCGCACTTTTCAGCTATGTCTTTTAATTTAATCATTGTACCACCAGATTTCTGAATTCTTAAACGTTTTCGTAATTTTATTATATGTAAGCGTTTTATAAATGTCAAGTGTTTTGCTTATAATTTAGTTATAAAAATTTTTCGTGTAAAATTGGTATTGATTTTGTGAAAAATCGTGTATATAATAAAAGAAAGTTCTACTTAAACGTTTAAGAAATATGAAATGAGGTACAAAAATGAAATTCGGACATTTCGACGATCAGAAATACGAATATGTTATAACTAACTATAAAACACCGCTACCTTGGATTAATTATTATGGACAAGATGGCTTTTTTAGCTTAATGAGTAATACATGCGGCGGATATATGTTTTATAAGGATGCCAAGCTAAGAAGAATCACTAGATTCAGATATAATAATGTGCCTAGAGATTATGGTGGACGTTACTATTATATCAATGATAATGGTGTGGTTTGGAATCCTGGTTTTCTCCCTACTAAAACACCTTTAGATGACTACAAATGTAGACATGGTTTAGGCTATAGTATTTTTGAAAGCGAAAAGAACAAATTAAAATGTGAATTATTATGTTTTGTTCCACTTGGAGATTTATGTGAAATCAACCAATTGAAGCTAACTAATAATAGTAATGAAACAAAGAATATTACACTTCATGGTGTAATTGAATGGTGCTTATGGAATGCTGTCGATGATCAAACTAACTTCCAAAGAAACTGGAATATTGGTGAAGTTGAAATTGATGATAAGACAATTTACCATAAGACAGAATATCGTGAAAGAAGAGATCATTATGCTTTCTACCATACAAATTTAAAGCATGATGGTTATGATTCTGACTTAGATACTTTCATTGGTTTATATAATTCTTGGGTTGATCCTGTTGCTGTAAAGGAAGCAAAATCATTTAATTCAAAAGCATCTGGATGGTCTCCAATTGCTTCACATATGTTTAAGCTTACACTTAAGCCAGGTGAAACTAAGACTGTAATTTTCCAAACTGGATATGTTGAAAATCCTGAAGATGAAAAGTTTGAAAAACTACATGTAATTAATAAAAAGAGAGCTTATGAACTACAGAAAAAGTATGAAACTGAAGCTCAAGTTGAAACTGCGTTCAAGACTTTAAAAGAAAAATGGGTTAACCTACTTAGCACACTACATGTTAAGTCTGATAATGATAAGTTTGACCGTATGGTTAATATTTGGAATCAATATCAATGCATGGTTACATTTAATATGTCTAGATCTGCATCATATTATGAATCTGGCACTGGTCGTGGTATGGGCTTTAGAGATAGCTGCCAAGACTTACTAGGATTCTTACATCTAATCCCTGAAAAGACTAGAGAAAGAATTAAAGATATCGCATCTATCCAATTTGAGGATGGCTCTACATATCACCAATATCAACCACTTACTAAGCGTGGTAATGCTGATATCGGTGGTGGATTCAATGATGATCCACTTTGGTTAGTTGCTGCAGTTAGCCAATACATCAAGGAAACTGGTGATTATACAATCTTAGATGATCCTACACCATTTAATAATAAGGAAGGATCTGAAAAACCACTTATCGATCACCTATGGGCATCTATTAACTTTACTATTAATAATAAAGGTCCACATGGTTTACCACTAATTGGTAGAGCTGACTGGAATGACTGTTTAAATCTAAACTGCTTCTCTAAGACACCTGGTGAACCTTTCCAAACTGCTTCAAACTTTGAATCTGGAAAGGCAGAAAGTGTCTTCATTGCTGGTATGTTTGTTCTATATGGAAAAGAGTTTGCAAGAATTCTTGAAAATATCGGCAAGAAGAGTGATGCAGAAAGAGTACTTGCTGAAGTTAAGAAGGTTGAAGAAGCAACTGTTAAATATGGTTGGGATGGTGAATGGTTCGTAAGAGCTTACGATGCTTTCTCAAATAAGGTTGGTTCTCATGAATGTGAAGATGGTCAAATCTACGTTGAACCTCAAGGATTCTGTACAATGGCTAGAATCGGTGAAGATTTAGGCTATGGAAAGAAAGCACTTGATTCAGTTGAAAAGATTTTAACTAATGACTATGGTGTAGAAATCCTACATCCATGTTATAAGGAATATCACATTGAGCTTGGTGAAGTATCAAGCTACCCAATGGGATACAAAGAAAATGGCTCAGTATTCTGCCACAACAATCCTTGGATTGTTATTGCTAATACTGTAATCGGAAATAACGAAAGAGCATTTGACGTTTATAAACGTAATTGTCCTGCATATTTGGAAGAAGTATCTGAAATTCATAAGACAGAACCTTTCATTTATTCACAAACAATTGCTGGTAGAGATGCTCAAAATTATGGTGAAGCAAAGAACAGCTGGTTAACAGGTACTGCTTCATGGACAATGTATGCAGCAAGCCAAGCAATTTTAGGTATTAAACCTGATTATGATGGCTTAATGATTGATCCACATCTACCAAAAGAAATTAAAAATGCTGAAGTACAAAGAACATTTAGAGGTGTTAAGTACAATATCTCTATTAGAAATAGTGCTTCTGGCAAATATGAAATGTTAGTAGATAATACTAAAGTCAATGGAAAAGTTATTCCATATGACAAGAATAAAAAAGAAGTTAATGTTGTCGTAACACTTTAAAATTTATTTACTCCTCTCGCCCTATAGGATATTGAAGCGATTTGTCCTATAGGGTTTTTGTTTTTTAATAGGCATTTTAGACAAATATGTTAACGCTTACATATTTTTATGAAAACATATTGAAAACGAGTGAAAATTATGATATAATTTTAAAAAATTGAGTGCGAAAGGAAGTGTGTTTATGGCAAGTACAACAATTTACGACGTTGCAGGAGCTGCAAAAGTATCATTAGCAACAGTAAGTCGTGTCATGAATAATCCTGAAAAAGTTAATCCAGAGACTAGAGAAAGAGTCCTAAAAGTTATTAAAGAATTAGGCTATCGTCCTAATGCTATTGCCAAGGGTCTAGCTAGTAGAAAGACTACAACTGTCGGTATCGTTATGGCCGATGTTTCTAGAGCATCTACTTCACAATTACTTGGTGGTATTATGGATATTGCCAAAAAATATAATTATGCAATAAAGATTTTCTCTGTTGCTGAAGGCGAAGACATTAAAGATGTCTTAAGAATTGTCGTTGCTGAACAAGTTGATGGTATTTTATTCTTAAATGATGAACTAGAATCAGATAAGATGCATATGGCAATTAACCAAATTCAAGATGATCAAATTCCAGTAGTATTATGTAATGTTAATTACGATGAGCTTGATGTTCCTACTGTAACTATTGATTATGAAAAAGCAACTTATGAAATTACAAAGCAATTACTAGAAGAAGGTAAAAAGGATATCTATCTACTTTCTACTGTTAGAAAATATACAGTAAACACTCATAAAGTTAAAGGCTACGAAAAGGCTATGACTGAAGCTGGCTTAGAACCTTTAATCTTTAGAACTAGTGGTGATGTTTCAATTAATAAATATCATTTCGAAGAATTTATTAAAAACAAACATATTGAAGCAACTATCGCTGTAAGAGATTCAATTGCTGTAAGCTTTATGAATATTGCAATTAACGCAGGATATAAAGTTCCAGAAGATATTGAAGTTATTGGTTTACAAAATACTAAATATGCAGTATTATCTAGACCTAACCTAACTTGTGTTGATACACCGGTATATGATATCGGTGCTGTATCAATGAGACTTCTTACTAAGTACATGCAACAAGAAGAAGTTACAGAATCAAAAATTGTATTACCATACAATGTTGTAAAAAGAGGAACAACTAAATAGTCTAGTGATGAGAAATTAGTAGTTATTGTTATACAATATAGAGACCTCGTGGCTGGTGAAAATGAGGGTATAGCAAATAATGAATTACATTCTTTGAAGACATTTTATTAACGAGTGCTATACGAAAGTATGGAACTAAGGTGGTACCGCGATTATTCGTCCTTAGATTATCTAAGGACTTTAATTTTTTTAAAGGAGAGGTTATTTTTATGAATATTTATGATGAATTAGTATGGAGAGGATTAATTAAAGATGTATCTGATCCAATTGTTAAAGACAAATTAAACAATGACCATGTAACATTCTACATTGGTACAGACCCAACTGGTGATTCACTTCACATTGGACATTTCTCAAGCTTCTTAATCTGTAAAAGATTAAAGGATGCTGGACATCATCCAATCGTATTAGTTGGTGGTGCAACAGGTCTAATTGGTGACCCTAAACCAGATAGTGAAAGACCAATGATTACAAAAGAGCAAGTTAACCATAATATTAAATGCTTAACAGCTCAACTAGAAAAGCTATTTGGCTGTGAAGTAGTTAATAACTATGATTGGCTACATGATATCAATTTCATTGATTTCTTACGTGATTATGGTAAATTCTTCAACGTTAACTATATGTTAAATAAGGATATAGTTGCTAGACGTCTAGATTCTGGTATTACATATACAGAATTCTCATATATGATTATGCAGGCAGCAGATTTCTATTTCTTAAACCAAAACAAGGGAGTTACATTCCAAGTCGCTGGTCAAGATCAATGGGGAAATATCACTGCTGGTATCGAATTAATTAGAAAGAAAACTGGTAAGGATGCATATGCATTCACAATGCCACTTTTAACTAAGAGTGATGGTTCTAAATTTGGTAAGACAAATGGTAAGGCTATTTGGCTTGATATCAATAAGACTTCTGCATATGAAATGTATCAATTCTTCATTAATTCAGAAGATAGTAAGGTAATTGATTACTTAAAGTTCTTAACATTCTTATCTAAAGAAGAAATTGAAGAATTAGAAAGAAAAAATAATGAAGCTCCTCATTTAAGAGAAGCTCATCAAGCACTTGCTAGAGAAGTTATTACATTTATTCATGGTAAGGAAGCTTATGAAGAAGCTTTAAAGGTATCTAAAGCATTATTCTCAGGTGATATTAAATCATTAACTGCTAAAGAAATTGAAATGGGATTTAATGATCTTCCAACAATTGAAGGTAAAGAAATTGCTTTAGCTGACGCATTAATTGAATGTAAGCTAGCATCTTCAAAAAGAGAAGCTAGAGAATTTATCCAAAATGGTGCAGTACTAGTTAATGGAGATAAGGTTACAAGCCTTGATACAGTATTAAATAAGGATTTAGCTATTGAAGGTAAGTTCATAGTACTACGTCGTGGCAAGAAATTATACGCTTTAATGAAGTATTAAAAAAATAAAGGCTAGTGTCCTAGCCTTCGGGGGAGAGATTATTTTTCTTGATTGAAAAGTTTGCTTACACCTATATATTATCATTTATGAAAGCGCTTGTCAAACTATTTACAAAAATAAAAATTGGAGACTCAAATGATGGAAAAAAGAGAATTACTTTTGGCTTTGAGAAGAGAAGGAAAGCTCAAAGGACATAAACCTTGTTTTGTATATTTAAAACCAAATTTAGGCAAGATTTATAATGAAGGTAGTGCGAAATTCATTATGAGCCTAAAGGATGATAAATTATATTTTCAAAGATTAACCTTATTTAATGGTCTTAGAGAATCAGATGATTTTTCTCTTAATTGTAAGAGGTTTAAGGAATATAATTTAATTGATAAGACTATTTCTATGACTTTAATTTTATATGATATAAATGGTTTGTTTATTGAAATAAATTATAAGGCTAGAAGAAAAGATAGTTTTACAACTGAAGATAATATTGTTAGAATATTAGATGAGCTTAAGAAAAGCTGTAATTTAAAAGAGGCAAAGTATGACAGAAGTGAATAAGAAACCAATGAGTGAGCGTGAAAGACAGGAACTCATTAAGAAATTTGAATCTGGTAATAAAAAGCCTAACAAAAAACAAAATTTTGATAAGCTTAAGGAAGATTATCTAAAACAAACAGATAGAAATTATAAGGACGGGGATAGAAATTGAAAATTGGTGAATATGTAACCCTAAAAACATTTAGAAAAACTGACCTAGGCTTTATGCTTACAGATGGAGTAGATGAAGTATTACTTCACTACGCTCAATCAAAGTCAGAGCATGAAGAAGGAGACTTAGTAACAGTTTTTATCTATGCAGATAAGAAAAAACGTCCTACAGCAACTGAAATGGATGTCATATTAACTCTTGGCCACCCAGGTTTTGTTCATGTTGTAGATGTAACAGATACATCTGTATTTGTTAATATCAATACACCAAAGGATATTATGATATCTAAGGATGATTTAGGACATCACGATTATTGGCCACAGGTTGGAGATACATTATTTGTTAATTTAAAGCTTAAAAATGATACTCTAATTGGTGAATTACCAAAAAGAGAATTTATTAAGGACTTAAAGAAAAATGTAGTGTATAACGATTATGAAATGGTTGATGGTTATGTTTTAAAGGTTGGAGAAAAAGGTATATCTATTATATCTAAGGATATGATGTATATCTTTGTCCCTACATTTGAAACAAGAGGTAAATATCGTGTAGGTGAAGCTGTAAGAGTAAAAATCACTAAAAACATTGGTAATGAATATTATGGCTCACTAATTGAGAACAAGGAAGTAATGATCGATGAAGATAGAAATATCATCTTAGATTATTTAAATCATCATCATTACCAAATGAAGCTTACTGCGAAATCATCATCTGAGGATGTATTTAAGATTTTAAAGATGAGTAGAAAAGCTTTTAAAAGAGCTTATGGTGGCTTATATAAAGACGGTTTAATTGAATTTGATGAAGAAAAAACTTGGCTAAAAAAATAGCCAAGTTTTCTTTTTTGTATTATCTAAAAAAATCGACAATAATTTTTATGAATTTTATTGAATATATAAAAATTTAAATGTATAATATAGACAAAGGAGGTAAGAAAGATGATAGAATTTTTTGATTTAGATCAAGAAAATGGTGTGGCATCATTTTATGATAATCACATAACGTTTAACAAACCTATGATAAAGTATTTTGAAAATGCATATCGTGTTAGGGTTGGAAATGATATTGATGCGAAAAAGGTTTATCTATTTATCTTTGATAAGGATAAAGCCTTAAATGGTGAAGTGAGCGAAAGTAGCTTACTTAAGCCGTCTTTTTCTAAGACATATGTAAGAATATGTTCTAAGCAGCTAACAGATTTTATACTAAAGTCTTATAAGAAAAAGATTATTGATGATGTGCCTTTGAAGTTCAAATCATCTTTTGATGAGGATAAGAAGGCAGTAGTAATTGATATGGAGGGGCAAATAGTATGAATATAGAAGAATATACAATTTGGATTTGGTTAGCCATATTTGTTATAACTATTATAGTTGAGGCTGCCACACAGGATTTAGTTTCAATTTGGTTTTCTTTAGGTTCGCTTGTTGCCTTAGCTATATCAGGCTTTAGTGCATGGTGGGCTGAGATAATTGTGTTCTTGGTTGTATCAGTAATTGCGTTAATACTTACAAGGCCAATTATGAAGCGTCTTATGCAGCGAAATGAAAGAAAAACAAATACCGATGAATTTATCGGTAAAAAATTAAAAGCTATTTCTGATATTTCTAAATATGATGCTGGTGAGGTTAAGCTAAATGGCATAATCTATACAGCAATCTTAATGGAAGATAGCTATGATACAATTGCTAAGGATAGTATTGTAGAGGTAGTAGCAATTAAAGGAAATAGATTAGTAGTAAAGAATACAGGGGGAAATGAATAATGTTTTTAGAGGCTAATGTTGGCTTTGTTGTAGGAATGGTTGTATTATCAATCGTTGTTGTTGTAATTTTAACTTATTTAATCACAAGAATTCGTATCGTTAGACAAACATCAAAATATGTTGTTGAGCGTTTAGGTGGTTATCATTCTACTTGGGGTGTAGGATTCCATTTCTTAGCTCCATTTGTTGATAGAGTATCTTATGTTGTATCTATGAAGGAACAGGTTAGAGATTTCGATCCTCAACCAGTTATCACAAAAGATAATGTTACTATGCAAATTGATACAATTGTATTCTATCAAGTAACTGATCCAAAGCTATATGCTTATGGTGTTGAAAATCCAGTTGCTGCAATCGAATCTTTATCAGCAACTACACTTCGTAATATCATTGGTGAGTTAGATCTAGATGAGACTTTAACATCAAGAGATATCATCAACACAAAGATGCGTTCTATTTTGGATGAGGCAACTGACCCATGGGGAATTAAGGTTAACCGTGTAGAGGTTAAAAACATTCTTCCTCCAAAGGATATTAGAGATGCCATGGAACGTCAAATGCGTGCTGAACGTGAAAGAAGAGAAAAAATTTTACTAGCTGAAGGTGAAAAGAAGAGTCAAATCCTACTTGCTGAAGGTGAAAAAGAATCTAGAATTTTACGTGCTGATGCTGAAAAGGAAGCAATGATTAAAAAGGCTGAAGGTGAAGCTGAATCAATCATTAAAGTAAAAAATGCAGAAGCTGAGGGTATCAAATTAATTAGAGAAGCTGAAGCAGAAGGTTTAAAATCTTTAAAGGATGCTAATGCTGATGAGGCTGTATTAAAGCTAAAGAGCTATGAAGCTATGGAACATGTAGCTGCTGGTCAAGCAACTAAAATTATTATTCCATCAGAGCTTCAAGGTATTACTGCTGCCGCAACTACTATTGCAGAAGTAGTAAAATCAGATAAAAAACAAGATAAGTAAAAATGAAAAAACTAAATGAACTAAAGCCAAAGGATAAAGTATTGGTTTGGAATAAACAAGAAGAAGCATATCTATTTGGAATAGTTGATTTTGTTGAACCAGAAAACAATATTTTAGGCCTTAATGGCTATAAAGTAAAAATTAATAATAAGAAGCATTTCATCTATACATCAGATGAGTCAGAATATCAAAATGCTAATTCTAAAAAGCCAGGCGCTGTTGATGCAGTTATTAATAAGCCAGAGGAATTCTTTGATTTTGTTACAGAAACATCAGATGTATTTAGAATGAACAGATGGTAAACTAAAGGGGCTGAATTAAAATCAGCCCCTTTTTGGTCCTTGTTGTTCTTGCTTTAATAAATTTAAATCATATATTAAATCTAAGATTTTGGATGTTTTTAATTCTATATCTAAAATATCATTAATTCCATTTTTGATATTTGTATAGATTAAAACATCTTTTTTTATTTCACTTAAATAATCTTTTCCTATATCTGAATAGCCTAATACTCTTATATAGTTGATATCCCTTTCTTGAATCTTATTGATATCTTCTTTTTTGATATTTAAAAGAACATAGATTAACATTTTCTTAATTCTAGATTTAGTATATCTTTTAGATACTAATGAAGTAATGAATTCGCTATAATCATCATATTTATTAATATCAGATAATTTATTTTCGAGTCCCTCATCTACTAAGAATATTTGTTTTAATTCAGCTTTAGATTTTAGATTTATTTCATATTTTAAGAAATTAAATAATCTATTCTCATCTAATATTTTATCCCTATCTTTAGATACAAAATCAGGTGTGTATTCATCTAATAATTCTAAATTATTCCTAATGGCTTTAGCGCTAGTTAATACACTTTGGGTTGGTGTATCTTCATCATAAGATGTTTCTCTTTTAATAGTTTTTAATTCTATTTTATAATTGTTGTCTTTTATGTTCTTATAGTAGAAGAAGCCTAAGATATCATTTGATTTAAATGGTAATAAATCTAATGTTTCTTTCTTTAGTGAATTACCATCATGAAGCTTAAATGATTCTTGATAATTTAAATAAGCACTCTCATATTTAGATATATCATTATCTTCACTGCCAATCCAGATTTCATCTACACCTACTAGATTTAATATATCAGTAGAATATTTACAAAATAGATCAGCTCTTTGCATAGTACAAACTAAAGGGAGTTCAATTACTAAATCAACACCCGCATTTAGTGCCTGTTTAGTCTTGCTAAATTTATCAAAAATAGATAAATCACCGCGTGAAGAAAAGGCACCAGACATTACCAAAATAATAATATCAGGATTAGCTAATTCTTTGATTTTATTAATATGGTACATATGTCCATTATGAAATGGATTATATTCGGCAATAATACCTATTTTTTTCATAAAAATACCTCAGTAAAATTATATAATATTTTGTAAATAATTAAAGATAAATGTTGTTTCATTATTTTTTTGTTGGTTGTATAATAAAAATAAGATAGTGATTATTTATAAAGGTATTAGATATGTCAAATGTTGAATTAATTGTAAGAAAAACTGTATCACAATTTATTGAAAGAGTTAGCATCAACTGCATTATTGGATCTTATAAAGGATATTTATGAATAAAAGAATACTTTTAATCTATATTTTTATCATTAATTTGGTTGTTCAAATTATAAGTTTGATAATATATTTTTTGACTAATTGTGCACATCATTATCTATTTTTACTATCTATATTTTTATTTATTGTAGAACTCTTTATTGAACCATCTTTACCAGTTTATATTTCTACACCGTTTAATAAATTACCCAAATCAATTCATTACTATACATACCAAAAAGATATAATATGTATTCAAAAAACTAAAAATCTCTTTATTGTAAACGCATATAACAACAAGATTGAATTTGATATGAGATACTGGTTATTTAAAAAAACATATATTAGAGATATTGTTTTAATGTATTATCATATTAGATACTACAATATGAATAAGCTTGGATTGTCTAAAAGTATTAGCAAAAAATTTTTTCAAAATCATAATGATTTATTTATTGATTTTTATTTGTTAAATGGTAAAACCATTAGGCTGCCAATGATTAAAAACGGCAAAGAAAAAAGAAGCTTTATTTGCTCATATAAGCTTCATAATAATTTTACGAATCAGATTGGATGGCGAAAGTTCCACTGGCCAGGCAACGAATATTATTGGCGACATATAGAATCATATTATAAATAAAGATAGATGGATCTAACAATGTATAAAGAATCAAGAATAATGTATTTTATAGGAATGAGAGTTAACATATTACGTTTATTATTTATGATAGTTATGTCAACTTTGATTACTAAAAAAGAAAGAAAAACAATAATATGTAATAAAATAGTAGTTGTAAACACAGTAGTATTTATATTATCACAAATATTTACTGGCTTTCTTTCTGTGCTAATCATTGGGTCATTTTATTTGCTGGGTGTAATGGTTTGTTTAATTGCATTTTGATAATTAGAAATATACGATTCTATTTGTTTTAATAACGGGTGCTCCATCCTAGATGGAGCCTTATTTTTTGTAAATAATTAAAGTAATTTTACAAAAATGTGATATAATATCACATATAAAAATCAAAGTGATAGGAGAATGACAGTGAACGATTGGAATTTGAAGTTGTTTTTTAATACAGAAAAGGAATTTGAAGATACATTCAATTCTTTTGAACAAGATATAAAGAATTTAGAATCACTAAAGGGTAAATTAAATACTAAAGAAGGTATTTTATTATACCGTGATTATATGAATAAGGCTGATTTAAAGTTAAGTAATCTTTATTCATATGCCGCAATGAATCATGATTTAAACCAAAAGGATGTTAACGCATCTAAGCGTTATTCAAAGGTTTATACAAAATATATGGAATTCATTGATAGAATTTCATTTATTGATCCTGAGATTCTAAAGAATAAAAAAGAAGATGTAATGTCTTGGTTAGATAAGCCTGAATATCAAAGCTTCAAGATTAAAATTGAAAATTTATTTAGAATGAATAAATATGTTAAGAGTGCTAAGATTGAAGGCATTATGGCTAAATATAATGATATGTCATCATCATTTGCAAAGCTTTATGATGCATTAGTTGTAGCTGATAACAATTCTGTTGATGTTACATTAACTAGTGGAGAAGTTGTATCAGTTAATTTAGCTAATTATACATCACTTCTAACTAAGCTTGAAAATCAAGAGGATAGAAGATTAGTATTTGAAGCTATTTATTCATATTATGATGCCCATAAAAAGACTTTAGCTAATATCTACCGTGGTGTTATTGCGGCCGGTGCTGCAGAAGCTAAGAATAGAGGATATAAATCTATTTTAGAAAGCCACCTATATGGTAACAATATCAACAAGAAGGTTTATACATCTTTAGTAAGTGTTGCTAAAACTGCAAATCAACCTTTAAAGAGATATTACAAATTAAAAAAGAATTATTTCAAACTAAAGAATTTATATACATATGATAGATTCTTAAAATTCAGAGAATCTAATACTAAATATTCATATGATGAATGTAAGAGATTAGTATTAGAGGCTGATAAGGAATTAGGTGCTGATTTCTACAATAAGGCTAAGGAAGTAATGGCTGAGGGTAGAGTATCTGTATATCCAAGTGATGGTAAATCTACAGGTGCTTACTCAACTCATTCATATGATAAGGGTACATTCATTATGCTTAACCATAATGATGATTTGGATAGTGCATTTACTCTAGCTCATGAGGCAGGACACTCAATCCATTCAATGTATTCAATTGAAGGTCAACCATATGAAACTCATGATTATGTAATCTTTGTTGCTGAGGTTGCATCTACATTCAATGAAGCAAGATTTTTAGATTATTTAATGGATCATGTAACTGATAAGAATGAAAGAATAGTATTACTACAAGAAGCAATTGATGGTTTAATTGCAACATTCTACCGTCAAACATTATTTGCTGCCTTCGAATATGAAGCACATGCTTTATATGAAAAGGGAGAAGTAATTGATGAAGAAGTATTATCAAATATAATGAGTGATTTATATAAAAAGATTTATGGCTTAGATTTAGATAAAGAGCCACTTAAGAAGCTTGTTTGGTGCTACATTCCTCATATGTATCATACACCATTCTATGTATATCAATACGCAACAAGCTACGCTGCAAGCCAAGCTATTTATAAGAAGGTAAAGAATAAAGAGCCTAAGGCTTTTGAAAATTATATTAATTTATTAAAATCAGGTTCATCTGATTATCCAGTAGAATTAATTAAAAAGGCTGGTGTTGATCTAGAAACTAAAGAACCATTCATGGCTGTAGTTGAAAGATTAGATGAATTAGTTACTCTACTTGAAAAAGAGTTAAAAGATTAATATGAAAAAGCATATTATTGTTTTAAATGTATCACTTGTTATATTTATAATAATGAATTTTTTAGTCAACTTCATTAATGGTGGAATTAATCCACTATTAACAGTATTCTTTTATGCATCTTTTTGTATGGCCTTAGTAGCCTTATATTTTATCATAAATGAAATTGTTAAAAAGAATGTAAATAAGATTCCTGCTGAAGTAGAAGACAAAGTAGCTTATGCAAAAGAAAATAATTTAGTATCTAAAAAATCATTTTTTATAAGTTATGATAAAGAATTTGATGATAGTATTTATTTTACTTGGAAATTTAGTATAATATTATCGCTTATTTCCATACCACTATATTTTAGTTTTGGATTTTTTAAGGATTACACAGTAATCCAGTATCAATATCTAATCTTGATTATTGCCACTATATTGGCAGTACAGGTTGTTGTAAAATTATTAGTAGAATTAAAGATTATTAAAGTTAAATTAATGTAGGTGATTTAGTTGTTTGATTTATATAATATAAAAGATCCTTCTTTTATAAAAACATTAACAATTAAAGAATTAAAAGAATTAGCCCAAGATATAAGAACATTTCTAATTGAGCATATTTCAAAAACTGGTGGACATCTATCTAGTAACCTAGGTGTAGTTGAGATTACACTTGCGATGTATTATGTTTTTGATTTGGATGAATTCCAATTTCTATTCGATGTTGGTCATCAATCTTATGTTCACAAAATCTTAACAGGTAGAGCTAAAGAGTTTGATAATTTACGTCAATATGGCGGAATTAGTGGCTACATATCTCGTGAAGAATCAGAATATGATATTTGGGAATCAGGCCACTCATCAACTTCAATTTCTGCCGCAGCTGGTATGATGGTATCAGGCAAGGAGAAGAGAAGTGTTGTTTTAATTGGTGATAGCTCAATTACTAATGGTGTATCATTTGAAGGTCTTAATTTCGTTGGTCAATTTAAAGGTGAAAAAACACCTATAATAATATTAAACGATAATAAGATGGGAATATCTCGTAGTGTTGGTGCCCTAACAAAGGCATTCCAAAACTTTAGAGGTACTAAGTTTGTTAGACATTCTAAAAACTTCATGCAAAAGATTTTCCCTAACTTCCTAGTTGCCTATGGACACCGTGTTAAATCAAGCATCAAGGCTTTATTCCAGCATGATAATATCTTTGAAACAATGGGATTCGATTATTATGGACCATATTATGGTAATAAGATTGAAGTATTAGTAAAATTGTTTAAAAGAGTTGAAAATACAAAATCACCTGTTGTCCTACACCTATTAACTCAAAAGGGTAGAGGCTATAAGCCAAGTGAAGAAGATACTTCAGGTAACTTCCATGGTGTTGGACCATTTGATATTAAAACAGGTAAGCCACTATGCTCTAATCCTGATAAGATTAGCTATAGTGCAGCCGTAGCTGATTATCTACTTCATAAAAGAGAAGAAAGAAAATTCTATGTTATAACACCTGCCATGAAGGCTGGCGCTCAGCTTGAAGAATTCTCTAAAACTTATCCTGAAGCATTAATTGATGTTGGTATTGCTGAAGAGCATGCTGCAGTAATGAGCTGTGGTATCGCACTTAACCATAAGGATGTAGTACTTTTGATGTATTCAACATTTGCTCAAAGAGCATATGATGAATTTTTAAATGATATGGCACGTCAGGATTTAAAAGTTATTATAGGAATTGATCGTGCTGGTATAGTTGGTGAGGATGGTGTTACACATCAAGGCTTATATGATGTTTCTATGTTTATGGCTATGCCTAATGTAGTAGTCACAATGCCAAGAAATGTTAAAGAAGCCATTGGTCTATTTAATTATGCTTTTGAACAAAAACATCCTTTTGTAATTCGTTATCCAAGATTATCTGTTAAAAAAGAAGATTATGATTATTCATATAAAACTGATTTGAAATGGGATATACTTCATGATGGTAAGAAGAAGATTGTAATTAGCTATGGAGAAGATATTAATCGTATCAATCATCTTGTTATGGATAATAATTTAGATATAAAGGTTATTAATGCTAAATGTATTAAACCAGTAGATGAAGATATGCTACATAAATTATTTAAAGATAATTTAGATATACTTGTTATAGAGCAAGTAGTTGCTAGTGGTACCCTATATCATAAGATATTAGAATTTAAAGAAATGAATGGTTATAAATCAAAGGTTATTAAGCATTCATTTGGCAGTGAATCTAAAATACCACATGGTAAAATAAGTGAGATTTATAAACATTATGATTTTTCAGATGATGATTTTTTGAAATTGTTAGAAGAATAATAAAAATATCTAGCTTTTGATGGCTAGATATTTTTTATATCTTTGTGTTATGACAATGTATTGACAAACACATTACAATGATGTATTCTAAGTATAGAGGTGATATATCATGACAATGCTTCAAATAAGAGTAGAAGAAGAATTAAAAACGCAAGCAACTTTATTGTTTAATGAACTTGGATTAGATTTATCTACAGCTATACGTTTATTTTTAAAAAAGTCACTTCAAGTTGGTGGAATCCCTTTCGATGTAAGACTGTCTGAAAATGTGCAAAAGGCTATGTCCGCAATTGAAAGTATGAGGTCAAAATCAGAGGAAAACGGTAATAGTAAGATGACATTAGATGAGATTAATGAAGAAATTAGATTGGCACGTGAGGAAAGAAAAAATATAAGATGAAATATTATGCAGTAATAGATACAAATGTTGTTGTATCAGCAATGTTAAAAAGAGATTCAATACCAGGAAAAATAATTGATTCTAGCTTTATAAATAAAAATATCTAGCTTTTGATGGCTAGATATTTTTTATATTCTTATATATAATATAGCGTAGGAGTGGTGATGAAGTATGAAGAAGAATTATAAGTTTATATTGATGATGTTTTTAGTGCTATCAGTGTTGGTTTCATGTACAAGTCAAAAGGGTACATCAACAACTGATGTTACAAGTTTACCACCAACAACAACACAAACTACAACTACTCAGTCCACTGTTCCAGTTACTAGTACAACTAGTACCCCAACTGTAACAACAACTACAACCTTAGCACCAAAAGAAGTTAGAATTGATCAAGAATCTGGACTTATTCCTGAGGATGCATTTGAAATACAATTAACAGAAAACACTAATGATGATTCCTATTATGTTTCTCGCGTATTCTTTGATGAGACAAAAGAAGGACTATTCATTCCTAGTAAATATGAGAATAAAGACATACGCAATATTAATCTTATTTCTGGTGAAAACTCACAAATAAAATGGATGTATTTTACTAATAATATTGAAACGATTAGCTTTTTGTCAATTGAGCCTGATGCGAATGTTTATTATGAAGGAACAATAGAAGATTGGTGTAAAATAAGATTTTCAAATAGAATTGGTATGAATTTGAAACTATATCTATTAGACGAAAACGGAACAGAACAGTTTAACGAAAAAAAGTTTTCACTTTTGACAAATTTGACTATTCCTGGAAATATACTTTCAATAGGGAATAGTCAGTTTGAGGGTTTTATTTGTTTAGAAAATGTAACTATTCAAAGTGGCGTTGAGACAATAGGCTATAATTCTTTTGCGTTTTGCTATAACATTAAAAGCATTATATTAGCTGATACAATTACAAAAATTGACACTGCAGCTTTTAGAGATTGTAGAAGGTTGACTGCAATAACTATCCCTAGTAGTGTAACTAGAATTAATTCTCCGTTTTCAGGATGTTATATGTTGACTGAAGTTTATAATTTATCTAATATCAATCTTATGAATCGTTTAGAGGACTTAAAAGTTCTAAAAATACATACTGTAGCTGATGAGCCATCAATCTTAACAACTGATGAAAATGGTTATGTCTTTGCTTATGTTAATAATAAAGGCTATTTGGTAGGATATATAGGAACAGATAAAGAACTATCGTTACCATCATCATTTGTGTTTGATAACAACGTAATTAACGCTTACGAGATAAAAAACAACATATTTAATGGAGATAATGATATAATCAGTGTAACAATTCCAAACAGTGTATCTGCTATTGGAATGGGCGTATTCAATGATGCAAGAAATCTTGAAAATATAAGTTATAGCGGTACGGTAGAAGAATGGAATGAAATTTCCAAGATATATCAATGGTATTGCAATATTCCTGCAAATAAAGTAGTATGTTCAAATGGAGAAGTTGAATTACCAAACAAATAATAAAAATATCTAGCTTGATGGCTAGATATTTTTTATATATTCAATTATTTCGTCAACTAAATATGATGGAGTAGATGCTCCTGAAGAAATAGATACTGTATTAATATTTTTAAAATCATAATTCTTAATATCTTCAATTGAATCAATTAATATTGTGTTGATTCCTCTAGAAGAAGAAACAGTATATAATTTTTTGGTATTTGATGACAATTTATCACCAACTATAATACATAAATCTACTTTCTCTTGATTGTAGACTGCCTCTTGTCTTACAGTAGTTGCCTGACAAATCTTATTATCAATTATTACATTTGGATATTTTTCTTTAATCTTATCATATAAAGATTTTATATCATAAATTGATAATGTAGTTTGATTTGTTACGTAGATTTTATCATTAGTGATATTTAAATTGTTAATATCATCTTCATTTGATACTAGATGAATATTATCACTAATTCCAAGTACTCCACAAACCTCTGGATGAGATTTAGTACCAATATAGATTACATCAGTATTTTTCTTGATGGCATCCTTGATCTTTGTATGAATTAATTCTACATATGGACAGGTAGTATCTACAATGTTTAGACCTTTTTTGAAGGCTTTTTCTTTTAACTTAGGAGATAATCCATGAGCTGATATGATGATAGTACCAGAATCTACCATATTTATCATTTCTTCCTTAGTTAATTTATCATCTAACAAGATGATGCCTTTTTCTGTGAAAGAAGAAATGATATGAGCATTATGTATTAAAGAGCCTAACATATAAATTGGCTTTTCAATATATTTATCCTCAAGTAGTTTATTAGTTATTTCAATGGCTCTTTTAACTCCACCACAAAAGCCTTGTGGTTCAATCTTTTTGATTATCATTTATTAAGACCACCAAAACGACGATTTCTATTTTGGAAATCGATAATAGCTTCCTTTAGCTTTTCTTCATTAAAATCAGGGAAGTAGGTATCAGTGAAATATAATTCAGAATAACCTAATTGCCATAATAAGAAGTTAGATATACGGCATTCGCCAGAAGTACGGATTAATAAATCTAGCTTTGGATAGCCTTTAGTAAATAGGTTATCCTCAATCATAGCTGGAGTGATATCTTCAGGCTCAATCTTGCCATTTTTAACATCTGTAGCTATCTTCTTAACGGCAGTAGTTATTTCATCATAAGAGCCATAATCGATACATAAGCTTAATGTTAAACCTGTTTTATCTTTACTAGCCTCTTCCATATCTTCAAGTGTTTTTAGTAGTGCAGCAGGAATTCTGTCACGTCTTCCAAGTACCTTATATCTAATATTGGTTTTTGTAACTAAGGTATCAAAAAACTTTTTGAAATACCTAACAGGCATATTCATTAAATAATTTACTTCATCATCAGGACGTTTCCAGTTTTCAGTTGAAAAGCAGTATACTGTCATATATTTAACCCCAATTGAATTTGCATATTTAGCGATATCTCTTAGATTGAATGCACCATGACGATGACCATAAACACGTGGACGATGACGTTCCTTTGCCCATCTACCATTACCATCTAATATTATCGCGATATGCTCAGGAATTCTAGTCATATCAAGCTCCATATTATCAGCTCCTTTAGATTAATTATATCATATATTTATATTTAAATAAAAATAATTTTAACCTTGATGTTGAAAGTTAAAAATGATATTATTATATGGTAATTTAATAGATTCCATAAAAGGGAGTAGAAACCTGATTACAGGATTATGTGTCGACATGCCCAGTATGTTTACATACTCGTACATAAATTAAATTTCGAGACTTTTACCTATTGGTAGGAGTCTTATTTTTTTATAAAATATAGGAGAAGAGGTTTATTATGATTCCAGAATTTTATGAAACGTGGCATATTGCCCCTAAATTATTAATTTTAGTAGCCTTTATGGTTGTAGGTGTATTCTTCCTAGTAAAGTTTTGTGATCTTTTCGTAGGAGCATCATCATCTATAGCTAAAAAGCTAAAGATTGCCCCAATGATAATTGGTTTAACTGTAGTAGCGATGGGTACATCACTTCCAGAGCTTGCGGTATCAGTATCTGACTCAATTGCGTGTTTATCTGGTGGTGGACATGCGAATGTAGCGCTTGGTAATGTTGTAGGTTCTAATATTTGTAATATCTTAATTGTATTAGGCCTATCAATTGTGTTTACACCAATTATTGTTAAGAAGAGTAGTCTTAAAAAAGAATTCCCATTCTTACTTGGCGTATCTGTTTTACTTGTAGCATTCGTATTAATCTATGGATTTGCTACAGGCTCATTTGAAGTAACTAGATGGATGGGTATTGTCTTTGTTGTACTAATCATTGCCTATATTACATTCCTTGTATTAGATGCGAAGAAGAATCCAACAGAAGACAATGGTGAAGAAATAAAAGATATGAAGATGTGGAAGGCAATCTTATTTGTCATCTTAGGTGCAGTAGGTATTGCAGCTGGTGGTGAGTTTGTTGTCTTTGGTGCTAAAGGCCTTGCAGTAACAGGTGCAACTGCAGTAGGAATTGACCATGACTTAGCTGAGTCACTTGTTGGTTTAACTATCGTTGCAGTAGGTACATCACTTCCAGAACTTGTAACAAGCGTAGTGGCCGCAAAAAAGGGCGAAAATGACATTGCCTTAGGTAATGTAATTGGATCTAATATCTTTAATATCTTATTCGTATTAGGTATTTCAGCAACTGTTAATCCACTTACAACAGGATCACAAATCGTTGTTGATTTAATTGTTATGTTAAGTGTTACAATCCTATTATTTGGCTTTGCTTTAACTAAGAAGCTTGATAGAAAAATGGGCTTTGTATTCCTAGCAATTTATATTTTATATTTAACTTATTTAATATTAAGAACTGTAGGCGTTATACCTCAATTCTAGGAGGATAATATGACAACTAAGAAAACTAATAATAATTTAAAAAAGGCTGTAAAGAAGACAGCAAAGAAAACAGTTAAAAGTGCTAAAAAAGGAAATAAAGGTGCAATAGCTGTTGTAATATTTGTCTTGATCCTTATAGTGGCTGGTGCGTGTACATTTGCAATTTTATATGGCACTGGCAAACTTGATGGTTTGTTTGGTAAAAAACCACAAACTACTACAACAGTTACCACTACAACTCAGTCAACTCAAACTGGCCCTGTTGTTCATGGCGATGATGGTATAACTGAAAATGTTAAATATGATAATTTCCAAATTCATTTTTTAGAGCTTGGTAATAAATATGCAGGTGATTCAACTTATATTAAAGCTGGAGATACCGACATTTTAATTGATGCAGGCTCTAGAAAAGGTAGTGCTGAAACTATTAAAGCTTACGTTGATCAATTTTGTACAGATGGTAAGCTTGAATATGTAATTGCTACACATGCTCACCAAGACCATATTGCTGGTTTTGTTGGAACCGGTTCTGCTGGCAATAAAAATGGTATCTTATATAAATATCAAATTGGTACATTTATTGACTTCGCATTATCAGATGTAACTTCAACTTTATACACTACTGAATACAAGGATGCCGTGGATTATGCGGTAATTCATGGTGCTACTCATAATAAGGTTAATACTTATTTTGATGCTTCACATAATCCAAAGGATTCTGCAACTATCACACTTGCTGAAGGAATCACAATGGATATTTTATATAACAAATTCTATTTTGAAGCATCAGGTGATGAAAACAATTATTCAGTATGTACAATGTTTAATTATAATGATAAGCATTATTTACTAACTGGTGACCTTGAAAAAGAAGGAGAAGAATCAATCGCTGCTTATTATGATGGCTCAACTCCTAAAAAGACATTGCCTCATGTAGAATTATTTAAAGCTGGACATCATGGTTCTAAAACTTCATCTAATGAATGCTTATTAGAAAAGATTTGTCCTAAGATGTGTGTAGCTTGTTCATGTGCTGGTTCTACAGAATATACATTAAATAATGACACAATTTTTCCAACACAAGATTTCATTAATAGAATAGCTAAATATACATCTCGTGTTTATGTTACAACAGTATTTGATAGAGAAACAAAAACATTTAAATCTCTTAATGGTAATGTAGTTGTTTCATCAGATGGTACAAATGTTGGTTTAACTGCTAAAGATTTAACTAGATTAAAAGATACAACATGGTTTAACGAAACCATCTATGTCGTGGATGGAAAGGTAGCTTCTGGCTCGAAGGGATCGGAGGAATTCTATACAAAAGATTCTCCTGGAGCAGTGGCTATTCCACAACGAACCTGGCCAGCAAATGGCGTTCAATAACGTAATAAAAAGTCTTCAAAAGTAAAATTTTGAAGATTTTTTTATTTTTTTCGAATAAAAACGTTATTTAAATATTAATTTAATATTTAATTCCTTTCATTAGCGATAATAATATGGTAAAATATACATAATTGTTAGGATGTGATTTTATGGCAAACGAAGAAAAGAGAAGTTACCGTGTAATGGCTATGCAAATTTTATATTCTATGGATATGAATAACGCTTCATATCAAGAGGCTTTAGAATTTGTAAATAAAGAATTGGTAACTGAAGAAGTAACAAATTTAGTTAAATATGTTTCTGATAATTTAGCAAAGATTGATGAAATTATCACAAGAAGTTTAACTAATTATACAATCAATAGATTGAACTTTGTTGATAAGGCTATTATTAGAGTATCAACTGCTGAATTATTAATTGGCAAATTAGATAAGAGAATCATTATTGATGAAGCATTAGAGATAACTAAATTATTCTCTGATGAAGGCAATCATAAAGCAGTTGCTTTCAACAACAGATTACTTCAAAGTATTTCTGATAATATCAAATAGGGTAAATTTATGGAAGAAAAGTATTTAACAGTCACCGCACTAACTAAATACATCAAATATAAATTCGACCATGATACTCATCTTGAGGATGTTTTGTTAGAGGGTGAAATCTCTAACTTTAAGCATAACTCAAGAGGACATTTTTATTTTACCTTAAAGGATGATAATGCTCAGATTTCAGCAACTATGTTTTCTACCTATGCTTCAAAGGTTAAGTTTGAACCTGAAGATGGTATGAAAGTATTTGTTAGAGGTAATGTAAGTGTTTATGAACCATCTGGTACATATCAGATTAATGTTAAGGAAATTAAATCAGATGGTTTAGGCGATCTTTATATTGCATATGAAAAGCTAAAGAAGGAATTAGAGGCTTTAGGCTTATTTGATGAAGAACATAAAAAGCCAATTCCTAGATTCCCTAAGACCATTGGTGTAATTACATCACCAACTGGTGCGGCAATTAGAGATATCATTAATACAATTTCTAGACGTTACCCTCTTGCTAAGCTGATATTATATCCAGCTATAGTTCAGGGTGATGATAGTAAAGATGATATTGTAAGACAAATAAAGAAAGCTAATGCTGATAATTTAGTTGATGTATTAATTGTTGGTCGTGGTGGTGGATCAATAGAAGACCTATGGGCCTTCAATGAAAGAGTAGTTGCTTATGCAATTTATGATTCAAATATTCCAATCATCTCAGCTGTCGGACATGAGGTAGATTTTACAATCGCAGACTTTGTAGCCGATAAGCGTGCAGCAACTCCAACTGCGGCTGCTGAACTAGCTACTCCAAATATTGAAGTACTAAAAGAGACAATCGCTAGTATGGTTGATACCCTTAATAAAAAGATGAATTACAAATTCAATGAATATAAGATGAAGCTAACTAACATTGATAAGATTATTGATTCTAAAAATCCAATCAATGTTTTAGAACATAAAAAAGAGATTTTGGCATCTTATAATGAGAAATTGAATTTATTAATCAAAAAAGTCTTAGATAATAAAAAGAATGAGTATGTTTTAAAGAATCATACATTAGAACTTTTAAATCCTCTTTCAATTATGAATAGAGGTTATTCAATTGCTAAGGTTAAGGGTAAGGTAATCACTAAGGCTGAAGAGGCTAAGGTTGGCGATGAGCTAGAGATTGACCTACAAGATGGTAAGATTAAAACAGAAATTAAAGAGGTAATTTCAAATGGAAGATAATAAGAGCTTTGAAGAGTTATTAAATGAACTTGATACAATAATTAGAAAATTAGATGATAAGGACATTTCACTTGATGAATCTGTTAGTAGCTATACAAAGGCTATTGAAATTTCTAAAAGATGTAATGATATCTTAAGCCAAAAGATAGAATTAGTTACTAAACAAATGACTGAAATGGGCCTTACAGATTTCAATAAAGAATGAGACTAGATGTTTATTTAACAGAAAACAACCATATAGAATCTAGAACTAAAGCAAAGTCACTTATAGGTGACTCTTTAGTAATGGTAAATGGCAAAATAATTACTAAGCCAAGCTTTGAAGTAACTGAAGAAGATGAGGTTAAGATTATTGGTAATAATAACCCATACGTCTCTAGAGGTGGATTAAAACTAGAGGCAGCCATCAACAACTTCAACCTAGATTTCAAGGAAAAGGTAGTCTTAGACATTGGTGCCTCAACTGGAGGATTCACAGACTGTGCACTTCAGCATGGAGCTAAATTAGTTTATGCTGTAGATGTTGGAAGTGATCAGCTTCATCCAACATTAAGAAGTAATCCTAAGGTAGTATCTATGGAGAAAACTAATGTAAAAGATCTAGGAGAATTACCAAATAAGATAGATTTTGTAGTAATGGATGTTTCATTTGTTTCAATTGAATATTTATTACCATTTATTTATAAATATGTGATGGACTCAAATTATGGCTTTGTAATGTTAATCAAGCCACAATTTGAATTAGGTCATCAAAAATTAAAAAATGGTGTAGTAAAAGATAGTAAAACTCATTTAAGAGTTATAGAAAATATTAAGTCTGAATTAAATAAATATAATTTAGGTATTTATAATTTAATCCCTTCTCCAATACTTGGTGGAGATGGAAATAAAGAATTTTTAGCTTATGTTAAAAATGGAAGTAATGATTTTAAAATAAAAATTTGAGGTGAATGGCATTGCTTAAGAAATTGACAGTCAGCAATTTTGCAATAATTGAAGATATTAGCGTAGAATTTAATAATGGTATGACTGCAATAACAGGTGAAACTGGCGCTGGTAAATCACTTGTAATTGACTCTATCAATCTACTTCTTGGTAGTAGAGCTGATAGTGACATGATTCGTTATGGTGCAACTCAAGCCAGTGTTATCGGCGAATTCACATATAACAGTGCACTTGATGAGGTATTTGATGAATTAGGTATTAAAGATAAAACAAGTGTAGTTATTGAAAGAATTATTTCAAATTCAAAAAATGTAATTAAGCTTAATGGCACACCAATCACCCTTCTTATTTTAAAAAGAATAAGTAAATATTTAGCACTTATTCATAATCAAAATGATACATATAAGCTTTTTAATCCTGAATCATATTTAGAACTTTTAGATCCAATTGATGATAAAAAGTTTGATAATTTATTGAATAAATACACTAAAAATTTATATGATTATTCAACAATTTTAAAAAGATATGAAGAAATATTAAAAGGCCAAAAGAGTAGTTTAGAAAAGCTGGATTTCCTAAAATATGAATATGATGAATTATCAGAATTAAATTTATATGAAGGAATAGATACAGAGCTAGAAGAGGAAGTAGCAAAGCTTGAAAACTTTGATAATATCACTAATGCATTAAACACAGCTTATGAAGCTTTAGATGGTGAACAATTTAGTTCAATCGATAATATCTATGAAGCTTTTAAATCAATTGAAAAAATTAGTGATTATTCTGAATCTTATAAAGAGCTTCAAGATGTTGTGTCAGATGCATATTATAATCTTTTAGGGGTTAAGAATGATTTATCAGTTGAATTATCTCATTTAGAATATGACCCTGAAGATTTTAATTATAAACAAGAAAGATTAAATGATATTAATAAAGCTAAAGAAAAATATAAGATGAATGTAAGTGAGATTTTAGCTTATGTTGAAAAGATTAAGCTAGATATTGATATGGCAACTAATTATGATGAGGTATTAGCTGAAACTAAAAAAGATGTTATATCAGCATATGACAAGCTAAAGCAATCAGCAATCGACTTATCTAATTATCGTAAATCTTTAGCAAAGACATTAGAAAAAGAAATTGTTAAAGAATGTCACGACTTAGATTTAGAAAATACTGTTTTTGAGGTTTCATTTAATGAAGTTGCATATGATGATCCATTCTCAAAAGCAATATTCTCACCTATTGGTGTTGATTCTGTGGATTTCTTAGTATCATTCAATAAGGGTGAACCAACTAGACCCCTATCTAAAGTAGCATCTGGTGGTGAAGCCTCACGTATTATGTTAGCAATGATGTCATATTTCTCTAAGAATACTTTAGCATCAACTATCATCTTTGATGAAATTGATAGTGGTGTATCAGGTAAAACTAGTGGCAAGATTGCGAACAAGATGAAATCAATTAGCGAGCACCTACAGGTTATGGCAATTACCCATCAGCCTCAGGTTGCGGCTAAAGGTGATTATCAAAAGAAGATAATTAAGAAAGTAGAAAATAATAGAAGTAGAACACATGTTCTAGATTTAAATACTGATGATAGAGTAATGGAGATTGCATCTATGATTAGTGGTGAGGTCATTTCAGTTAGCTCAATTGAAATGGCAAAAGAATTATTAAATGATTAGGAGGATGAATTATGCCTTGTACAACTTTATTAGTAGGTAAGAAAGCAACAAATGATGGTTCTACAATGATATCTAGAACTGATGATGGCTTTTTTGATGTAAAGAAGACAATTGTAGTAAAGCCTGGTAAGGATAATAAGTATAAAAGTGTTATTGGACATTTAGAGATTGAACTTCCTAAAAATCCAATGCGCTATACAGCATGCCCAAGTGTAGATCCAAAGCATGGTGTATGGGCTGCTACAGGTATTAATGAATGTAATGTTGGTATGACAGCAACAGAAACTACAACATCTAACCCTAGAGTTTTGGGTGCTGATCCATATGTTGTATATCAAGAAAAGAAATCTAAAAAGGATAAGGATATACCTGGTGGTATTGGAGAAGAAGATATCGTAGTATTAGTTCTACCATATATTCATTCAGCAAGAGAAGGTGTACTTCGTCTTGGTGAACTACTTGAAAAATATGGTACATATGAATCTAACGGTATTGCCTTCAATGATGAGGATGAGGTATGGTGGTTAGAAACTATCGGTGGTCATCACTGGATGGCAAGAAGAGTAGATGATGATGAATATGTCATCATGCCTAACCAATTTGGCCTTGATAGATTTGATTTAGATGATGCCTTTGGTGCTAAAAAGGCAAATCTATGTTCAAAGGACTTAAGAGAATTTATTAAAGATAATAATTTGGATTTAAATATCAATGGTGAATTTAATCCAAGATTAGTATTTGGTAGTGATAGTGATTCAGATCATGTATATAACACTCCAAGAGCTTGGTTTATGGCTAGATATTTCAATCGTAATTCTTATAAGTGGGATGGAGATAACGCAGATTACACCCCTGAAAGTAATAATATCCCTTGGTCAATGAAACCAGATAGAAAGATTACAATTGAAGATGTTAAATATGTTCTATCTTCATATTATCAAGGTACTAAATATAATCCATACCAAAAGGCACAATATCCTGAAAAGGGTATCTATAGACCAATTGGTATAAGCCGTACAGGTGTAACATCTATTTGTCAAATTAGAAGTAATGTACCTGATTCTATTAAAGGTATTGAATGGATTACATATGGCTCAAATGCCTTCAACACATGCTTACCTATCTATGCAAATGTAGATAAGCTACCTGCATATATAGCTGATACAAAGCTTGATGTTGATTCTAATACATTCTACTGGGGCTCACGTTTAATTGGTGCCCTAGCAGATTCTAATTATGGTACATCTATTCAATTCATTGAAAGATACCAAAATAAGACAATGAATGAAGCTAGAAGATTGTTAAAAGAATATGATGCTAAAATGTTAAAGCAAAATGATAACAAATTACTTCTTGAAGCAAATCAAAAGATTTGTGATATGGTAAAGAAGGAAACAATTGATACCTTAGGAAAGGTATTACATGATGCCTCAGTGCACATGAAGAATGGTTATTCACGAGCTGATAACTAAAAAAAGAGGGAATGGGCAGTATGAAAAAGATTAAGTTTGTAGCATTATTATTAATTACATCAGTTCTACTTTGTGGCTGTAGCTTTTTAAATAACATGGTAAATCCAGGAGCACAAACTACTCCTACACCTACTACAACCACACCAGCTGTAACTACGACTACAGGTGATGCACCAACAACTACTGGTGGTAGTATAACTCCTACACAAACTACAACTACTACAGTTGTTGAAAGTGAACTTAAATTAAAGCTTGAATTAACAGGCGAAGAGACTGTGGAAACACAATCTAATATTACTTATTATAGAATTGATTTATATCAAAATACTTCATATAAGATCAATATTTCAATTGATGGCTATGAAGGTAATGATTATTATATTTCTCATAGTGTTAATAATGGTCAAGATAAAATAAATGTAGCAAGTGATTTAACAGTTACTCCAAAATCTGTTACATCAACATCATCTTCATTTATGCAGTTTGATTTAAAGAAAGCTAGCAATAATCGAACACTTAACTCATTATACATTATGTTTATAGTTAATACTTATGAAAAGCATGATGTATCACTTTCTTTTGAAGAAGATAATTTATTATTCAACAAAAGAAGTGAATATCTAAAGTGGTTCTTCAATATTAGACCTGGTGTCGATTTTGAAATTAAGCCAATAGTTACTGGTATTGAAGATTATGAAATTAGATATGAGAATTCTCACACTAGTCATATTACTATTACAAATAACGTAGTAAGTGTTGTTGGTAACCCAACAAGCCAAATATATTTTAATTTCTATCTACAAATCTATGATAAAACTGGTCATAAGCATTTATCACAATCTATTGGCTGTTATATCAACGGTGATAAAGAAGGAGACAATCCATTATACAAGGATGTATTTATTGATCTTGAGGATCCAGAGTCTAGAGTTGTAGTAGGAGAAGATGATGTATATGATTTCTCTATTACAGTTCCTTATGAGCATGTTGAATATGAGCTTCCTCATGTAAGGCTTGCTGGATATGAAGGTGATTTCAGATATGAATTCTTAAACGCATCTTCTTATGAAGATTTCTTATCACTTGATAAGCATGATGATTTAGATTATTTTGCTGGACACAGTGAATACGCAAAGGTTAGAGTTAATGTTTATAATGATAAGGAAGAATTAATGGATCACGTTGTTTGTAGAGTTAAATATACAAATACAGGTAAAGGTGAATTCACATTACAAAATAAGAATTCTAAGGATGTAATTAAGCAAGATATAGAGGCAGATATCTTTGAGGATGAAGTATTGAACTTTGTTCCATATTTCAACAATCATGATAATTTAATAAATGATGCTGCATTCTCATATAATGTATCTAACAATGCAGCCGCTAAGATTGAAGTAGAGAATAATGCATTAACATTAACTACTCTAAAGGCTGGTAATGTTTTAGTAACATTTAGCTACTCAAAAGAAGATGCAAATCATACAAATTATAATTATGAATGTAAATTCAATTTAACTGTTAAGAGAAGAAATCTACTTGAAATATTCGCTAACAACCCATCGACTATCGCAGTAAGTGGTGATGTAGCAGTTATTAATGGTAAGATGCTTGCTAGATATTCTGGTGATAGAATCATCCCAATTAATAGTATGCCAGGGCTAAGTTATGCAATAGAAGACACAAGTGATACATATGTTAAGAAGGTAACATTTACATATAATGATGGCTATACATCTAAGCAAATAGCTTATGATGTTGATGTAAGCAATAACTTATATCAAAAGCAATCATTAACTGGTAATTATTATGAATATCATGATAATAAACGTTGTGAAGCTGAAGGTAATGCTAGAATTCTAGCAATCCCTGTATGGTTTACAAACTCTTCTGAATTTATTTCAGATTCACTAAAGGATGCAAACAACAAGAGTCAAAAGGAACAAATCCTAGAAGATTTAGAGACTGTATTATTTGGTGAATATTCAGATAAGAGCTATTATTCACTTTCACAATATTACAATATTGAATCTCGTGATACATTAACTATTACAGGTACAGTAAGTGAATGGTATGAATATAGTAAATCTTCTAAGGCTGTTAATAGAAGTATTGAATCTTCTAAAGAGGTTGCTGATGCAGCTGTTAGCTGGTATTTTACAACTCATACTGATGAGTCTTGGGAAGAATATGATTTAAATGATGATGGTTATATTGATGGCTTAATCATTTATTATGGTGCTCCATATCTTGGAAATCCTTCTACTGATGCTGAGGCAAATGCATCAGCTAGAGCATTCTTCACTAACTCAATGAACAAGACATTAAAGTTCTATGGCTATTGTTATATTTCAGCATTTGATCCATATGACATTAAGGGTATTGATTCTAAGACTGCAATCACTGCTCATCCTGATTTATCATCAAATAAAGCTAAGATATCAAGTGAAACATCTATCCATGAATTTGGTCATGCACTTGGCTTAACTGATTTATATGATACTGAATTAGATGGTGAAAATTATCCTGCAGGTAGATTTACAATGCAAGATTATGATGATGGTAGCCATGATCCATATTCAACACTAGCACTTGGTTGGAATAGTGTATATATCTTTGATTCATCTGATACAACACTAGCAAATAGTATCACATTTACTATTAATGATTTCCAATCTAGTGGTGATTTAATCCTATTAACTCCACATATGAATGATACTAATTCAGTATTTGATGAATATATCTTAATTGAATTATATACACCTACAGTATTAAATGCTGATGTAGCTGAAAAGATGGCAGGCTATAGAATTAATCTACCAGTTAGTATCAAGGTATGGCATATTAATGCTACACTTGCATCTCATGGTAGTCATCTATATTCAAATTCAGCAGAAGATGGTGCTAAAGATAATACTGATCCAAATTTAGTACATTTAATCAGAAATGATGTTGAATCTAAATATGGTTTAGGTTCTGAGATGTTTAAAGAAGAAACTGCCTTCCTAGCGGGTGATGAATTCAGTGTTGCTAAATACAATACTCAATTCGTAGGCGATGGTGTTTTAGATAGTGGATTAGATCTTGGTTGGACATTCACAATCGATTCAATCAATAGCTATTTAGATGGTACTGCATCTGCCACTATTACATTAACTAAAACAGCTTAATTCAAATTATTTGCAATAATTGTTATTTTAATATAAAATAAATGACGTGAAAAAAGGTGAAAAACGATGCTTGTAGTAGTAATAATTGTTTCAATTTTAATATTTGCAGGTTTAGTTGTCGGAGGATTCTTTTTCCTACGTCACTTTTTTACGAAAAAATATGGCCCACTTGGAGCTGAAAGAGCCTATAATGTAGTATTCCCTGATGGCGAACCTGAGGAGACCTCAAAAGAAGTTGAGATATCCGAGGAGGACGTAGTTGGCTCTGTTAAGGTTGAAGGTATTCAAGACCTTTCAGTTTATCAACAGCCACGTCAATATGTTGCTGATGACGAGGTAGTATATTATGAAGAAGCTCCTCAAGGACCAGTGATGGTTAGTAGATTATCTCATATTGATACTATTATGCTTATGAAAGATAATGGTGAAAGTGTCAATTATGAAATAACTAAGAATAATGAAGAAGTCTTAGAAGAAATCATGAAGCTTATTGAAGAAAATGATTTAGATCCAAAGCCTGTTCCAGTTGTAGAACCTGAAGATGAAGAATTGGATGATTTAGATGAGCTTGATGATTTAGAAGATGATGAAGAATCATCTGAAGAAACTAAAGTGGAGGCTGAACCAGAACCTGAAGTTCAAACTGAGGCTAGCGTGACTTCAGAGGAACCAAAGGAAGAACCTTTAGAAACAACTGATGCTGACACATCAGATGAAGAAGATAATACAACCTCAGAGGAAGAAAAGTTTGAAATGCCAGTCATTGAGGATGAATCATTCCATGAAGCAGAAGAAAATCAAGGACCTGCTGAAGAAGAAACAAAAGCTGAAGAGGCTCCTAAACCAGTATTATCTGTTAAGACTAAGAAACGTACACCACGTAAAACTAATAAACGTAATTATGAAATTAGTGATATGGGTATTGAATACGCAAAGAATATCAATATTGAATCTGAACTTGAAGGTGTTGAGGTTGTAGGTATTGTATTCAATAATAAGGGTAGCGTACATTACTATAGACCTAATGGTTATGATTTAAAAGTTGGTGATGTAGTTGCTGTAAAAGATTCAGCAGGTCAACGTCGTGTTGTTCCGATTGTTGTACCTAATATATTAATTGATCCATCAAAACTAACAGATCAAGCAAGACAAATTGAACAAGTAGTATATTTTAATAATTAGAGGAAGAGATTTTTATATGAATTCATTAGATTTAGCTAATTTAATTTTCCCCGATATTCACGAGACTATCGCGGATTTAGAAAAAAGATATCCAGAGAGAAACCTACCAGAGGGTGCTGAGGTAACAAGATTTGCACCATCTCCAACAGGCTTCTTACATACTGGTAGTTTGTTTACATCACTAGTTTCATCTAGATTTGCTAAACAATCTGGCGGTGTATTCTATATCAGACTAGAAGACACTGATACAAAAAGAGAAATAGAAGGCTCAGGTGCTGAGCTAGTTAGCCAATTAAAGGTATTTGATATTATTCCTGATGAAGGATACTTATCAGATGATAAAGAAATTGGTAACTATGGTCCTTACACTCAAAGTAAGCGTGCAGATATCTATAAGACTGTAATTAAGGAATTAATTATTCAAGGTCGTGCTTATCCATGCTTCGCTACACCAGAGGAGCTACAAGCACTACGTGATGAACAAGAAAAGAATAAAGAGATACCAGGTTATTACGGAAAGTATGCTAAATACCGTAATCTTCCTATCGATGAAGCAATTGAAATGATTAAGGCTGGTAAGCCATATATCATTAGATTTAAATCAATGGGCGATCATAATAATAAAATCTTCTTCCATGATGAAATAAGAGGAGATTTGGAATTAACTCAAAATGACCAAGATATCGTTATTTTGAAATCAGATGGTCTTCCAACTTACCACTTCGCGCATCTAGTTGACGATCACTTCATGCGTACAACTGTTGTAACAAGAGGTGAGGAATGGTTATCATCACTTCCAATTCACCTAGAATTATTTGATACATTAGGATTCAAACGCCCTCGTTACGCTCACTTACCAGTTATCATGAAGCTTGATAATGGTAACAAGAGAAAATTATCAAAGAGAAAAGATAATGAGGCAGCAGTAGAATTCTTCTTACAAAGTGGATATCCTAAGTATGGTTTCATAGAATATCTACTTACAATTGCTAACTCAAACTATGAGGAATGGAGAAACCAAAATCTAGATAAATCATTCTATGATTTCAAATTAACATTTGATCATATGTCACTTGATGGTGCATTATTCGATATTGAAAAGGTTGAATCAATTTCAAAAGAAAGAATTGCGTATACTAAGGCTACAGTGCTTGAGGCTGAAGTAGAGGAATGGGCTAAGAAATATGATAAGCCATTCTATGAAATGATTATTAAGGATAGAGATTTCCTAACTAAGCTTTTAAATATTGAAAGAGAAAAAGAAAATCCACGTAAGGATTACGCAAAATATAGTGATGTATATCCAATTATCTCATTTGCATATAATGAAGTATATGATAATCTAGATAAATCAAATCTAGATTGGAGCGTAAGCTTCGGCAAAGGTGAAACGAAGATTGTTCCTGCTGATGTCGTAAAGAAGGCTTTAACATCATATATGGAATCTTACAATGTAGATTGTGCTGAAGATGAATGGTTTGGCAACCTAAAAGAGCTTGCCGGCACATTGGGCTTCACATCTGATCGTAAGGCTTATAAAGCTAATCCAGCTGACTTCAATGGTCAGGTCGGAGACTTCGCTGGCTTTATCAGATTAGCACTTGCTTGTAGAAAAAATACTCCAAATATTTATTATATTCAAAAGATACTTGGTAAAGATGAAGTGTTTAGAAGAATAAAATTGGTTCTAGAATCAATTTAATGCTTGAAAAATTGGCTAGTTGTGTTATTATATATGAGCTGGCCAATTGGTGAAACGGTTTAACACATTGCCCTCTCAAGGCAACATGCACGGGTTCGAATCCCGTATTGGTCACCATATAAGAAATTAAACACGGTTAATACTGCAGTATTAGCCGTATTTTTTTTGTAAGGAGTTTATATGGAATTTAAAGAAATTGAAAATTTAATTAATTATCAATTTAATAATATTAATCTACTTAAGAATGCCTTTAACTTTGATGAGGTATTAACAAGTGAAGGTAATCTATTTTTAAATCATTATCTAAATATTTATTTACTAAATGAATTTTTAAATAAAGATGATTTAGAATTATTTTATTCAAAAGAAATAATTGAAGAGGTTAAGAATAAATTATTATCTGATGATTATTTAACTAAAAGAATGAATAAATTATCATTATCTAATTATTTAGAGGATAAGACTAAGGCTCCAGTTATTTTTAAAGCTATAGTTGGGGCAATCATACTCGATTCTAATAATAATGAAATAATTGATAAATTATTAAATATAGAAGAAGGTATTTTATTAAATATCTCACCTGAAGAGAATTATGTATTATTAGTTAATGAATGGTCTAAGGTTAAGACTAAGGAATTACCTAAATATGAGGTTAAAAATAATTATAATGTAACACTTAGTGTTCCAGGTCTTGATAAAGAATTTAAATCAAGCTCTAATACTAAGCTTACCGCAATCATTAAGGCTTATATGGAAGCATATAGCTATATTGAAGAAAATAATTTAGTATTAAAGATAACTGATATTGTTGGTTCTCCTGATCCTGAGAATGCGATAAATCAACTACAGGATTTATATGTAAAGGGCTATATCAATGAGCCAGTTTATAAGATAGCACTTAAGGGTGTTAATAATGGAATGGACATTTGGAAATGTCGTGTTCTAGTTGAAGGATATAGAGAATCATTCTCAGCTGAGGATACATCTAAAAAGACTGCCAAGAGACTTGCAGCCTATGAAATGATTAAATATATTGTTGAATTAAAATAGGTGATTTATGTTACTCGATATTATCATTCCTCAATATAAGGAGACAGAGGAAGATATAAAGCCACTTCTAGATTCAATTGATAATCAAAAAAATATTGATTTTTCTAATATTAGTTTAACTATTGTTAATGATAAATCAGATGTTTTATTATCAAAAAGATTTCTTAGAAGATATAAGAAATTAAAAATTAAATATCTAATAAATGATAAGAATACTGGTCCTGGCTTAGCTCGTCAAAAGGGAATTGATAATACGAGTGGGGACTACATAATGTTCATCGATAGTGATGATACATTAGCTAGTGATAATGTCTTATATGTAATCTTAGATTTCATCTTTAAGCATGAGCCTAAATATCTAGTTACTGATATTAAGACAGAAATAATTAAAGATGATAAGATTGATACAATCACCAAGAAAGCTAAGGATACATTTCCATGGATGCATGGTAAGGTATATCAAAGAAGATTCTTAGAAGAATATAATATAAGATTCCATCCTGATATAAGGCATCTTGAGGATACTTATTTTACTGATTCAATACTATCAGTAATTGATCGTAAAGATATTAATTATTTAGATTTTGAAACAGTATTATGGAAGTTTAATAAAAAGAGTCTAACTCGTAAAGATAAGAAGTATCATTACTCAGTTCGTACATTTGATGATTTTTATAAGACTGCGTTTTATGTTTATGATTTTATGTGTGAACATAAATCTAAAATGAGATTTAGCTTCTTTGTAAGCTCTATGTTTGGTATTTATATTTTATTAAATTCTGATATCTTCAAATTAGATGAATTAGAAGAAATGAAGAATAAATATCTGCTTAAGCTAAAAGAAGATATAAATAAAAAGAAGAATTTATTTGTTTTATTTAATGAAGAAGACCTAATAGGTCTATATAAAAATGAAGAAAGAGAATTAATAATTAGACAAAATCTAGCTAAGATAGATGGTAGCTTTGAGGATTTTAAAAATAATTATTTAAATTAATTATAAAACCACTGTAAAGGAGGTGAAGTAGATGAATAAGAATGATGAATTTAGTAATCTAAGTGACAATACCATGTTCAAGGTTGATGAATATAAGAAATTCGAAGCAGTTGAATATTATCGTCCTAAGGAAATTCAAAATCAAAATGAAGATAATAGGGATTCTGTCATAGATGACTATAATTCACAAAACGAGATTAACACTAATAAGGATGAAACTCCATCTCATCGTCAAGAATTAAATGAAGAACAAAAGAAGCTTGAGGACTTAAAGAGTAATTCTGATGGTGTTAATGAAGGAGCACAAGGTGGAGCTGATTCTACTGCAGGTAGTGCATCATCTTCATCATCAACTGCATCAACATCATCTACTGCCACCGCTGAAAGTGGAGCAACAGCCGCTGCCGAAACAGGAGCCACAGTTGCTGCAACATCTGCATCACTTGCAGGTTCTGTATCAGTAATTGCGGTAGGCGCCGTTGCGGTAGCATCCTTCACAGGTAGTGTTTTATCATATCGACCAGCACTTATTTCTCAATTTTATGAGAGTGGTACGGACTATATCAAATATGAAATTAATCTATTAGGAATAAGAGAAGATGTAACTTATAAGATTAAGGTATCAAACAATAATTTCTCAGTTGTATATCCTGTTGAACAGGATGGATTACAATCTCAAATTATTGGTGGCTTGATTCCTAATAGACGTTATGATGTACAGGTATTAGCTCAGGCTGGAGATTTAGGTGAATATGTATATTATACACATTCAGTATATACATCTAAGCTTGATGCCCCTGAAGCAATCTTTGATTTTACTCCAACTATTGATTATGAAAATGGTATTTATAATTTAAATTATGAAACATATATTTCAGATTATTTCAATGTTGGTTATGATACATATTTAGAGATTTGGCTAAATGATGTTAAGGTGGTGGAGGACTTTAATTTACCTGAAGATAATTTCTTTAGAGGTACAATTTTAAATATCCCTGATGATGCTACACTTGCAGCCAAGGTTTATACAACATATTATGATGAATTAACACTAATTGGTAGTGTTGGCTATGTTGCAGATTATCCAACTGACTTTATTGGTAAGAATGAAGAATATCAAGCAACTTATGATATCAAGCCTACAGCAACTATAGGTGAGGATAGCTTCACAGTTTCAATTGATACAGGCTTCGTATCAACAGATCCACGTGATGGCTACATTATTGATATTTATGAAGCAAAACCAGATACTTCACTTAATGCAAATGAAGAAAAGAAACCACTATATAGCTTTGAAGGAAAAGATAAAGTATTCACAACAACTATTCCAATCAATGTAAGTGGAATTGATATTTATTATACAGGTATTAAAAAGACTGAAGCCTTAGTTCATCGTTATGAAACTAAGAAGGTTGCATCTTATTCATTTGCTGAGGTTAGAAAAGAGGCTCCAGCTCCAACTGCTGAAATTAGTTATGCTGAGGATATCAATGCAGAAGAACAAACATATAATTTAAAATATGATGTTACAGTTACTGATAAGTGGTTAGTTGGTAAGAATTATGAATTATTACTTTATAAAGATAATGAATTATTTAACACTATACCTTTAACATCACTTACATATAGTGGTACACTTGAGGATTTAGTCAATAAAGTAAAAATTAAAGCAATTATCAAATATAAGAATTCTGATAATGAAGAATTATCAATTAATACAGATGAACAAATTGTAGAATATCCTGCTGATTTCGTTGCCCACAATGATGCATTTGATGCTACAAATGATATTAAGGTTAACGCTTCAGTTGGTGACGATAAGTTTGAGCTTACAATAAATACTAACTTCTTAACAAATGATTCAAGAGATTATTATAATATTGAAATCTACAATGGCAATGAATTAATAGATAGACATGAAGGCAATGAAATGTCTTATGTTGTTAATATTGATCCTAGTGTTGAATCAGTTGATATTTATTATCAAGGAATTAAGAAGACTGAATCATTTAGAAATGAATATGATAAAACAAAGGTTATGTCTTATTCATTTGATGATGCTAGAAAGGCTGCCCCTAATCCAGTTCCAACATTTGAGTTCAGTGATGACATAATTGATGATGAATTTAATGTTGATTATGAAATAACTGTTGTTGATAAATGGAATAAGGCTAAATCATATTATTTAGAGGCTAAAGTAGATAATGCGGAATTTGAAATAGATCCATTATCACTTACTGGAAAGCTTGAAAATCTTAATGTTGGTTCAACAATAAAATTATCCCTATATTATATAGATAAGGATGAAGAACAATTATTAATTAAAGAAGAAACTAAGATTGTTGAATACCCTGAAGATTTTATTGGTAAGAATGAACCTTATGAGGCAACTCATGAAATTGGTACTGAGGCTGTAGCTGATACAGAAGAAGGTAAATTTAGATTAACAGTCAATACTAATTTCGCATCAACTGATCCAAGAGATCAATACATAATTAGAGTATATGATGGAGATACATTAATTGATACACATGAAGGTACTGATCAAACTTATGATGTACTAGTTGATCCATCTGTATTAGAAGTACAAATCTTCTATCAAGGAATAAAGGTAACTTCTTCACATCGTAGAGAATATGAAAACTCAATTGATGTAAGCTATAACTTTGGTGTAGCTAGAAGTGAAGCACCTGATCCAACAGCTGAATTCAGCTTCAGTGAAAACATTGATGAAGAAGAATCAATTTATAATTTAGATTATGAAATTGAAGTAAGTGATTACTGGGGCAAAGCACAGTCATATAAAGTAATGCTTAAAGTTGGTGAAGAAGAATATGATTTAGATGACCCAACTAAGCTTAGTGGTACAATTAATAATCTTGATGATGGTACTAAAGTTACTATATCTCTATATTATGTTGCGTTAGATCAAGAGGAAGTCTTAATTGAAGAAAAAGAATATATTGTTGAATATCCTGAAGATTTCATAGGGGCTTACGAAGAATATGAAGCAACTCATGAAATAGAGGCATCTGCGGTAGCTGATGCTAGTGAAGGTAAATTCAAATTAACAATTAATACTAACTTTGCATCAACAGATTCAAGAGATCAATACATTATTAAAGTATATAATGGTGATACATTATTAAATACACATGAGGGTACTGATTTAACTTATGATATATTAGTTGATCCTAGCGTATCAGAGGTTCTTATCTACTATCAAGGAATTAAGGTTACTGCATCTCATCGTAAGGAATATGCAAATGATATGGAACCATCATTTAGCTTCTCTAATGCTAGAATTAAAGCTCCAAATCCAACTGCGGAATTCATTTATAATGAGAATATCGATGAAGATGATATTTATAATTTAGATTACGAGATTGAAGTAAGTGATCACTGGGGTAAAGCTTCATCATATATTGTTACTATTAAGGTTGGCGAAGAAGAAATTGATTTAGATGATCCATCTAAGTTAACTGGTACAATTCAAAACCTAGATAATGGTACTAAGGTAGTTGTGTCACTTTATTACACAATACCTGATCAACCAGAAGTATTGATTGAAGCAAATGAATATACAGTTAAATATCCAGATGACTTCATAGGTGCAAATGAAGAATATGAAGCAACTCATGAATTATCAGCTGATGCTACAATTGATACTGAGAAAGGCAAATTCAAATTAACAATTACTACTAACTTCGCATCAGAAGATCCTAGAGATCAATATATCATTACGGTATATGATGGTGAAACATTAATTGATACACATGAAGGAAAAGATCTAACTTATGATGTACTCGTTGATCCTAGCGTATTAGAAGTTCAAATATTCTATCAAGGAATCAAGGTAACAGAGTCAAAACGTAAAGAATATGAAAATACAATTGACTTAAGTTATAACTTCATTGAAGTAAGAAAAGATGCCCCTGAGGCAGAGGCAGTAATAACATTCACTCCAGATGTTGATGAAACAAATGAAGAATACAACATGAACTATAGTGTTGTTATAACAGATAAGTGGCATAAGCATACTGAATATTATGAAAGAAAATATTATGATGATGAATTATTATCATTAAGTGATGACTTAGCACTTACGGATTTAGAATACAGTAGAAGTATGGGTAACCTAGCTAATGGTCAAAAGGTAAAGATCGTAATAGTTTATGTTGATGCTACAGGAGTGGAGGTTGAAATAGGTTCTAAGGAAACAACTATAGAATATCCAGAAGGATTAGTTAAGTTTGCCGGAACTTATGAATTAACAGCTGATGATGTGTCTACAACATTAACTGATGATGGATATGTATTAGCTATTAATCCTAATTTCGCACCCGCAAATGATAATGAAAGATATAGAATTGAAGCATATGATGGTGAAGATTTAATCACATCAGTAGAAAGCTCAGAAGCTACTGCAAATATTACAATTCCTTATGAGTATAATAGTGTTACGATAAAGCTTGTACCTTATAAGGAAAGACGTGCAGGCAATGTAGAATTTGAAGGGACTTCAATTGAGTATGAGATTCCATTAGTATTTAATAATGCTACATTCTCTATTGATTCTAATAGCTATTCATTTGGCGTAGAGTTTAGTGGTATAAGAAATAATACATTCAATGTAAGAGTTACAGAAAATAAGACTACTGGTGATCCAGTTATTAAAGGCTATGTAGATTCTGAAACACCAGTGGATAGTGAATATCAATTTGAAACATCTTGTAGTATTGAAGAACGAGATGTCACAACAGCTGATTTATCAAGCATCAAGGTTGAAATTATTTGTGGTGGTGTTGTATTAAAAACATACACGCAAAATATTGGTGAAGCAAGCTTTACAATTGGTGATATAGATGTTGATTCTAGTGGTGGTATAGTAGCTGCCTATGAAATAGCATTACCTGAGGGTGCTACACTTACAACTGGTAGCATTACAATCAATGATGGTGCAGAAGCTGAGGTTAACATAGACTCATTAACTGGTAATCTTGAGATTTCAACAATCAGTAAAAATGAATTGTCTGGTATCACAAGATTTGGATATACAAGAGCTGATGGTGTTGAGGTAACTGTAGCACTTCCAGTTGAGATTAATATGGAAGTATCAGTTGAGGTTGACTATCATGCGTTCTATGTAAACAGTTGTTTCTATGGAGAATTTGATTTTAGAACAAAATTAAATGAAGAAAGCGTAGATGCAGATGTATTAGTTAAGGTAGGAAATGAATTCAAACCGATTTCTGATTACTCAACAAAAGATGGATTGTATTATAGAATTGAAGACAATTCATCAGCGTTCACAGACAATGTCTTAACATATAGGATAGCTAATCCAGGCTTTGGTGATACAGAATATACAGTTACATTGAGTAACAACTTGAAGGATGACTTCACGTCTGGTGGACCTGAAGGCTTTGATAGGCTTGTATGTAATCCAACATATTTCACAACTGAAAATGCTGATGGTACAGTAAATTATTATTTCCATCCAGGTGTAACATATAGAAGTGACAATTGTTATTCACGTATAGTTATTAATGATTCTATAGTGACACCATATTTCCGTGATGGCACATATGAATTATTAAATCAACCTGCTGGATATGATGCTTACTTGTATGTATTCTATAAGGATACTGGAGTAACACCTAATCAGTATTATAGGTTGAAGACAGGCGAAACTGAATCAGTACAATTTAAGAAAGCTACAACAAGTGCTACAATAGTTCCTGGGACTGATTCATTCTTTACTGATAGTGATGGAAAACTTAATGTTGAGGTAACATTACTTGCTAGTGAAATGACTGGTAGTACAGTCACATTCAATATCAATGGTGGTACTTATGATGTTCCATTAAAAGCTTCAACAGATAGTGGTGTAACAACAACATCAGATGGATATGAATATGATTATTCTGGCTCTGATTATTCATATAGCGTTGAAAAGAATAATACTGATGGTAAATGGATAATTAAATTGTTTAAAGATTCTACAACTACAGATGCTGTATCAATCACTTATTCATATAAACCATCAATTGCATCAGAGTTTAGTGATATTATTAATGAAGAATCACTAACCGTAACAGACGCAGTAGATTTGATGAAGTTCAGAGGAGTGTTTAGTTCTGAAAACACTCATATGGAGGAACCATATTATAGTTTGACTGATGGTATTTATGCATATATTCAATATAAAGTAAATAGTGAGGACTCAAGAGATCAATTCATTATAAGAGCATATTATAATGATGAATTAATTGCCGAAACAGAGCCATCATCTTCAGCATGGAAAACTATTGGAGTATCATTTGACTATGCAGGTAAGACAATTGAAATAAAAGTGGTAGATGTTAAAGTGGTATATGGTGAAACAATTTACTATGATACACATAGTCTTGGAACTGTTGAATTACCAAACTTTACAGCATTTGAAACATATGAAGTAAGTGGCGATGGTGATTCTTATACAATTAATGCAACACCTAATGGTTATTACAGTGGCTCATATACAATTAAAATAGTTGAACACTATAGTGATAGCACTGATAGTGAACAAAAAGAATTTGTATTTAGTGGAAGTGATACAATTGGTAAAACAATCACTCGTACAGATATGGGAACAACTAAAACCGCTGTTTCTGTAGATATTGAGATTTATAATTCAAATGGTTTATTGTTGTCTAAACAGACAAAGGAATTTTAAACTTTAATGATTAAAAAGGAGAGAAAAAAATGAAAAAACATAAAAAAGGATTTACAATTGCTGAAATAGTAGTTATTTCGCTAGTGTTAGTAGTAGCAATGGTATTTATTATCATTGAAATGGCTGCCCCAGCATCAACAGTTGGTGAATGGGTAAAGCTAAACGTATGGGATACAGAAAAAGCTGGGAAAGATTTTATGACACATCTTCCAACTTTAATTCAATCTCTAATCTATATTGTTATAATTTATGCAGTAGCTAAATTATTACGTATTATTTTCCATAACAGAATGCAAAAGTCTAACCGTACAAAGACTGTATTAACACTTCTTGATGGTATCGTAAAATATGCATGTGCAATTGCAATCATTATTTTCATCCTACAAGCAGTAGGTGTAAATGCAACAGCAATCTTCGCATCAGTTGGTATTTTAACATTGGTTATTGGTCTTGGTTGTCAATCATTAATTGCTGATATCGTTGCTGGTATGTTCATTATTTTTGAAAATGAATATAACGTTGGTGAAATCATTACAATCAATGATTTCCGTGGTACAGTAATTGAAATTGGTATCCGTTCAACAAAGGTATTAGATGTTGCAGGTAACATTAAGATCATCAACAACTCAGACATTTCTAGCGTAGTTAATATGTCTAGAGAGCTATCTTTAGCTGTAGTTGATTGTGAATTCCCTTACGATGTGCCTGTAGAGGTAATTGAAGGCCTTTTAAAGGACAATTTTGATAAGTTTAAGGAAAAGATACCAGCAATCATTGAAGGCCCATTCTACAAGGGCGTTTCAGGCTATGGTGATTCTAACGTAGCTGTAAAGATTGTTGCTAAATGTAAGGAAGAAGATCGTTACCAGGTTCAAAGAGATTTATTAAGAGAATATCGTATGGTATTTACTGCTGCAGGTATCGATTTATCATTCAACCAAGTTGTTGTTAGCCAATTCAAGCCTACTGAATATAAGACTAGTAAGAAGATTAAACAAGAGGCTGAAAACTTCGTTCAAGAACAAAAAGAATTGTCTAAGGACATGGATGCTGAAGGACATAACGCTTAATTTTTATTCCTAAATCATTAAAGTCATAAGGGTGGGGTTCACTTCAAATCTCACCCTTTTTTAATTGATAAAATTATAGTTTATTATATAATAATAATTAGGTGATTAAAGTGGGATATATAATGGAACTTAGAAAACTAGTAGGACACAGATGCTTAATTCAATGTGCTGCTAGTATAATTGTAGAAAATGAAAAAGGTGAGATCTTATTAGGGCTTAGAAGTGATAACCTAGAATGGGGCTATTCTGGCGGTTCTATCGAGATTGATGAAACACCTGAAGAATGCGCAACAAGAGAACTCAAAGAAGAAATGGGGCTTGAGGCACTAGAACTTGAATATTTCACTGTTAATGCCGGACCACAGGCTCATTATGTTTATCCTAATGGGGATGAGGTATCAAATATTGAATTAGTATTTAGATGTACTAAGTACAAAGGTGAATTAAAATCTAATGATGGTGAAATGCTTGAATTAAGATTTTTCAATATTGATGATTTACCAAGAAATTTATCTAAGCCTATTATTCCTGTGTTTAATAGATATATTGAATATAGAAAAAACTTGAAAAAGTAAAAAAATGGCTAAAATAAGCCAAATGTAAACTAGAGTTTACACAAATTCAAACTAGAGTTGGTTGAATGAATATCCTAAAACTATATAATTGGAGGTGTTTAGGAGATGAAGAATATGGAAACAAGATTGTATGAATTAAGAAAGAAAACTGGTATGTCTCAAGATGAGCTAGCTGAGAAGATTGGCGTATCTAGACAGACAATATCAAAATGGGAAAGAGGAGAAGCTCTACCTGACACCGAAAATTTAATTGCATTAGCTAAATTATATAATGTTACATTAGATGATATAGTTAATTATAATGAGGATGAAGAAAAACCTGAAGAGGTTAAATTTGAAATCATTGATGCTTCAGAAACAATCAACAAAGAGATTGGTGAAGATGAAGAAAAGGAAGTAAATAAGCATAACTGGCTTACATTACTTGATTCATCATTATTCTTTGTAGCATTAATTGCCTTCTTATTATTAGGCTGTATTTGGCACTTTTGGAGTTGGTGCTGGCTAGTATTCTTATTATGGATAGTAGTTATTAGCTTCTTTGAAGCAATTAAGACAAGAAACCCTAATAAATTTGCGTATGCTATAATGTCATTAATGATATATTTATTTATAGGAATAAGATATCAAATTTGGCATCCTACATGGGTTATTTTCTTATCAATTCCATTATTTTATATTATTGTAAGTTTCTTTAAACTTAAGAAGGATTAATTGAGAATTTTATTCTCAATTTTTCTTTTGTAGAAGTCATAGAAAGCGTTTTTTAAAAAAAATAAAAATTATGTATTGAATAATTTGAAATATTCATTATAATTTATGCATAAAAAAAATAAAGAAAGGGATTTGAAATATAAATTTCAAACACGGATTGATTTGATGCAGCCAATTATTGAGCTTCATAACATAGTTAAATACTATGGAGACAACTGTGTAGTAGATGGAATTAATCTTGATATCTATCCTAATGAATTTGTAACTTTATTAGGACCTTCAGGATGCGGTAAAACTACTACTCTTCGTATGATTGCTGGATTTGAATACCCAAATTCAGGTGAGATCATTGTTAATGGAAAGATTATTAACGAATTACCAGCATATGCTAGACCAGTTAATACTGTTTTCCAAAGATACGCTTTATTTCCTCATCTTAATGTATTTGAGAATGTAGCATTTGGTTTAAGAAATTATGCTAGAAATGCTGCAAAGACAAACTGTAAGCTTAAATACACTAGATCAGTAGAAAATGAGAAAATCAATTATAACAAGTTAGTAGATGCTGAAAAAGAAAAGTATCAAAAACAAACTGCTGATTTATTTGAGGTTTTAAATGACAAAAATGCAACAGCTATTGTAAAAGCTGACGCAAAGAAAAAAATCAATGAATTTAAAGCAGAATTATTCAGTAAGATAAAGGTATTTAAAACTGAATTAAATGGCAAATTAAAAGAAATTAAGACACAATATAAGGCTGACATTAAAGAATGCCCTAGTGGTCTTGTTGATTTCTTCGGTGGCAAAGAAAAAATGTTACAAGAAGCAATCGAGGATAAGAAGAGATTTGGTAAGAAGAATCCTGAAAAAGTTAACTACTTTGATATGAGAAGAACAATTAACAGAAAAATTGAAGAAGCTGTTAGTGAAGCTTTAAAGATGGTTAACTTAAGTGGATTTGAAAAGAGAACAATCGATAAGATTTCTGGTGGACAAATGCAAAGAGTTGCTATTGCACGTGCTATTGTATTAAAACCAAAGATCTTACTTCTAGATGAACCTCTATCAGCACTAGACTTAAAGCTTCGTCAAAACATGCAATACGAATTAAAGGAAATGCAACGTAATCTAGGTATTACCTTTATCTTCGTTACACATGACCAAGAGGAAGCTATGGTTATGTCAGATAGAATCATTGTTATGAAGGATGGTGTCATCCAACAACAAGGTTCTCCAAAGGATATCTACAATGAACCTATCAATAGATATGTTGCTAACTTCATTGGTGAATCTAATATCATTGAAGGTGTATATTTAAGAAAGAATATCGTTCACTTCCTAGGCGCTGACTGGAAAGTAGTAGGATATGAATTCGATGATGAAGAAAAAGTAGATGTTGTAATTAGACCAGAAGACTGGGACGTTGTTCCTCTTGAAAAAGCACATATCGTTGGTAAAGTTATATCATCAATTTTCAAGGGTGTACATTTTGAGTTAATCGTAGAAATCGAAGGTCAAGAATTCATCGTTCATACATATGAAGATGTTAAGACTGGTGAAGATGTAGGCTTAAAGATTGATGAATACGAAATCTGTTTAATGAAGGTAGACGGATCATGCAAAAAAATAGTACCAATAGAATAGTGCCACCTCATCAAGTGTCTCATCACCTTGATAGATTATCTAGACCATACTTATTTTGGCTATATATTTTCGCACTACTTCCAATGGTAGTAATGTTTGTGTTAATGTTTATAGATACTGAAGGTATTTCATTCCAAGGAATGTCTTGGACTGTTACAAATTTCTCAATTTTAACTGAGAAATCTACAGTAATTGCCTTCTGGAATTCTATAAAGTTTGCAGTAATTACAACAGCAATTTGTATCTTCTTTGGATATCTAGTTGCGTATTTACTATATAGATCAAAACTTAAGAACAAATATTTAATTTTGATTTTATTAATTCTTCCAATGTGGACTAACTTCTTGTTAAGAATTAATGCCTTAGCTTCTGTATTTAAGGAAAATAATATCTTATCAAGTATCTTCCATATCCCAGGAATTAATATCATCGGAACTGATTTTGCTATTATCTTAGGTATGGTATTTACATACTTACCATTTATGGTTTTACCAATTTATACATCCCTTGAAAAAATAGATCCATTACTTGAGGAAGCTGCCCTAGATTTAGGTTTAACAGAATTCCAAAAGTTCTGGAAGGTTATTGTTCCATTATCAATGAAAGGTATAATTTCTGGTTCAATCATGGTATTGTTACCATGTATGTCAGGATTCGCTATTCCTAATGTATTAGGCGATAGAAAAATTATTTTAATTGGTAATATCATTGAACAAAACTTCATTAATATGAACTATAACCAAGGTTCAGTCTTGGCTATCGTAATCTTAATAATCATATTAGGCTCTATTATGATTATCAATAAAGTTGATAAGGAAGGAGAAACTCTAATATGATGCAAGAATACAATCCAGCTAATTATGAAAGAGCTACAATTGAAGAGTATGGCTACAAAAAACATACTGCTTTAAAAATGACTTGGAAAATAGTTAGCAAAATCTTATTAGTTTTCGCAATTATAATGTTATATTTCTCTGTAATTATAATTGCTATTCAATCTTTCAATTCAAGTGATTCTACAACTGAATTTGCAGGGTTCACATTTGATAATTATTTAAATATGTTCTCTAAAAGAAGCTTAAATGATTCAATTTTGAATACATTTAAGACATCAATCTTCGCTACTTTAATTGCTACAGTAGTTGGTACATTAATTGGTATTGGTGCTCATTATTTACCTCCAAAGGTAAAGAGTAGATTAATCCTTTTAAACAACATCCCTCTACTTAACGCAGATATCGTAACCGGTGTATCTTTGATGTTGATTTTCTCACTTCTTTTACCTCTTAATAAGCATATCTTTGGTTTCTGGACAATCTTGATTGCCCATGTATATTTCATCTTACCTTATATAATCTTATCAGTTATTCCTAAGATGAAAGAAATTGATCCAAATATGCTTGATGCATCCCTAGATTTAGGTGTTAAACCATTCAAGTCTTTATTAAAGGTAATCCTACCTTCAATTAAAGGTGGTATCTTCAGTGGTATGGTTTTAGCATTTACTATTTCATTTGAAGACTTCGTTGTTGGATATTTCGTAACTGGTAATGGTTATAACACATTATCAATTTGGATTTATTCATCAATTGGTAAGAAATCATTATTCCCTGGTGTATATGCATTCTCAACTGCACTTACAGTATTTATGATTGTGGGAATTGTCCTATATAACATAATAGGAGGTAAATTAAATGAAAAGAAAAAGCATTAGTCTATTATTATTTAGTTTACTAGTTTTAGTTCTTTCATCTTGTGGTGGAAGAAGAACCCTATTATTCTTAAACTGGGGCGAGTATATTGATGAGAGCTTATTAGTAGAATTTGAAAATAAGTACAATTGTAATGTTTTAATGGATTTAGGTGAATCTAACGAAATTTTCTATTCTAAATTAAAGGCTGGTACAACAGTATATGATGTTATCACTCCAAGTGATTACATGGTAGAAAAGATGTACAAAAATGATTTATTAGAAAAACTAGATTTCTCAAAATTAGAAAACTATAACCCAAAGAGTGAAGATGTTAGATATGGCATCGGTAAAATTGATGAAAATATGCGTCAAAATACAGATGATGATATTACTAATTATTATGTACCATATCTATGGGGTACATGGGGAATCATGTACACAACAGAAAAAGAAGGTCTTGAAAAAGCAGTAACTGGTAATCAAAACCAATGGGCATCACTATTTGACCGTAATGCCTTACCTGCAAAAACTAGAGTTGCAATGTATGATTCACATCAACATGCATACTATGCTGCTTGTAGATATTTAGGCCTTGATGTATATGCTGAACAACCTACATCTAAGCTTCAAGAAATCAGAGATTTAGTCTCAAATATGAACTACAATGCATGGGGAACAGACACAATTAAGAAGGATATTGTTGCCGGAAATATTGATGTTGGTTTCATGTGGACAGGCGATTTCTTGTATTTCTTTTGTGAAAATGCAGCAAAAACTGTGATGGATGCATATTTAGCAAATGACGTAACAAATGAAGATTTTGCTGATATGCTAGATACTATTACAAGCGCTGAAAGAGTATATAAAGCTCAAAATGGTAGTGAGTACCAAATCGGTTTTGATTTATTCATTCCTGATGATACAATTGCTTTCTGTGATAACTTGGTTATCACTAAAGATTCAGCTAACAAAGACTTAGCTTATAAATTTATTGACTTTATGTGTGCAAAAGAAGTAGATGAAGTTACACCTGCTTTAAGTAATACATATTATGTTTGCTATGACACTCCATTTAATTCAGTTTATGAAGAAATTTTAGCTCTTTCTGATATCGAATACGATTTAGATACAGTAAATGAGTTAAAAGGAGACTTCTCTGATCCATATGATGGAGACCTATATTGGTCATTCTATGACTATGCAATCAGCAAGGCTTTTGAGAGATTTTATCCTAAGGATAGCCAAAAAGGATCTATCTTAGCATCCTTCTCAAGACAATACATCAAACAAATAAATACTGCATTCAACAATGCAAGAGCATAAGAAGATGGATTAATTTCCATCTTCTTTTTTATGTTTTAGGTAGTGAAAAAGCGCTTTCATAAAATGAGGGTGCTTTTTATTGTATATACATATATAAATACAAATGTATTTGTATTTGGCTCAGTAATGCCATTTTATTGAATAAAAGCGTTTTCTTTGGTATAATATTTATAAATATTATAAGTGTTTTTTTAATAAGAACTTAATTGGAGATGATTTTTATGAAAAACAGAAAGAACTTATTATTCACAATATTTGGGGCAGTATCGCTCTTTGCCCTGGTGGGGGCATTCATGGCATCAAGAAGTGAAGTATATGCTTCTGAAGAACCAGTAGAAGATATTACAGTTATCGAAACTGGTACTGCAGCTTTATACAACACTTCACCAGTTGATAAAGATCATGCTGACGCAGGTCTAGTTATTGACTCTGTTTCAAATCCAACAGCTGCCTCATACGCACATATAACAACAGATTATAAACAGTTCGCAAATAACGCATTTGGTGCAGATGGCCTAAACCTTGATGCGATATTTTATGATGGAACTTTAGAAGATTGGCTTGCAATTGACATCGTTAGTGCCTCAGCAAACCCATTTTCTCGTGCCTTTACAGGTGAAAGAAAGTTCTACATCAAAGATGATGCTGGTAAATACAAGCATGATAACATTAGATACTCTTTATTAGAAAACATCTCCATTCCTAATACAGTAACAACAATTAATAAATATCAATTCTATGGTTTTACAAATTTACAAACCGTAACATTTACAAATGTTCAAAAAATTTCAACAGGTGCATTCCAAGGATGTAGCAACATCTCCTATATTATATTAACTCCATCTATTACGACTGCACTAATGAACGTTGGAGAAAGACTTAACAACATTGAAGAAAATGCATTCGCTGGCTGTACTAGCCTACAATATGCATATTTCGATGGTGCAAAGAATCAAATCATCGATTCAGCTGATTTAGGTCTAAATTTTGGTCTAACATCACAGATTCACTCTACGAACGAAACTTATCTTATTTCAACTACTGCAGGTGGTGCAATAAATAAGCTTAAATACCGTTTAGATACAGAACCATTAATGGATTCATTAGATTATTGGCGCTTTGTTGATGGTCTACCAACTATTTGGCCAAGAGATCTAGATTATAAATTATCTACTAATGGCGAATATTATGAAGTAACTGGTATTGGTAATGTTACAGATACATCAATTACCATGAAGTCTACTTTAAATGGTTTACCTATTAAAGTTATTGGTATAAATGCTTTCTATCAAAAATCATTTACTTCATTTGAGGTTGGTAGCGAAGTAACTACAATCAGTAATTCAGCATTTGAAAACTGTGCATCCTTAAGCACACTTACATTTGCTGCAGGTAGTCAGCTTACAACAATCGAGGATGAAGCTTTCTATGGATGTAGCGCCTTAACTAGCATCAATTTACCTGATGTTACTACACTTGGTAGTGCTGCTGGTTCTACAGATAAAAAAGGTGTATTTGAAAACAGTGGCCTTACATCTATTACACTTCCAGACACTTTAACATTAGTTTCTTCATATGCTTTCAAGGGTTGTACATCACTTACAACTGTTGTTTTATCTAATAATATTACAACAATTAAGAAGGAAGCATTCAAAGGCTGTACATCATTAACTGTTATAAAAAGTACAACTTCAGGTGATTCTAACGTTATTGATAGTGCTAACTCAGGCTTAACAACAGTAGAAGAATCAGCATTTGAAAACTGCACATCACTTACAACAATAGTATTTGCTAATGTTACTAACACACTTGAAGCAAAAGCATTCAAGGGCTGTATATCATTAACTGATATTACATTGCCAGAAGGTTTAACAACAATTGGTGAATCAATTTTTGAAAATTGTACATCACTTGTTAGTATTGTTTTACCTAAGAACTTATCTAAGATTTCATCTAGAATGTTTTATGGCTCATCTAAATTAACAACTGTAACATATCCAGAAGTTCATTCTGATCCTAATAATCCAACTTCTGAGATGGTTTATGATTCTGCAACAACAAGAATCGGTACATATGCATTCTTTGGTACTAAGATAACTACAATTAAGATTCCAGCAAGTGTTACTGCAATCTCTTACAATGCATTTAAAGGTTGTACATCTTTAACAACATTAGAATTTGAAACAGGCTCTAACCTTGTTACAATTCGTGAGGGTGCATTCTATGGTTGTACAAATCTAACAACTGTAGTATTACCAGAGGGCTTAATTAATTTAGGCTATCTAGAAGAAACAGAAACTGTTGGACAAACAAGTACTGTTATTGATCCTGCTGAGGATACAATTTATGGTGTATTTGAAACTTCAGGCGTACAAACAGTTAGTCTACCTTCAACATTATCTGAGATTCAAAAGGATACATTTAAGAATGCATCTAGCTTAACAGCTGTTACATTTGCGGCTAACTCAACTCTTACATCAATTGGCGAGCATGCATTTAGTGGTACACATCTAGCATCAATAACAATTCCTGCAAGTGTAGAGACAATTGAAAAAGAAGCATTTAAGTCAATAACTCAATTAGTTACATTGACATTTGAAGCTAATTCAAATCTTACAACAATTGGTGAAAGTGCGTTTGAATCTACTAACATTACTTCAGTTAAACTTCCTGCAAGCTTACAGGATGTTACAGAAGTAGTAGTTACACCAGTTTATACACCTGTAACATTTGATGAAATAACTACTTATCAAGCTAATACATATTATTATGAATCAACTCCTGGTACATATGTAAAGGATACTGAAGCTGAGGCTACAGAAAATAGACAATATTATTCTTATAGTGAAGACCAAGAATCTGTTACTACATTCGGTATTGGCAAGAATGCATTCAAAAACTGTGATGATTTAGTTACTTTAGTCATAACTGGTGGCTCAAATGCTTTAACTATTTCTGAAGGTGCATTCTATGGATGCAGTAAGATTACTACATTAACTATTCCAACAAATGTTTTAACTATTGGTAAAGAAGCATTTAGAGGTGCTTCATTACTTGCTACATTAACATTTACATCAGAATCTAGCTTAGAAACTATTGGGGATAGTGCATTCGTTGGTACTGTAATTACTTCAGTTGAAATTCCTGCAAGTGTTACAACTATTGAACAAAAAGCATTCCACAATATTACAAACTTAACAAGCATAACTTTTGCAAATGGTACTTCATTATCATCTGTTGGTAGCTATGCTTTTGCAAATACAAGAATTACATCATTTGTAGTTCCTAATACATTAACAGTTATTCCAGAATATATGTTATATCAGTGTTCTGCATTAACTTCATTAACATTACATGACAAAATAAGTGAATATCAACAATACTGTTTTGCTAGTTGTACTAATCTAGTATCTTTCATACTACCTATTCCAACTGGCAATACAACTAAGATATTAACTACTCAAATCGAATATACTGAGGTTGATTTTGATAATGCACCTGTAGTTCCTACATATGCAACTAACACTTATTATTACAAAGAAGATGGCGTATATGTACTTGATACAGCGGCTGAAAGAACAGAAAATAGAAGCTACTATTCTCGTACAAGTACAGATAATGGCATAATTTATCGTCCTGTTGATTTTGATTCTACAGGAATTCCAACCTATGCTGCTAATGTATATTACACAAAAGATTCTAGTGGTAACTATGTAAAATCTTCAGCAACATCAAGAGATACTTCAATTCAATACTACAAGCAAGTAAATGCAGAAAAAGAAGTAGCATACTTTGCTGTTATTAGAGCTAATGCCTTTAATGGTGATAGTAAACTTGCTAATATTTTCTATTATGGTCAAATTGAATCTGAATGGTCTGATAATGTAATGAATTATGATACAACTATTTCAACTAAGATCAGATATTATTCTTCATTGAAGCCTATTTCTAATTCTATAAATTATTGGCATTTAGTTAATGATGCTCCAGAGCTATATGGAAGAGACTTCACATATGAAGCTGCATCATCAACTACATACTACATCAAGGATAAGGGTACTATTAATACTGCAGCAATCGTAATTCCTGATGAGATTAATGGATACCATATCGTTGGTATTATGGATGAAGCATTCAAAAATGATAAGACCATTACTTCATTAACATTAAATCAATATTTAACATCTATCGGTGCGAGTGCATTTGAGGATTGTACAGCTCTTACAACTATCACATTAAATGATGTTTTAACTGATGTTGGCTCACGTGCATTCTTTGGATGCACAAATATAACTGCAGTTGCTTTCTTAACTGAGAATGATGATTTAACAATTGGCTCAGAAGCATTTAGTGGTTGTTCAAAGCTAAAACAATTATCATTTAAAGATTTAACTAGTACATATACAGCAACATTAGGCGCCAGTGCATTCTATAACTGTGGCGACTTACAATATTCTAATTCAGCTAATCAAAGCGATGGTATCATTCTTCCTGCTGGATTAACATCAATTGGCGCTAATGCCTTTGGTTCATGTGCTAAAGTTACTAAGATTAGCTTCCCTGACACATTATTATCAATTGGTGATTCTGCATTTGAAGGTGCAAAGATTGCTACATTATCATTTGGTACTACTCCAGTACTTCAAACTATTGGATCTAAAGCCTTTACAGGAAATGAGATAGTAACAATTACATTCCCTGATACTGTAACATCTATTGGTACAGAAGCATTCAAGACTTGTACAAAGCTAACTACAGCTACATTTGGTAGTGGCTTATTAACATTATCTGAATCTGCATTTGAAGGATGTTCACTTCTTAATACAATAACATTTACAAGTGCTACATCATTAAATGTTGGTAAAAAAGCATTCTATAATGACGTTAAGTTAGCTACTGTTACATTTACAAATTCTAAATTAAATAACATCTATGAGAGTGCCTTTGAAAAGACAATAATTACTACAATCTCATTACCTGCAGAATTAGTAACTATTGGTGAGGCTGCCTTCAAGGATGTTACAACATTAACATCAGTTACATTTGCAGGTGCTAATTTAACTCATATCTATGAGAGTGCCTTTGAAAATTGTAAAGGATTAACAACAATTACTGTTCCATCATCAGTAATCATTATTGGTGATAGTGCATTTAGAAATAGTGGTTTAACTTCAGCAACTATTAATAGTAGTGGCTCTTTATCTATTGGTAATTATGCATTTGCATTCGATGATACTGAATTAGTATCTGGCTTCTTAAGCTCTAATATTACAATCAATTCAGCATTAACATCACTTACAATTGGTAACTATGCATTCTTAGGCTCTAAGATGACTGCTATTACATTACCAGTTAAAACTACAACTATTGGTACAGGTGCATTTAAGAATTCTACACTTCTTGCAAGTGTTACATTTGATTCTCCATCTGAAGTGACTTCAATTGGTGAAAGTGCATTTGAAGGCTGTGTTGCCTTAACAAGCATTACTATTCCTAGTGGTGTAGTTGTTATTAATGATAGATCATTCTATGGTGATACTCATCTTGCGAGTGTTACTTTATCACCATCTACAACAACTATTGGTGAAAGTGCATTTGAGGGCGCTATATTTGATACTATTTTGATTCCTGCAACTATCGATAAAATAGAAGCAGATGCATTTAAGGATGTTTCTACACTAGCAACTGTATATTATTATTCTAATGTTGATCATTGGTTAACAATTACTTTCGATAATGAATTTGCTAACCCAATGTCAAATGATGTAGAAGCTGCAAATCACGATAAGGTTATCAAGAATTTCTATTATTTAGATGAACCAAGTGGTTCGGTTACATATGAAACTCACAAATATACATTGTTAACAACACTAAATTTAAATGGTAAGACTAGTGTAGATAATTATCAATTCTATGGATTCAATTGTATTACTGATTTATCATTCATAGGTAATGGTGGTTTACCTGCAGATTCTGAGAAAGGAATTGCTGCAGATCCAACTGATTTAGCAATGTCAGCTGGTACAATCAAGACTATTGGTATTAAATCATTCTACGGATTAAGCCAAATCCAAGGCTTAATTATCCCAGATTCTATTGAATATATTGGCCAAGGTGCCTTCGATGGAATTAATGAAGATTATTTCACATTCTTCTATTATCAATCAGCATATGGTGACTGGAACAATACTCAATTCACTAGTACAGATAAATGGCTAGAATATGTTAAGTACCGTTATCTAGATGGTGATACATCTACTAACGTTAGTGATATGTGGTATAAGAGTGTCGTTACTGGTGGCACTAATCTAACTGTCACAAATGATAACCTAGCAACATTCAAAGCAATGCTACATACAAATGGGACAGCAAATACTATTTCAAATTACAATATCACATTGGATGTTGATGTAGTATTAGATAATGATATCTCTCAAGCCTTTGATATCATTTTAAACAATACAATTTTACAATTAAATGGACATACAATTACTTATGATAATGGTTTGTTGAACTTTACAGGTGAAAACTATGTCGTTGTTAATGAATTAACTAATGCCTTTGCTTTAAATAATCATATTAAACTTACTGAGTTTGCTTATAAGCTAATTGAAGTTGAAGAGGATAATGTGGTTGTTGATAGATATTATCAAGTACTAGGTTTAGGTACAATTACTGGTACTGAGATTACTGTTCCTGATAAATATCGTGGAATAGAAATAAGAGAAGTAGTTCCATATGCATTTAAGAATAATAGCCTTTTAACTAAGATTCATTTAGGTTATTATGTTAAGACAATTGGTGCTAGTGCATTTGAGAACATTAAAACATTAACAGAACTTACTATGGGTAGTAGCTTAGTAACTATCGGTAATTATGCATTCCAAGGCGACACAGCATTAACTAGTGTCTTAATCCCTAAGACATTAAAGACTGTTGGTACGCATGCCTTCTTTATGAGTGATGAAACAACTAAACAAATGTTAAGATTCGTTTACTTTGAGGGTACTGTAGATGATTGGATTAATATTACATTTGCAGATGAATATGCAAATCCTTTTGCTAATGCCCATGAAAACAATGAAGGTCTACTTGTATTAGATGAAAATGGTAATGTTACATTTGCATATAACCAAACTCGTTATAAGGTTATAACAGAAGTGATTATCACAAATAGTGCAGAAAATACATCAATTGGTAACTATCAATTCTATGGTATGAAGACTATTAAGACATTTAGAATTCCAGTTAGTGTTACATCTATTGGAGCTAAAGCCTTCACTAATACAAACATTGAGGAAGTATATTATGGTGGTAGTATCACTAATTGGTTAGGAATGACATTTACTGATGAGAATTCTAACCCACTTCAATATACAACAAGAGTTTACTTCTATGTTAATAATAGCTACTCAATTGTTACAGATATCGTTATACCTGATGGTACAACAACTATTGGTGATTACCAATTCTATGGATTCAAATCACCTACATATATCTACATGCCAGATTCTGTAAAGAATATTGGTAGATATGCATTCTATCAAAATACTGCTGTAAGATATATCATTCTACCTATTTTACATAAAGCAACAGAGCAAGGTACTGACGGTAAAATTGATGAGCATGCATTTGATGGCTGTACTGCATTAACTGATATATTCTATCGTGGTGATAGAACAGTAGAACACCCAGACTGGGCTACTGATCAACCTTTAATAGCTGCCACTGCTTTCTCTGCAACTATTACAGATAATAGAAATCAAGTTGGCATTTATTTAAGCTATTATTCAGCTAATATGCCAACATCAGATTCAACAATTTATTGGCATTTTATCGATAATTCTAAGAACCCAGTTAACTATAATGCTGAATTAGAATATGAGCTTTTTACAGTTGATGCTAACACTAAGTATTTCGTTGTAAAAAGTAAAGGTTCTTATTCAACAATTACAAACTTAATTATTCCTGCTGAATTCTTAAATCCTGATACACAGGATGCACATAATTATCCAGTTAAGAAGATTGCTGATAATGCCTTCAAGGGATTAACTATTCAAACTATTTCCTTTGGTACTAATGTAATTGAAATTGGTGAAAGTGCATTTGAAGGATGTACAGCTTTAGCACAAATTACATTCGTATCAAATACTAACCTTGTAGAAATTAAGGCTAATGCATTTAAGAATACTAAGCTAAAAACTACTGTAGTAAATGGTACAACTCATACAAATGAGCTTTATTTACCAAGCAGTGTTACAACAATTGGCAATTTTGCATTTGGTACAACTGATGATTCTTCAACAGCAACACAATATACTAAGATTACTCTTCCTACATCACTTACTACTTTACGCAATGATGCATTTAAGAATAATAAGTCAGTTACTGTTGTTACAATGAATTCTGCTCTTACAACAATTGGTACTGATGCATTCAACTTTGGTATAGCAGGCGCATCAATAACTTCGATGAATTATGATGGTACTCTAGCTAATTGGATGGCTATTGATTTTGCTAATGCTTATTCAAGCCCAATGGCTAACCCTACTTGCTTAGCATTCATGTTAAAGAGTGGTAATACATATACTGAGGTTACTAACCTTACTCTTCCAACTGATGCAAACATTACAACTGTTAAGCAATATCAATTCTATGGATTTAAAAATATAACAAATATTACATTTGCTTCACAAATTACAACAATAAAAGAATATGCATTTACAAATGCTGCAAAGATTGAGAAGCTAGTTATTCCTAATACTATTACATCAATCAAAGAACATGCCTTTGAACGTTTGAATACATTAAAGTCATTATTCATAAAGGCACCTTTAACTACGATTGCTCCATATACATTTGCTGAATGTCAAATGGTAACTGTATTATCACTTCCTTCAACATTAACAGAAATTCAAGGAAATGCATTTGCTGGCGTTTATCAAATTGCAAATATTTATTATGGCTATAATGGTGTTGATGATTCAGATGCTGGTGATACACATGCAGCTGATTGGACAGCATTAAAGGCAAACATAGTTTCAACTCCTATAAGTGATAATCCGGCTGATGAAGGTAAAACTGTAAATGGTAATATACCATCAGTTACAGCTGTATATTATTATTCACGCTTAAATCCAATTAGTAATTCTACAAGCTATTGGCATTATGTTACTAATGGTGCTGTACAAGGTATACTAAGCGTATACGGACAAGATTTCGAATATGAAGAAGTAAAAGAAGACAATGTAGTAGTTTCATATAATGTTATTGGTAAAGGTACATTGGTTTTCAATACTAATGTTACTTCATTAACAATTCCAGCAACATTAAATGGTAAACCAGTTAAAGCTGTTACTGCAGCCGCTGCAACAACTTGGGGTAATGTAACCTCAATTACTACATTAACACTTAGTGAAAACATTCAAAATATTGGTAATAATGTATTTAAAGATTGGATTGGCTTAGTTACTCTATATCTACCTTCTACATTAGCATCTGTTGGTAGCGATGCATTTAGTGGTTGTACAAACCTAGAAAATGTATACTATGCTGCTAACCTACAAACATGGTGTGGTATTACATTTACTAATGAATGCTCTACACCAATGAATAATGCAAAAGCTAGATATTTCTATGTAAATAATGCTTTAATTACTGAGATTGCTATTCCAAGTGCAATCCTAACAATTGGTAATTATCAATTCTATGGATTCAAAAACATTCAAAGTGTTACATTCCACAGTGCTGTTACATCTATTGGAAATTCATCATTTGCTAACTGTACATCACTTGGAAATGGTCATAACAATTTAGTTATTCCTGCAAGCCTAACTACAGTTGGTACTAATGCATTTGCTGGATGCTCAAGCCTACAGGTTGTATATGTGTTTGCAGAATGGACAAGTATTCCAGTGGGTACATTTAAAGATTGTGATATCCGTGATGTAACTATTCCATCTACAGTAGCAACAATTGGTGCTGATTCATTTGATGGTAATGCAAATATTGGTAGAGTATATTATGGATACACTGCAAATGTTGAAAGAACAGCATGGGATGCTTTAGTTGCATCAATTGGCAACGGTACAGGTGAAGATAACACTAAGACTAAATTATCTAATCCAAGCTTAAATGTTTATTTATATAAAGATTGGAATCCACTTAATAATTCAACATCTTACTGGCGCTTTGTTGATAACAAGCCAACAACTTGGCCAGCTGATTTAGAATATAAATATGTTGAAATAAAAGATGATCCTAATGATGTAAATGCAGTTACTGATAGATATTATGAAATTATTGGTATTGGTACTGTAGAATTTACAGCTACAAATAATTCAATCACTATTAAGGCTTTATTACGTACTCCAGAATATGCAGGAGAATTAGATGTTAGAAAGATAACTTCAAAAGAAGTATCAAATTCAACAGTTTATGTATTCCAAAATCAAACTAACTTAAGAACTGTAACATTTGCAGATCTATCTAAGATTGATTATATAGAAGCATATACATTTGCAGGCTGTACAGCTTTACAATCATTTACAATGCCTACAAAAGCTGTAGTTATAAGCGACCACCTATTTGATGGTGATAGTAGTCTTTCTACACTTACAATAAGTGCCACAACTACATCATTTGGTGATTATGCATTAAGAGGAACTAAGATATCAACAATTGTAATTCCTAATACAACTACATCAATTGGTGCTGGCGCATTTGAAAACTGTACAAGTTTAACATCTGTAACATTTGAAGCTAATTCTACATTATCTTCAATTGGTAATGATGCATTCAAGGGTTGTACAGCACTAGCTACATTAACAATTCCTGCCTCAATTGAGACAATTGGTGATAATGCATTTAGAGGAATGACTTCACTTGATACATTCACATTTGCTAATACTACAGCTAATGCTAAGCTTTTAGCAATTAATGGTGGTACATTCAGAGGCTGTACAAAGCTTAACGGAGTAATATTACCAGTAACAGTAACATCAATTGGAGATTACGCATTTGAGGGCTGTATTAAGCTTACTTCAATTGATATTCCTGCCAAGGTAACTGTAATTAGTACATCATTATTTGATGGATGCGTTGAGCTTGCCTCAGTTGGTATGCCACATGAAGTTACAACAATTAAGTCATGTGCATTCCAAAGCACAAAGATTTCTCAAATTGTTATTCCTGCCTCTGTTACAAGCATTGAATTAAATGCCTTCATGTATTGTAACAACTTAACAACAGTATTCTATGGTGGTAGAAATTCAAAAAATTTTGATAGCGATAATTATGTAACAGATACAGAAGTATCAACATGGACTAACACAATGACAGTGGCTGGCGGTAATACTGCATTGATTGGTGAAGCTACTCAAGAAAATCTATATGCTAAGATCGTTTGCTATAAGTATCTTGATCCATTTGAGAATTCAACATCTTATTGGCATTATGTAAATAATACACCAACTAAATATGGTCAAGATTTCACATATATATTAGTTAAAAATGGTGCTGATGATTACTATAAGGTAACAGGTGTTGGTACAAGAAAATTCACAACTGATACAACTGTTACTATTAAAGCGGCTTTAAATAATATTCCTATTCGTGTAGTTGATACTGATGCATTCAAGAATATAACTGCAATAACTGAATTAACTATTTCAGAAAATCTTGTTACTATCGGTGCAGGTGCATTTGAGGGATGTAGTGGTATCACTAAGATAACATTTATAAAAGGTAATAAATCTCTTTTAGAGACAATTGATTCATCTGCATTCAAGGGATGTAGTTCTTTGAGCATGCTAAGATTTGATGATGGTACATTTAATGAATTACCATCTGATAGCTTAGAATTAATAAATGCATCAGCATTTGAAGGCTGTACATCTCTTGCTGATATTATTATTCCTAATACAGTAACAGCAATTGGCAACACCGCCTTTAAGGGTTGTTCAATATTAACAGAAGTAACATTCGCTGCAACTTCAGTTGTTGCATCAGTTGGTAATTATGCATTTGCAAATACTGCATTAACTACTATCAGCCTACCAGATTCAGTGGCTGCAATTGGTGAGGGTGCATTTGCTGGCTGTACATCTATTAATAATGTAGTAATTCCTACTGCAACTACAGCTATCGCAGCTCATCTATTTGATGGTGCAACACATTTAAATAATTTAACAATTTCTTCAGGCACAACAACAATTGGCGATTATGCCTTCAAGGGAACTGCTCTTGTAACATTAGTTATACCTCAAACAATAACTGCAATTGGCACAGGTGCATTTGAAAACTGTACTAGCCTAGATCACTTAGAGCTAGTTCATGTTACAAATGATACTGCTAATGTAAGCTTAACTACATTAAGCAATGATTTATTCAAAGGTTGTACAAACTTAAAATGGATATCTATTCCATCAACTATTTCATCAGTTGGTACTAATGTAATTCCTGCTGTTAACTTAACTGTATATTATGGATATCATTCTGATACAGAATCAACAGATGCTGGATGGAATTCAATCAGGACAGCATTTGCATCTATCCTAACTGGTAAGACATTAACAGTTAAATTCTATAAGAAGCTATCTCCAGAAAATAATTCTACATCATACTGGCGTTATGTTACTGTTTATGATAATGAAACTCCAGTTGATTTAGAAATTAAGGTTTGGGAGCCAGACTTCAAATATGTTAAGACTGGTGAAGGCAATGCTGCTTATTACACAATCGTTGGATTCGGTACATATGCAGAAGCAGAAAATCCAACAGTAGCAGTAATAAAAGATACATTAAATAATATTCCTGTAACTAAGATTATAAGTGAAACAGATAATGGTGTATTTGAAGGCCATGGAATGACTAATGTCACTATGGGTGCTAATATCATTGAGATTGGCGCTAGAACATTCTATGGAAATAATACTTTAACTGCCATTTCACTAAACTCAGGTCTAGAAATTATTGGTGCTGAAGCATTCTATGGTACAAGATTCACTTCATTTGGTACTAATGGTCTACCAGGCACACTTGCTACAATTGGTAACTTTGCGTTTGCAAATAATACAGCATTAACTTCAGTTGTATTACCTGCAACTGTAACTGTAATTCCTGATGGATTTGTTAAAGGCAATACATCATTAACATCAGTAGAAGTATCAGCAACTACAACATCAATCGGTGCAAGTGCATTTGAAGGATGTAGTGGTTTATCATCATTAACTGGTACAGGATTAACTAAGTTACCAGATACAATTACAACAATCGGTATCGCTGCATTCAAGGGATGTAGCTCTTTAACTACGATGATTATGCCTACAGGTGTAACTACAATTTCTGCTAATACATTTGAAAATTCAGGCTTAACATCTATTTATTTCTCAAGTGTTATTGGAAATATTAATGCAGCAGCATTCAAGAATGTTACTCATTTAACTAATGTAAATTATGATGGCACAATTACTAATTGGTTGAATATTTCATTTGCTACATATGAAGCTAACCCAATGAACAATACAACTGCTCATTTATATCTAAAGAGTGGAGAAGATACATATACTGAAATAACTGAGATTACTATTCCATCAGTATCAACAATCAATCAATATCAATTCTATGGATTCAATAATGTAACATCTTATGTAATTCCTGAAGGCGTTACAACAATAGGTGCAAGTGCCTTTGCATATAACACTTCAATTACAAAGATTGTTATTCCTAGTACAGTTACAACTTTAGGAGAAGGTGCATTATCTTATAATACTTCATTAAAGCTAGCCGTAATTAAGGGTGCTTTAACAGCTATTGCACCATACACATTCGCTGGTGATACAGCATTAGATGATGTAACTATTCCTTCATCTGTAACTAATATTGGCTTAAATGCATTCTCAACAGTAAATGGATTGAAGCATTTATATTATGGACATCCTGCTGATATTGAGTATGCAGACATATTTAGCTTTAAATCTGGTACAACTATTCAAGATGGTAATACAATTCTTACAACTAACATTTCACAACTTTTAGCTTATTACTATTCAGCTGAAAGCCCATTATCTCATTCTACAAGTCATTGGTATTTAGATGAAAATGATGACCCTAAACTATGGGGTAAGGATTTTGAATATCAATTAGTAGTAGATGCTGTAAATGGAAATTATTATAAGGTTGTTGGCATTGGCACAATGACTGATAATGAATTAGTTATTCCATCTCATTTAAATGGTAAAGAAGTAAGAGAGATAGCTAATGCTGCCTTTGATGGTAAATATGCTATCACTTCTATGAAGATTCCATATACAGTTACAACAATTGGCACAGATGCCTTCCATAACTGTACACAATTATATACTCTACAATTTATATCTGAAGGTAACAATGCTCCTAGAATTAAGACTATTGGCGTACGTGCCTTCCAATATACTCATTTTGAAACATTAGTATTACCTGCATCAATTGAATCAATTGGTGAATATGCATTTGGTAGTGTTACAGGATTGAAATATGTAACATTTAATGAAAATACAGATACTAACGTAACAGTTACTGTTGGTAATTCAGCATTTGATAAGAATACTGGTATTACAAATGTATACTTCGTTGGTACAATTGCATCTTGGTGTAGATTCTCATTTGGTAATAAAGATTCTAACCCAATGGGTGTTTCTGAGGTTACAGCAAAGAAATTCTATATTCACTATACTTCACCTGAAGATAAATCAATGATTTTTGAGGATGAAAGAAATGCAGTAGCACAAACTCCAGTTGAATATAATGGTGTTGAATACATATTATTAACTAGAGTTGTTATCCCATCTACAGTTACAACAATTGGAGCTAACCAATTCTACGGATTTAAGAATACTGAAAGATTAATATTATCAGAAGGTGTTGAAACAATTAATGTATATGCATTCCATAGTAATAATGGATTATTAAAGGCATATATTCCTTCAACATTAAAGACTATCAATGAATATGTATTCTATGGTATGCCTAATTTTGAATTAATTTATTTCAATGGTGTTCAAACAAGTGAAGATGCTAATGTGCCTTCTTGGAATAAGATTTCAATTGAAAGTGGTAATGATTACTTTACTTTAACTAAGAAGGTGTACTATGCATCAGTAGTTCCAAGCATCAATGCTACTAATTTCTGGTATGATGATACAACAACTATTTCTGATGTAACTATTCTAACAGTTTGGCCAGGTAACTTCGAATATGTATTAAATGATGGTGGAACTGCATACTATATTAGAAATATCGGTTCTATTGATCAACAAACAAAAGAACTTGTTATTCCTGCATTCTATTCAGGAAAGCCTGTAACTAAGATTTTGGAAGGTGCATTTAAGGATAATAGAGTTGTTACAACTATTGTCTTTGAATCACAAGGCGGATATCAAATTATAGAAATAGAAGCTAGTGCCTTTGAAGGCTGTAGCGAATTACAATACATTAACAAAGATGATAATTGTGCTGTTAATATTCCAACTTCAATTACAACAATAGGTAGTAAGGCAATCTATGGTACAAAGATTGGTTCTTTAAGTATACCTTCAAATGTTGCAACTATTGGATCTTATGCATTTGCTGAAAATGTATTATTACAAAAGATATTTATAGCAACTGTTAATACAACTTATGGCGAAGGTGCATTCGATGGAGATGAAAAGATTTCAGAGGTTATTTATAGTGGTACAATTTCTAACTGGATGAATAACTCATTTGTATCTGAAACATCTAACCCAATGGCTCCAGGTAATGCTACTCACAAATTCTTTGATGATTCAATTACATATAGTGCAGTTTCAAATGGTATAACTACACTTACTATTCCTGATGGAAAGGTAAATATTAATGCTCATCAATTCGCAGGATTCAATAGAATTACTACATTATATTTACCTGCAGAGTTAGGAAAAATATATTATGGCGCATTTGCAGATATGAGTGATCTTCAATATGTATATTATAAAGAAGATATAAATCATTGGGCTGTGATTGATCTATTAGATGCAGAAGCTAACCCAATGAATAACTCAAGAGCTGATCATTTCTATGAATTAATAGATCATGATAATGATGTAGATACACCTATGACATATGTAGAAGTACAAAATGTTGTAATTACATCTGGTGCTAGCGTTAAGCCATATCAATTCTATGGATTCACTAACTTATTAAGTATTATCTTACCTGATACAGTTACTGAGATTGGTGAATATGCATTCTATAAGGCTACTAACCTAACTACAATTAGAGTTTCATCTAACTTAACTAATATAAAGACATATGCATTTAGAGATAATTCACAATTAACAAGAATTTATTATGGTGGTCCAGCTGACACATTTGCTACATCAACTGATCCAACTGCGCCAAATGTTTGGAAAAATATTACAGTTGGTGATTATAACGTATTCCCAGTTGCTGCAGATTTAATTAAGTATTATTCATATACTGCCCCTATTAGTGAATCTACTTCATATTGGCATTATGATAATAATATTATTAAGCTATGGGATCCATCACTTGAATATGAAGAAGTAATAGTAAATAATGCGGTAGTTGCATATTACGTAGTTAATAGTGGTACTTTAGATATTACTGCTCAAACTAACGTAGTAATTGCGGATACATTTAATGGTAAGCCTATCACTAAGATTAAGGCTGAAGCATTCAAAAATGAAACTTACTTAAGTAACGTAAGCATTGGTGCTAATGTAGTAGAAATAGGCAGTGAAGCATTCCTAGGTACAGCTATTACAAGCATTGTCCTACCAGCTTCATTAACAACAATTGGTGCAAATGCATTCAATAGCTGTGATAAACTAATTGAAATTACTATTCCAGCTTCATTGGCTTCAATTGGTGATGCGGCATTTACAGGTTGTTCATCACTTACAACAGTTAAATATGATGGTACTATAACTAACTGGTTAAACATTGATATTACAAATTCATTTGCTAACCCAATGGCTTATGCCACAGCATTCAATATCAGGAGTGGTGATGGTTATACTTCATTAACAGAATTAACAATTCCTGCTGGAATAACAGTTATTAAACCATATCAATTCTATGGCTTTAGTACAATTACTAGATTAATCACAAATGATGTAATAACTATTGGTACAAGAGCATTTGCTAATGCAACTAATATTGGTGAAATATTATTATCAAGTAGTATTAAAAATATTGGTGATTATGCATTTGATAGTGTTAATAGTATTACAATGATTTATTATGGTTATCCAACTGATGTTAATGCATCAACTTGGGCAACAATAGTATTTGGCGAAGGTAATGATGGTTTCAAAAATACAGTTCCTAAGCTATTCTATTCAGCTAATGAGCCAGCAACAACTACAACAGACTATTGGCATTATGAAGGTAATGCTATCGTACGTTGGGGTCTTGGTTACAACTACACAGAAGTATTAGAAGGCGGCGTAGTTTCATATTATGTATTAGCTGGATTAGGTACAATGCCAGAAAATACACAAACTATTTCAGTAGCTGATACATTTAATGGTAAGCCTGTAAAGGGTGTAGCATCTAATGCATTCGCTAATAATGTTAAAATTACTCAAATAATATTTGGAGGTAACGTTGAGACAATTGGCTCTAATGCCTTTGCAGGATGTACATCATTAAATGCAATTGAATTACCTGCAAGTCTAAAGACAGTAGAAGCAAGTGCATTTGAAGGTTGTACAGGTCTTCAAAATGTATTCTATGATGTTGAGAATAATTGGGAAGCAAGCTGGTTAGGTATTACATTTACCAATGCATACTCTAACCCAATGGCTTATGCATCATCATTTGCAATTGAAACAGATGATACTGGAGGTATATCATTCCATGGACATAACCATACAGTTCCTAATGATGTAGTAATTCCAGCTGATACTTCAATAATTGGTGCTTACCAATTCTATGGATTTAGCCAAAATACTAAATTATATCTTCCTGAATCAATTACAAAAATTGGCGTTGATGCCTTTGCAAATTGTAATAGTTTAACAGATGTATATTATGATGGTACGTTGTATAGTGGGGACACCAACTGGTGTAAGATTGAATTTAAGAATGAAAATTCTAACCCAATGAATAATAGTGGTGCTGTTAACTTCTATATAATGAACAACACAACACATGATTATGATTTATTAACAACAATTGATTTATCAGATGTTACAAGTGGCTTCACAGTTAAGAATTATTCATTCATAGGATTTGCCTGTGTTGAATATATCAAGCTTGGTAAGAAGGTAGGAACTCTTAATGAAGGTACATCAAATGTTCAATGGATTAATGACAAAGCATTTGCTAATACAACTGGTGTTAAGAAGATTGTTCTAGCTAGTACATCACACCTTGGCAATGGATCATTTAGTGGTCTAGATCAAAGTGTATTGGAACGTATCTACTTCATTGGTACAGCAGAAGCATTTGATAATTATAGTAGTCATTATGCATCTACTAATAATAGTATTGTCAGAAGTAAGACTAAGTTCTATAGTCCACTAGAGCCTATTGCCAACTCAACAAGCTGTTGGTATTTCGACTCTGATGTTCCAACAGAATGGCCTGCAGACTTTGAGTACTCAGAGGTGCTAGGTACTGGTAATAATGTAGTTGCCTATATCATTATTGATAGAGGTACTAATACTGATACAAATGTAGTTATAAAGAATACATTAAATGGTAAACCTATTACTGGTATAGCAAGTAAGCAAACAAGAGGTGTGTTTGAAGGTACTAATATCACAAGCATTACTCTTGGTGAAAATATTTTAGAGATTGGCGCTCGTACATTTAAGGATGCCACATCTTTAACAACTGTATCTTTAAATAGTGGCTTAAAATATATTAGAGCTCAAGCATTTGAGGGCATTGGCTTAACTGCAATTACACTTCCTTCAACAGTAGAAGTAATTGGAGATAATGCTTTTGCTGATAATGCATTTACTTCACTAGAATTAAGTACAAATCTAAAGACAATTGGTGCAAGTGCCTTTGCTAATATCGCCGAGCTTGAAACATTAGTTATGAAGGCAGATATTCAAACAATTGGATCACATGCATTTGATAACGCAACAGCACTTACAACAGTTAATTTTGTTGGAAATATTTCAGACTGGCTAGAGATCGATTTCGCTGATTCATCAACTCCACTTGTTAATGCTTCAGCAACTATTAAATTCAATAATAGCTTAGTTACTGATATTACTATTCCAGCTCCTGTAGCACCTGCGACATCATTAGAAATTGGCGATTATCAATTCTATAACTTCAAGGATTTAACATCTGTTACAATTCCTGAAGGTGTAACTAAGATTGGTAAATATGCATTCTATAATGCTCCACTTAATGCAGAAGGATTTAAACTATTAATTCCAGCATCTGTAACTACAATTGGTGATTATGCATTTGATGGTCAAACAGCATTTGAAACAATGTATTATGCATCAGGCACTACAAAATATGCAGCAATAATTAAGGGCGTTGACTTCATTAAATCAACAGTTAAGGTGATTTATTATTCATTAAAATTCCCTGATAGTAATTCACAAAATTATTGGCATTATGTAAATGAAGTAATTACAATCTACGGAAAATCATTAGAATATGAATTAATTACAGAAAATAATGAAACTTATTATGTAGTTAAGAGTATTGGTAATTTTGAAGGACTAGAAATTACTATTGAAAAGACATTTAACGATATAGAAATTAAAGGTATAGCTGCAAACGCATTTAAGAATAAGGCTATAACTTCAGTAACATTTGCTGAACCATCAAATGTTAAGACAATTGGAGCAAGTGCATTTGAAGGTTGTACAGATCTATTTGCTACAACTCCATTTAACTTCGCTCTTCCTTCATCACTTGAAGAAATTGGTGAATATGCATTCGCTGGCTGTCAATTCAAAAATATCTATATTGGTGACAGCATTACAACTATTGGAGCTAATGCGTTCTCTAATATGACTGGCCTTCAAAATGTATATTATTCAGGTACAACTCATAATTGGGCATCAATTAGCTTTGGTAATGAATATTCAACACCAATGTATAGAGCTAATAATAAGACAACTAACTTCTATATTAAGAAAAATAATGAGTATGTAGAATTGACAACAGTAGATGGTTTAGATGGACTTACTGAAATTAGTAGATATGCATTCTACAATTTCACAAATGTAGCATCAGTTAAGTTACCTGATGGTCTTCAAAAGATTGGTTACTATTCATTCAATGGTACAGCAATTGAATCAATTTTGATTCCTCATAGTGTTATAACTATTGAGGGTGGCGCATTCAATGATTGTGCTAACTTTAGAAAATTATATTTCGCTGGTACATCTGGTGAATTCAATAACATTAATATCATTGCCGACTACAGCTGGCAAAATAATATAACTAAGATTTATTATAGTGAAGCAAGACCACTTCAAAACTCAACATCTTATTGGAGATATGTATCTTCAGTTCCAACAGAATGGCCTAACGACTTCGACTATGTAATAATCGATAATAAGTATTACATTTCAGGTAAGGGTACTATGGTATTCGATAACGAACACCCAACTGTAACTATCCCAGCTGATTTCGATGGAAGTAATGTAGTAGGTATCGTAGATAATGCCTTCTATGGTAACACAGATATTAAAGAAGTTATTTTAAATAGCAACATTACATCAATTGGTTCTCGTGCATTCATCGAATGCTCTAACCTACAAAAGATATATATTAGTGATAGCATTAATACTGTTGGTACATCAGCATTTGATGGATGTAACTTATTACAATATGTATTCTTCGATGGTACTATTGGTGATTGGCTAGAGATAACATTTGAAAATGAATCAGCTAACCCAATGTATAGTGGTTTAGCATTCTATATTGTCGATAATACTGCTACAGCAAATTATGAAGAATTCAATTCTAAGAAGTTTGTATCTCTTACAACATTAGAGATTCCAGATGGAACAACATATATTAAGAATTATCAATTCTATGGCTTCAAGAATGTTGTTAAACTAATTATTAGTGATGATATTATAGAAATTGGTACAAAGGCATTCTATGATGACACAAGCCTAAGAGAAATCTATTATGGTGGTCCACTAGCCGCAAATGATGTAGAACCATCTAATTGGAATTCAGTAATATTTGGCGACTTTAATGAAAGCTTATTCGCAAATAATGTTACAACTAGATATTTCAAACATAATAACCCACTTTCAAATTCAACATCATATTGGTATTATGATACAAATGGCGATATCCAAGTTTGGGCTAAGGATTTCACATATGAAGAAATCAAGACTGACAATGGAGATTCTACATTCACATATACTTATATAGTTAAGGATTGGGGTACTCTAGATACCAATATTACAGCATTAGTGATTCCATCAGAATTTAGAACTGGTGATGCAGAAACTAGAGGTAGGGTTGTTGGTATCGCTGCTGATGCATTTACAGGAAGAGAATTTGTAACATCTGTTAGCCTAACATCTAACATTAAGAGTGTTGGTGCTAATGCGTTCTCAGGCTGTACAGGAATTGAATCTGTTCGCTTCACAGGTAGCATGGAAGCTTGGGCAGAAATAGAATTTGGTAGTGCAAGTGCTAACCCAATGAGTATTAGTATTGGTACAAATAAGTTCTATTTGAATGAAAATGCCTCTCCACTTACTACTGTAACAATTGGTGCAGGTGCTACTAAGGTTGGTGACTTCGCATTCTACGGATTCGACCAAATCACATCATTAACATTAGTAGATACAGCAAGCATCGATACAACTAACCATATTTATAATAGTACTATTACAAGTATTGGTGATCATGCGTTCTACCATATTAATATTAATAAGATCGTTCTACCAAAGGTAACTGTGATAAAGGGTAGTGCTTTTGAAGCTGCCTTTACAGGTGAAAATCCTACTATTTATTACAATGGCTCTAAGGCTGAATGGGAAGCAATTAATCTACAAGATAGTAAGACTTGGTTAAACGGAATAACACTAAATTATTATTCAGTTGGTGCTCCACTTACAGATGCAACATCACATTGGCATTATCATAATAATGATACAGCTGGTGGCGTTATTGAAATCTGGGAAGGCGACTTAACTTATGTCTTAAATACTATTACAAATGATCAAAATCAGGTTATTGGATATACATATAGTATCAAGGATAGTGGTACTAAGGTATTCACAGCTAATATGACACTAGAAATTAGAAGTATGTTCATTAACCCTGTAACTTATGAATATGATATTCCAGTAGTAGAAATACTTGAAGGTGCCTTAAGAGGTATTGACTCTATTAAAGAAGTAAAGATGCCTTCAATTAGAAAGATTGGTGCGAACGCCTTTGCAGGCTGTAGCAATTTAACTAAGATCTATATTTCTGATGATATATTCTCTGTTGGTGCAAATGCCTTCTATGGTACTCAAATTAATGAAGTATTATATAAAGGCGATTTCAGTAAGTGGTTATACACTGTATTTGCAAATGAATATTCAACTCCAATGTATATTTCTGATTCATTCAAGATTGGTACAGATGCTGATTATCAAGGCTATACTGAATTAACTGAATATGTATTTGCTACAGGTGGCACAAAAGTTAACAAGTATGCATTCTATGGCTTTGGTAAGCTAAAGAGAATTATCCTTCCAGATGGTATTATTACAATTGATGATTACGCATTTAATGGCGTTGGTACATCAACTTCTGGTGAAACTAAGATTTATATACCAAATAGTGTAAAAACAATTGGTAATTATGCATTTACTGGTGCAACAAGCGTTGTAGTTTATTATCATGGTACTACAGAAGCTTGGGCTGACGTTATAAAGAGTGAACAATCAGGTATTGATGATGTTGAAGTATTATACTTTAATGAAGCAAGACCTCTAAGTGCATCTACAACAATGTGGAGATACACAGGAACTCCTACACCTACTGAACCAACTAGATGGGAAAGAGATTTCACATATAAGGATAATGGAAATGGCGCATATAGTATTGTTGATATGGGTACATTACTTCCAGATTCTAATGGATTGGTAGTAGTTCCTGATACATTCGTACCAGTAACTGGTAATCCAATTCCAGTTGTTAAGATTGAAAGAGATGCTTTCCAATCTAACCAAGGAATCGTTGAATTAAGAATCGGTGCAAACGTTGCTGATATCGATAACTCATCAATCGCTATTTGTTCTAACTTAACAACATTATTACTTCCAGCATCACTAACAAGAATTGGTACATTTGCATTCTACAACTGTATTAATCTTGAAAAAGTATATTACACTGGCACAATTGATAATTGGTGTGATATAGAGCTTGGAAATATCTATTCTAATCCAATGGCTGTAATGACTAAGGATTTAGAAAGTACAAATCCTAAGACATCTAAGTTCTATATCTTAGATGCAAATGGAGAAGAAACATACGCAGAACAAAAATTTGAATTATTAACTAATTTAGTAATTAGTAGAACTGCTGAAAATAAGACAAGCGTTAATAAATATCAATTTAGTGGTTTCGACTGTGTAACATCACTTACAGTTACAGCTACAACAATTAAAGAAGAAGCATTCTCTAATATGTCTTCTTTAACTACACTTGTTATAAATGATGTAGTAACTATTGAAGCAAATGCATTTGCTGAATTAACAAAGGTTACTAGTGTTACTATGAGTGATGCAGTAGTAACAATTGGTGCTAATTCATTCTTCCATTTAAGTATGGATGTTGCTGATGAAACTACAGTAAGCTTCAACTTGCCTCATACTATTAAAACTGTTGGTAGTGCTGCATTCACAACAACAAAGCCTCTTGTAATCTTCTATAATGGTACTGAGGATGAATGGAAGAACACTGTAACTAAACCAGAAGCATCTGAAATCTGGTTAAGTCAAAACTATATTAAGTATTATTTAGAGACAATCCCATTATTACATTCAACTAATTATTGGCATCTAGTTAATAGTGTTCCAACATTATGGGGTAAGGAATTTGATTACGAATTATCTAACAATGGTAATTACTATATCGTTGTTGGTATTGGTACAATAACTGATAAGGATATTACTATTCCTGACGTATTTAATGGAAAACCAGTAAGTGAAATTGGTTATGCTGCATTCTATAATATTCAGTCAATTGAAACAGTAATAATCAATAATAATATTACAACTATTCCGGATCTAGCATTTGGTAACTGTCGTAGCTTACGTGCTGTATATATTAATGGTAGTATTACAACTATTGGTGAAGCTGCATTCTCATCAGATTCAGCACTAGTAAGCATTAATATTCCAGCATCTATTACACAAATTAAAGCTAGAGCATTCGAATCAGATCCATTATTAAGAAATGTTTATTATGATGGAACAATTGAAAATTGGTACGCTATTACAATTGAAAATGAAAAAGCTAACCCAATGAACAACATTTCAACAACTGAGCTTAACAAGTTCTATGCAAAAGATGTAACTGGTGATTTTGCTGAATATAACAACACTACATATTATCTTGTTACATCACTAGTGGCACCAGGTGCAGTTACAGCTATTAAGCCATATCTATTTACAGGCTTTAACTCAGTTACATCAGTTGATTTAGTTAATGTAACAACTGTTGGTGCTAAGGCTTTTGCTAATATGTCTAGCTTAACTACATTAACACTTGGTGATTATATTAGTACAATTGGTGATGAAGCATTCAAGAATGATAGTAGTCTTCAAAGCTTCATCATGAGAAAGGATATTACATCACTTGGCGCTAATGCATTTGAAGGACTTGGAAATAATGCATGGATTTTCTACAGTGGCTCTATTACAGACTTCAATTCTGTAACTAAGACTGCAACTGATTCATATTTAGAAAATGTTAAGTATTATTCAGAAAATCAACCAGATACATTATCTAATAAGCATTGGAGATTTGTAGCCAATGTTCCTACACCATATAATAATGATTATGACTTCGTATTAAGAACTGTAACTACTGGTAATAATTCAGAAACTTACTATGTAATCTCAATTGGTGGTATGAGTGAAGATGCTGAATTAAGCTTACCAAGCTCTCGTAATGATATTCCAGTTAAGGCAATTGCTAGTGAGGGCTTTAGAGGTGGTGCATTTACAAGCATCTCTATTCCAAACTCAATTGTATCAGTTGAAGAATATGCATTCGTAGGATGTCCAAATCTAACAAATGTATATTATAGAGGTAGTATAACTGAGTGGAATAAGATCACATTTGCTAACATTAGATCTAACCCAATGTGGTCTACAACAGCCACTAACTTCTATATATTAAAAGGTAATAATGATGAATCATTAGAAACTGATTCAACATATATGACTAATGATTATAAGCTAGTAACTAATCTAGTAATTACTGATACTGTAATTGGTAATTATCAATTTAATGGCTTTAGCTGTGTAACAGAAGTAACATTCCCTGATAATCTAGAAAGTATCGGTGCTGAAGCATTTAGTGGACTAAGTGTAACATATTATTCACTTCCAAAGGATAGTTTAACTAAGCTAGGTACTAACGCATTTAATGAATTACCTGCCGCAACATTCTCTTACATCTACTATGATGGTGATAAGACAATGTGGAGTAGTATTACATTAAATAATAATGATGGTTATGTAGCTTACGTTAGATTCAGAAGTGATACAGAACCATTATCTGATCGTAACCTATATTGGCATTATAATGATCAACATATAAGAGTTGGTTGGGGTGCTAACTTCAACTTCGTATTAAATGCTGATCAAGTATCATATAGTATTTCTGGTATTGGTAGCTATGAAGGTAATAATATTGTTATTCCTAACACATACAATAACCTACCAGTTACCGCTATTGCTAACTATGCATTCTATGACAATGTAAATATTACAGCTGTAACTATCCCTGCATCAATTAAGGTAATTGGTACAGGTGCATTCTCAGGATGTACAGGAATTCAAGAAATTGTTATTCCTGAGGGTGTAACTGAGATTGGTGAAGCTGCATTCTCTGGATCTGTCAATCTAGTATCTATTACAATCTCATCTACTGTAACATCAATTAAGAAGGATGCCTTCAATGGATGTAGTAGATTGTCTAATGCATACTATGAAAATATGGATAATTGGTTGAATATTACATTTGGTAATGCGAGTGCTAACCCTGCATTCTATGCAACAATCTATCATAAGAAGAATAATGAATATGTAGAAGTTGATGAAATAGTTATCCAAAGTAATATAACAACAGTTGGTAATTATCAATACTATGGCTTCAAGAACATTACACGTCTTGTTATTGGTCAAGATGTTGAGACTATTGGTGATTATGCATTCTATGGTGTTGATACAAATACTGTATTAAATAATAAGATAGTAAGTATTGGTAGAAATGCATTTACAAATAATACTAAGCTTACTAGCCTAGTTGTTCCTGCAACTACAACATCTATTGGACAAGAAGCATTTAGAAATTGTACAGGCTTAACTAATGTTACAATTAAATCTAATTTAGCTAATATCAATAGCGGTGTATTCAATGGCTGTTCAAGTCTAGAAACAATTATGCTAGAAGATGGTCTTGTAAATATCTTATCAAGTGCATTCAATGGAACAGCACTAGAAGAAGTTTATACAAAGACTAGTATGGCTAATTGGAATGTTCATATTGAATCTTTCAATACTGAATTTGAAAATGCAAAATTATTACATTATAGCGAAACTAAGCCACTTCAAAAGTCAACTTCTCATTGGCATTATGTAGAAGAAGTTCCAACTACATGGCCAGCAGATTATGATTATGTATTAATCGATAACAAATATTACATTGCTGGTATTGGTGGAATTACTGATACAATACTTGATCTACCTGCAGAATTCTTAGATGCAAATTCTAAGATCTATGGTATTGCAGATGATGCGTTTGCATATAATGATGACATCGTAATTGTTAATATTCCAGAAGATAGCTATCAATCTATTGGTAAGCGCGCATTCTATAACTGTACAAGCATGACAGATATTTGGCTACCAGCATCTATTAAGAAATATGATGAATATGCATTCATTGGCTGTTCAGGCCTTGAATGGGTATGGTATATGGGTCTTGTTGAGGATTGGTTAACTATTGAATTTGAAATTGGTGGTACACCATGTATCAATCAATCTGCAGAATTATCATTTGGTGGTGGCTGGGTTGCATACATTGTAATTACTGTTCCATCTGGATATGCAATTGGTGATTATGCATTTTATGGATTAAAGCATATTAGAGATATTTATCTTCCTGATGATTTGACTACAATTGGTACTCAAGCATTCACAAATATGTCTAGCCTAGCAGATATTATTATCCCTGCAAGTGTTACATCAATTGGTGCTCAAGCATTTGATGGAATGACTTCACTTCAAACTATCTATTATGGTGGTTCAAGAGAACAATTAGCTAATATTACACTTGATGGTGGAGATAACCCACTTGAAACTGATATGGTTAAGTTCTATTCAGCTCAAGCACCATTCAATAATTCACGTGATTATTGGAAATATGATTCAAATAATGAGCCTGTGCTTTGGGATTATGATTTCGCATATGAAGAATATCAAACTGGCTACAAGGTAGTAGGTATTGGTACAAAGCAAGAAACTGACCTTGAAATCACAACATTCAGAGGCGGTAGTATCCTAGCAATCGAGGCGGAAGCATTTAGAGGTAATGAAGCTATTACATCTATGATTCTTCCTGCAACAGTCGAAGTAATAGGTGAAGCTGCGTTTGCTGATATGCCTAACCTTACAACAATCGTTCTTCCTAATGGATTGGAAGAAATAAGTAATGAATTATTTAGAAATGATACTAAGCTTTCAAGTGTTAATATGCCTACAAGCTTAAAAGATATCGGTACATATGCTTTTGAAAAGACAGCAATAACAGAAGCATCTTTTGGTACTGCCCTAAGAAGCATTGGTATCTACGCATTTGCTGAAACTAAGCTAGTAGCAGTAGTACTTCCAGATAGTGTAACAACTGTCGGTGGATATGCATTTAGTAGTATTCCAACTATTACAAGCTTCACATTATCTGAAGGCTTAACTGAAATTGCTGATGGTATGCTATATGGAGCTACAGGCTTAACATCAATTACATTACCAGAAGAATTAACTAAGATTGGTAGTAGAGCATTCTATAATTCAGGTTTAACATCAATTCTAGTTACAAAGAATATTACATCTATCGGAAATGAAGCATTCTATGGCTCTGAAAATCTTGCTCAAGTATCTAACAGTTCAGTATTAGTAATTGTTAGAGGCGCTACAACAAATGGTTATGTAGCATATTATGCAACATCTGATATCAATGAATTATCAGGCTTCACATTCGAACTTGTTGATGGTAAATATACTGTTACAGGAATGTATGGTAATGCTAATAAGCTAGCTAGTGAAACTTCAATTATTATTCCTTCAACTTATGAAAATGTAGTAGTTAATAGAATCGGCGCAAGTGCATTCGTTAAGCTTGTTAACCTATCATCTGTAGTAATTCCAGATACAATTATTGAAATTGGCGCAAGTGCATTCGCAAACAACTTAATTGAAGAACTTACTATTCCTGCATCAGTTAAGACAATAGGTGCAAGTGCATTCGCAAATTCAACTAAGTTATATTCATTGACATTTGAAAATGGTTCAGTACTAGAAACTATTGGTGCTCATGCATTTGAAAGTTCTATAATTCAAAATATTAATCTTCCTACAACTGTTAAGACTATTGGTGATTATGCATTCGCATCTAACTCAAGAGCAGAAGTAATCAATCTTGGTAATAGCTTAACAACTGTTGGAGCTTACGCATTCTATAGAAATGTTGGCACTACAACATTAACAATTCCATCAACATTAACTACAGTTGGTGATTATGGTTTTGCTACAATGACTGCCTTAACTACCCTAAATTATGGTGGAACAGTTGAAACTTGGGGTCAAATCACATTTGGTGATGTTTCAACTCCATTATTCAACAGAAGTGCTAATATCAGAATTAATGGTAATCCAGTTACTGAATTATCACTTAATACAAATGTAGGTAATTATCAATATTATGGATTTAGAGATGTAGCAACTCTAAGTCTTGGTGCTGGTGTTTCAACAATTGGTAACTATGCATTCAGTGAAATCAAGGTTGATCATCTTGTAATTCCTGCAACTGTTACAACAATTGGTGAGCATGCGTTTGAAAACAATACAGCATTAAAATATGTACTATTTGCTGATAACTCACCTGTTACTTCACTAGAACAATATGTATTCTATGGTGATACAGCATTAGAATATATCGTTATTCCAACAAGCATTACTGAAATAGGTGAATTTGCATTCTATCGTACATCTGCACTTAATAAGGTATATTATTATGGTGATTCTACAAATTGGAATGCTATAACTATCGGTAGTAGCAATGGTGCTATCTCAACATCTATTTCAAATGTATTGAAGTATTATGCAGCTGATAAGCCTTTAGCTAATACAACAGGACATTGGCATATGGTATCTGGCTTACCTGAGGTTTGGAAAGCAGATTTCGATTATGAAATTGTTGATGGTAAATATTATGTTAAGGGTATTGGTAGTATGACTGGTGATTCAATTAATATCCCTGCATATTACAATAACGATACTACTAAACCAATCTATGGTATCTCAGCTAACGCCTTTAATGGAGAATCATTTAGAAATCTTAATGTTTCACGTGGTATTCAAATTCTAGGTGCTGGTTGCTTCAGCAATAATACATCACTAGTTAATGTTATAGTTCCAGGTACAATGGTAATTCTATATGAGAATGCATTCTATGGATGTGTTAATATTGAAAATGTATACTTCAATGGTTCACGTTATGAATATTTAACAATCACATGTAAGAATATGTATTCTAACCCTCTATATTATGGTAGACATGCATTCATAAATGACTCAACAACTGATGCAGATACATACTATCATTTCACTCAAATTCATGTTATTCCTGGTACAGAAGTAGTAAAAGCATATGCTTACATTGGCTTAAATGAAGTAGAAACTATTTCACTTCCAGAATCAGTTACAACAATAGAAGAATATGCATTTGCTGAATGTAGCGGAATTAAGACTTTAGTTCTTCCTAGTGGATTAACTTCAATTTCTGCAAACTCATTTGCTGGTATGACTTCACTTGAATATGTAATCATTCCATCAGGCATTAATAGCATTACAGCCGGTGCATTTGCATCAGTAAATCCAAACTGCGTTGTATATTATGGTAAGCCTGGTGATACAGATGCTACTATGTGGGATAGTATAAATCATGATACTAACCTATCAAGCTTAACTAGATTATATTATTCAGAAGAAAGACCTCTATTAAGCGCAGGTACTCATTGGCATATGGTTGACGGTGTTCCAACTGATTGGGGTATCTCATTTGACTATGCTGAAACTGCACCAAATAGTGGTAAATATAAGATTATCGGTATCGGTAACGTAACTGAAAAGAATTTAGTAATCAGTGATGAATTTAGAAATGAACATGATGTAGTAGAAATTGGTGCAGAAGCATTCAAGAATACTGCAATTACTAGTGTTGTTGTTCCAACTAATATTACTAAGATTGGCTTTGGTGCATTCTACGGATGTAATTTAACATCTATAACATTACCAATCATTGGTGATGGTGGAGACACTAATACATATTTCGGTTATATCTTTGGTACAAATGGTCCTAGTGAAACTAATATTTTAATTCCTGAATCATTAAAGACTGTCACTTTAAATACAATGACATCTATTCCAGCATCTGCATTTGAAAAGGCAATCAATATTGAAAGAATTAATTTATCAAGTAGTATTACATCAATTGGCACTGATGCATTCAAGAGTGTAGATAATATTAATCCAGCCCTTCAAAATGTATATTATGATGGTACAATTGAAGATTGGATGGGTATTACATTTGCAAATATGTATTCTAACCCAGCTGCTTATGCGACTGTATTAATGAAGAACAATAATAATGTATATTACACTCCAAGTGAAATAGCATTAACTACAAGTGTTGGTAATTATCAATTCTATAACTTCAAGTCATTAAGAGAAGTAAGAATCACTGGTGAAAATGCGGCAACAATTGGTGATTATGCATTTGCTCATAAGGAAACTTCAACATGTATCATTGAAAATGTTACTATCGATTCTACATTAACTTCAATTGGTAGAAATGCATTTGAAAATGTTAACCTAATTACTTCACTAGCATTAACTGGTGATGGTCTAGTAGTTGGCAAAGAAGCATTCAAGGGTGCTCAATCACTTGCATCTATTACATTAAGTGGTACATTCACATCATTTGGTGAGGATGCATTTAGAATTCAAAATTCTAATCTATATAATATATATTATGATAATACTGTTCTAAGCTGGGCATTGATTGAATTCGCCAACCTATACGCTAACCCAATGAACGCTCCAGAAAAGACAGTTAGAGAAAACAACGTAGATGTTAAGGTACGTCCTACATTCAGAATTAAGGATAATAATACATATACTACAGTTGATACTATTCAATTACATCTAGATTTAATTTCTTCAGGAGTAACTCTTGATAAGATTGGTGATTATCAATTCTATAACTTCAAGGAAGTTGAAATGGTAGTATTACCAGAAGGCATTACTACAATTGGCGTAAGTGCCTTTGAAGGATGCTCAAGCATTAAGTACTTCGTATTACCATCAACTATTACCCAAATAAAGAATGATGCATCTAAGGGTATGAATAGCTTATTAGTTATCTACTTTGGCGGTGTAACTAAGAAGATCATAGATTATACTACAGGTAATGGTGTATTGGTATTGGATGGTGGAACTAGAGCAAGATATTATTCAGAAACATCTCCAAATGTTAACCGTATTAATTATTGGTATTATAACGAGGAATATCTACCTACTGAATGGGCAGTTAACTTCGACTTTGAATTAGTAGTAGATCCATCTAATCCAGCCAATAATTATTATAGACTTGTAAGTATTGGTAGTATCACAAGCTCAACAATTGAAATACCTGCAGAATACTCTTCACTTCCTGTTAAGGAAATAAAAGAGGGCGCATTCAAGAATGCAACATTCGTTAAGAAGGTTACAGTTCCTTCGTCAGTTGTATTAATTGGTGCTGCAGTATTTGAAGGATGTAGCTCACTTGAGGAAATCGTCCTTCCATTCGTTGGAAGTATGCGTAACGTTGATACTGATACAAATCAATATCCACTTGGATATATCTTCGGTACAAACACATATAATAATGGTAGAAGAGTAATCCAATCATATTATGCTGATTCTACTTCAGTATTAACTGATGAAATTTACTTCATACCACAAGGATTAGCAAAGATCACTATTTTAGATGGTAACATCTCTGCTGGTGCATTCATGAATATGACTACAGCTACATCTATCACTATTCCAGCTGTAACATCTATTGGTGCATATGCATTCCAAAACTGTGATAAGATCACTGAAATCCTCACTCCAGATCCAACTGATTCTGCTAAGACAATCGATGCAACTACAAATGTTATCAAATATTATGATCATGCTTTTGAAAATTGTTATAACTTTGGAAAGATTACATTCAACCCTGATGTAGATGAAATCGGTGCTTATGCATTCTCAGGATGTAGTAAGCTTGCATTAGGTACAATTACAATCAATAGTGCAATCACAAAGATTAAAGGATCTGCCTTCAATAGTGCACTTGGCTTAACTAAGGTTATTATTCCTGATACAGTAACTGAAATTGCAAATAGCGCATTCTCAGGATCTGGCTTACAAGAAGTAACTATTGGTAGCAGTGGCTATGATAGTGAATTAAGAGTAATCGGTGATTATGCATTCTTCGCTACACGTATTAAGGCTATTACATTACCTTATGCAGTAACTACAATTGGTGATCATGCATTCATGAATTCAACAACATTAGCTAAGATTGATAACTACTCATTATGCGTATTAGAACGTGGAGAGGTATCAAACGGTTATGTAGCTAAGTATGTTGTTAACGATGAAGATATCGTTAATCATTGGGAATTTGTATATAATCCAGCTGATAATACTGAATTATATGGTTTAAGAGGTGCAATCACTTCAATTAAGGGTATTGTAATTCCAAATACTGTAACTAAGATCTCAAGAGAAACTAAGGTTAACTTATCACTTACAAATCCTGCTTCAAATGAGTATTCATATCATTATATAAGTGCTGATTGTTATGTATTAATTCCTGCATCAGTTACTTCAATTGCAAATAATACATTTGAAGCTAAGAGCGAATTGTTCTATCAAGCACAAAGAGATGATATATCATATAATGAAATGTCTAAGATTAAGTGCTATAGTGAAACATTCCCTATAGTTGCATCTTATAGAAATTATTGGCATTATGATGAAGATGGTACTACACCAATCATATGGAAAGTAGTATATGATAAGACTGGCTTCGTAAGTGGAAATGTAGAAGTATTAGAAATCTATTATGATTCTGATACTAATTCATATGATTATTTAACATATGATAGTGTTAATGATTGTTATACTCTTGATGCTACACATGCATACTATTTCTTAACAACTTGTCTAGATAAGAAGTTAGTAGTAGTTGGTGCTGATATTAAGGGATTAGATCTAAACGGTCATAATATAGCTGCACTTGATGTATCTGGTGATGCAGTATTCAAGCTATATGATGATGTAACTACTGAAGAAAGTGGTAATATTAATGTTTACGATACATCAGTATTAGTACTTGCTGGTGGTAATGTTAATAATGTAGTATTAAATACTGTTACATCTGAATTATATCTAACAGGCACTCCAGTAATTAGAGGCCATGTAGATCAAGCATTAAATAATGGTGAATTATCTAATGTTTATGCAGAATACAACCATGTAGAATATAGTGGTGGTAATGTTAATTTAGTATTCAAGACATATGCTGATGATTTAGTTTATGTTAAAGATGCTAATAGTGCTAATAAGACTTCATTTAGATTTGATGCTACAGGTCAAGCTGAGGGTAAGACATATAATGATTATGTGAGCTTAAAACTTGATGGTAGTGACTTAGTAATTAGCTTAGATAAGCATGCATTTGTATATGAAATGGTTGGTACTGACTTTGTAGTATACGATGCAATTACTGGTTCACCTTATGGTGAAGCAAATAAGGCTACTATAGAGGTTGCTAAGAAGGCCGCAGAAGCTGATGATTATGTATTCAACTTTGGTAGCCATGAAATAACTATTAACTCTGATAAGGAAGGCTTAACAGGTCTTGAAGAAGTATTTGATATATCATATCAATTATATAATGGTACAGCTTATGAAGCTGTTAGTGATAACAAGGCAATCAATGCTGGTAGCTATAAAGCAATCCTTACTCCAAATGCTAAGATGTATAATGTAGTTGGTACTCCAAGTGCATTAGAATTCACATTTGAAATTGACAAGGCTACATTTGATATTACAACATTAACATTTGAAGACTTAGAAGTAACTTATGATGGTACACTTCATAAGATTGAAATAGCAGAAGAGCTTCCAGTTGGTGTAACTCCTCATTATGCCAATAATGAATCTACAGCTGCCCAAACTCTTGCTGCTGAGGTAACATTCACTGTTAACTCTAACTTCAATGAAATAAGTGGTAAGCTAGAAGCTACATTAAAGGTTAATAAGCTTGTATTAAATATCACTTGGACTGATACAAAAGTTACATATGATAATCAAGCTCATAATCCAACTATCACACTTAATAATGTTGTTGATGGTGATACAGTTAATGCTACATTAAGTGCAGCTATTACAAATGCTGGTACATACACTGTAACACTAGATTCTATCGATAATGATAATTATGCAATTCCAGCTGAAAACTCTGTAGAGTTTATAGTTGAAAAGGCTGATTATGATATGAGTGCTATCACATTCACATCAGAAGAATTTGAATATGATGGTACAGAACATGAAATTAATATTGCGGGTACATTACCTACAGGTCTTGATGGCGATACAGTAACAGTATCTTATGAATATAATAAGATGACTGATGTTGGTGAATTATTAGCAATAGCAACATTTGCAACTGAATCTAATAACTATAATGTTCCAGAAGTAATGAAGGCTTATATTAAGGTTAACCAAAGAGAAATCACTTTAACTTGGGGTACATTAGTATTCATCTATTCTAATGAAACTAAGCTACCAACAGTAGAGGCTGGTAATGTCATCGAAGGTGATGAGATTAATCTAAGAGTAACTGCTGATAGACCAAGCATTGAAGTAGGTACTTATATGGCAACAGCTATAATTACAAATAACAATTATAAGCTTCCTGCTAACTATCAAGCTGAATTCATAGTTTCTGCATATGCAGTTGTTAAGCCTGTTGCAGATACTACAGTATTCACTTACAATGGTAATCCACAAAAGTATGAGCTTGAATTAAATCCTTTATATAGAATTAATAATAATGTTCAAACTAATGCTGGTACATACACAGTTACATTAGAGCTTCTTGATAAGACTAATTATGTATGGGAAAATTCAGATAATACTGATTTAGAATATGAATTCGTAATTGGTAAGGCAACATTTGATGCAGCTAAGCTTGCATTCGAATCTAAGACATTCACATATAGTGGTATAGTTAATAATCTAATGCTTGCTATAGATGGTGAATTGCCAACTGAAATCACATATGAATATGTTAACAATAATAGAAGAAATGTCGGTGAACAAGAAGTTACTGTTACATTCAATGTTGGTAACAACTACAATGAGCTTCCAGATATGGTTGCTACATTAAAGGTAGTAGAAAAGGAAATCGGCATTACTTGGGGTAACCTAAGCTTCGAATACACTGGTAATGTAATTACTCCAGAAGCTCAAGCAACAGGCTTATTTGAAGAAGATGTATGCTTCTTGACAGTAAGTGGTGGCATGGCTAATGTTGGTGAATATGTAGCAACAGTAAGTGCTTTATCTAATGCTAACTATAAGCTTCCTGCAGAAGTAACTGCAAACTTTGTGATTACACCATATGTTGTAGAACTTCCTACAGTAATTGATAGAACATACACTTACACTGGTGAAACATTAAAATATGACATTACTCCATCTAATTACTTCAATGTATCAAATGATGAGCATGTTGATGCAGGTGAATATGAAGTATTAGTAGAGCTTGCTGACAAGATTAATTATGTATGGAATAATGAATTAAAGAATAATGATGATTTAACATATGAATTCATAATTAATAAGGCTGAATTTGGAATGTATAATATCTCATTCAACGATAAGACTGTTACATATAATGGTATGGAACAAAAGCTTGAAATCGCTGGTGATACACAAGGTATTATCGTACCACATTATGAAAACAACGTATTAACTAATGTTGGTACAACAGTAGCAACTGTAACATTCACGGTTACAAATGATAACTATGAAATTCCAGAGGCTATGAGTGGTAAGCTAACTGTTATAAAGAAAGAATTAACACCTGTATGGTCTAATTTAGTTCTTACTTATAATGGCGAGGTTCAAAAGCCTACATTAGTTCTTGAAGGAATCGTTTTTGGTGATCAATGTGAAGCTGTAACTACTGATGGTAGAAAAGATGTAGCTAATGTTGATTACACAATTAGAATCGTAAGTATTTCAAATGATAATTATGAGATTAAATCTAATGTCTTCGCAAGCTATCGTATCGTTGAGGCTACTGTTAATAGACCAGAAGCTGTAACAACTGAATTCGTATATAACGGTGAGGCACAAACTTATAATCTAGCATTAAGCGATTTATATCAAATAACTAATAATGTTCAAACTAACGCTGGTGAATATGTAGTTAATGTTAAATTAACTGATTCTAAGAATTATAAGTGGGATAATGATTCTAAGGCTGATTTAGCTTACGAATTTGTAATTGGTAAAGCATCTTATGATTTATCTAATATCGTATTTGAATCAAAAGAATTCACATATGATAGAAATTCTCATTCAATTCAAATTAGTGGTGAAATGCCAGTTGGCTATGATGGTATAGCTACAACAGTTAGATATGTTAACAATAGAATAACTAATGTTGGTGTAGTAACTGTTAAGGCAATCTTCGAAACAACATCAACAAACTACATTATTGATGGTGAATTAGAAGCTACAATTACTATTAATCCAAAACCAGTTGGTGTAGTATTTGGTAATACAACATTAACTTATAATGGTGAATATCAATCTCCATCTGTAAGAGTTACTGGTGTAATTAGCGGTGATCTATGTAGCGCTACTTCAATTGGTATTGCTAAGGACGCTGGTGAGCATAAGGCAACTGTTGTTTCATTAACAAATAATAACTATGTTCTAGCAGAGCTTCCTGAAGGAGAAGAATATTCAGTTGAATATGTAATCCTTAAGGCAATAGTAGAGGCTCCAACAGCTTATGATGCAACATTCACTTACAATGGTGAAAAACAAGAATATGTTGTTAAGAATAGTACATTATATGATGTAACTGGTAATATCCAAACTAACGCTGGTAGATACAATGTTGTAGTAGCATTAAAGGATAAGGATAATTATCTATGGAATGATGATACTACTGATGATATCGTATTTAGCTTCGTAATTAGTAAGGTTACAATTGATAAGCCAGTTAAGGATGATAGATCATTTACATATACTGGTGAAGCGTTCACTTATAATATTGCTAGAAATGATCTATATAGAATTGAAAATAATGTTCAATTCAATGCTGGTACATATAATGTAGTTGTATCAATCATTGATAAGGTAAATTATGAATGGACTGATAAGACTACAACTGATTTATCATTCAGCTTCGTAATTGCTAAGGCAGAACGTAATGCTCCTATTGGTATAAGCGGTGTTAATGATGTTGATAATGCTTCTGTAGGTAAGATTTTAGGTGTAACTGAAAACATGGAATACAAGGCTGAATCAGGATCATATAAGGCTATAACTGGTGATACAGTTACAGGCTTAGCTCAAGGCAAGTATCAAGTTAGATATAAAGAATTAGATAATTATCTAGCAAGCCCAGCTGTAGAAGTTACACTTGCTAACAACAAGTCTACATTATCTAATAATGATTCTGCTAATCCAGCATCAATTAAGATTGCTAATAGCGAATTAGGATTTACATCTGATGTAGAATTTGAAGCAGAGCTTGTAAAGACTACACCAGAAGAGCCATTAGCTAAGATATATGCTAAAGTAATCCCTACTGATGAAAAGGCAGTAATGGCTTATGAAGTTAAATTGTATAGACATACTGATGAAGGTAATGTAGAAATTCAACCATCTGACTTAGCTTCTGGTACAGTAATTACTGTAGAATTAGTTATTCCAGATGAGGTTAAGGATTTTGATTTCAAGATTTTACACATTCATAATGGTAGTCTTGTTCAAACATTCACAAAGGATGATTATGTAATTAATGGTAGTCATGTATCATTCAATACTACATCACTTTCTGAATTTGTATTCATCTATGCAGCACCACATGTATTCAATGCTGGCTTAGGCTTCGGCGTTGGTATTGGTAGTGCAGTAGTTGCTGCCATGGTGGTATTAGGCGTAATGTTCTTCATAATGAGAAGAAGATACAAATTAGGTCTATAATTAAAAAAATAGAATCAAACTTTCGGGTTTGATTCTTTTTTTATGCTAATTTAGTTGCAGTTTTGTGGCAGAGCATATGTTATTATATATTTGTTATGCTTGATATATATTTTTAATGCTCTTTTTTCATTAAGAAAACGTTAAATTAGCCAAAAGCTGTATTTTATGTTATAATTGATAAGGTATATCAAATATGATATATCTAAAAAAGGAGTATTGAGAATATGAACATAATGTATTTGAAATATGCAATAGAGGTAGCTAAGGTAGGTTCTATCAATAAGGCTGCCGAAAATTTATATATAGCACAACCAAATTTATCTAGAGCTATAAAGGAATTAGAATCATCATTGGGTTTTGAAATATTTGAAAGAACATCAAAGGGTATGGTTCTAACAGTTGAGGGAGATCAGCTAATCCGTTATGCTAAAACAGCATTAGAGGAATTTGATAAAATAGAAGATATGTTTAAAACAAATAATAAACAATTATTTTCTATATCAGTTCCTAGGGCTTCATATATTTCATATGCATTTATGAAATTCTCTAAATATATAGATAATGATAATCCTGCTGAAATATTTTATAAAGAAACTAACTCTTTTAAGGCCATTGAAAATATCCTTGATGCAGATTATAGATTAGGTATTATAAGATATGCCTCTAAATATGATAAATATTTTAAGATAATGTTAGAAGAAAAGGGCTTAGAATATGAATTAATTTCTGAATATTCTTATAAATTAATATTCAATAAAAATAGTTCATTAGCTGATAAAGAAGAAATTAGATATCAAGATTTAAAGGAATATGTAGAAATTGCTCATGCTGATCCATATATACCTTCAATGCCCTTATCTAAGGTTAGACAGGCAGAATTACCTGAGGATATAGATAAGAGAATATATGTTTTTGAAAGAGGTAGTCAATTTGATATATTATCAGAAAATGAAAATGCCTTTATGTGGGTTTCTCCACTTCCAAAAACATATATTGATAGATACAATCTAATCCAAAGAGAATGTAAGGATAATGATAAGGTTTATAGAGATGTATTAATCTATAAAAAGGGCTATGCATTTACTAAATTAGATAAATTATTCCTTACTGAATTAACTAATGCTAAAAGAGAAATATTTGAGAATAAGTAAATAAAGATTTAAATCAATAATGCTATATCAATATAGATATATCGATATATAAATATCGTAATTCCTTTATTTTGTGTTAATAATATAATAATATATGGAAAGGACGATAGACTATGAAGAAACAATCATTATCAAAGGTAGTTTTGGAAAGAATTCCAATATATCTTCATTATTTGTTATCGGATGAGTTAAAGGATGTAACTAATGTATCGGCTACAACCATTGCCAAAGGTATTAAATTTGGTGAGGTTCAGGTTAGAAAGGATTTAGCCCTTTTAAGTGGAGCTGGTAAAGCTAAGGTCGGATACGATAAGTTAGAGCTAATCTCTACATTAAGAGAAGCTATGATGGGTAAGAATATTAGAAATGCCATTATAGTTGGTACAGGTAGAATTGGTAAAGCCTTATTAAACTATAACGGATTTGAAGAATATGGTATCAAAATAATAGCTGGTTTTGATATCAACCAAACAAATGATGATTCAAAGACATGTAAGATATTAGATGTTAATGAATTACCTAATTTTTTAAGCAACAACAGGGTTGATGTTGGAATTGTTACAGTTCCTAAGGATGTAGCTCAGCAAGTATTTGATTTGTTAGTTAATAATGGAATTAAGGCTATTTGGAATTTCGTTCCAATTAACCCAGATGTACCAAATGATGTAATCGTAAGAAATGAGAATTTAGCAGCATCTCTTACATCATTATTTGAAAAACTTGAAAATGATTAAAACTTTTATATCTAGGAGAGTATTATGGAAGAAAAATTTATAGTTGATAGTGTTGAAAAGTTAGAAACACTTATTAGTAGAGTACGTGAAGCTCAAAAGAAGTTTAGTACTTTTACTCAAGAACAAGTTGATGCCATCTTCTTAGCTGCCGCAACTGCAGCTAACCAACAAAGAATCCCATTAGCTAAAATGGCTGTTGAAGAAACAGGTATGGGTATTGTTGAAGATAAGGTAATCAAGAATCATTATGCATCTGAATATATTTACAACAAATATAAAGATGTTAAGACATGTGGTGTAGTAGAAGAGGACAAATCATTTGGAATTAAAAAGGTTGCAGAACCAATTGGTTTAGTTGCAGCTGTAATTCCTACAACAAACCCAACATCTACTGCAATATTTAAAACTCTTATTTCATTAAAAACAAGAAATGGTATTATTATCAGCCCACACCCACGTGCTAAGAATTCAACAATTGCAGCAGCAAAGGTAGTATTAGATGCAGCAGTTAAGGCTGGAGCACCAGAAGGTATTATTGGTTGGATTGATGTACCAAGCCTTGAAATGACTAATTTGATTATGAAGGAAGCAGACATCATTTTAGCAACAGGTGGTCCTGGTATGGTTAAGGCTGCTTATTCAAGTGGTAAGCCAGCACTTGGTGTAGGTGCAGGTAATACACCAGCAATCATTGATGAAACTGCTGATATAGTTTTAGCAGTAAATTCAATTATTCATAGTAAAACATTTGATAATGGTATGATTTGTGCATCTGAACAATCAGTAATCGTACTTGATTCAATTTATGATTTAGTTAAAACAGAATTTGCATCTCGTGGCTGTTATTTCCTTAATCCAGAGGAGACAGAAAAAGTTAGAAAAACTATTTTAATTAACGGTGCATTAAATGCTAAAATAGTAGGTCAAAAGCCAGTTAAAATTGCAGAACTTGCTGGAGTAACTGTTCCAGAGGGTACAAAGATTTTAATTGGTGAGGTTGAAAGTGTTGAATTATCAGAAGAATTCGCACATGAAAAACTATCACCAGTTTTAGCAATGTATAGAGCTAAGAATATTGGTGAGGCTTTTGATAAAGCAGAAAAATTAATCGCTGATGGTGGCTATGGCCATACTTCATCAATTTATTTAAATCAAATAACAGAAACTGCAAAATTAAATGAATTCGCAAGTAGAATGAAAACTTGTCGTATTCTAGTTAATACACCATCATCACAAGGTGGTATCGGTGATATTTACAACTTTGCATTAACTCCATCATTAACACTTGGTTGTGGTTCTTGGGGTGGTAACTCTGTTAGTGAAAACGTAGGTGTTAAACACTTATTAAATATTAAATCAATTGCTGAAAGGAAAGAAAACATGTTGTGGTTCAGAGCACCAGAAAAGGTTTATTTAAAGAAAGGTTGCTTACCTGTAGCTTTAGATGAGCTAAAGACAGTTATGGGTAAGAAGAAGGCCTTCATTGTTACAGATAGTTTCTTATATAATAATGGATATACAAAGCCTATTACTGATAAATTAGAGGAAATGGGTATTGTCCATACTACATTCTTTGATGTAGCACCAGATCCAACACTAGCTTGTGCTAAGGCAGGTGCTGAATTAATGAGATCATTCCAACCAGATGTAATTATTGCACTTGGTGGTGGTTCAGCAATGGATGCTGGTAAGATTATGTGGGTTCTATATGAACACCCAGAGGTTAACTTTATGGATATGGCTATGAGATTCATGGATATCCGTAAACGTGTATATACATTCCCTAAGATGGGAGAAAAAGCATATTTTGTTGCAATTCCAACATCAGCTGGTACTGGTAGTGAGGTTACTCCATTTGCCGTTATCACTGATGAAAAGACTGGTGTTAAATACCCACTTGCAGATTATGAATTAATGCCTAAGATGGCAATCATTGATGCTGACTTCCATATGAATGCTCCTAAGGGCTTAACAAGTGCCAGTGGTATTGATGCTGTAACACATGCATTAGAAGCAATCGCATCTATGCTAGCAACTGATTATACAGACGGCTTAGCTATTCAAGCATTAAAGGTAATTTTCAAATATTTACCTAGAGCTTATGAAAATGGTGCAAATGACCCTGAAGCAAGAGAAAAGATGGCAAACGCTGCTACAATGGCTGGTATGGCCTTCGCAAATGCTTTCCTAGGTGTATGCCACTCAATGGCTCATAAGCTAGGTGCATTCCATCACCTACCTCATGGTGTTGCAAATGCCTTAATGATTGATGAAGTAATTCGTTTCAACTCTGCTGAGGTTCCAGCTAAGATGGGTACATTCTCTCAATATGCATATCCTCATACATTAGAGCGTTATGCAATGGTAGCTGAATCACTAGGCTTAGGTGGAAATAGTGATAAAGAAAAAGTAGATAACTTAATTAAAGCTATCGATGATTTAAAAGTAAAAATTGGTATTAAGAAGACAATTAAAGATTATGTACCAGATGAGAAGGATTTCTTAGATCGTCTAGATGCTATGACAGAACAAGCATTCGATGATCAATGTACTGGTGCTAACCCTCGTTATCCATTAATGAGTGAAATTAAGCAAATGTATTTAAATGCTTATTATGGAAAAACATTTGAAGAAGTAGAAACTCCAACATTAGATACTGTTGAGGTTGATTATTCAAAAGATTTTAAGCAACCATATTATCGTGCTAATAATAAGAAGAAATAGGATGGGGAGGGTATATTATGAAATTCGATAGAATTATTGCTGTTAGAAATAACAAAACTATTTACCGTGATGGTGATTTATGTATCAAGGTTTTTGATGAGGATTTCTCAAAAATCGACGTATTAAATGAAGCACTTAACCAAGCACGTGTAGAAAATATTGGCTTGAATGTGCCAAAGATTAAAGAGGTATATACTGTAGAAGGAAAGTGGGCAATAGTTTCTGAATATATTTCTGGCAAGACTCTTGCTCGTTTAATGGAAGAAAATCCTGAAAAGAAGGAAGAATATCTTAATTTATTTGTAGATTTACAAATGGAAGTTCATAAGAAAACTTGTCAAAATCTTAATAAGCTAATTGACAAGATGAATACTAAAATTAGTCAAACTACTCTAGACGCTACAACTCGTTATGAGCTACATACACGTTTAGAGGGTATGCCAAAGCATAATAAGGTATGCCATGGTGATTTCAATCCATCAAACATTATTATTGGTGATGATGGAAAAGCATATATCATTGACTGGTCACATGTTACTCAAGGTAATGCATCAGCCGATGTAGCTAGAACATATTTATTATTCTGGTTAAATGGTGATATTGATGGCGCAAATCGTTATCTAGATTTATTCTGTGAAAAGAGTAAGACAGAAAAGAAGTACGTTCAAAGCTGGATGCCTATCGTTGCTGCTTCACAATCAGTTAAGGGCAATGAGAAAGAAAGAGAATTCTTACTTTCGTGGGTAAATGTAGTAGATTACGAATAATTAAGGAGTTAGGAAATGAAAGTTACAGTATGTATTGGTAGTTCATGCCATATCAAGGGGTCAAGACAGGTAGTTGAGCAATTACAATATTTAATTTCAAAGAATGGTTTAAAAGACAAGGTTTCACTAAATGGTACTTTCTGTATGGGAAAATGCCAACAAGGAGTTTGCGTAACAGTTGAAGAGCAAATGTTCTCAGTTTCACCTGAAACAGTAGATGAATTCTTTGAAAAAGAAATTAAAGCAAAACTATAATGGTAATTGTAAAATTGTGTGTTGGTAGCTCTTGTCATCTAAAGGGCGCCAAAGAGCTTTCTATGTTATTGCAAAAAAATATTGATGACAATAATTTAGGAAATGATATAATTTTGACCGGCTCACTTTGTCTTGAAAAATGTAATCGAGACGGCGTGACTATTGCAGTAGATGATGATATCTATACTGGTATCACTCCTGAGAAATTCAATGAATTTTGGAAGGAAAAGATTTTAAGTAAACTATAAGAGTATAGGAGGGATTTTTATGACAAATTGTTTGACTCTTAAAAAGTCTAATTGTAAAAACTGTTATAAATGCATTCGTTATTGTCCAGTTAAATCAATTAGATTTTCTGGTAATCAAGCTCACATTATTGGCAATGAATGTATTTTGTGTGGTCATTGCTTTGTTGTTTGTCCACAAAATGCTAAGGAGATAACAAGTGAGATTGAGAAGGTGAATGTCTTCATCCAGTCTGGAGATCCCGTTATTGTGAGTCTTGCACCATCATTTGCAGCTAACTATGCTGGTGTTGGAATCAATGGTATGCGTAAGGCTATCAAACAGTTGGGATTCCAAGACGCTGAGGAAACTGCTATTGGTGCAAGTATAGTTAAAACAGAATATGATAGAATGATCAATGAGGAGAATAGAGATATTATCATCTCCTCTTGCTGTCATTCTATAAACCTATTAATTCAAAAGTATTATCCAAAGGCTTTACCTTATTTAGCAAATGTTTTATCCCCAATGCAAGCACATGCTCAGGATATCAAACGTAGAATTCCTGATGCTAAGGTTGTATTTGTTGGCCCATGTGTTGCTAAAAAGGATGAGGCTGAATATTATAAGGAATATGCTGATGCTGTATTAACATTCGAGGAATTAACTCAAATGTTTAATGAAAAGAATATCGAGCTTGTTCCTGATATGGATGATAATCAAAAGTCTAGAGCTAGATTCTTTCCAACTACTGGTGGAATTTTAAAGACTATGGCTAAGGATAATCCTAATTATTCATATCTTGCAATAGATGGAGTAGAAGCCTGTAAGGTTGCTCTTGAGGAGATTATTAACGGTAATGTTCATAATGCCTTCATTGAGATGTCATCTTGTGTAGGCAGCTGTATTGGTGGACCAGTAATGGAGAAGTACCATCGTTCACCAATTAATGACTATAGTTCAATTGCTAAATATGCTGGTAAAGAGGATTTTGAAGTAGAACAGCCAGACATACTTAAAATACGTAAGTATTTCTCATCAATAGAAAAGAAGAATTTAATGCCTGCCGAATATGAAATTCAAGAAGTTCTAAAGCAAATGGGTAAGGAAAATAAAGAGGATATTCTAGATTGTGGCTCATGTGGCTACAATACTTGTAGAGAAAAGGCTATTGCCATTTTACAAGGCAAGGCAGAAATCTCTATGTGTCTTCCTTATCTTAAGGAAAAGGCAGAGAGCTTCTCTGATTGTATATCATCTAATACCCCAAATGGTATCATTGTATTAAATGAACGCTTTGAGGTACAACAGATTAACCCAGCTGCTAGACGTATGCTAAGTATTAGATCATTAAGCGATATAATTGGCTCCCCAGTTATTCGTATTCTTGATTTAAAGCCTTTTGCGACAGTTTATGAAACTAAGTCAGCTATTAGAAACAAAAGAGTATATCTTGCTGAATATGATAAGTATGTTGAACAAACTATCATTTATGATAAGACATACCATCTAATAGTTTGTCTTCTTCGTGATGTTACAGAAGAGGAAGTATCACGTCAATTAAGAGATGAAATTAGTAAGAACACTATTGAAACTGCTGACAAGGTAGTTGATAAGCAAATGCGTATTGTTCAAGAGATTGCATCTCTACTTGGTGAGACAGCAGCAGAAACAAAAATTGCACTTACAAAATTAAAGGATTCGATAAAAAATGAATAATTTATGTGCAGAAATTGGTTATAAGAGTGTTAATCACTTTGGGGAGCAATTATGTGGAGACCACGTAGATATTGTTAACCAAGGCGAAGACTCAACAGTTGTAGTTTTAGCTGATGGTTTAGGAAGTGGAGTTAAGGCTAGTATCTTATCTACCTTAACATCTAAAATAATATCTACAATGATGGCCGAGGGATTATCATTAGAGGATTGTGTTTCTACTATAGCAGCAACATTACCTATTTGTTCAGTTCGTGGTGTTGCATATTCAACATTTACAGTAATTCATTTAGTAAATAATAGCTATGCAGAAATAATTCAATATGACAATCCACATGTAATTTTATTAAGAAATGGTGTTAATTTCGATTATCCAAAGATCGAACTTAACATAGAAAACAAGAAAATATATCGTTCTTCAGTTGAACTTCATGAAGGAGATGTATTTGTTGCTATGAGTGATGGATGTCCTCATGCAGGAATTGGGTTATCTTACAATTTTGGCTGGAAAATTGAAGAAATCACTGATTATATGTCAGCATTATGCTTTGGTGAATATTCAGCTAAGAACCTAGCAACGATGCTAGTTGATAAATGCAACGAGTTATATGGCAATAGGCCAGGTGATGACGCAACAGCCTGCGTTATCAAAATTAGAAAAAGAACGTCAGTTAACATTCTATTTGGGCCTCCATCTAATAGAGATGATGCCGATAGAATGATGGCCTTATTTTTCTCTAAGGAAGGAAAACATATTATTTGTGGTGGTACCACATCATCTATAGCTGCAAAATATTTGGGTAAGCCATTAAAAGCAAGCTTAACATTTGAAGCAAGTGATGTTCCACCAACTGCTGAGCTAGAAGGAGTAGATTTAGTAACTGAGGGTGTAATTACCATTAATAAGGTTATTGAATATGCAAAGGATTTTCTAGCTGATAATACAGCATATGAGTATTGGAGCTTTAAGCGCGATGGTGCCTCATTAATTTGTAGATATTTATTTGATGAAGCAACAGATATCAACTTCTATGTTGGTAGAGCTATAAATCCAGCTCATCAAAATCCGGACTTACCAATCAATTTTAACATTAAAATGAATTTGGTAAGAGAATTATCAGAAGCTCTCGAAAAAATGGGTAAAAGAGTAAAAGTAAGTTATTTTTAGAGGGATACTAATGAGAAAATTTGATACAAAAGTTCAATATCTTAAATACAAGGTACTACGTGAGGTAGCAAGAGAAGCTTGGGCTGGTAGATTACCAGAATCAGCAATCGATATTCCAAAGACAATTGTTCCTGGTAAGGTACCTACAATGCGTTGTTGTGTATATAAGGAAAGAGCAATTCTAACTGAAAGAGTTAAGATTGCGATGGGATATGGTGATAATCCAAGTATTATCCAAGTAATTGATATTGCTTGTGATGAATGTCCTGCTGCAGGCTATGAGGTAACTGATTCATGTAGAGGCTGTTTAGCTCATAGGTGTGAGGATGTATGTAAAAGAGGTGCAATCTCTTTTGATCATAATCATGTTGCTCACATCGATAAGACTAAATGCGTTGAATGTGGTATGTGCTCTAAGGTATGCCCATATTCAGCAATTGTTAATCGTAAGCGTCCATGCCAAATTGCTTGTAAGGTAAAAGCTATTACAATCAACGAGGATAATGCTGCTGCAATTGATGATTCTAAATGTATTTCATGTGGTGCATGTGTTTATCAATGCCCATTTGGAGCAATTACTGATAAGTCTTATATTACCAATGTAATTGATATGATAAAAAAGAGTGAAGACAATAAGAAATTCAAGGTTTATGCTATCGTTGCACCTTCAATTTCTAGTCAATTCTCTTATGCTAAATTAGGCCAAGTTATCAGTGGCCTAAAGGCACTTGGCTTCTATACAGTTGTAGAAACTGCATTAGGTGCTGATATGGTTGCCTACAGTGAATCTAAGGAATTAGCTGGAAAGGGATTCTTAACAAGCTCATGCTGTCCAGCATTTGTTAATTATATTGAAAAGAATTTACCAGAAATGCTACCTTATGTTTCACATAACTTATCACCTATGGGTGCTTTAGGTAAATATATTAAGGAGCATGAGGCTGATGCAAAGGTTGTATTCATTGGACCTTGTACAGCTAAAAAGCTTGAACTACAAAAAGAAACTGTAAAGCCTTATATAGATTCAGTTATTACATTTGAGGAATTACAGGCTCTATTTGATAGTAAGGATATAGATATTACTGCACTACCTCTTGATGTATTAGATAATGCTTCATATTATGGTAGAATATTTGCTAGATCTGGTGGTTTAACAGATGCTGCTAGAGAAGCAATGAAGGAACAAAATATTGATTTTGATTTCAAACCAGCTGTATGTAGCGGTATTGAGGAATGTAGAGTTGCCTTACTTAAGAAGAGTAAAAATTTACTTGATGCAAACTTCATTGAGGGTATGGCATGTATTGGTGGATGTATCAATGGTGCAGGCTGTCTAACACATGGTGAGAAGAACAAGGATGAAGTAGATAAATATGGCATGGAAGCATATGAAAAGACTATTACAGATGCCATATCAGTTTTAAAATAATATTGTTAGAATAGGAAAGAAATAACACCTCTATCCTAGTAATAGAAGTCTTAGTAAAAAAGAATCAAACTTTCGAGTTTGATTTTTTTTATGCAAAAGAAAAGGTGTAAGTTAATTTCTTACACCTAAATGATTAATCATCTATTTCGCCTAAGATTTCTAGAGCTGATTTCTTTTCACCTTTATTTTTCTCAAGTCTTTCTTTTACCTTTAGCTTTTCTTTAATAAAGATAAATGTTACAAAGGATAATCCCATTACGATAGCTGCATATACGAATAATGCTCTTAAGCCTAAATCTGAGAAGTCCATAATTAGACCTACAAGGATAGGAGTAATAGATTGAGCTAGCATAGAAGAAATATAGTAATAAGAAGTGAATTTACCTAAATTATATTTGTTAGAATATTCTACAGCCATTGGGAATGAATTGATATTTACAAGTGCCCAACCAACACCTAGGATAGCACTCATACCAATATAGAAGATCTTCCAGCCCATTGTAACTCTAGCTTCTTTACCAGTTCCTGTAACAAAGTTGATTCCTGGAATTACTGATACGATAGCGATTGCTGCTAGAGCAACAATTAATGAAATTAAACCAATCGCAATTGTCCACTTTCTACCAATCCTATTTGAGATAGTAGAGAAGAAGATGAATGATAAGATAGAAGTAACAGATAACACAGTAGCCATTGTTGAATACATTGTAGAATCACCAACAACATCTTTAAAATAAAGTGAACCAAATGTTTCAAATGAATTGAATGACATAAACCATAAGAAGATAGCTACTAATAAGATAATGAAGTTTCTCTTATCTGTTTTACTTAATTTATTGTTTTCACCAATCTCTTCAGTTAAATCAATTTCCTTTTCGCCTTCATCAATACTATCTTGAACTTCTGATACCATCTTATTTTCTTTAATAGTAATAACTAAGAATAGTAGAACACCAACTAGGATAATTGTTGAGATAGCAAATGGCCAAATTACCTTTGATTGAACATCTGCAAGTGTTGATTCATCATTTAATTTAAAGAATGGTAGCATACCCATTACAGTAATTAATACACCACCCATATAACCAACTAGGTTGATTAAGCCATTAGCCTTACTTCTAAGTGGCTTAGGTGTAACATCTGGCATTAATGCAACAGCTGGAGAACGATATGATTGCATAATTACTAGGAATATCATCATGAATACAATTACGCCTGCAAGTGAGTTCCACATACACATTAACGCAATGAATGGAAATACTATAATTGTAAGTAACATACCAATTATTAGGTAAGGCATTCTCTTGCCCCATTTAGTATTTGTTTTATCACTTAGCTTACCAAAGATTGGCATTATTAGGATGGCTGCAACATTATCAAGAGCCATTATTATACCGATTATATAATGCAAGTGATCAACCTTGTTTTTTAAAAGTGCCTCCAAAATAATTGGACAGTAGGTATTGTATACCTGCCATAGCATCAATATTCCAAAGAATGCAAAGGCGATTTTTAATGTGTTTTTAGTATTTAATTTCAGCTTTGGACTTTTTTTAGTCGAGTTTTGTTCCTTAATCTCTTCCATAAGAGCCTCCATACTTTAAATAGAATTAGTCTTATTCTTATGGAAATTATAACACATTTCTAACAATACAACAATTAAATTTAATAGTATTATACTTATAACTATGTTAAAATTAATTGTAAAGCATTAAAAAATTTTGATACAAAAGGAGACTGAATTATGAAAAAAATAGCAATATTCACTTTACTTTTATCAATATCTATATTCGTACTTGCAAGTTGTTCATTCATAAATGGACTAGTAACATCTCCAACAGGTACTACAACTATAACAACAGAACCTGTAGTCACAACAACTACGACTACAACAACAGGTTCAACAAATACAATTACTGAGCCAGTTGTTACAACGACTCCTGCTGGTACAACTACAGTAGAACCTGTTACTACAACTCCAGGTACGACTACTACAAGTACTGAACCTGTTACTACAACAACAGAACCGGTTCCTACGATTACAACTACTACAGAGCCTGTAGTTACCACATATAATATTACATATAATGCTAATGGCCATGGAAATAAGCCAAATGATACAATAAATGCTACAGCATATCCTAATCCACTTCCAACTATGATAAATGTTGATGGGTGGACTTTTAAGGGATGGGCTGAATCATCAACATCTAAAACTCCAGTTGTAGCTGGAACTACAATCAATAGTAATAAAACATTATATGCAATTTGGGAACAAGTTACTTTCACAATTCATTTTGATGGTATTTCTTTAGAAGACATTAAAAATGTAGCTTATGGAACATCAATTAGTGATTTATATAATGATTATCCAGCACTACAAAATCCAGTTAGTAAAACAAATCCTGATGTGATGAACTTTGAAGGATGGTATTTAGATTCAAATTATTCTGAAGCAATAAATGTAAATACTAAGATAATAGAAGAAAAGACAATCTATGCTAAATTTACTCCTATCAAATATACTGTTACATTTATGGCAAATGAACAAGTGGTTACAACAGAACAAGTTACAAAAAATGGAACAGTGACTAAATTACCTACTGCACCAACTAGTGCAACTGGTGAATTTATTCGCTGGGAATACAATGGTGCAGCATTCACAACTTCAACTAAAGTAACAGGCAATATTACTGTTACTGCAGTATATTCATCAAAGACTATAACAGGCTTTGGTGATGGTTATACTAATTGGGCAGCTTTTGTTGATCAAGAATCTGTAAGTAGTAATACAACAATTGGAGTTAATAAAACTGTTGGTGATTTTACAGTATATGGCTCAGGAAATAATGCTAGAATTGAAAGTGCTAATTGCATTAATACTCAGGGAGCAAAAATAGAAGTAGTATTAAATGGCAGTGACAATAAATTATATTTCGATGCTTTATGGAGCTCATCAAGTGCTGGTACAATCACTGTAAGAAAGGTTGGAGAAACTGAAGCAGTAGCTACTTATAGCTTTGCTGCAGGTGTATCAGGTGATTCTGCTAAGGCGAAACTAGATAAATCAGGTTTAGAATCTGGTACATATGAAATCTTAACAAGCAAAGCATGTAGATTCTATATATTATATAAGAAAGAGACAACTGGCTCAGTTGTAACAAAATATAATGTTACATTTGTCTTAAACAACGAAGAAGATGATGTAGTTGTTGAAGTTACAAGTGGTTATAAAGTTACAAAGCCAACTAACCCTGTTAAGACTGGATATGAATTTGCTGGTTGGTTTACACAAAACACTGGCGGTAGCTTATATGACTTTAATACTCCAGTTACAGGAGCACTAAGTTTATATGCTAGGTACACAAAAGAAGATAGTGGATCTATAAGCGTTGAAAAGTGTGATGGCTATAATGAAGGAATTGTTATTCTGTTAAATGGTAGTGATGTTGATTATAGTGTTTATTATAAATTATCCCAAACATCTTCATATACTAAGGTTGATGATGAATTAATTAGAGTAGTTGACACTGCAAGTGATACAGTTAGATGTGATATCTTAGGCTTAGCTAAAGGAAAATATGATGTTAAGATTGTTGATAAAGATGGTAATTTAGCTGATGAAGTAATCACAAACGTAGAAGTAACAGAGCATGATAGATCAGGATATGCACATTTTGGTTATACAACTGGTGTTGGTGCATATAATGATGATGGTACATTAAAAGAGAATGCGATTGTTATTTATGTATCAGAAGACAATAAAAACTCAGTAAGTGTTACTTATAAGAATAAGACTTATACAGGTATAGGTAATATATTAGCTAAATTATCTAATTTTGATGTTCCTGTTGATGTTAGAATATTTGGACGTATCAGTGCAGCAACATGGAAACAACTTACTGTTTCATCATACTCAACTGCAACTACATCTACAGTTAGAGGTGCTAACGGACAATATTTATCACTTACTAATTATGATGAGAGTGCAATTATAAGTGGTGGATATAATGAGCTTAATTTAGATGTATGTTCTAAATTAAACGGATTAACTAATAAGATTAAATATGACTCATCAAAGAAAGAATTTGATTCATATTACAATATGATGGATATTTCTAGTGCTAATAACGTTACTATTGAAGGTGTCGGTGAAGGTGCAGAAATATTCCAATGGGGTTTCACATGGAAGAGCTGTAACTCAATAGAGGTTAGAAATCTAACATTTACAGATTATACAGAGGATGCCTGCTCATTTGAGGGCAGTGGAAGTGATTCATCACTTACAAGCTTTGAAGCTTTCACAAATGGTAGATATTGGCTTCACCACAATACATTTAATAAAGGAAAAAATTATTGGGATGTATGCTCAGAACAAGATAAGCATGATGGTGATGGAGCAACTGACTTCAAGAGAGTATGTTATGTGACATTATCTTATAACCACTATTATCAAAACCATAAGACTGGCTTAGTTGGTGGTAGTGATTCTCAAATGACTGCTTGCTTAACATTCCATCATAACTTCTATGAACAATGTCAATCACGTCTACCTTTTGCAAGACAAGCTAATATGCACATGTATAATAATTATTATTACGCATCTAGTGGTAATAATATGCAAATATATGCTGCTGCATACGCATTTATTGAAAATTGTTATTTTGAAAATATAAATAAGGCATTTACTGTTGATAATAGAAGTTATGGTACAGCAGCTATAAAATCTTATAATAATATATATAGTAATTGTAAACAAACAAGCGGTGCTACAGTAGTTACAAATAGAACAGATTTAGTGGATAGTGGCAATGTTTTTGCACCTAATTTTGACACAAATCCTACCTATTTTTACTATGATTCCAAAGCCCAAAAATCAGATGTAAAATTACTTACACCTGTAGAAGAAGTGAAGACCTATGTACCTGCCCATGCAGGTGCTGAAAAATACTGTAGCTAAGCCATTATTTTGAGTTTTAAAATGCGCTTTTTAGCGCATTTTTTGCTACCCTTTTTGTGTTGATGTTTCATTGACATAATTGTTTTTATATTATAAAATAATATAGAATGAGAGCTATTTTCATTTAATTTAAGAAAGAGGTAATATTGGAAATGAAAAAATTTGATGTATTACAAAGACTTGCTGATTGTGGTGTTGTTGCCGTAGTAAGAGCTAAATCTGAAGAAGAAGCAATCAACATTGGTACAGCTTGTACTGATGGAGGTGTTAAGGGTATCGAAGTAACATTCACTGTACCTGGTGCTGCTGATGTTATTAAAGCTTTAAAGAAAGCAATCCCTGCTGACAAACTAATTGTTGGTGCTGGTTCAGTTTTAGATTCTGAGACTGCTCGTGTAGCAATCTTAGCTGGTGCTGAATTCATTGTAGCTCCATCTTTCAACGAAGGTGTTGCTAAATTATGTAACAGATACCAAGTTCCATATATCCCAGGAACACAAACAATCAAAGAAATTGTTACAGCTATGGAAGCTGGATGCGATGTAATCAAAGTATTCCCTGGCGATATGTTAGGACCTGCATTCATTAAAGATGTTAAGGGACCTATCCCATATGCTAACTTAATGCCATCTGGTGGTGTTAACCTAGAAAACGCTGGAGAATGGATTAAGAAAGGTGCAATCTGCATTTCTTCAGGAACAGATTTAACTGGACCTGCTCAAAAAGGTGACTTAAAAGCTGGTGCTGAACGTGCAAGACTATATGTTGAAGCAGTTCAAAAAGCAAGAGCTGAAATGAAGAAATAGTAAACTAGAAAAATTATGAAGAAAAAAGAGAAGATCATAACATTTGGAGAGATAATGATGCGTTTATCTACTCCAGATTATTCAACTATTGATCAAACTCATTCTTTCTTAGCTAACTATGGTGGTGGAGAGGCAAATGTTGCTGTAGCACTTGAACACATGGGCCACAGAACATTCTTTATGTCAAAGCTTCCACCTAATCAACTTGGTGATGGAGCAATTACACATTTGCATTCACACAATGTTGATACAAGATATGTTGTTAGAGGATCTACAACAATCGGTATTTACTTTTTAGAGACTGGTTTTGGTGGTAGACCATCAAAGGTTATTTACAACCGTAAGCATTCTGCGATAACTAGAATTAATGAAAATGAATTTAATTTCGAAGAGATTTTCAAGGATGCTACATGGTTCCACCTATCTGGTATTACTCTAGCCTTAGGCGATAGAGTAAGAAAGGTAGCCCTAAGAGCTGCCAAGGAAGCTCATAAATATGGAGTTCCTGTAAGCTTCGATTTCAATTACCGTTCAAAATTATGGACTGTAGAAGAAGCTAGACCAGTTTATAAGGAAATAATGAAATATGTTGATATTGTATTTGCTAGCTTCTATGATGCAAATACAATACTTGAGATTCCTCTTGATGATGACTTTAGTGGAACTACACTTGCTGAAAAAAGATTAAATGTATTCCCTAAGGCAATGAAGAAATATAATCTAACATATATCTTTGGTACAGATAGAGTAGTTTATACTGCTACAGATAATTCACTTGCTGGATATTATTACACAATGAAGAATGGTAAATTAGAATGTGAATTAACTGATCCTATTAGATTTAATATCTATGATAGAATCGGTGGTGGTGATGCCTTTGCTTCAGGTGTAATCCATGGATTATTAAAAGATTACAAGAATCCTGCATACGCAGTAAGATATGGCTTAGCTACATCTGTTTTAAAGCATACTATTTATGGTGATGCTTCAACATTCAGTTGTGAAGATATTGAAACATTTATGGCTGCTAATGGTAGCGCAGAAGTTGTGAGGTAGAAATATGATAGTTGGAAAATTAAGTGATTTGTATAGATATAAAGGTATATCTAAAAATATTGATACTGCCATTGACTTCATTTTAAACAATGATCTTATGGCATTACCAAAAGGTAAAACAGTAGTAGATGGTGATAATGTATATATTAACCGTGATACTTATGTAGCAAGACCTTTAGAAGAATGCTTCTTTGAAAATCATGAAAACTACATTGATATTCAAATAGTATTAAAAGGACATGAAATCATTGGTTATACTCATATCACTAATCCAGATTTACATGTTACAACTCCTTATAATCCAGATAAGGATGTAACAAAATACAACTACAATCCAAAGGGTGCATTAATGATGGATGTATCTGAAGGATTCGTTCTTGTTTACACTGAAGATGCTCACTTAGCTAAATGTAAGGCTAATGATGAGATAGTTGAAAAAGCTGTCGTTAAAGTAAAGATAGAAAAATAATAGTAAAGGAGATTAATTTAATGGCAAAAATCGTTACATTAGGTGAAATCATGTTAAGATTATCACCAGAAGGAAACAAGCGTTTCGTTCAAGTTGACAGATTCGATATCATTTGGGGTGGAGGCGAAGCTAACGTTGCCGTATCTTGTGCTAACTATGGCCATGATGCATATTTCGTATCTAAGCTACCTACTCATGAAATTGGACAAGCAGCAGTTAACTCATTAAGAAGATATGGAGTACATACTGACTACATCGCTCGTGGTGGTGACAGAGTTGGTATCTACTATGCTGAAACTGGTGCATCTATGAGACCTTCTAAAGTAATTTATGACCGTGCTCATTCTGCAATTTCTGAAGCTGATCCTAAGGATTTCGACTTCGACAAGATTATGGAAGGCGCAAGCTGGTTCCATTGGTCAGGAATTACTCCTGCTATTTCTGATAAAGCAGCAGAATTAACAAGACTTGCTTGTGAAGCTGCTAAGCGTCATGGTGTAACTGTATCAGTTGACCTTAACTTCCGTAAGAAATTATGGACTTCAGAAAAAGCAATCTCTGTTATGAGACCTTTAATGAAGTATGTTGATGTATGTATTGGTAATGAAGAAGATGCTGAATTATGCTTAGGCTTCAAACCAGATGCAGATGTTGAAGGTGGAAACACTGATGCATCAGGCTATCATAAGATTTTTGAACAAATGGCTAAAGAATTCGGCTTCAAGTATGTTATCTCTACATTAAGAGAATCTTTCTCAGCTACTCATAATGGCTGGAAAGCATTAATCTATAACGGAAAAGAATTCTATGAATCTAAACGTTATGAATTAAATCCTATCATCGACCGGGTTGGTGGTGGCGATTCATTCAGTGGTGGTGTTATTCATGGTTTATTAACTAAGAAGACACAAGGTGAAGCATTAGAGTTCGCAGTAGCAGCTAGTGCTTTAAAACACACAATTAACGGTGACTACAACCTAGTAAGTGAAGCAGAAGTTGAATCACTTGCTGGTGGTAATGCAAACGGACGTGTACAACGTTAATTAAATTTATTTGAGGTTATTATTATGAAAATCGGTGTAAGAGTTCATGACTTTGGTAAATCTTCTGCAGAAGAATTAGCCAAGAAAGCAAAAAAGATTGGCTTTGATGGAGTACAACTAGTCCTAAATAAAGCAATTGATGGGGAAACTGGGCTACCTGGAACTCTTTCAAAAGAAAAAGCTGAATATTTTTATAATGTATTTAAAAATGAAGGCATTGATATATGTATGTTGGGAGCATATTTCAATCCTGTTCATTCTGATAAAACAAAGGTTGATACCCTTGTTAAGAAGTTTGAAGAGCATTTAAAATATCAAAATGATTTTCATGCTGGTTATGTTGGATCTGAAACTGGTTCTTATAATGATGATAAGTGGACTTATAATCCACTAAATAGGACTGAAAAAGCATTTAATGAAGTGTTGAGAATATTTTCTCATCTTGCTTCAGTTGCTGAAGAATACGATGGTAAGATTGCCCTTGAGGGTGCATATGGTCATTGTATGTATGAGCCTAAGCAATTAAAACGTTTGGTAGACGCAATTGGTAGTAATAGGGTCTATTACACAGTCGATATTTACAATTATCTTGATATTTCAAATTATGAAAATCAAACTAAGATATTTGATGAATGCCTAGACTTATTTGGTGATAGAATCGTTATTTACCATTTGAAGGATTTTGTTGTTGAGGGTGAAAAATTAGTTCAGTGCTGTATTGGTAAAGGTATGATGAATTATGATTATATCTTACCTAAGATAAAAAAATATTCTCCTAATGCCTATTTAGTCTTTGAGGGTTCCAAGCCAGAGGACATGGAATTCTCATATAGGTTTATCCAGGAAAAATTAAAAGAAGTTTAATTAGAAAGGATTATCTAACATTATGAAATTAGAAGTAAGATATGCAAATCATCCTGAGGATTCAAAGCATTACACAACTGAAGAACTTAGAAAGCATTATTTAGTTGAAAAAGTATTTATCCCAGATGATATATCTTTAGTGTATTCACACCAAGATAGAATCATTGCTGGTGGTGTAATGCCAGTTAAAAAAGCTTTAAAGCTTGAAACATCAGATGAGCTTCGTGCTGCCTATTTCCTTGAAAGAAGAGAATTAGGTATCATCAATATCGGTGGTGCTGGTAAGGTAACACTTGATGGTAAGCCATATGATATTAAGCCTCGTGATGGTATGTACGTTGGTATGGGTGTAAAGAATGTTGTATTTGAATCAGTAGATTCCAAAAATCCTGCAAAATTCTATATTGCATCATCTCCTGCACATAAAACATATCCAACATATTATATTGATTTTGAAAAAGCAAATCATCGTCCATGTGGAGATGAAAAGACACTTAATAAGCGTGTTATCAATCAATATATTCATCCAGATGTATGTGATTCTTGTCAACTTGCGATGGGTATGACAGAGCTTGCACCTGGTAGTGGATGGAATACAATGCCTTCTCATACACATGAAAGAAGAATGGAAGTGTATTTCTATTTCAATATTCCAGATGACAATGTCGTATTCCATATGATGGGACAACCACAAGAAACAAGACATATAGTTATGAAAAATGAAGAATTAGTTATCTCTCCAAGCTGGTCAATCCACTCTGGTATTGGTACATCTAATTACACATTCATTTGGGCTATGTGTGGTGAAAATCAAGATTTTGATGATATGGATCATATCAAAACAACAGATTTGAAATAAAGGAGAACAAGAAACATGAAAATGTCTGATTTTAGATTAGATGGTAAGGTTGCATTAGTTACAGGTGCATCTTATGGTATCGGCTTCAATATCGCATTAGGCTTAGCTGAAGCAGGCGCTACTATCGTATTTAATGATATTAAACAAGAATTAGTAGACAAAGGTATCCAAGGATACAAAGAAGCTGGCGTAGAAGCGCATGGCTATGTATGCGATGTTACTGATGAAGATGCAGTTAACGAAATGGTAGCAAAGATTGAAAAAGAAGTAGGCGTTATTGATATCCTAGTTAACAACGCAGGTATCATTAAGAGAATCCCTATGATTGAAATGACTGCTGCTCAATTCCGTCAAGTAATTGATGTAGACTTAAATGCACCATTCATTTGTGCTAAAGCTGTTATTCCTGGCATGATTAAAAAAGGCCATGGTAAGATTATAAACATTTGCTCAATGATGAGTGAACTTGGTAGAGAAACAGTTTCTGCTTATGCAGCTGCTAAGGGTGGTTTAAAGATGTTAACTAAAAATATCTGTTCTGAATATGGTGAATTCAATATTCAATGTAATGGTATTGGACCTGGTTATATCGCTACACCACAAACTGCTCCACTTCGTGAACGTCAACCTGATGGTTCTCGTCACCCATTTGATTCATTCATCGTAGCTAAGACTCCTGCTGGACGTTGGCTAGAACCAGAAGAACTAGCAGCACCTGCAGTATTCCTAGCATCTGATGCATCAAATGCTGTAAATGGACATATTTTATATGTTGATGGTGGTATTTTAGCTTATATTGGTAAGCAACCTAAATAATCTATTATTTATGTTAAAATAGGCGTTACGATTCGTAATGCCTTTTTTTATTGCTTACAGCAACTTTTTAGTATATAATATCAAAAGTTAAAATTGTTTTAAAAATTTCATTTATAAAAGGGGAGAGAATTAAATGAAAAAGAAGGCTTTAGCTTTATTTTTAGCGTTGGCTTTAACAGTTGGCTTAGCTTCTTGTAATGGAACAATATTACCTACACAAACTACTACAGGTACTACTACAACCACTACAACAACGCCAGCTCCAACCACTACAACAACTATACCTAGTACTACTACAAGTACTACAACTGAACCTATTGTAAATACTACCACAACTAGTACTTCTACAACACCAGCTGTTTCAACATCTACAACTACAACAACTGTTAGTCAAACAGATGAAACTTATACAGTAACTTGGGTAAATTATGATGGCTCTGAGCTTGAGGTTGATACAAATGTAAGAGCTGGTGCTACACCTTCATATGATGGAGCAACTCCTACAAAGCCTGCAGATTCTGATTATACTTACGCATTTAAGGAATGGTCACCTGCATTAACAAGTGTATCAGCTAACACAACATACACTGCTACATTTACTGCAACAGCTAAATCTAAATATGTTGTAATAGAAAATCAAGAAAAAGAGATTCCTACAGAATTAACATTTACAGGAACTCCTTCAGGTGTTACAGCAACACTTAATATTAAATCTATGAATGTTGGTACATATTCTGATAAGAACTTCATGTCTTCATCAAAGAACCTTGATGGTGTATCTATGATGGCATATCGTGCTGTTTCTAGCAGTGAATATGTAACAATCAAACCAGATTCATATCTATATAAAGATACCCCATATCATGGTGCTGAAGGCTCAATTTTCAATTCAAGTGCTATAGGTGGTATCAACTCAATTGAAATCACTTATAAGACAACTGATGCAGAAGCATCTGGAAAAACAAATCCTAATGTAACATTTGGTGATTCACTTGAATGTGATGATTATCTATATTATTTAGATCCATCTTCAAATGATAATACTGTTACAATTAATGTAAATAATAGTAACTTCAAATATTTCTCAATTAATACAGGTGATTACACAACTAAGGTATCAAACGTAGTATTAAATTGTGATAGCAAGAGTGGAAATAACGCAGATGTAAGAGCTGCATCAGGAGAGGGTAAATATCGTGTTAACCCTGTCACTTTAGATAAATCAACATTAGTCCCTGGTCAAACTAAGGTTACACTTCCTACAAATATCGCATATGATGCTGTAACTAAGACTTATACTGCAACATCATCTAAGACATTAACTTATTACACTTCAGCATTTGTTGAATCACATCCAAGTGTTATTGCAGATGCGACTATAACTGACCCAATGGAAGTATGTATGTATTACACAACATTTGGTACATGGCCAGCAAATTATAGTACAAGTCCAAATTCTATAAAGTCAATTTTTGGTTCTGATACTAGAAAGGTTTCTTCATATAATAGAAAAAATGGCTATGCTACATCAGTACCATTTAATGATAATGGTAATTTCGTATATTATGAATTAGATATTAATTTTGATGGTACATACACAACTAGCTCACGTGGTACAGGTAGAGTTGTTGCCTGGGATTTAGGATTCACAACTACTGGTTATACAAAAACCCCTGTATGTGTATATACAGATGACCACTATAATACATGGCTAGAATATTATAATAATGGTACATGGTCTAATAGATATAATGCAGAAGGCGTTGTTACAGGTATTAAATATTCAGCACCTACAACAGTAGAATTAACTAATTTCGATTATAATATTGTTGCTGGTGACCCTAATAAACCAATTCCTGCTGAAACAGGCTCAGAGGTAGTAGTTGATGTTGATAGTACTGCATTAACTGATAATGATACATTATATTATGGTAACTTTGCACCTAAGGATATCTTTAAATTAAGCACTGCATCATTCCAAAGAGTAACTAATATGATTGGTGTAATGGAAGGTGCTAAATATATCATTGCTTATTCAAATGACAGCGTTGCATTAGATGATAGAAATGGTAATGCCCTTGTAAAGGATGGAAATACATTTAAACTAAATACAAATTATGATTATAAATCTTTAAGAGTATATGGCTTTGAAAAGGCTAATGATGATGTATATTTATTCTATACAATGAATTTTGATGAAAGTGATAAGCGTTATTTAGTAAATCCGGGTAAATCTGGTAAAGGCTTCTACGATGGTCAAGGTGGATTTACAGTAGGCTTTAGTAATGGTAATTTCATCATCGGTGGAGCTGGCCTTACATATCAATATAATCCAACTAATAATGGATTATTTAGAATGTATACAGCTGGTTCACAAAATCCAGTTCAGCTATATAGATTCTGTGATGAATATGATGAAGAAGATAACTTAGTATATAATTCAGATATAAAAACAGATGAAACATCACAATATAGAAAAGCTAAAAATGATTTAGCATTATTTGATAATAGTAAATATTTGATTGTATGTGCTACAAATAATAAATGCTTAACAGACGATGAGAATAATAGTTTTGTTCAAGCCTTTGGAAAACTATATACACAATCTGATACATATTTCAATTTAATTCTTGTTAAGCATGAGACTGAAAGCACATATGCCCTAGAATATTTAGACTGGAATGCAGGTGTTCATTTTATTAGTGTTTTGAATAATGAATTAGTATTAGATGCAGAAGAACCAGCCTGGTTTAATATTTCATTTGATTTAATTGGCAATGTGGAAATAAAATATAATGATTATTTCTTAGCTTATGGTGATAATGGATATGGTTTATATACTAGAACTGATAATAAAGAATTAATTCAATTATATAGATTATGTGGTAATAAAGATATTAATCCAGTAGCACCAGACATATCTATTCCTGAAGGAGCAATAGTATTTGATTATGTAACTGATGCCTCAGCTATCAATGAAAATAATGAATATCTTATTGTTTCAAAAGCTGGTGGTATTTTCTGGAACTTTAATAATAAAGCTTCTTTAAGCTCAAAAAACAAATTATATTTTGAAGATGGAGATTTAATAACTTTCCTAAATAAAATTCATATCGTTAAGCATGAAACATATGATGTATATGCTTTATATGTAATAGTTCAAGAATATGATCCTGAAATAATGGATATGATTTTTGTAAATAGATATTTTTATTGCGAAGAGAATTCAAATGAAATAAATACAAACAAAGAAATAAAAAATTATTTTGAATTATCAATTGCAGATGATGGATTAATTACCTTAAAACCATGCATAATAACTGAGACAGGAATAGAGCCAATTCTTTATTATGGATTACAACCATCTGTTGTATACAGTGAGTATTCTGTTTTTGGATTTAATTTAAGTGCAAATCTAGATGTTGATTTATACCTATATCAAATAAGTGAATAATAAAATAGAGGACCTTGATAGGTCCTCTTATTTGTTTTGAAACATCATATTTATTTGTTTTGTAATTTCATCATATTGTTCTTTTTCTAATATCTCTAGCTTTGTAACATCAGTCATATTATATTCTTTAGCAATATAGACAAATTCTTTTATATAATCTGTTGGCTCGGCTAGATATACATCAACCATCTTTTCACCAGATTCTAGCATTTCTAATGCTAGTGTATGGCCTTTAATTATTACATATTCATCATCAATTAGGCATACCTTAATTATTTTAGGAATATAATCATAATTTTCTTTAATTAATTCTAGATATTCTTTATTAATTATATTAATTGATGGCTGTAAGATTTTAATTGGTAATTTAAATAAATATGTAAAATCAAATTCTTCATAATATGATTTATCTTTATTATAAATTTTATCTACATATCCAAATTCAGATTTGAATGCCTTAATCGCAACCTCTAAATAGTCTTGGCTATCGTATGATATTAAAGCTTCTTTATTATTTATAATAAATTCATATTTATTATCATTGACTAAATAAATTATTTGTTTTTTCTTAATATCTTCGTTTTTATAGTCACGAAATAATTTTAGATTATTCATTTTCTCACCTTTTTGTATTATAATATACATAATAGATTAAATAAACATTTTTTTGGAGGAGTTATGGAAAGAAGATCTGGTGTGTTATTACACATTTCGTCACTTAATTCTAAATATGGTGTTGGTACTCTAGGTAAAGAAGCATATAAGTTTGTAGACTGGCTAGAGAAGGCAGGCTGTAAGCTATGGCAGGTATTACCTTTAACACCTACAGGATATGGTGATTCACCTTATCAATCTGTTTCATCTTTTGCCTTAAATTATTATTACATTGATTTAGATATCTTAAAGGATAAAGGATTATTAAAAGAAGAAGATTATAAGGATGTTAAATTTAATTATGTAGATAATAGAGTTGATTTTGAATTATTATTCTATAATAAGATTCCAGTATTAAAAAAGGCTTTTTCTAATTTTAATACTGAGGATCCTAAATTTAAAGAATTTGGTAAAATCGATGTCTATGATGAATTTGCCTTATTTATGACATTAAAGGAACTTCATGATTTCAATGAATGGGCTAAATGGTTCTCAGAATTTAAAACCTATTCAAAGGAAATGGAAGATAAAATAAAGAAATTATTTAATAAGAATTATTTATTCTGGCTATGGACTCAATATGAGTTCCTAGATGAATGGACTAAATTAAAAAAATATGCTAATGATAAAGGAATAGAGATTATTGGTGATATGCCAATTTATGTAGCATATGATTCAGTAGAGGTTTGGAAATACCCTGAATTGTTCTTATTAAATCCTGATAGAACACTAAGATTAGTTGCGGGATGCCCACCTGATTGCTTCACAGAGGATGGTCAATTATGGGGTAATCCAGTATATGACTGGGAAGCCCAAAAAAAGGATGGCTATAAATGGTATAGTAGAAGAATCAGTGAGGCTTTAAAGCTTTATGATATATTACGTATAGACCATTTTAGAGGTTTCTCTGATTTCTATGCAATCCCTGCTAAGCATGTTACTGCTAAGTTTGGATTCTGGATGGAAGGCCCTAGATTTGAATTATTCAAAGATAAACTAAATCTAAGTATTATCGCAGAGGATTTAGGATTTGTTGATGAACCACTTAAAGAATTAATGAAGCAGGTTAAATATCCTGGTATGAAGATACTAGAATTCGCGTTTGATGGTCATAAAGAAAATGAACATAAGCCATCAAATTATAATCATAATTTCGTAGTTTATACAGGTACACATGATAATATGCCTATATTCCAGCATATTACAGATCTTCCTGAGGATGCAAGAGTGGCCTATGAGGATGATATTGTAAAGGAATGTAAGAAGCTAGGCATTAAGGCTAATGTATCAACAGTTGATAAGATGATTGATTCAATTATTGAACTTGGTCTTGCGAGTGTTGCTGACACTGTAATCTACCCAATTCAGGATTTATTACATCTAGATGGAAGTAGCCGTATGAATCTACCTGCTACATTATCTAAGGATAACTGGTCTTATCGTATTAGTGATGGTGACTTATCAGCTAAATTAGCTAAACAATTGAAGGAATTAAATACTAAATATCAAAGATGAGAAATATAATATTTGACCTATATGGTACGTTAATTGATTTATGGACTAATGAGGGCAGAAATAATTTCTGGCAAAGATTAGCCATAAAGACAAGAAAGTATCACAAATATGAATATAAAGAATTAAGAAGAAAATATTTAGATTTATGTGCTAAATATTCTAAAGAGATTGAAGAGATAGAGCTTTTAGATGTATTTGATGAATTATTTGGAAAAGATAATTCAAAGGAAGTAGCTTTAATATTTAGAAAATTATCTACTAAATATATAAGATTATATAAGGGTGTAGATAAATTATTTAAATATCTAAAAGAAAACAATTATAAGATTTATTTATTATCTAATGCTCAATCATGCTTCACTAATTATGAGCTTAAGAAATTAGGTATCTATGATAAATTTGATAAAATATATTTATCAAGTGATTACAGTATTAAGAAGCCTAATCCTAATTTCATAGGAACATTAATTAAAAATGAGAAAATTGAAATTAAAGATAGTGTAATGGTTGGTAATGACTACATCTGTGATATCATACCTGCTATGAGCATAGGTATGAAGACTATCTATTTAGAAACTAATCAATCAAGAGTGGTTGATAATGTAGAAAAAATAAAAGGCTTTAATCTAAAAGAGATTATTAAGAAGTTAGAAGAATAATTATTTTGGAGGTGTTTTATGAGCCGAGTTAGAGAAAGAGAAATAGAGTTACTAAAGAAGTATTATGACATCGATGAGGAAAAGAGGGTTGTAACTATTCCTTTAAAATTTGATAAAGCATCTGAATTAATTGATGATAAAATCATAAATAAAAAGAATTACATAATTGATCATGATGTTTTAGCGGATATGACTTCAACCTTAAGAAGAATTCCTGTTGGTTATACAGTAGATTATGAGCTTCATATAAAAGATTATGAAGATTATGATCCAAAAAGAATAGTGGATTCTTTTAATGATTCTTTAGAATTAAATAACTATAATTTATCAAGAGAACATAGAAGAAAGATATTAATGGCTGCCATATTCTTAATTACTGGTTTATCAATACTATTTGGTGTGTTTGTTGCCAAAGCTAATAATATATTTGATAATATAGCTAATGGTGATGTATTCAGTGAAGTATTTGATATCTTCGCTTGGGTATTTATTTGGGAATTCATTACTGTATTATTCCTTACACCTTCTGAACTAGCAATCAATTCCAAGCTATTTAGATTGAGGGTTAAAACAGTTAAGTTCTATGATGAGAATGAAAAATTATTAGAGAGCATAGAAACAGGTACAACTTATTTTGACTGGGAAGATGAACAAAAACTTGAAAAGGTTGCCAAAACATCACTTTTGATATCTGGTGGCGCCTTTATAGCATTTGGTTTTAAAGGATTATTTGAGGCTATCTTTGATTTAATTATCGCTATACCAGCATCTAGTGCGGCGGTTTCTAGTGGTACTGTAAACGCTGGAGAAATTGCTTTAGCTGTAATATTACTTACAGGTCTATCATTATTAGCAGGCCTAATTGAAATATTTGGTGGTGTAGTAGCACTTGCTATCTATATTGGTAAGAAGAACAAGAAGATTACTATTTTCTCAACTATCTTTGCGATTGTTCTATTTTTAATTGTTGCTCTTGAAATTTTTACACTAGTTAAAGATCCAAGTGCATCAAATGTTATAAGCTTAACAGCAAGTATAGTAATATCTATAATTTACTTTGTTGCCTACATTATTCTATTGATATTAAAACGTGCAGGCAATAAAAAAGAAAAAGTAGAGGAATAATCGTGAAGGCAACCTGTTTTTAGGTTGCCTTTATTTCATAGTAGGAGGTTTATACTATGGTTACATTTTTTATTGCTTTGGCAGTTTTAATTATTGGCTATTTAATTTATAGTAGAATAAGTGAAAAGATTTTTGCAGTAGATGATAGAGAAACACCTGCGATAAAAAATCCAGATGGAGTGGATATAACTCCACTTCCAAAATGGAAAGCTTTTTTAATTGAGCTTTTAAATATCGCTGGTACTGGTCCAATCTTTGGGGCAATCAGTGGGGCTTTATTTGGACCTGTAGTATTTATTTGGATTGTCCTTGGCTGTATTCTTGGTGGTGCAGTGCATGATTATTTTTCAGGTATGATATCATCAAGAAATAATGGTGAATCAATTGTTAAGCTAGCTGGTAAATATTCTGGAAGAACAATTGAAATAATTATGAGAATATTCTCAATTGTATTACTTATTTTAGTTACTGCGGTATTTGTTGTATCACCATCTACATTGTTAGAGTCTTTAACTAATATGAAGGCTTGGATATGGATGATTATTATATTAGCTTATTATTTTGTCAGTACAATAGTACCAATTGATAAAATCATTGGTAAGCTATATCCACTATTTGGTGTGGTGCTAATTTCTATGGCTTTAGCAGTAATTATCGGTATAATGGCTAATTCAAATCAGTATCCAATGCTGGAGTTGTTTAATAACTTTAAGGATTTATCTGCATCTAATGGTTCTCTACCTTGGTGGCCATTTATGATGACTACAGTTGCCTGTGGGGCAGTGAGTGGCTTCCACGCAACACAATCACCTATGATTGCGAAATGTATTAAAAGCGAAAAAGAGGGAAGACAAATATTTTATGGTGCGATGGTTGCTGAAGGAGTAATCGCCTTGATCTGGGCTGCCGCAGCTATGGCGTTCTTTAGAGTAGATACAGCAGATGGGTGGAACGCACTTAATATAGTAGGTGGAAGCTCTAATTCAGTAAATAATATCGCAAAAGGTGTACTTGGTACATTTGGTACAGTTTTAGCAATAGTAGGTGTTGTAATCTGCCCTATCACCAGTGGTGATACCGCACTTAGAAGCTGTAGATTAATAGTTGGTGAAATATTCAAAGTTGATTCAAAAAAGATGAAAACCAGATTAATATTAACTGTTCCATTATTCTTGGCAGTAATAGGCATTAGTATTTGGAATTTTGCTAATCCATCTAATTTCAACATATTGTGGAGATGGTTTGCCTGGTCAAATCAGGTACTAGCGGCAATTTGCTTATGGGTAAGCACAGGATATCTATATAAGACTAAGAAGAATAAGCTACTATCACTATTTACAGCTATACCAGCTATGTTTATGACAATGGTTGTATCAACCTATATTTTTGCAGAGCCTAATCTAGCTTTAGGTAGGTGGATTCCATATCAGGTAGCCATCTTTATCGGTATAGGTATTACTGCATTATTATCTGGATTTTATATTTATAAAATAATTGTAAGAAAAGATGAAGTATTGTTAGAAGAACAAAATGAATAATAGCGCCATCACTGGCGCTTTATTTTTTGAATGTTTTTTTATTTATTTGATGTATAATATAATTACCTAATATACACAAAATGTGATAATCTTTCCATTTTTGTTAGGTTTTGGTATTTAAAATTGATGTTAATAAATATATAATTATCTAAATTAAACATTATAAGGAGGAGTTAAGTATGTTGAAGTTAAAAGGTATTACAAAAAATTATTTTGTTGCTGACACGACTGTTAGAGCCTTAAAGGGAATTAATCTTTGCTTTAGACAAAATGAATTCGTTTCTATTCTAGGCCCATCTGGTTGTGGTAAGACAACTTTGTTGAACATTATCGGTGGTCTTGATAAATATACAGATGGTGATTTATTCATCAACGGTGTATCTACAAAAGAATTTACTGATAGAAACTGGGACGTATATCGTAACCATCGTATAGGTTTTATTTTTCAATCGTACAACTTAATTCCTCATCAAACTGTACTTGGTAATGTAGAATTAGCACTTACTATTGCAGGTATATCTAAATCTGAAAGAGTAGAAAGAGCAAAGAAAGCCTTAGATAGAGTAGGCCTTTCTGGTCAATACAATAAAAAGCCTAACCAATTATCTGGTGGTCAATGTCAAAGAGTTGCCATAGCTAGAGCCTTGGTAAATGAACCAGAAATCCTACTTGCTGATGAGCCTACAGGTGCTTTGGATACTGAAACAAGTGTTCAAATCATGGATTTGATTAAGGAAATTGCTTCTGAAAGATTAGTAATCATGGTTACTCACAACCCTGATTTAGCTAATAAATATTCAACTCGTATTGTAAATTTATTAGATGGTGAAGTATTAAATGATTCTAACCCATTCTCAGAGGAAGAAGAATATAAAGAGATTGAAGAAATAAAAGCTGCTGAACAAGTTAAATATGATGCTGAATTTGCTCAAGTAGATCAAAATGATCCAAAGGCTGTAAAAGCATTCAATAAAAACAGAAATGCTAAAGAAAGAGCCAAGATGAGCTTCTGGACAGCATTTAAGTTATCAGCTAGGAACCTATGGAGTAAGCGTGGACGTAATGTTTTAGTAGGCTTTGCAGGAGCAATTGGTATCATTGGTGTATCAGCAGTGCTTGCTGTATCACAGGGTGTTAGTGACTACATTGTTTCAATGCAGGATCAATTACTTGCAGGTAACCCAGTAGCAATTACCAAGAGTGGTGTTGATTTTGAAACACTTCTAAATTCTACAACATTCCAAACTAGAGCAAATGCTACTAAGATGGCTGCTGAAAATGGTAAGATCAATGTATCATCTACAATTGATTATCTAATTCAAAATGAAAAAGCATTAGATTCATTAACATTCCAAAATGATTTTGATCAAAATTATGTAAGCTACATAATGAGTATGCCAAAAGAATATTATAATGTTATCTCTATGAGATATGGCATGAATGTTAATTATAATGTATATGCTGATTTCAAGGTGTCTCATGATACAAATAACAAAGATTATGATTTAAAGAAGAATTTTGATAAGAAGATTTCTTTAGATGCCATAAATCAAACTTACGCTAAATCTTTAATAGAAATATTAAAGGCTATGGGATATGATGCTAATAAAGCATCTAGCTATTCTGATTTGATTACTGGATTAACTAATCCACTTTCTCAAAGTATTCCATTCTCAAATGAAGATTACATAAAAGAACAATATCAATTAGTGGCTGGTAGATATCCTAAAGATGAAACTGGTGACCCTAATAAGAAAGAAATCTTATTAGTATTAGATACTGATGAGACTGTATCTGACTTATTCCTAGCACAGCTTGGATATTATTCACAAGAAGAATTCTTTGATTTAATCTATAATGCTTTAAATGAAGCACATCCAAATGAGGCTAAAATTGCTCATAACGAAGTAAAGAAAAGATTTACAGAAGAAGAATTGCTAGGTAAAACATTTACTTGGTATCCTAATGATAATGTTTTTGAAGCAACTTATACTGGAAATAAGATTACTGGCTTTAATTATTCATATGTAGATAGTGAAGCTACTATTCCTAATAAGAGTGGTAAAATTGATTTACAGGTAACAGGTGTTATTAAATTAAAAGAAGGTAATCAATATGGTGCCTTAACATCTGGTGGTATTTCATCTGGCTTCTTATATTCTGAAGCAACTGCTAAGGAAATGATAAAGAGAAATATCAATTCTAATATGAATAAATATATTAAAGCTAAGATTGAAGAACAAAGTGGCGACATTAATAAGGATGCGGTTACTAGTGCATTAACTTATGATTTAGACTATTATTGGGAATCAGTAGACAATGACACTAAGGCAATTAAGGCCTTTGGCGATACTGGTAAAACAAAGGATACTGCAACATTAGTTATTGGTACATCTGATCAAACTTCAAGTATTACAAGCCTATTCCTAAGTGGCTCATCACTTGCAGGCTATGATTTAGATTCTATGTTTACAGGACTAGATAGACTTGACCCTGTACTAGCTGCAATGGGCTTTTCACAAGTTCAAATTGAAGGCTTTAAAACTCAAATAAAAGAAGGAATAAAGGAAGGAATAACTAATGCCTTCTCATCTATTGGTCAAGGTAAGAAGATATATCTAAGAACATTTGGTGGTTCTTATTTACCTAATAGTATTAGAATCTATCCAGTTAACTTTAATCAAAAGGACAAAGTAACAAATTACCTAGATGATTGGAATAAGATTGATGGTGCTGATGCAAAGCCTGTAACATTTAATACATATAATGAAGACTTTACAGAGATAACTGGTACCAAGACACTAGAAGCTAATTCACCTGAAAGAAAAGAAATAAGATATACAGATACAGTAGGTATCATAATTACATTAATTAATACAATGATTAATATTGTAACATATGCCTTAGTAGCATTTACTGCATTATCACTTGTAGTATCTACAGTAATGATTGCCATCATTACATATGTATCAGTTATGGAACGTATTAAAGAAATTGGTGTAATTCGTTCACTTGGTGGACGTAAGAAGGATGTTAGCCATCTATTCAATGCTGAAACATTTATTATCGGATTTATTTCTGGTATTATAGGTATTGTAGTTACATACGTTATAGAAATAATTGCTAATATAGTAATTAGAATTATTTCTGGCGGTGTAGTTAACGCAATTGCTAACCTTACACCACTTACAGCTTTAATAATGATTGCAGTATCTGTATTATTAACATCAATCTCTGGCTTACTTCCTGCCAAGTCAGCAGCAAGAAAAGATCCAGTTATTGCTTTAAGAACAGAATAATTAAATTAAGCAAAATAAAAGTTCAACTCATTAAGAGAGTTGAACTTTTTCATCTTCTATGAAATTTATTCTTCTAAAAAGTATTGTAAATACTACTATATAGGCAAGTGTTGTGATTAACCATGAGATTGGATAAGATCCTGCAAGCCAGAATAGGTTATGCATCTGTGGAATTTGGAATAATGTATATATCCAAACAATTCTTAATCCACATGCACCAATTAATGTAATAATCATTGGAGTAACTGAATATCCTATTCCTCTTACCGCAGAAGACATAATATCCATAAATCCACATAAGAAATAAGTAATACCAATTACCATTAATCTTTCCTTGGCTGCCGATATAGCATTTGGATCTTTAATATATAAAGGAATTAATTGATTTTGTAATCCTAATATTAAGCCACCAACTATGATATTCATTATTATTACTATGATATATGAATAAATAATTGTTTTCTTTATATTTTCTTTCTTCATGGCACCATAGTTTGCGGAAACGAATGCTACACATGCTTGTGATACACTGTTTAGTGCTACATAGATGAAGCCCTCAAGTGAAGCAGAAGCACCGTTACCATCCATTACGAGTGTACCAAGTGAATTAACACTTGATTGAATTAATACATTTGATAAGGAGAAGACTACACCTTGAAGTCCTGATGGAATGCCAATCTTGGCAATTTCAATTGCTTCCTTTTTATAGAATCCTAATTCTTTAAATTTGAAATTAAGGAATCCTTTATTCTTATATAATATAATAAAGATTAATAAAGCACTTATAGCTTCTGAAATAATTGTAGCTAAAGCTACACCTTCAACATCCATTTTAAATGCTATAACGAATAATAAATTCATTAATACATTTATTACTCCGGCTATTACAAGAGATATAAATGGTCTTTTAGTATCACCAAGTCCTCTTAGGATGGCGGCACCAAAGTTATAAATCATTAAAAATGGTAAGCCATAAAAATAAATTCTCAAATAATCAGTAGACAAATCAATTACATCCTCTGGTGTTTTCATCCATTCTAGGAAATATTTAGAAAATATTGCCCCGAATGCTCCAACTAGGATACCAAACACTACAGAGAATATTAATGAAGTGTACATTATTCTTTGAGCCTTTTCTTTGTCTTTAACTCCAAAACTTCTTGCTATTAATACATTAGCACCTACAGATAGTCCCATAAATAAATTAATAATTAAATTAATTAATGAGCCTGTACCACTAATAGCCGCAACTGAGTGGCTGCTACCAAATGAACCACAGACAATTAAGTCGGCAGCATTATACAGTAACTGTAGCATACTAGTTAAAGCAAGAGGTATGGAAAACATCAGCATCTTTTTGAAAAGATTGCCTGATGTCATATCTATTTCACTTTTCATTTTTTACCTCATAAATATAAATTGGATACTATTTTATATCTTAATGATATAATATGTCAAGGAATCAATCAATTTGATAGTCCAGAAACTATCAAAGTATTATGTGGGTTTATTGAAAAGAGGTGGCAATTGTGCTAGAATATGAGCGTTGAGGTGAAAAATATATGAAGACTATTTTAGTAACTGGCGGAACTGGTTATATTGGTTCTCACACAGTTGTTGAACTTTTAAATTTAAATTATGAAGTTGTCATTATTGACAATTTAAGCAATTCTAAAGAAATGGTTTTAGATAGAATTGAAAAAATAACAGGAAAAAGGCCAAAATTTTATAAAGGTGATATTAGATCTAGAGAAGATTTAAATAAGATATTTAAAGAAAACAAAATTGATTGTGTAATTAATTTTGCTGGATTAAAGGCAGTTGGAGAATCAGTAAGAATGCCACTTGAATATTATGAAAATAATATTTATGGTGCTGTAGTATTACTAGAAGAAATGAAGAAGAATGGAGTATTCAATTTCATATTCTCTTCAAGTGCAACTGTATATGGTGATCCAGCATCAGTTCCAGTAGATGAAACATTCCCTACTGGTGGTACAACTAACCCTTATGGTACAACTAAATTATTTATTGAAAGAATATTACAAGATTTAGCAGTTGCTGAACCTGAGTTTAATATTTGTATTTTAAGATATTTCAACCCAATCGGTGCTCATCCATCAGGATTAATGGGTGAAGACCCTAATGGTATTCCTAATAACCTAGCACCATATATTACACAAGTAATGGTTGGTAAGAGAGAAAAGCTTAACATTTTTGGCGATGATTATGATACACCAGATGGAACATGTATTAGAGACTATATCCATGTATGTGATTTAGCATATGGCCATGTATGCGCAATCAAAAAACTAGAAGAAAAACCAGGCGTAGTAGTATATAACCTAGGTACTGGTAAAGGTTCTTCAGTATTTGATATTCTACACGCTTTTGAGAAGGCATATGGTAAGCCAATCCCATATTCTGTAGCACCTAGACGTGCAGGTGATGTTACAGCTAACTATACAAAAGTAGATAAGGCTGCTAAGGAAATTGGATTCACTGCTAAATATAATATAGAGGATATGGCTAGAGACGCTTGGAACTGGCAAAAGAATAACCCTAATGGTTATGAAGAATAATTAATATGAGATTAGATAAGCTACTTGCCCATATGGGGTATGGAAGTAGAAAAGATGTTAAAAAATTAATCCGTAAAGGATACGTTAAAGTTAATAACGAAGTTATAGTTGATGATGATTTTCAGATAAATGAAGAGGAAGACGAAGTTATTATCTTTGATGAAGAAATTGAATATAATAAATATATATATTTAATGATGAATAAACCTGCAGGTTACATCTGTGCTAACTATAGTAATAATGAAAGAATTATCTTTGAAATGATAGATGGACTACCACTAAGAGGACTGTTTACTGTAGGAAGACTAGATAAAGATACTGAAGGTTTACTACTAATTACAAATGATGGTATGTTATGTCATAATCTTTTAAGCTACAAAAACCATGTAGAAAAAACATACTACCTAAAGTTTGATGGAACAATAACTGACTCTAAAATCAAAAGACTAGAATCGGGAATTGAAATAGAAGATTATGTAACTAAACCAGCTAAATTTAAAAAGATATCTGATGATGAAGGAGAGCTAACTATCTGTGAAGGTAAATTCCATCAGGTTAAGAAAATGATGGAAGCAGTAGATTGCCCTGTTTTATATCTAAAGCGAATTAAGTTTGGCGGACTAGATTTAGATCCAAATTTAAAATTAGGCGAATATCGTCATTTAACAGAAGAAGAAATTAACATTTTAAAGCAAAAAAGCGAATAATTTATATAAAAACAAAGTTTTTAATCCCTGATAAAGGGATTTTTTCTTTATTTTAAGCCATTTTTTAGACTTTTATAAAAAATATTAAAATATTTTAAAAAAAGTGAAAAATAGTTGTTGACATTAAAATATAAAAGTAATATAATAAACGGGCACGCTTAATTGAGCGTTGCAAATTAGGTCTTTGAAAACTATATATGACGAACTTAAACGTGAATACGAATTGAAAAAGTCAATTCAATAATTAGAGCAAAAGAAAAAACAAAAACATAAAAATTTTATGGAGAGTTTGATCCT